>JBFMAT010000001.1:0-170352 GCA_040755495.1 Chloroflexota bacterium
CCGCCGACCGCGCCGGCCGCCGACCGCGACGACCGCGACGACCGCCGACCGCGCCGGCCGCCGACCGCGCCGGCCGCCGACCGCGACGGCCACCCCCCGGCTCACCCTCCGCAACAGGCGATAGACAAGGGTTACTATCCACCGACAGATAAGGTTTACTATGGGCCGCCGGCCGCCCGACGCGGCTCCGGCACCGGGCCTTGCAGTCGGAGGAAGCGAGCCTTGGCCAGCGAACCGGCGGACGTCCTGATCATCGGTGCCGGCGCGACCGGCGGCGTCGTGGCGCGGCGACTGGCGGAGGCCGGGTTCGGCGTCGTGTGCCTGGAGCAGGGCGAGTGGCACGACCGGTCGGAGTACCGCGGCGCGGAGCTCGACTGGGAGCTCACGATGCGCAAGCAGTGGGCCACCAGCCCCAACATCCGCGGCCTGGCCGAGGACTACCCGATCGACGAGACCGACGCCGAGGTCTCGCCGCTGATGTTCTCGGCCGTCGGCGGCTCGATGCTGATCTTCGCGGGCGCCTGGCCGCGGATGCTGCCGTCGGACTTCCGGGTGCGCTCGCTGGACGGCGTGGCGGACGACTGGCCCCTCGACTACCGGGAGCTGCTGCCGTACTACGAGCGCAGCGACCGCCAGTTCGGGGTGTCCGGGATGGGTGGCGACCCCGCCTACCCGCCGGGGGGCGAGGATCCGCCCCTGCCGCCCCTGCCGCTGGGTGCCGGCGGGCTCAAGGTCGCCCGGGCGCACAGCCGGCTGGGCTGGCACTGGTGGCCGGAGCCGAACTCGATCCTGTCCGTGCCCTACGACGGCCGCCATCCGTGCGTCCAGCGGGGCACCTGCCAGCAGGGCTGCGGCGAGGGCGCCAAGGCGTCCACGGACCTGACGCACTGGCCCAAGGCGATCGCCGCCGGGGCCCGGCTGGTCACGGGTGCCCGGGTCCGCCGCCTCGAGACCAACGCCCGGGGTCTCGTCACCGGGGCCACGTGGCTGGACCGCGACGGCGCCGAGCACCTCGAGCCGGCGAAGGTCGTGGTGCTGGCCGCGAACGCGATCGGCACCGCCCGGCTGCTGCTGCTGTCCGCCTCGGGCGTCCACCCGGACGGGCTCGCCAACTCGTCGGGGATGGTCGGCAGGCGGCTGATGATGCACCCGTTCGCGAACGTCGGCGGCCTGTTCGACGAGGACCTCGAGAGCTGGCAGGGCCAGTTCGGCTGCTCCATCGAATCGTTCGAGTTCTACGAGACCGACGAGCGGCGGGGCTTCGTCCGGGGCGCCAAGTGGGGCCTCGCGCCCACGTTCGGGCCGATCAACGCGGCCCTGCCCACCCGGGCCGGGGCGAAGACCTGGGGGCCCGACCACCACCTCCACGTCCGGGCGCATCTCGGCCGGGGTGCCAACTGGGGCCTGTTCGGCGAGGACCTGCCCGACGAGGCCAACCAGGTCCGCCTGTCCGCGACCCTCACCGATTCGTCGGGGATCCCCGCGCCCGAGGTCCACTACAAGGTCTCGGACAACTCGCGGCGGCTGCTCGACTTCCACATCGAGAAGGCATCCGAATCGCTCCGCGAGGCGGGCGCCCACACGATCGAGGTGGACCGGCTGATGCGCTACTCGGGCTGGCACCTGCTGGGCACCGCGCGGATGGGCGACGACCCGGCGACCTCCGTCGTCAACCGCTGGAACCGCGCCCACGACGTCCCCAACCTGTACATCGCCGACGGCAGCACGTTCGTCACCTCCGGCGGCGTCAACCCCACGTCGACGATCTGCGCGCTCGCCCTCCGGGCGGCGGACCACATGGTCGAGACCCGCTTCGACCAGCAGGTGCCGGCATGAGCGGCGAGCGCGTCCAGGCCCCGGGCGCGGTCGACGTCCTCGACGCGGACCGGCGGGTGGCCTTCGCCGCCGTCGCGGACCACCTGATCCCGGCGGCCCACGGGATGCCGTCCGCGGGCGACGTCGTGGGCGAGGCGAGGATCCGCTTCGTGCTCGGGGCCCGCCCGGACCTCGCGGAGCCGCTGCTCGCGTCGCTCCGGCCGGAGCTGGGGACGGACCCGGCGGCGCGCCTCGCGGCCCTCGAGCGCGACGAGCCCGACCGGCACGCGGCGCTGATCCAGGCGGTCGTGTTCGGCTACTACACCGACGCCGACGTCCGCGAGCGCCTGGGGTACCCGGGTCAGGTCGCGAAGCAGCTCTACTCCTGGCAGTACCCCGAGTACCTCGCAGAGGGCCTCATCGACAAGGTGATCGCGCGTGGTCCGGTCTGGAAGGACCCCGCCACCGGCCGCCTCGCCGAGCCAGGCGCCCAGACCGGCAGGGAGACGACATGACCGCACCCTCCACCACGACCTGGCTGGACGACTTCCTCCACGGCTGGCGCCCGGGCACCGGCGAGCCGCGCGAGGTGCGCGAACCCGCCACCGGTCGCCCCCTGCTCACGACCCCGGGCTCCACGACCGACGACGTCGCCCGTGCCGCCGCGGCCGCCGCGGCCGCCCAGCCCGCCTGGGCCGAGACCAGCTACGCCGAGCGCGCCCGGATCCTGCGGCGGGCCGCGGACGTCTACGAGGCGCACCGCACCGAGCTCGGCAGCTGGACGCAGCGCGAGACCGGCGCCGTCCACGGCAAGATGCACCACGAGCAGGACTTCACCCTCGGGGAGCTCCACGCGGCGGCGACGATGCCGTTCCAGCCCTATGGCCAGCTGGTGCCCAGCGTCGTGCCGGGCCGCCTGTCGATGCTCCGCCGCGTGCCGGCCGGCGTGATCGGCGCGATCACGCCCTGGAACTCGCCCAGCGTGCTCGGCATGCGGGTCGTGGCGCCGGCCCTCGCGCTGGGCAACGCGGTCGTGCTCAAGCCCGATCCCCAGACGCCGGTCTGCGGCGGCGCGATGTTCGAGGCCGTGTTCCGCGAGGCCGGCCTGCCTGAGGGGCTGCTCCGGGTCGTGGTCGGCGGGGCGGACGTGGGCGAGGCGATCGTCACCGACCCCAACGTCACCCGCGTGTCGTTCACCGGCTCGACGGCCGCGGGCCGGCGGGTCGGCAGCCTGGCGGGCGGCCTGCTCAAGCGGGTGAGCCTCGAGCTGGGCGGCAACAACGCGTTCGTCGTGCTCGACGACGCGGACCTCGAGGCGGCGGCGTCCGCCGGCGCCTTCGCCTCGTTCCAGTTCCAGGGCCAGGTGTGCTTCGCGACCGGGCGCCACATCGTCCACCGCAGCGTGGCCGCCGCCTACGTCGACATGCTGGCCGAGAAGGCCGCGCGCCTCCGGCTGGGCGACCCGTATCGCGAGGAGGTCGACCTCGGCCCGATCGTCAACCAGCGGCAGCTCGAGCGGGTCGACGGCATCGTGCGCCGCTCGGTCGAGGCCGGTGCGCGGGTCGTCGTCGGCGGCACCCACGAGGGCCTGTTCTACCGCCCGACGGTGCTCACGGACGTCACCGCCGAGCACGCCGCGTGGCGCGAGGAGGTCTTCGGCCCGGTCGCGCCGGTCGTCACCTTCGACACGGACGACGAGGCGGTGGCGCTGGCCAACGACAGCGAGTACGGGCTCACCGGGGCCGTGTACTCGCGCTCGATCTCGCGCGGCCTGGCGCTCGCCCAGCGGTTCCGGTCGGGGATGGTCCACGTCAACGACCAGACCGTGAACGACGAGGCGACGATCCCGTTCGGCGGCATGGGCGCCTCGGGGAACGGCAGCCGCTTCGGCGGGCCCGCCAACTGGGACGAGTTCTCCGAGTGGCAGTGGGTGACGGTTCGCGACGAGCCGAAGTCCTTCCCGTTCCCGTACTGAGCGCGGCGACGTGGCATCGATCACCGAGGTCGCCAGGCTGGCGGGCGTGTCCACCGCCACCGCCTCGCGTGTCGTCTCGGCGTCGGACTACCCGGTCAGCGCCGCCACCCGCGAGCGTGTGCTGGAGGCCGCCCGGGAGCTCGACTACGTGCCCAACGCGCTGGCGCGCGGCCTGCTCAACCGCCGGATCCCGGTGGTCGGCGTGATCGTCCACGACATCACCGACCCGTACTTCGCCGAGGTCGTCCGGGGGGTCGAGGACGGGGCGACCGCCGCCGGCTACCTGGTCATCACCTGCAGCTCCGAGCGGGACGCGGAGCGCGAGCGCTCGTACGTGCGCCTGCTGCGCTCGATGCGCGCCGCGGCCGTGATCTTCGCCGGCAGCGGGCTCGACGACCCGCAGCTCAACGCCGAGATGGGCCGCCACCTGGCGGCGATGCGCGCCGAGGGCGCCGCGGTGGTCCACCTCTCGCCCCACGCCATGGGCGAGCCCGACGTCAGCGTGGACAACGCCGCGGGGATCGCCGCGATGGTGGCGGCGCTGGTGGCATTGGGCCATCGGCGGATCGCGTTCCTCGCCGGGCCCGCGGCGCTGTTCGTCGCCCGCGCCCGCCTCGAGGGCTACCGGCGCGGCCTCGCCGAGGCGGGAATCGCGGTCGACGAGCGGCTCGTGGTGCGGACCGGCTTCGACCGCGAGGCCGGCGCGCTGGGCGTGGACGCGCTGCTGGCCGGCGAGGCCGCGTTCACGGCGATCTGCTGCGCCAACGACCTGCTCGCGCTGGGTGCGCTGGCGCGGCTCGCGGAGCTGGGGCTCGAGGTCCCGCGCGACGTCTCGGTCGCCGGCTTCGACGACATCTCGGTGGCCGCCATGACGGCGCCCAGCCTGTCCACCGTGCGGCTGCCGCTCCGCGAGCTCGGGCGTCGCGGGTTCGCGCACGCGGACCGGGCGCTCGCGGGCGAGCCGCTGGCGGGCGAGCTGATGGCCACCCGGCTCGTGCTCCGCGAGTCCACCGGTGCGCCGCCGGCGGAGCCCCTGCCCGCGTCCCGGCCCCAGGCCGCGACCCGGCCCACGACCCGGCCCACGACCCCGCCCACCTCCCGCACGAGAGGAGCCCGATGAGCCTCAACCTCCGGGGCATCGTCCCGGCCTGCATCGTCACGTTCGACGCGGACGGCCGGTTCGACGAGCCCGCCTACCGCCGCTACCTCCGGTGGCTGCTGCCCCAGGGCCCGGTCGCGCTGGCGATCAACGCGGACACCGGCGAGGGCCCCCACCTGTGGCCCGAGGAGCGGGAGCGCGTGCTGCGCGTGGCCGTGGACGAGGCGGGCGACATCCCGGTCGTCGCGGGACTGTCGGCCCAGTTCACCGCCCAGGCCGTGGAGGAGGCGAAGCGCGCGGAGGGTGCCGGCGCGCAGGGCCTGCTCGTGTTCCCGATCCCGGCCTACCAGGGCACGCCCCTGGACCCGGCGATCCCGGTCGCGTACCACGAGGCGGTGGCCCGGGGCTGCGGCCTGCCGCTGATCGCGTTCCAGCTCCAGCCCGCACTGGGCGGCGTGATCTTCGGCGAGGAGACGCTGCGCCGGATCGCGGCCATCGACAGCGTCGTGGCGCTCAAGGAGGCCTCGTTCGACGCGCTGCTGTACCTCCGGACGCGGCGCATGATCGAGCGCCTCGAGCGCCCGATCGACCTGCTCACCGGCGACGACAACTTCATCTTCGAGTCGTTCGTGATGGGCGCCGAGGGCGCGCTGATCGGGTTCGGGACGCTGGCGACCAGCCTTCAGGTCGAGATGGTCCGGCTCACGCGCGAGGGCCGCTGGGACGAGGCGCGCGCGCTCTGGGAGCGGATCCTGCCGCTCGAGGAGGTCGTCTACGGCGCCCCGGTCCGCGACTACCGCGCCCGGACCAAGGTCGCGCTCCGGGAGCTGGGCGTGATCGAGAGCACCGTGATGCGGCCGCCGCTGCTGCCGGTGTCCGAGGACGGGACCGCGGCGATCCGGGCCGCGCTCGCCGCGGCGGGTCTCGCCTGATGGGGGAGACCCTGGCCGGCAGGGTCGTGCTGGTCACCGGCAGCAGCCGGGGCATCGGCGCGGAGATCGCCGCCAAGGCCGGGGCCGCCGGGGCCACCGTCGCGGTGCACTACCACCGCTCCGCCGACGGGGCGCTGGCCACGCTGGCCCGGGTGCGTGGCGCGGGCGCGGACGGGGAGGCGTTCGGGGCCGACCTCGCGGACGGCGCCGAGGCCGAGCGGCTGGTGGCCGACGTCATCGAGCGCTTCGGGCGCCTCGACGGCCTGGTCAACAACGCCGGCCGGACGCAGGTCGGGCCGTTCCTCGACCTGACGCCCGAGGAGTGGCACGGGGTGCTCGCGACGGACCTCACCGCCGCCTTCCACACCTGCCGGTCGGCGCTGCCGGGGATGGTGGAGCGGGGCGGCGGGACAATCGTCAACATCGCCTCGCGCCTGGGGCAGATGGGGATCCCGGAGACCGCGGCCTACAGCGCGGCCAAGGCCGGGCTGATCGGGCTCACGCGCTCGCTCGCCCGCGAGTTCGGGCCGCTCGGCATCCGCGTGAATGCCGTGGCGCCGGGCTTCACGCTCACCGAGATGACCGCCGACATGGCCGACACCGACGCCGGCCGGCGCCGCCTCGCCGACATGCCGCTCGGCCGCTTCGGCCGCGCCGACGAGGTCGCCGACGCGGTGATCTTCCTGCTCTCCGATGCCTCGGCCCTGTTCCTGGGCCAGACCCTCAATCCCAACGCCGGGGGCTACATGCCGTGACCAGGGTGATCGACGTGCGCGAGGCGGTGGGTCTCGTCCCCGACGGCAGCACGCTGCTGATCGGCGGCTCGGGAGCCGGCCACGCGGTCCCGCAGCGGTTCATCGACGAGCTCGCCGCCGTGTACCGCGCCGAGGGCCGGCCGCGCGACCTCACGACGGTCCGGATCGTGGGCATCGGCGACTTCGCGGACCGCGGCTTCTCGCAGCTCGGGCTGCCCGGGCTCCAGAAGCGCACGATCGGGTCCAACATCGGCAACGAGCCGCGCCTCGGCGAGCTGGTCGAGGCCAACCAGCTGGAGTCCTACTCCTTCCCGCAGGGCGTGCTCAGCCAGCTGATGCGCGAGATCGCGGCGGGACGGCCGGGGCTGGTCACCCACGTGGGCCTCGGCACGTACGTCGACCCGCGGCAGACCGGCGGCAAGCAGAACGAGGTCACCACCGAGGACCTGGTCGAGGTCGTCACCCTGCGCGGCCGCGAGTGGCTGCTGTACCACGCGTTCCCGATCCACGTCGCGGTCATCCGCGGCACCACCGCGGACGAGGACGGCAACCTGACGATGGAGGGCGAGGCCGTCCAGGGCGAGATGCTGTCGATGGCGATGGCCGCCCGCAACAGCGGCGGGATCGTGATCGCCCAGGTCCGGCGGCTGGCCCGCCGCGGCAGCCTGCCGCTGCGCGACGTGAAGGTGCCGGCGGCGCTGGTGGACTACGTGTTCGTGGACCCCGACCAGTGGCAGACCTACATCACCCACGACTCGCCGTACTACGCGGGGGCGCTGCGCAAGCCGGTCACCGCCGAGCCGCCGCCGCCGCTCGACGTGCGCAAGATCATCGCCCGCCGGTCGCTGCTCGAGTTCCCCAGGGGCGCCGTCTGCAACCTCGGCTTCGGGATCAGCCAGCTCATCGGCCGGGTGGCCTGGGAGGAGGGGATCACGGACCAGCTGGTGCTGACCGTGGAGCAGGGGATCTTCGGCGGCGTGCCGGTGGCCGGCAATGAGGGCGGGGCCGGGTTCAACTACCAGGCGATGATCGACCAGCCCGACATGTTCGGGTTCTACGACGGGGGCGGCCTCGACGTAGCCAGCCTCTCGTTCGCGGAGGTCGACGCCGCGGGCAACGTCAACGTCCACGCGTTCGAAGGCCGGGTACGCGGCCCGGGCGGCTTCCCGAACATCAGCGCCCGGACGGGCAAGATCAACTTCGTCGGCACCCTGACCGCGCAGGGGCTGCACATCGAGATCTCGGACGGGGTCCGGATCGCGCACGAGGGCAGCCTCCACAAGTTCGTGCCCCGCGTCCGCGAGGTCTCGTTCAACGGGCACCTCGCCCGGGAGCGCGGCCAGCAGGTCCGGTACATCACCGAGCGGGCCGTGTTCGAGCTGGCCGACGACGGCCTGGTGCTGATCGAGGTCGCGCCGGGCATCGACGTGGAGCGCGAGGTGCTCGGGCAGATGGGCTTCCGGCCGCGGGTCGCCGGCGACCTGCGCGAGATGGACCGGCGGCTGTACGCGGCGGGGCCGATGGGCCTGGCGGCCGAGTTCGCCGCCGCCCACGCCGCGCACGAGGGGGCGCCGGCAGCGGACGCGCCCGGCACCGCGCCCGGCAACGCCGCGGGCGGCCCGGGAGCCGCGGCGTGAGCGGCCTGGTCGGGCTCGAGCTGGGCACCGTCGCCCACCTCGAGCTCGTCAACCCGCCGCTCAACCTCGTCACCCGCGAGCTCATCGTGGAGCTGGACGAGGCGCTGGCCACGCTCGAGGCGGCCCCCGCGGGCGAGGTCCGGGCGGTGGTCGTGTCCGGGCGCGGCGAGCGCGCGTTCTGCGCCGGCTCCCACGTCGGCGAGTTCGAGGCGCAGCGCGGACCCGGCGGCCGGGGCCGCCTGGAGCTCGAGCAGCAGGCGTGGCAGCGGCTGGCCCGCCTGCCGATGCCGACCATCGCCGCGATCGAGGGCAACGCCCTGGGCGGCGGTCTCGAGCTCGCGCTGTGCTGCGACCTGCGGGTGGCCTCCGAGCGCGCGAAGCTGGGCCTGCCCGAGGTGCGCCTGGCCGTGATCCCCGGCAGCGGCGGCACCCAGCGGCTGCCACGGGTCGTGGGCGAGGCCCGGGCGAAGGAGCTGATCCTCACCGGGCGCGTGCTCGACGCCGCCGAGGCGGAGCGGATCGGCCTCGTCCACCGGGTCGTGCCGGCGGGCGAGGCGCTGGCGGCCGCCCGGGCGATCGGCGAGGAGATCGCCACCCGCGGCCCGCTCGCCGTCCGGGAGGCCAAGCGCCTCGTCGCCGCCGCCGCCGACACGCCGCTCGAGGCCGGCCTCGCCGCCGAGCTCGAGGCATCGGTCCGGATCTTCGCCACCGACGACCTGGCGGAGGGGGCGGCGGCCTTCTTCGCCAAGCGCGACCCGCAGTACCGCGGCCGATGAGGCCCGCCCGCACGGAGGACCCCCGCCCATGAGTGACGTCGGCCGGTTCGGCGTGTTCCTGCCCTCCTACATCTGGGAGGGCGACGGCGCCGAGCGCGCGCGCGGCATCAAGGCGTTCGCGCGGACCGTGGAAGAGCTGGGCTTCGACTCGCTGTGGATCACGGACCACCTGCTCGCCGCCCGCCGGTTCTACTCGGTGAACTGGCTCGAGCCGCTGATGGCGCTCGGCGTCGCCGCCGGGGTCACGGAGCGGGTCCGGCTGGGGACGTCCATCCTGATCATGCCGCTGCGCAACCCGGTCATCCTGGCCAAGGAGCTGGCCACCCTCCAGTTCCTGTCCGACAACCGGGTGATCCTGGGCGCCGGCGTGGGCTGGAACGACGCCGAGTACGACGCGGTCGGCGTGCACAAGTCCGAGCGCGGCAAGCGGACCGACGAGATGCTGGACATCATGCTGCCGCTGCTCGAGGGCGAGACCGTCACCTACCACGGCCGCTACTACTCGGTGGACGACGTGTTCATCGAGCCCCGCACGGCGCAGCGACCCGAGATCTGGACCGGCGGCGGCTCCCAGCTGGCCGATCCCAAGTCGCCGGACCTGCCGCGGTTCGTGGAGGCCGTCAAGGCGCGGACCATGCGCACCGACGGCTGGATCCCGCGGCCCACCTGCCCGCCGCAGGACATCGCCCGCGACTGGACCGAGCTCCAGGCGTACTTCCGCGAGCACGGCCGGGACCCGCGCGACTACGTGGTCGCGCACGAGAACTTCCTCCACCTGGTGCGCACCGACGATCCGGTCAAGGCGCGCGAGGAGCAGCACCGCACGTTCCTGCGGGTGATGAGCAGCGAGCGGGGCGAGCAGTACCTCGAGTCGGTGTACCTGTTCGGGACGCCGGACGAGGTGGTGGCCTCGCTCCAGGCCCGGATCGACGCCGGCGTGGAGTACTTCATGCTCCACACGATGACGCCGGACCCGGCCCAGCTCCGCGACTGGGTGGACGTGATCATCCCGGCGCTCCGGTTCCCGCCCACGGCCGGGCCGGTGCGGCGGCTGGCGCCGGCGTTGCGGTGAGGCGCGCATGACCCGGCGCGTCGCGCTGCTGGGCAAGCCGCTCCGCCGCCGGCACTCGCAGGTGATGCACGACGCCGCGTTCGCGGCGGCCGGCATCGACGCGCGCTACGTGCTGCTGGAGCTGGAGCCCGAGGCGGTCGCGGCGGCCGTCGCGGCGGCCCGGGGGCCGGACTGGCTCGGCCTCGGCGTGACGGCGCCGTACAAGCGGGTCGTCGCCGGGCTGCTGGACGAGGTGGAGGCGGACGCCGCGCGGATCGGGGCCGTGAACAACGTCGCGAAGACGCCCGACGGCCGGCTGGTGGGCTTCAACAGCGATGCGCCGGGGTTCCGCGCGGGCGTGGAGCTCGCGATGGGCCGGCCGCTGGCCGGGACCACGGTCGTCGTCGCGGGCGCGGGCGGGGCGGCGCACGCGGTCGTGTACGCGTGCCTCCACGGGGGCGCGAGCCGGGTGACGATCGGCAACCGGACGCCCGCGGCGGCCGAGGCGCTGGCGGCGCGGTTGGCGGGGGTGGGCACCGGGGCGCTCGCCGCCGCGGGCCTGGCCGACGCCGCGTTCCTGGACGCGCTGGGGGCGGCGGACCTCGCGGTCAACGCCACGACCGTGGGCATGGTGGACCCGGGTGCGACGATCCCGGTCGAGGCGCTGCCGGCGCGGGCGACCGTGTTCGACCTCGTCTACGTCCCACCCGAGACCCCGCTCCTCACGGCGGCCCGGGCCCGGGGCCTGCGGGCGGCCAACGGGTCCGAGATGCTGATCGCCCAGGCCGCGATCGCGTTCGAGCGCTGGACGGGGATCTCCGGCATGGCCGGGGTGATGCGCGAGGCGGTCGCGCCGCTGCTCGCGGACCCGGGCGCGACGGCCTGACGCCATGTGGCTGGCCACGGTCCTGGGCGAGGAGGGCACGTCGGTCGCGGTCGTGTCCGCGGGCCGGATGCTGCCGCTGACCGCGGCCGGGGTGCGCGGCGTGCGCGACATCGCCGCCCGCGGCGAGGACGGGCTGGCGCAGCTCCGCGCGTGGGTGGACGGGCAGCCCGCCGCGGCGTGGCGGACGCTGGCCGGCGTCCGGCTGGGGCCGGCGGTCCCGGACCCCGGGGCGATCTACACGATCGGGCTCAACTACCGGCCGCCGGGCCTGCCGCCGGCCGCGGACGACGACCGCCCGGAGCGGCCGCTGGTGTACGGCAAGGCCGCGTCGTCGGTCGCCGGACACGGCGAGGTCCTGGCCTGGGACCGATCGCTGACCGCGAACGTGGACGCGGAGGTCGAGCTGGGCGTCGTGATCGGGACGGAGGCCGTCGCCGTCTCGCCGGCCGAGGCCATGCGCCACGTGTTCGGGTACACGTGCATCAACGACGTCTCGTCGCGCGACCCGTGGCTGGACGGCGACCAGTGGCTGATCGGCAAGTCGATGCCCGGCTTCTGCCCGGCGGGCCCCTGGGTCGTCACCGCGGACGAGCTGGATCCCGCCGGCCTGCGCCTGGGCTGCACCATCAACGGCACGGCGATCCAGGAGGACACGACCGACGCGATGCGGTTCTCGATCGCGGAGGTGGTCTCGTACCTCAGCCACCACGTAACGCTGCGGCCCGGCGACCTCATCGCGACCGGCACGCCGTCTCGCCTGGCCGGGCCCCTGGGACCGGAGCGGCATCTCCAGGCGGGCGACGTCGTCACCGTCTGGGTCGAGCAGATCGGCGAACTGACCACCACGATCGCCTGAGGCGGAGAGGAGCGCACACCGATGAAGCCCCCCACGGTGTTCCTGGGCGAGATGACCGACCCCGAGGTCGAGGCGTTCCTCGCCCGCAGCCGGACGGTCATCGTGCCGGTGGGCTCCACCGAGCAGCACGGCCCCCACGCGCCGCTCGCGACCGACGTGCTGATCCCGGTCGAGGTCGCCCGACGCATCGCCCCGCGGGTGGACGCGGTGGTCGCGCCGTCGATCAGCTACGCGCTCTCGTACCCGCACGTGGGGTTCACGGGCGTCGTCCACGTCCGGATCCCGACGTTCATGGCCCTGATCGAGGACCTCTGCGTCTCGCTGGCGGCGATCGGGTTCCGGAAGATCGTGTTCCTCAACGGCCACTACGACAACACCTACGCCATCGCCTACGCCTGCGCCACCGCGGCCGAGCGGCTGCCCGCCGGGGTCCGCGCGTTCCCCGTCAACTACTGGGACGGCATGACCCCTGCCGAGGCGGCCGAGTTCTTCGACCCGTCCAACGGCCTGCACGCCAACCGCGGCGAGACGGCGGCGGTGCTCGCGATCGATGCGTCACTCGTGGACATGGAGCGGGCGAACGCGGAGATGCCGCCGTTCCCGGACGTGACCAACCCGGCGCCCGTGCACACGGCGTTCTTCTTCTCGGCGCCGGGCTCCGTGCACCGCGCGACGCACTCGGGGACCTGGGGCGATGCGCGCCAGGCGACGCCCGAGTTCGGCGAGCGCTACCTGCAGGTGGTCGTGGAATCCACGGTCCGGCTGCTGGACGACATCGACCGCACCGACGCCGCGATGCCGGCCCGCTGAGGGGGCCGGCCCGGCCGCGACGCGACCTCGCGATGTCGCGCTCAGCGAACACCGGGCGACGGCGCGACACGCGGCCCGACTCCCGAACCCGAGCTCCGGCTTCCCATGCCGCGATTCGGGACCCCTGACCCACGCCTCCTGCCTGGCAGGCCGGGATGCGACCATCCAGCGCCGGCCGTGGGGCCTTCCGCGCGACGCTTCCGGCGTGCGAAGCCGCGGACGCGACCGTGGGCATCGGATTCGCGGCTTGGAAAGCCGCGTCCGATCGGGCCGGGCGTCTCCGCCACGCGCCGGCCGCGATTACGCCCCGACGGCCGCGGCGGTCGACGCGAGGGCCGGCAGCAGCTCCCGCTCCGCGAACGCGATGAACCCGCGCTGGTCCGGCCCCACCTGGTGCAGGTACACGTGATCGAAGCCGGCGTCGACGTACTCGCGGATCTTCGCCAGGTGGGTCTCCGGGTCGGGGCCGCACGAGATCGCCTCGGCCACCTGGTCCTCGGTCACGACGCGCACGAGGTCGGTGAACTGGGCGGGGTTCGGCAGCTCTTGGGTCACCTCGCCCGGGAGGGCCGCCGTCGGCCACCACTCGTGCGCCACCTGGCGCGCCTCGCGCTCCGAGGGCGCCCACGACAGGGTGACCTGGCCGAACCGCGGCCCGTCGCCGCCTCCCGCGCGATACGCATTGAGCAGCGCGGGGTCCGGTCCCGTGGCGATCAGCCCATCGCCGATCCGCCCAGCCATCTCGGCCATCTTCGGGCCACCGGCGGCGACGTGGATCGGCGGCGGCTCGTCGGGGAGC
Organism: Chloroflexota bacterium; assembly: GCA_040755495.1. Taxonomy (GTDB): domain Bacteria; phylum Chloroflexota; class Limnocylindria; order Limnocylindrales; family CSP1-4; genus CAIXZV01. Next base: position 13,392 of record JBFMAT010000001.1, read on the forward strand.
GTGAACAGCCGGGCGTTCTGGACCGTGAAGTGTCGCCCGCGGTGGCTGGTCACCTCGCCACGCCACAGCCCGCGGATGACCTCGACGGCCTCCTCCAGCATCTCGGCGCGAACATCCCACTCGGGCCAGGGCTGGCCGAGCACGTGCTCGTTGAGGTTCTCGCCCGTCCCGACGCCGAGGAAGAAGCGGCCCGGCATCAGGCACGCGGCGGTCGCCGCGGCGTGGGCGACGATCGCGGGGTGGATGCGCATCGTGGGGCAGGTCACGCCCGTCCCGACAACCAGCCGGTCCGTTGCCTGGGCGATCGCGCCCAGCACCCCCCACACGAACGGGCTGTGCGGGTGACGCTCGATCCACGGGTGGAAGTGATCGGACACGAGGGCGAACGAGAAGCCGGCCGATTCGGCCAGCGCGGCGTGCCGGACGAGGTCCGCGGGGCCGTGCTCCTCGCTCGAGAGCGCGTAGCCGATCGCGGTCACGAGCGGTCACTCCCGCGGCGCGACCGCTGCGCCTTCGTCTCGCCCGCCTCGCGCCGCTCCTTGTTGACGGTTCGGGCGGCCAGCTCCTCGGCCTTGCCCTCGCTCCGGCCGCGCTCCTCGTAGCTGTCCTTGATGTGCTCGTACTGGCGTTCGCGCTTGTCAATCCACGTCTTCTGCGGCATGGCACGTCCTCCGATCGCCGGCGGTGCTGCCGGCCGGGTCACCATCACGCCGCAGGGTCGAGCGGCCGACCAACGTCAGCCCCACCGGCGTCGCAGATGCGTGACAAGGTCGTGCGAGACGACGCGCCGCAGCCGGGCCGTGCCGGCATCGAACCGCCACGGCGCCCACACGGAATCCGCACATCGCGCTGCGAGGCTTCGACCCGTCAAGCACCGGCCCGGCGTCCGGGCCATCGCACACGGAGCATCACCACATGCGCTACGGGTTCATCGGGATCCTGTTCCTCGCCCTCGTCGCGGTCGCCGCGGGGCTCGTCGGCTACCAGGCCGGCCTGGCCTCGAACGCCGCCGCCACGGGCGCCACGGTCGTCGTGACCGGCGGCTTCCCGGGGTTCGGGTTCCTGTTCTTCCTCCTGTTCCTCGGCTTCCTGTTCTTCGCATTCGCCGGCCGCCGCCGGCCGTGGCACGGCGCCGGCCCGTGGCACGGTGCCGGCCCCTGGGGCGGCCCGATGGGTCCGATGAGCCCCGGCGGGTCCGGCGACCCCAGTGACCCGCGGCGCCGCTGGATCGCCGACGTCCACCGCAGCCTCCACGCCGACGACGCGCGCAGTGGCGGTACGGCGGGCGGCGGCACCGGGCCGGGCAGTGGCGGTGCGGCGGGCGGCGGCACGGACCCGGGCACGCCGGCCGGCTGACCCGGCCACGACCCAACCGAACGCGACGCCGGGCGGGTATCCTCGCCCGGCGTCGTCACCTGCCCGGAGCCCCATGCGCACCATCCTCGTCGTCGAGGACGAGCCGCAGATCGCCGCGCTCGTCCGCGACTACCTCGAGCACGCCGGTTTCGCCGTCCTCGCCGCCTCGGACGGCCGTGCCGGGCTGGCCCTCGCGCGGACCCGCCGCCCGGACGCCATCGTCCTCGACCTCGGGCTGCCCGGCGTCGACGGCCTCGACGTCATCCGCGCGCTCCGCCGCGACGCCGGGATCCCCATCGTCGTCCTCACCGCGCGGGGCGACGAGACGGACCGGGTCGCCGGCCTGGAGCTGGGCGCGGACGACTACGTGGTCAAGCCGTTCAGCCCGCGCGAGCTGGTCGCCCGGGTGCGCGCGATCCTGCGCCGGGCGGAGGCCGCGGCACGGCCGAGGGAGCGCCTCGTGGTAGGCGACCTGGACGTCGACCTCGGGCGGCACCGCGTGACCGTCGCGGGACGGCCGGTCCGGCTCACCCCCACCGAGTTCGAGCTGCTCGCGGTCCTCGCCCGCGAGCCCGGCCGCGTGTTCACCCGGGGCCAGCTGCTCGATGCGGTGCGCGGGTTCAGCCTCGAGACCTACGAGCGGGCGATCGACGGCCACGTCAAGAACCTGCGCCGCAAGCTCGAGCCGGACCCGGCCGAGCCGAGGTACGTGCTGACCGTCCACGGCGTCGGCTACGCGCTCGCCGAGCCCGGGCCGTGAGGCCGCGCCGATGACCGGGCGATGGCAACCGACGCCCGGGCGCGAGGACCCGCCGGGCGGCCCGTGGCGGCGCGGCGGCTGGCAGCGCGGCGGCTGGCACCGCGGCCGGCGGGGGATGCCCGGGCCCCGCCAGGCGACCGGGTTCGTGGGCTGCCTGGTCGTGACGCTCGTCCTGTTCGTGGCGGTGATCACGGCGCTTGCGACGTGGCTGGCCGGCACCCTGCTCGGTGTCGTCTCGCCGGGGAGTGCCGTCTCGGCACCGACCGCGCTGGCCGTGCTGGTCGTCATCGTCGTCGCGATCACCGTGGTCGGCCGGGTGCTCGGTCGGTCGGTCCGGCCCCTGGCGTCCATCGCCGCCGCCACCGAGCGCCTCGCCGATGGCGAGCCCGGCGTCCGCGTGGAGCTCGGCGGGCCGGGCGCGGTCCGGCGCCTGGGGGCATCGTTCAACGCGATGGCGGACCGCCTCGACCGGTCACGGACCGAGCGCCAGGCGCTGCTCGCGGACGTCACCCACGAGCTGCGCACGCCGCTCCAGGTCATCTCGGGCAACGTGGAGGCGATGCTCGACGGCGTCCACCCCCGCGACGACGCCCACCTCGCCCCGATCCTCGCCGAGACCGCGGTCATGGGCCGCCTGCTTGACGACCTCCGCACGCTGTCGCTGGCCGAGGCCGGCGCGCTGCCGCTGCACCGCGAGGAGGCCGACGCGCGGCGCCTGCTCGCCGACGTCGTGGCCGGGCACGCGGCGGCCGCCCGCGAGGCCGGCGTGGAGCTGGCGGTGGCCGACGGGCCGGCGATCGGGCTCGATGTCGACCCGGTGCGGATCCGCGAGGTGCTCGCGAACCTCGTCGTCAACGCCCTCCGCCACACCCCGGTGGGCGGCTCGATTCGGCTGGCCGCGACCGTGAGCGGTCCGTGGGTGGAGCTCACCGTCGTCGACACGGGCGAGGGGATCGCGCCCGCCGACCTCGACCGCGTGTTCGAGCGCTTCGAGCGCTCTGGGCGCCTCGACCGCCTCGAGCCCGTCGACCGCGTCGAGCCCGTCGACCGCGTCGAGCGTCGCGCGGACGCCGGCGGCAGCGGCCTGGGGCTGACGATCGCACGGGACCTCGTGGCGGCCCACGGCGGGACGATCACCGCGGAGAGCGACGGGGTCCCCGGCCACGGGACGACGATCCGGGTGCGACTCCCGGCGCTGTCCTGAGGATCAGGATCCCGGCAGCCTCGCGAACGGCCCGACGTGCTCGTCGCCGTCGGTGAAGTGACCCGCCCGGAGGACGGCGATGACCCCGACCGTCGCGGCGTCCGAGGCCGGCACGGTCGCCGGGTCTGCGGTCCAGAACGCGAGATCGGCCGGCGCACCCACCTCGATGGTGGCATCGGCGGCCAGCAGCCCGGCGTCGGCCAGCAGCCGGACGGGGTCGAACGGCCGGCCTCGGGCGACCGCGGCGCGCACCAGCCGCTCGGCGGCCACCACGTCCGAGGGGAGCGGCATGACCGCGCAGCCGGCCAGGTCGAGGAACGTGGAGTCGCCCCGCGAGATCCCCCGCACCTCATCGTCCGTGCCCACGGCGAGCATTCGGTCCGCCGCCCAGGCCACCGCCGTCGGACTCGGCCCGGCCGGCGTTCCGGCGTCCGGCACCGCGCCCAGGACCACGCCCCGCAGCCCGATCACGTACTCGTGGGTCATGACGCTGCGAGCGTACCGGGTCCTCACCGCCGGACGAGCCGCTTACATCACTCGGCCGTGGTGATATCATTAGGCCGTGGAACGAACGCAGATCTCGCTCGAGCCGGACCAGGCCGACCGGTTGCGTCGCCTGGCGCGCGAACGCGGCGTGTCGATGGCCCACCTGATCCGCGAGGCGGTGGACCAGGCGTACGGCAGCGTCCTGGCGCCACCCACCCGTGACGAGCGCTGGGAGCGGGCGGTGTCGGCGATCGGCTCGGGGCACGGGGACGGGGCGAACGTGTCCGAGGAGCACGACAGGTATCTCGACGAGACGTACGCGTCGTGATCTTCGTCGACACGGCCGCCATCTACGCCGTCCTCGACGACCAGGACCCGAACCACGCCGCCGCCCGGGAGACCCTGCTCGGGCTGCGTGATACCGACGACGGCCTGCTCACCCACGAGTACGTCGTGGTGGAGGTGACCGCCCTCGTCCAGCGCCGGCTCGGGCTCGAGGTGCTCCGGCGGTTCGTCGATGACCTGCTGCCGCTGTTCGCGATCGCCTGGGTGGACGACGCGCTCCACGTCGAGGCCCGCGAGGCGCTGCTCGCGGGCCGCCGGAGCGTCTCGCTCGTGGACCGGACGAGCTTCATCGTCATGCGCCGACACGGCGTCCGGCGGGCGTTCACGTTCGACCCCGACTTCGCCGCCGAGGGCTTCGAGGTCATCCCGGCGGCCTGACGACGGCGGGTTGTGACCGCGGGACGCCCCGATCAGCCGCCGGCCGGCCGCCCCGGCGCCGGCAGGGCCCCGACCTGGATCAGCAGGCCCAGCTGGTCCGCGATGCCCCAGTGCTCGACGGCCCGGCCGTCGGCGAAGCGGAGGATGTCGATCACGTCGACCTCGACCAACGTCCCGCTCGCGGCGTGGCCCATCACGGACCCGGTGTTGACGCCGCGCGCGACGTTGCGCGTCCAGACGACGTCGCCCGACACGGCGAGGTCCTGAACCGTGAGCGAGAAGTCGGACATCCAGCGGTGGAGCGTGCGGACGATCGCCTTCGCGCCGTCGCGGCCGGACGGGTTGCCGCGCTGGTGCTCGACGATGTCGTCGGTCATCAGGTCGTCGAGGACGGACAGGTCACCCTGCCCGAACCCCACCTCGATCAGCCGGCGGCAGCGGTCGGCGAGCGGGTCGGACATCGTGGGACGCTCCTTTCGATAGAGCTCTGCTCTATTTAGATAGAGTGATACTCTACCGACATGCGGGATGTCAAGGCCCCCAGCGCGCGCCGCCCCACGCTCCGCGACGAACGTGCCGCGGTGACCCGGCGCCGGATCGCCGACGCGGCCCGCCGCCTGTTCCGGCGCGACGGGTACGCCGCGACCACCCTGCGGGCCGTCGCCGCCGAGGCGGGCGTGGCGGTCCAGACCGTGTACGCGGTGTACGGGTCGAAGGCGGGGATCCTGGGCGCGCTCCGCGAGGGTGTCGTCTCGCAGCCCGAGGCGGGGGCGTCGTTCGAGGCCGCGATGGCCGAGCCGTCCGCCGAGCGCCGCCTGGCGCTGTTCGCGCGCTCGATCCGGCTGCGCTGGGAGCTCACCGGCGACATCGTGGCGATCAACGAGGACGCGGCGATGGCCGATGCCGCCATCCGGGCCGGCGTGGCCGAGGCCGTGGCCGCGCGCTGGCGCGGCATCGCGCGGTTCACCCGGGCGATCGAGGACGACCTGCGGCCCGGGATCGACGTCGAGCGCTCGGTCGCGCTGGTCCACGCGCTCACCCTGTACGACCTCTACGCCGAGCTCGTGGACATCCACGGCTGGACGCCGGACGCCTACGAGTCGTGGCTCGCGGCCGCGCTGGTGCGCGAGGTGCTGGGCACAACGGCCTGAGCCCGCCGATCCGCGCATCGCGCTCGCAAAGTCACCTGCGTTCGTGATTACCCTCCGCGCATCGCCAGCCGGGGGTGAGACCGCGGGCGGGGCGGAGCCGCCACTGCCGCAGCCGCCGTCGCCGCACGCAGCCGCCGTCGCCGCACGCAGCCGCCATCGCCCCAGCCGCCATCGCCGCACGCCGCCGCCAATGCCGAAGTCGGCCCCTGCCGCCACCCCCACGCCGCCGCCGGATCTGCCACACGCCACTGCGGTGGTCGACCGATGCGCAGGGGGTAATCACGAACAGGGGTGGATTCCGGCCGCGAGGCTGAACGCGCCGGCGCAGGCTGCCAGCCGCCCGCGGCCCGGCTCGCGCGGGCGACGGGACCCCTATGCGCCCCGGACGGTGACCCGGTTCGCGCCGCCGGCGATCTCGATCTCGAACCGGTCGGGGGCGGTCTCCGCGCCCGCGGTGGCGATGCGACCGGGGCTCCAGGCCGCGGTGCCGTCGAGCGTCGCCTTGCGGTAGCCGCCCTTGACCGACAGGACGACGGGGACGCCCGCGGGGCGGACGACCATGATGTCGCCGAACCCGCCCGCGAGCCGCACCCGCACCACGCCGGACGGTCGGCCCAGGGTGAGCGACACGGAGCCCGCGCCCCCGGCCAGCGTGAGCGCCGTGAGGGTGACCGCGCCCAGGTCCGCGTCGAGCGCCGTCGCCCCGCCGCGTAGCTCCACGGACCAGGGGAGCGTAGCGTTGAGGACGAGGTCGCTCGTGTGGCGCTTCCAGTGGGCCGAGGCGTTGAGCCACTGGTCGCCCACGCGCGCCCGCCAGTCGAACCAGGCGAAGCGGGGATAGCGGATCGTCACGACGCCGTCGCGCACCCGCGCGCTCGGGGTCGCGCCCGTGAACCGGGCCCGGTACAGCTCGGCACCGAGGTCCACGCCGCCGCCAATCCTGACACTGGGCGCGCCGGTCACGAACACCAGCCGCCCGGCCGTGGCGGACGCGACCGGGGCGACCGATCCCGCCACCGCCGCCGCGCCCGCGTCCCGTGCGCCCGACCCGGCGGGGGAGGGTCCCGCCCGGTACGCGTCGACGCAGGCCACGAGGTAGTCGTGGAGGGCGGCCAGCGCGCCGTCGTCGAGCCCGTCGAGCGCCGCGCGGGCGGCGTCGTCCACGGGGTCGTAGGCGCGGAGCACGGGCGTGGCGCGGTCGCCCGCCAGCGCCACCTTGACCCGCCGGCGGTCCGCCGGGTCCGCGACCCGGCGCACGAACCCGGCCTGCTCGAGCCGGTCCACCATCCGGGTCGTGGCGCCGGTCGTGAGGCCCGTGAGCTCGCCCAGGCGGCCCACCGTCATCGCGCCCTCGGCGCCGAGGAGGCGGAGGACCTCCACGTCGGTCGCGGCCAGGCCCACGCGGGCCGCGATGCCCTCGCCGTAGGCGGTCCGGCTGCTGGCCAGGTCGGCGGTCGCGCGGAGGATCGCCGCCCGCAGCGCGTCTCGTTGGATTTCGGGGCTTGACACGGATGCACCTCGTCAGGCTAGTATCTGCACAGCGCAGAGACATGCTAGCGCAGCCGATTGACAGCCGCAAGGCTACCGCACCAGGAGGACACCATGCACGAGAACCGTGCCCAGCCCGTCATCGAGACCGAAGGGCTGCGCCGGACGTTTGGCAAGCAGGCGGAGATCGAGGCCGTCGCCGGCGTGGACCTGCGGGTCGACGAGGGGTCGATCTTCGGCTTCCTCGGCCCCAATGGCGCCGGCAAGACCACCACCCTCCGGATCCTGGCCACGCTCCTGCTGCCGTCCGACGGCGTCGCGCGCGTGATGGGCTTCGACGTCGCCCACGAGCCCGAGCAGGTCCGCCGGCGGATCGGCTACGTCGCCCAGGGCGGCGCGTCGGACCCGCGGATGAGCGGCCGCGGCGAGCTCGTCATGCAGGGCCGCCTGTTCGGGCTGTCGGGCACGGCATCCCACCAGCGCGCCGACCAGCTGCTCGACGCCTTCGAGCTCGCGGACGCCGCCGACCGCCCCACGGGCGGCTACTCGGGTGGCATGCGCCGCCGCCTCGACGTCGCCATCGGCATGGTCCACCGCCCCGGGCTGCTGTTCCTCGACGAGCCGACGACCGGCCTCGACCCCCAGGCCCGCGCCCGGATGTGGGACGAGATCCGCCGCCTGCGCGAGGCCGGCACGACCGTGTTCCTGACCACCCACTACCTCGACGAGGCGGACGCCCTGTGCGACCGGCTCGCGATCATCGACCACGGCCGCATCGTGGCTGAGGGCACCGCGCCCGAGCTCAAGCGCGCGGTCGCGGGCGACGTCGTCACGATCGGCGTCGACGGCAACGGCGAGCTCGTGTCGCGGCTGATGGCCGCCCAGCCGTTCGTCCGCGAGGCGGGCCACGCCGACGGCACCGTGCGCCTGTACGTCGACGACGGCGAGGCGAGCCTGCCGCTCGTCCTGCGGATCCTCGACGGCCAGGGCCTCGCGCCGCAGACCCTCGCCCTCCACCGGCCCAGCCTCGACGACGTGTTCCTCCGCCAGACCGGACGCTCGCTGCGCGACACCGCCGCCTGACCGGCCCGCCCTTCGACCCCCTGACCGACCCCCTTCGACCCCCTTCGACCCCGAATCCCGAAAGGACTCCCGTGATGCGCCTATTCCACGACACCTGGCTCGTCTTCCGCCGCTCGATCGGCCTCACCCTCCGCCAGCCGGCCTGGCTGATCGCCGGCGTCGTGCAGCCGTTCGTCTACCTGCTGCTGTTCGGCCCCCTGCTCAACAGCCTCGCGACCATGCCCGGCTTCCCGGCCGGCGGAGCGTTCAACGTGTTCGTGCCCGGGCTGCTCGTGATGACCGCCCTGTTCGGGTCCACCTTCGTGGGCTTCGGGTTCATCGACGAGATGCGCAACGGCGTCGTGGAGCGGATGCGCGTGACCCCGATGAGCCGGACCGCGGCCGTGCTGGGGCGGACCCTGCGCGACGTCGTGGTGTTCCTGTTCCAGGGCCTCGTGCTCGTGGTGCTCGCGGTGCCGTTCGGGCTGACCATCGACCCCCTCGGCGTCGTCGTTGCGTTCGGCCTGCTCGCGCTCATCGGCCTCGTCCTGGGGCCCGTGTCCTACGCCATGGCCCTCGCGATCGGGAGCGAGGACGCGCTGGCGCCGCTGACCCAGGCGATCGCCCTGCCGCTGCTGCTGCTGTCCGGGATCATGCTGCCGATGTCGCTGGCGCCCGACTGGCTGCGCACGATCGCGTCGTTCAACCCGCTGTACCACGCCACGCTCGCGATCCGGGCGCTGTTCAACGCCCAGTTCACGTCCCCGGACGTGGTCACGGGCCTGGTCACGACCGGCGCGTGCGCGTTGCTGTCGGTGTCCATCGCGTCGCGCGCGTTCAACCGCGCGACGGCGTAGGGCCGGTCGGCGCCGACGTCGCGGGAGGATCTCACCGGCGTCAACGCCGCCGGCCGACCCCACCGAGGGGCCGGCTGCGGACGTCGTGGCGACGCGGTCCGGGGCGCCCCGCGGGTTCGGACCTCAGCTCACCGCCTGGGTCACGAGCGCCACGATCCGGGCCTCGTCGGCGGCGGTCAGCTTCGTCAGCGCCCAGGACGTGGGCCACATGTTGCCGTCGTCCAGGTTCGCGGCCTGGTCGAAGCCGAGCGTCGCATACCGCGCCTTGAACTTGTCCGCGGCCTGGAAGAAGCACACGATCTTGCCGGCCGCGTTGGCATACGCGGGCATCCCGTACCACGTCTTGGGCGACAGCGACGGCGCGCTGGCCTTGACGATCGCGTGGATCCGCTCGGCCATGACGCGGTCCGACTCCGGCATCTCCGCGATCTTCGCGAGCACGGCGGCTTCGCCTTCCCCCTTGCCCTTCCGCTCCTGGACGGTCTCCCGCAGCGCGGCTCGCTCCTCGGCCGTGAGTCCCGCGGACGCTCCGCGGGTCGTGCCCTTGGCGGACTTCTGGGTGTCGGTCATGGTGGGGTTCCTCGCTGCGGGGTGTCTGGGTGGACCCCGATGCTAGGCGACCGTCCGCCGCGATGGCTTCTCGATTACTGACCGATCGGGACCGCGAGGGATGCGACACTGGCGTCCGTGAGGGTCGCGGACGGCATCGAGCGGGTCGAAGGGACGCGGATCGGCAATGCCTACGTCGTGCCGCTCGATGCAGGCGTCCTCCTGGTCGACACCGGCATGCCAGGCAACGCCTCGCGGATCCTGTCGTCGGTCACCCGGCTCGGCCATCGGCCGAGCGACGTGCGGCACATCGTCCTCACCCACTGGCACCCGGACCACATGGGCAGCGCCGCCGAGCTCCGGCGGCTGACCGGCGCCCGCATCGCAATCCACGAGCTCGATGCCCCGGTCCTGGCGGGGCGCGAGCGGCCGGCGAAGGGCCGCCGGACCATGGGCCTGCTGCTCCGGGTCTTCCGGGTCGCTCCCCTGGTCGCCGATGTCACGCTCCGGACCGGCGATGCCATCGGCGGCCTCGAGGTCATCCACGTCCCGGGCCACACGGCGGGCAGCATCGCCCTGCGCCGGGCAGACGGCGTCGTGTTCTCCGGCGATGCGCTGCTCGGCGACCGGCGCGGCCACCTTCGGCAACCCGACCCCGGGCTGAGCCTCGATCCCGAACAGGCGCTGGCGTCCGCGGCGACGATTCGCTCGCTCCAGCCGCAACTGCTGCTGCCAGGCCACGGGGCGCCGGTTCGAGGCTAGCCCAAGCTATACGGGCACAATCGCGGCCCGGGCGACGCTCGTAGCGCTTCGTCCGGGCTGGTTAGGTCCTGGGCCTCATGGAGGTCACCGCCCGGCCGGCTTGCTGATCAACCGGGTGCTCAAGGCCTCTGCGGGATTCGTCGTCTCGCGGGGCATCGTTCGGCGCCGGGCTCAGGCTTCGTGAGCGAGGAGGTGGAGCGGGAGACGGGATTCGAACCCGCGACATTCCGCTTGGGAAGCAATGTGTCGGAATGGACACGTGCTCTACTGTAACGAGCGTGAACTCACCGTCTAGTTGAAACCGGGCAGACCGTCGCCCCGGTCATTGCTCCTCCTATCGAGGATCGTAACCCGGCAGTAGGTGCCGTGGCAGACTCGGCCTAGCCCGGAGGGTCCACCTTCGTCCACGACTGACCTGTCGTCTCATGCTCGCGCTCGCAGAACCGAGCGTGAGTGCCGGCGGTGAAACAAACGCGCACGCGTACTTCGTACTCGGGGTCGCCAAGGCGAGTTACCGCAAGCGCAATGGTCAGTCGTTCCGTCTTCAGCTCATCGAGGTCTCTCACGCCGAGTCTTCCCCGGACGCGATGGTCTCCCTTCGGCGCATGGAAGATGAACGCGTAGCCCCCACGGTTGGTCACCTGTCGTATGGCCCCACGCTCATCGAACAGGACAAGGGACAGGTCAGCGCGGCTCGCCGCCTCGATGATCTTGACTTCCTCTCCCTCGTTGCTGCCCCACCTGATCGGCCAAGGCCAGTCGGTCGCCTCGGTCTCTCTGTCGAAATGCGGACTCGTCACTGACAACACGTCGGCCTTGAAGCGGGCTGTCGGCCCGTCGTTCAACACGCGCAGATGGACCGCGCTCGGTCCCGCCTGCCACAATCTGAGCCGGAAGGGGAACCGTTCGCTGCCCCACTCGTCGGCAGGCATGTCGCGATGTGCGGGGAGCGGTTTCAGGAGTTCGGTCGCAGGTGCCGTAGCGACGGGCGGAGTGACCAGTTCACAGTGCTCAAGGCTGACCCACTCGCCTGTGACGCGTGCGATTTGGCCGACTGCAAAGAACGGAGCATCACGAGGGAGAGCCTGCACCCTGTCACGCCAGTTGGCATCGAAGTGCAGCATCATCATTTTGGAGCCCCATCCGGGGACCCGCCTCGGGACGAGCGTCAGTTCGCCCCGAGATTTCGACTGAATGTCGTTGACATCCCCGTTGAACTTGAGCCACTTTCCGAGGTACGGCTGCACCAAGGCGTCGCCTTGAACGGCCATTCGGCCGTCGTACAAGCCCCACAGGTAGTCGGGTGCCACATCTACGAACACCCGCTCCGCGGCAGGCTTGACAGGTTGCAGGTCGGCCGGTGTCGTCTGGGCCGCCACAACCGCCGTGGGCCGTGTCTCTGCCTCGTCTTTGCGCGCAGGCGCGAGGTAGATCGGCCTCTGGAACCGAACGCGCGTCCGGCTCTCCCACAAGACCCGCCAGCGTTCGTACGCGAGCACGAGGATCGAGAGGAGCGCATGCAGCACCAGCAGCGCCGACGCAAGCACGACTGCCCAGTAGAGCAGCCACACGTATAGGCCCGCGTTGGCCTCGGGCCGAACCTGATTGGTCCCCAACACGCCTACGCCGCCAGCGACGAGTTCTCCCGCGGCTAGCAGCCAATTGACGCGATCCTCTCCAAGGAGCATGCGCAAGCGACGCATCTTCCGGGGAGTCTACCGAGCGGCGCCCCCCAATGAGCGCCATCAGCGGTCAGCTCGGCCGCGAAGCACTCCGGGCGGCCTGAGCACGGCGCCGCCTGGCGATCTGTGGTGACAGCCGAGCTGTCACGGGGCCATGACAGCATGATCGTGGCGGTGCCGGTCGGGATCGTCCCGGGCGGGCCGTCCAGAGCATCGGGGTGCCCCCAGTGCCTACGGTCACGAAGGTTCGCAAGGAGTCGTCGTCCGACGGTTCCCATCGCCACATCGAGGGGGTCTGCACCGTCGATGGCACCCACTACACCCGGCGCGAGGTCGTGGACAGCATCGCGCGAGGCAACGTCTGGACAACTCGTTCGGCAAGCGGCTCGACAGCCGTCATCCGGCCGATCAACTACTGCCCGGCCCCGCGCTGCATCGCCGCGCCGTACATCACGACGCGGGCGGACAACCAGAAGGACGACAACTTGGAGAACCTGCCGCCCTGCTAGGCGGCACGCAGGGGGCGGCTGCCACACTCCCCGGGGCCTCCGGCTCCGCGCTCGTCGGCTCGATCCCGGGCTCGCCGGGCCAGTCCACGACGGGGTGGCAGGGCGCCGGACATGGTGCGATCTAGCGACATCGCTAGATGGTGGGTTCCCGTCGGGAGGGCGGGGTGGAGCGGGAGACGGGATTCGAACCCGCGACATTCTGCTTGGGAAGCAGACACTCTGCCAACTGAGTTACTCCCGCTCGGGAGGCAGCGGGACCGAGGTCCCGTGCGCCGAGGAATCTACCACCCGCGGCGCCGGTGTGACCTCCGCCTCTGGCATCGGCGGGCGGATCGCCGCTTACTGATGACGACTGCTCGAGGCTGCGCACGGGAGAGGAAGGTAGGTCGTGGCGGCGACGCATGGGGTGCCCATCCGAGGTGGCGGGTCGAGGCACGCGGGCGTGGGTCCGGTCTGGACGTTCACCGAGATCCTGCTGGGGATCATCGGGGTGATCTGCCTCGCGGTGGGCGTGGTCATCCTGGTGGCCGACGATGACCAGTACGTGGGGCTCGGCGGCGACCTGACGTGGCGGGTGGGGGACATCGCGCCCGCGGCGGGCTGGGGGCTGCTGGTCGGCGGCGCCGTCCTGCTGGTGGTCATGGTGGCGATGGTGTGGGCAGGCCAGAGCTCGGCCGGGCGCGTCGAGCCGACGGTCCGCCCGCGGACGGAGCTCGTGGTGCACGGGACGGCCTTCGCCATCGTCAACGCATTCCTGTGGCTCCAGGACATCGTCGCGGGCGGCGGCCTCGAATACGCGTACTGGACGACGATCCCGTGGGGCATCGGGCTCATCGCCCATGCGCTGGCGTACATCTCCGGCCGGAGCGAGTCCCGAGGCTGACGCCACGGGTCCGGTTGGACCACGCTCCACGGCCCGCGTAAGGAGGACCCTCCGCCCGTCGTGCGGCACAATCACGCCCGTGGATCCCGAGGCGCGTCCAGGGCGGCAGGCGACACGATGACCGCGGGCCAGCCTGCCCCGCCGCCCGACGCCGACACCCTCCTCGAGCAGCTGCGCGCCCGAGCGGCCGACCCCGCGCGACGCACGGACACTCGCCCCGGCGGCCTGGGCGCGATCGTCGGCAAGCTGTCGCTGGGCGGCCTGGGCTTCGGCCGCTCCGGCGGCGGCGCCTCCCGCCGAGCCTCGGCCACGGACGTCAAGGCTGCGGAGGAGGCCCTCGGCCTCACGCTGCCGCCGTTCCTCGTGCGCGTCTACACCGAGGTCGCCGACGGGGGCTTCGGGCCCGAGGAGGGGCTGCTGCCGCTGGCCCGTGTCGTGGCCGAGACGCGCCGGCTGCTGGCCGGTGACCCCCTGCCGCGTCGTCGCCGGTGGCCGCCGACGCTCCTGCCGCTGGTGCAGGTCGGGCCGGGCTGGACCTGCGTCGATGCGGCGACCGGCGCGGTGATCGACTGGGACCCGGAGGACCTCACGGAGTGGGCGAGCGCGGCGCGGTTCCGCGAGTCGTTCGCCGAGCGGTCCCCCTCGCTCGAGGCGTGGCTCGGACGCTGGGTGACCCGCAAGACGGCCGCCGAGCGGAACAAGCCGTCGGCGGCGGAACGCCAGGCGAGATGGCTCGCGCGCGCGGGCAGCCCCGCGAACCGCGCCATCGCGGCCCGCAAGGCGGTGGCGATGGCGGCGCAGCTGTCACCCGCGGAACGCGCCGAGATGGGCCTGCCCGAGGAGGGCTGGGAGCAGGTGATCTTCGACAGCTACGCGGGCGATGCTGCGGAGCGGCCTGGCCCCTAACCCGCCTTGCTGATCAGCTGCTCAAGGGCCACGCGGTCGGGCGCCAGCAGCTCGGCGATCCGCGGCGCGTTGACCCGGGCCACGATGATCTCGCCCACCTCGGTGGTGACCTCGTCGTAGATGCCCAGCTCCTGCATCCGGGACGTCTGGACCCGGTTGTCCTCGTTCGGGCTCACGTAGTGCACCGAGTCCGCCCGGTAGCGGTGGATCAGGAACAGGTGGGCGAGCGTCATCAGCCGCCGCCGGCGGAGCGACGCCCGGAGCGTGTCCTGGTCGCGGACGGACAGGATGCTCCGCCCCCGGCGGTCGTGGATCGGCGCGAACACCACGGCGGCCAGCTTCTCGTCCTGCTCGTCGACCAGCGAGAGCTCGAGGAGCTCGGAGCCGGCCGAGTGGGGGAGCAGCCGGACGCGGATCCGGTCGGTCACCGCGTTGTGCGCCGCCCACGTGGTGAGCCAGTCCTCGAGCAGCTTCTTGGGCACCTCGGTCTGGACAGCGTGCTGGTGCTGGGTGGAGCCCTCGCCCATCGCGATGGTGGTCGCGGTCCGCCCGGACGAGGCCACCAGCGCGGCGTCGAGCCGCGGACCGCCAACGAGCGTCTGCGGCGTCCGGTACGGGGACTCCACGAGCCGGATCTTGCGCTGCAGCCTCGCCAGCGCCAGCATCCCGTCCTCGCGCAGCGCGGTCGCGAACTCCTCGGCCGCTATGCCGTCCACCTGGTGGCCGCCGTAGGTGATGAAGTTGAACACGAAGCCCAGCTCCCCGAGCGCCTCGGGGAAGCGGCGCATCTCGTCGTCGGTCATACCGGTGGTGTCCCAGTTGAACGACGGCGACAGGTTGTAGGCGAGCATCTTGTCCGGGTACACGGCGTGGATCGCGTCCGCGAACCGGCGGGCGTCGGCGAGGTCCGCGGTCTTGGTCTCCATCCACAGCAGGTCCGCGAACGGCGCCGCCGCGAGCGACTTGGCGATGGCGTACGGGATGCCGCCCTGCACCTGGTAGTAGCCCTCGGGCGTCGTGGGCAGCTCGGGGTCCCACGCCACGTCGAGGGCCAGCTCGCGTGCCCGCGCCCGCGCCGCCGCGTGCGAGGCGCTTCGCGCGAACGCGAGCCACGCCTCGGCCGTCATGCCCGCCGGCTCGGCCTCGCCATCGGCCTCGCGCGCCGCCAGCAGGTCCGCGACGGCGTCCGCGTAGGTCACGAGGCCGGCCTCGCCCTCCCACGTCCCCGCGAACCGCCCGGCGGCCCGGTCGAAGGTGTCGTCGAGGTCCGCGCCGGTGAGGATCTCGCGCGCCGCCTCGTCGATGGTGCCGGCGACGCCGGTCCGCTCCAGCCACGCGTCGGCGGCCGCGGTCTCCCGGTCGTCGATGGCGTACAGGAGGTGGCCGTTGAGGTCATCCACGCCGGCGCGGTGGAACCGGCGCAGGAGCGCGAGGTAGGCGACCTTGTAGGACGGCAGCGCGGTGTTGGTGGCCCCCAGGATGTACGGCTGGTCGCGCTCGTCGCTCCGGGAGTCCAGCAGGTTGGCCGCCTCCGCGTCGGTCCGGGCGACGATGATCCCGGCGACCCGCATCACGTCCAGCTGGAACCGTGCGGCGTTGAGGCGCTTGATCTGCTCGTTGCTGGACACGAGCACCTTGCCGCCCTGGTGGCCGCACTTCTTGGTCCCCGGCCGCTGGTCCTCGATGTGGTAGCCGGGCACCCCCGCCTCCACGAACCGGCGGACCAGGTTGCGGACGTGGGGGTCGCCGCCGTGCCCCGTGTCGGCGTCGGCGATGATGAACGGCCGGTAGTCCACGGCCGGGGTCGCGGCCCGCTGGGCCGCGGTCATCCGCGACCGCTGGTAGTGCTGGTTCCGGTCGGCGGTGAGCAGGGCGCGGACGAGACCCGCCGCCTCGTCCGGCACCTGGGACAGCGGGTAGCTGGCGAGGTCCGGCCCGGGATCCTCGGTCGCCGATCCCTTGGCCGAGGTCGCCCAGCCGCCGAGGTAGATCCCCTCGAGCCCGAGCCGTTTCATGACCACGGCCTGCCCCGGCGAGTAGGGGCCGAAGGTGGTGATGGCGCGCCGTTGTGCGAACAGCTCCCGGAGCCGGGCATGGAACGCCGCCGCCGCCTCGCGCGCCACGGTGACGTCGGCGGGGATCGTCCCGCGCTGCTCGACGACCTGGCGGGCCGAGTGGAGGCGCGTGATGCCCGCGAACCGGGGCTCGGCGAACCACGCCTCCGTGGCGAGCACGTCGAGGTCGAACCGGGTCGCCTCGACGTCGAGGTCGAACCGGGCGGGCGCGCTGGTGGTCATTCGTTCTCGTGGTCCCGGATGCAGTCGGTGGGGCAGGTGCAGTCGGCCACGGCGGCGTTCGAGAGTACGCCCGAGGTCGGGGCCCACCAGGACGGGGTGGCCGTGGTCCATGCGGACGCGATCGCCCCATGGTGGAGTCGGGTCTCCTCGCCGAGGTAGAGGCGAAGATCGATCTGGAGCCGGGTGGGCTCGATTGGCTGCTGCATGGGGTGTTCTCCTGTCGCGGACGCTGATCGTGGCGGAACGCGGTCCATAAGTCCAATCGCTTGATACGATGGGGGGGATCACTCATCCTGATGGCCGGAGAGTCTGGAGGCCGGATCGTGCTCATCGCCCAGGTGGCGGGCTTCCTCGAGATCGCGCGCCGGCGGAACCTGAGCCGGGCCGCCGAGGCCCTGCACGTGACGCAGCCGGCGCTCACGGCGCGGCTCCAGGCGCTCGAGGCGGAGCTCGGCGCGCCCCTGTTCGAGCGGTCGCACCGCGGGATGCGCCTCACCGATGCCGGCCGCGCCTACCTCCCGTTCGCCGAGCGGGCCGTGGAGGCGCTCGACAGCGGGCGGGCGCTGGTCGGCGAGCACGCCCTGGGCACGAGGGGCCGGCTCACGATCGGGACGGCGCCGGCGGTCGGGGCGTACGTGCTGCCCGGGCTGCTGGTGCGTTACGTCGAGCGGCTGCCCGAGATCCGGCTCGTCGTGCGGACGGGCCACTCGGAGGAGATCGCGGACCTGGTGGCCCGCGGCGAGCTCGACGTCGGGCTCATCCGGGAGCTCCACCACCCCGGCGTCGTCGTCCAGCCGCTGTACGAGGACGAGCTTCTGCTCGTCGTCCCGCCCTCGCACGAGTTCGCGCGCCTGGGCCGGATCGACGTCGTGCGCCTGGTCGACGCGACGCTCGTCCTGTTCGACCGGACGTCGAGCTACTACGACCTCACCAACGCCAGCTTCCGGGCGGCCGGCGTCGCGCCGCGCAGCACCATCGAGCTCGACAACATCGAGGCGGCCAAGCAGGTCGTCCGGCAGGGCCTGGGCGTCGCGCTGCTCCCGGTGACCGCGATCGCCGGGGACGTCGCGCGCGGGGCGCTCCGGGTCATCCCGATGGACGGCGTCCCGCCCACCCGCCGCCGGATCGTGGCGATCCGCCGGACAGGTTCCAGCCAGCCGCCGTCGCCCGCCGTGCAGGGCTTCCTCGACGTCCTGGAGCGGATCGAGGAGATCCTGCCCACGCACGGGACGATCCTCGCCTGAGGCCGGTTGCCGGCCGGTGGTCGGCCGGTCGTCGGCCGGTCGGCGCCGCGCCGCCGATCTCAGCCCGCCGGCGGCGTCCAGCGCAGGAACACCAGCGCCACGACGACCACGACGTTCACCGCCAGTGCCGCGATCGTGTTGAACAGCGGCCAGTTGCCGAAGAACAGGACGATCCCGGCCGCGGACACCACGGCGGACGCGATCGCGATCGGCTGCCACAGGTCGCTGGTGCTGAAGAAGAACAGCCCGGCCGCCAGCACGAACCCCGCCAGCGACACGAGCCAGAACGCGTTCGCGACGAGCATCGCCGTCCGCGGCTCCATCGACGACAGCAGCCACGACTTCGCCGCCGTCCACGACCCGGTGTTGGTGTTCGGCCGAGCGGCGATCCAGGCCAGCGCCCCCATCGCGCCCCCGTGCCCCACGCCGTGGAGCAGCAGCATCCCGAACCACACGAGCCTGACCCACTGATCTGACACGAACGCCTCGCCCTCCACCAACATCGGACGCCAGCGCACGATCGTCCGCCGTGCCGCCCGCGACAAGGGCCGCCCGGCCCGACGAGCGCGATAATCACGCCGCCGGCCACGCCCGGACCGGCACCGACGAGGCCCACGTGGACCACACCGTCATCGGCAGGCTCGCCGAGCTGGCCCGGATCGGCGACTTCCTGGCAGCCGCCCGAACCCGTGCCCACACGCTCCTGGTCGAGGGCGAGCCGGGCATGGGCAAGACCACGCTGTGGCTCGAAGGCGCGGCCCGCGCGGAGGCGGCGGGCATGCTCGTCCTCGCCGCCCGCCCGTCCGGCGCGGAGGCCACCTTCGCCTGGGCCGCCATCGGGGACCTGCTCGAGGCCGTCCCGGACGCCGCGCTCGACGCCCTGCCGCCGCCGCAGGCCCGCGCGCTGCGGGTGGCGCTCCTGCGCGAGGCCCCCACCGAGGACGCGCCCGCGCCGGACCCGCGCGCCGTGGCGGTCGCGCTGCGCAACGCGCTCGTCGCGCTCGCCGCCGATCGCCCGGTCCTGGTCGCGGTCGACGACATCGGGTGGCTGGACTCGCCGTCCGCGCTCGCGCTCGGGTTCGCGATCCGGCGCCTCCGCGACGAGCCGTGCGGCTTCCTGCTGGCCCGGCGGATCGAGGTCGACGCCGGCCTGCCGACGGAGGTGATCGGCCTGCCCGTCGGGGTCGCCCGCCCGTCCGACGTCATCGCCCGCCCGTCCGACGTCATCGCCCGCCCGTCCGACGTCAGCGCCCGCGCGTCCGACGGGGTCGCCGGCCTGGCGATGGAGCTCGACCGACTGCCGGCCGACGCCCCCTTCGACCGCCTCCGCATCGGCCCGATGGACATCCGCTCGGTCGGGCGGCTGGTCGAGGAGCGCCTGGGCCTGGCGCTGCCCCGCGAGGACGTCCGCCGGATCCACGCGACGTCGCTGGGCAACCCGTTCTATGCGCTGGAGCTGGCGCGCGCCGCGGGCGGCCGGGGGATCGATGCGGGCCTGGCGCTCCCGGACTCGCTCCGGCGCCTGGTGGGGGCGCGGGTCGCGGGCCTGCCCGCGCCCACGCGTGAGGCGCTCGCGGTGGCGGCCGCCCTCGCGCACCCGAAGGTCGCGCGGGTGGCGGAGGCGATCGGGGCGACGCCGGCGGCGATCGGGGCGCCTTGGGCGGCGGTCGAGGCCGTCCTCGCGCCGGCGATCGACGCCCACGTCGTCGAGGTCCTCGACGGCCGCCTCCAGTTCACGCACCCGCTGCTCCGGAGCGCTGCCTGGGAGGAGGCGACGCCTGGCCGGCGGCGCGAGATCCACGCCCGCCTGGCCGCGATCGTCGGCGACCAGGAGGAGCGCGCCCGGCACCTCGCGCTGTCGGCGGACGGCCCGGATGCGTCCATCGCCGATGCGCTCGAGGAGGCCGCCGCGCACGCGCGCGCCCGCGGGGCGCCCGGGGCCGCCGCAGATCTCGCCGGGCTCGCCCGCCGCCTCACACCCGCCGACCATCCGGCCGACGCCCTGCGGCGGGGGCTCGCCGAGGGCGAGCACGCGCTCGTGTCCGGCGACGCCCAGCGCGCCCGGTCGATCTGCGAGCAGCTGCTGTCCACGTCGACGGATCACCGCGACCGGGCACGCGTCTCGCTGCTGCTGGCCACCGTGGACCTCCAGGCGCTCGACCTCCGCGCCGCGGTCTCGCTCCTGCGCGAGGCCCTCCGCGAGACCGATGACGACCGCGTCCGGATGCGCTGCGAGGGGCTGCTGACCGCCGCGCTCGACGATCTCGAGGAGGACGTGCCCGAGGCGCTGGCCCACGGCCTCGCCGAGCTGGAGATCGCCGAGCGGCTGGGTGACACCGTCCACGTCGCCACCGCGCTTCGGGGGATCGCTCGCAACGAGCAGCGGCTGTCGGGGCGGTTCCCGGCCGAGCGGATGGACCGCGCGATGGCCCTCGAGCCCGTCGTCCGCGCCGCCCGCTCCGTCTTTGAGTGGCCAAGTATCTGCCTTGCGGAGATGCACTCCTGGACAGACGATGTGCCGGGCGCCCTCGGCGAGTGGGAGGTGCTCCGCCAGGCAGCGATGGAGCGGGGCGAGGAGCCGTCGCTGGGCTGGATCCTGGCCAGGCAGTCGGGGTTCGAGTGCGTCGTCGGCCGGTTCGACGCGGCGCTCGCGCACGTCGCCGAAGGCCTGGAGCTCGCGGCCGGGTCCGATCACCCTGTCGGCCGGGCGACGATGCTCGCGTCGCGGGCATTCGTGCGGGCGCACCTGGGCGACGAGGTGGGCTGTCGCCGGGACGCCGAGGGGGCGTCGGCGCTGGCGGCGGCATCGGGCGTCGTCATGGCGGAGCGGACCGTGGCCTGGGCGCTCGGGCTGCTCGAGCTGTCGCTGGGCGACGCCGCTGCGGCGCACGCAGTGCTCGGCCCGCTGGTGACGGCGGCGCGGGCGGCGGGCATCCGCGAGCCCGGGGCGGTGCGGTTCGTGCCCGACGAGGTCGAGGCGCTGGTGGGGACCGGGCGGCTCGACGAGGCCGAGGCGCTGCTGGACCCCTACACGACCCTCGCCCGGTCATCGGGCCGGCTCGGTGCCTGGGCGGCAGCCGACCGCGCGCGCGGCCTCCTGCTGGCGGCGCGCGGCGACGGCGCCGGGGCGATCGAGGTTCTGGGGGCGTCGCGCGAGCTGTACGGGACCGTGGACCAGCCGTTCGGCCTCGGGCGGACGCTGCTGGCCCTGGGCGCGGCCCAGCGTCGAGCGCTCCGCCGGCGGGACGCCCGGGCCACGCTCGAGGCGGCGGTCGCCGTGTTCGAGCGGCTGGGCGCCGTCCGCTGGGCCGAGACGGCGCGGCGCGAGCTGGGGGCGATCAGCGGCCGCCAGGCCGCCGGCGAGGGGCTGACCGCGGCGGAGCAACGGGTCGCCGAACTCGTCGCCGCGGGGCGGACCAACCGAGAGGTCGCGGCCACCCTGTTCCTGACCGAGCGCACGATCGAGAGCCATCTCTCGCACGTCTACGCCAAGCTCGGCATCCGCTCCCGCGCGGAGCTCGCCGCCGCCTGGTCCACCTCCACCGACCGCCCGCCGCCCGCCTGACGGACGCCCCGGCCCGGCTCCGCGCCCCCGCCCGGCTCCACGCGCCGGGCTCGGCTCCAGCTCCAGCTCCGGGCCCCAGGCTCCACCTCCCCGCTCGGGACCCTTCGGGCACGGGCCCGGACTCACAGTCCCTGAGAACGCGCATCTGCGGCCGATGGCGCCCCGATTCGGCCCGGCATCCCCGATTCCGCAGACCCAGGGTCCACGAACTCGGTCAAACGGGCGCCGATCCCCGCTCGATTCGCGATCTCATGGACCTCCAGTCCACGCTTCCGCCGGGAGCGCCTCGGACCCGAACGGAGGACCGGGATCCGCCGGGCGCGCCACGAGATGGCCGCCAACTTTCGTGGATGTCCACGTTTCGGGCGGGGGATCGTCCCGGGTAGCGTCAGCGTCGGAGGTACTCCGACATGACCGACATCCTGACGCTGGTCCTCAGCGTGTTCCCGACCATCGCCCTCGTGGCGTTCCCGATCGTCCTCGTTCGCATCCTCGACACCACCGGCGCCCCGGAGCCCGAGCCGAGCGACCTCGTGCCGTCGCCCACGACGGCGCCCACCCGGCCCAGGCCCGTCCTCGATGGTCGCCCGGTGTCCGCTCGCGCCTGACCGCCCGGCGTCGGTCGCCGCTCGGCATCACCACTCCGCTCGCCGGCTGAGCGCAGTCTCAGCGCGGTGGGTCGGGTGAGCTGACGTCGCCCGACCAGAACCCGGCCGGCACGTCCACGCAGTCGTCGCAGGGTTCCTGCCGGAACGCGATGGTGAGCCGGTAGGGCACATCCAGGGACAGCGGATCGGCGACGGTCACCACGCGATCCTCACCCGGCGCCACGGCGTCCGAGACGTCCGGCCCGAACGAGAGCCAGCCGGTGCAGTCGTCCTCGCCCCAGACCGATGCCCGGACCCACCAGGTGGCGTCCGTGCCGTTGGAGATCCGCGCGGCGAACTCGGACAGGGGCGTCACAGTGACCCCCGCCGGCGGGATGGCCGGGTAGTCGTTGGGCGGCCAGTCGTGGCTGCCGCCGCACGGCGTGGGCACCGGATCGGACGCGCCGCCCGCGCAACCGGTGGCCACGATCGCGATCAACGCGGCGCCGATGACCCCGCGACGCCTCGGCGAGGTCCCCATGCGCGCATGCTTCGCGACGGGGCCGCTCGCGTCAAGGGAACTCCCGCCCGCGATCGATCGTCAACCGGCCGCTCCCCTGATGCGCGGAGGGTAATCACGAACAGGAGTGGGTTCCGCCGTGGTGCGCCGGCCGGGCGCAGTGAGGCAAGCCGCGCGAGCCGCGCCGACCGCGCGAACCGTGCGCGCCGCGCGAGCCGCGCCGAACCGCGCCGCCTACCCCGCCCCGAGCTCCTGGAACAGCGTCAGCTGCAGGCCCGCCAGGCCGGCCAGCCGGGCGTTGAGCGAGCGCCACGGGGTCTCGACGGGTGCCGCGATCACGTCCGCCCCGGCCTCCGTGAGCCGCGCCGCGACGGCACCAACATCGTGCACCGCGAAGGCCACCCGGACGTGTCCCGCGACCCGCCGCCCCACCTCAACCTCGTCGATGTACGCGGCGTACGCGGGCTCGGACAGCTCCAGGGTCGCGCGACCGGCATCGAGCAGCGTGACCCGGCTGGCGCCGTCGGGCGAGACCCAGGTGGCGATCTCCGGCAGCCCCAGGGCATCGCGGTAGAACCGCAGCGCGTCGGGGTAGTCCTCGGCGGTCACCGCCAGCCGCATCTCGCGCACGCCGCCCATCGCCGCCTCCCTCGCCCAGCCGCCGCTCGCCGGCCGTCCACGCCCGACACGGCCGGATCTCGAAGCGGGCCCGGCAGCGGTTCCGTCGCCACCGGGCCCTGGCCCGCCGCTCCTGGCTGGGACCGACGGGTTGCGACCAGCCTAGCAGCGGCGCCCGCCTGATATCGTGCGGCCATGGAGCGCGAGGCGATCACCGCGCGGTGGCTGGGGCGGGTTCCGTACCGCGACGCGTGGGACCTCCAGAAAGGCCTGGCGCGCGCCCGGGCGCAGGAGGCCATCGGCGACCAGCTGCTGCTGCTCGAGCACCCGGCGATCCTCACCCTCGGCCGCCAGGCCGACGATTCACACGTCCTCGCGCCCCAGGCGCTGCTCGAACAGCGTGGCGTGGAGGTGATCCGCGTCGAGCGCGGCGGCGAGGTCACCTACCACGGCCCGGGCCAGCTCGTGGCCTACCCCATCGTCCACCTCAACGCGCGCGACCTCCTCCTCCGGCCCTACGTTCGCGCGCTCGAGGCCGCCCTGTCCGACACCTGCGCGGCGTTCGGTGTGACCGCCGGGCGGCGCGAGGGCCACCCCGGCTGCTGGGTCGATCCCGACGGCCCGCTGCCGCGCAAGATCGGGGCGCTCGGGATCCGCGTGGAGCGCGGCGTCGCGTACCACGGCATCGCGCTCAACGTGAACGTGGACCTCCGCGACTTCGGTCTCATCGACCCGTGCGGGATGCCCGGCCTCACATCCACCTCGATCGCCGCCGAGCTGGGCCGCCGCCACGAGCCGCCCTCGACCGGCGCGGTGGCCGACGCGGCCGCGGTGTTCGCCGGGGCGCTCGCGCGGCACCTGGGCGCGGCGCTGGCGGGCACCCTGCCGCCGCGCGCGGACGCGGTCGCGGAGCGCGCGGCCCTCGACCGGCTCGTCGCCGTGCCGGCGGCCTGACCGGACGGGAGGGACGGTGAGCCAGGGCCTGTTCGAGCTCCGCAAGGACGCGATCACCGGCTGGTGGGTGGCGACGATCATCGACCGGACGTTCGCCCGGGAACGGTTCGCGACGCCCGCCGCCCAGATCGACGACCGCGGCGACTGCTTCAACTGCCGCCTCCCGCCGGGCGAGGGGATCCGGCTCCGGACGCTCAAGGACTTCGCGTTCACGGTCGCGGGGACCGAGGAGGAGGCCCGCGCGCGCGGAGCCGCCATCGCCCAGGTCACGATCGATGACGCGCGCGCCGCCGGGGCGTGGCGCACGGTCGTGGCGCCGCCGGGCGAGCACCGGCCGCTCCACGCCGTGGGCAACGCCACGATCGAGGGCCTGCTCCGGCGCTCGCGCGACGAGATCACCGTCGCCCGCGACGCCGGCCGGACGCAGCATCTCCAGGTGCTCCAGAACTGGGGTGCCCAGGCCGGGGCCCGGACCAACCACCTGTGCTTCGACCTGTACGACCTGCCCCAGATCCCGCACCGGGTCGCCGAGGAGCTGGGGGGCGCTGCGCGCTACCTGATCCGCGAGGGTGAGTGCCCGTACTGCCGTCACGTCCGGGAGGAGGTCCGCCGGCCGGACCACCTGCTGTACGCAGACGACCACGCCGTGGCCTTCGCCCCCTACGCCGGCCGCTCGCCGTTCGAGGTGTGGGTCGTGCCCCGTCGCCACGACGCGGACTTCGCGCGCGCCACCGACAGCGACCTCGCGGCCACCGCGGAGGCGCTCCGCCGGGTGCTCGGCCGGCTCGCCGCGAGCCTCGACGGGCCGCCCTACAACCTCGTCCTCCATACCGCGCCGCTGCGCGAGCAGGTGGACGCTACGTACCATTGGCACTGGGAGATCCACCCCAGATTGCGGGAGATTGCCGGGCTGGAGCTGGGCACCGGGCTGCCGGTCAACCCGGTCTCCCCGGAGGACGCCGTGGAGGAGCTCCGGACGGGCCCCGCCGCCGACGCGCCAGCCGAGCACCCGGGACGATGAGCGGCGCGGGGGGAGGACGTCACACGCTGCAGGATCGGGGCGTCACAGCGGGTCGGAGCGCGTGGCTCCGGATCGGGTTGCCCAGCCCGGCATCGTCACCGGAGATTCCGTGGTCGCTGACCTCCAGGAGCTCGAGCAGCACCGGCACCTGCCGACGGGCCTCACCGTGAGCGCGGCGTGGGACCGCGACGAGGCCTACCGGTTCGTCGAGGAGCTGTTCGCGAAGCACCAGAACGAGATCTACGCCTACCTCGTCCGGATGCTTCGCGACCCCGAGCTCGCGGCCGACCTCACCCAGGACGCCTTCGTCAAGGCGTACCGCGCGTACGACTCGCTCCAGAAGCCCGAGAACGCGCGCGCCTGGCTGTACCAGATCGCGCACCGCGTCGCCCTCGACAACCTCCGCCGCAACCGGATCGTCCGCTTCGTGCCGCTGGTCGGCGAGGCCCGCAGCACCGCGCCGTCCGCCGAGCACCTGGTGATGGACGCCCGGCTGTCGGGCGAGCTCCAGCGGGCGCTGGAGCGGATCCCGGAGCGCCAGCGCGCCGCCCTCCTGCTCGCCGAGCTCCACGACCTCACCGGCCTCGAGCTCGCCGCCGCGCTCGGCGTCTCGCACGTCGCCGCCCGCGCGCTCCTCACCCGCGCCCGCGAGAGCCTGCGCCAGGCGCTGGCCGCCGAGCGTGCCGCGGTCGAGGCCGCGGAGGCCGCCCGCGAGGCCGCGCGCGACGCCGGCCGAGGGGAGCGCCGGCCGTGAGCCCGCTGTTCGACCGCGGTCCGTTCGCCGGCATCCACGGCCGCGCCCGCGAGCTCGCCGCCGCGCGCGTGGACGAGCCGCTTCGCGCCGTGGACGACGCGTGGCTCGAGGAGCACCTCGCGGGCTGCGACGTCTGCACGCTGGCGGCCGCCGACTACACCGAGCAGGCGGGCCTGCTGCGTGGCCTCCGCGATGCCCGGCCCGTGCCCCCGCGCGACCTGTGGGCACGCACGGCCGCCGCGCTCGAGGCCGAGGGAGGGCAGGGGGGACGGCGGTCCCGGGACACACGCGGTGACGGCCGTTCCTGGCGGCTTGGCGGGCTGCCGCTCGCGTCCATGGCCGCCGTGATGGTCGTCGCGATCGCGGTCGGGGCCGGGCTGCTCAACGGCGTCAACTTCTTTCCGCCGCACGACAGCACGACCAAGGGCCCGGACACGGCCCTGCCCACCCCGTTCGCGGTGACGGCCGGCCAGGTCCAGGTCCTGACCCGCGGCGAGGATGGCACGCTCGAGCTGTCCACCAAGAACATCGACGAGGTCTGCCCGGTGGGCGCGGAGGCGTGCGGCACGTCGTCGGAGACCGACGACACCACCCTCGACGGGATCGCCGGCCTCGGCAGCTTCGACGCCGTGATCTCCCCGGACCGGGATCACATCGTGCTCATGCAGCGCGACGGGCAGTCGGCCGGCGTGTTCGTCCTGCCCGTGCGCGACACCACGACCGCGAGCACCCCGTCTCCCACGCTGCGGACGGCCAGCCCCGTGCCGGCCACCCCCACCCCCGAGCCGACCGCCACCCCGCGGCCGCCCGCGACGCCTTCGAGCACGCCCGCGGGCTCGCCCGAGGTCAGCCCGACCGCGACCCCCGAGTCGACCCCCGAATCGACACCGGAGACGACACCCGACACGACCCCGGAGCCCACCGCTCCGCCGACCTCCTCGCCTTCGCCCACGGTCGCGGTCACGCCGGCGCCCGACGGGACGATCGAGATCGCGCACAACGTGATCCTCGTCGGCAACGTGTCGGGGTACACCACCGACGGCTCGCGCTTCGCGTTCAGCGCCCGGCCGGCGGACGGCTCGGCCGGCCCCGACGTCTACGTCTGGGTCACCACCGAGCGCGAGGCCCGGCCGGTCACCACGGATCACGCGTCGGTGTTCTCGGCCTGGACCGGCGGCCGGATGCTGGTCAGCCGCGTCGTGGACGGCGATCCCGTCACCACGCTCCTCGATCCCGCGACCGGGGCCGAGGAGGCGCTGCCCGACCCCGCGATCTGGCGCCCCACCGTCGGCCCCGACGGCCGCACCGCGGTCTGGTGGGAGGGCACGGTCGTGCCCGCCGAGGACGGGTTCACCTGGCTGCCGGACAAGGGCCGCCTGGTGCTCGGCGCATGGCCGCAGGACGCCACCCGGCCGCAGGTGCTCGACAAGGGCAGGATCCGGGACTGGGAGGTCCGCTGGGACGAGACCGGCGCCGTCGTCGCGCTGTGGGTCGCCGGCGACCGGCGGGACGCCCCCGGGTCGCTCAGCCTGTACGTGGTGGACGCGGAGACCGGCGCCGTGAACGTCGACAAGCCGCTGCTCGAGGACGCCGAGGCGTTCGCCGGGTTCTCGCTCCGCAGCGGCCGCCTCGCCTGGAGCGCGCCCGCCGAGGGCGGCGACACGACGGTCGAGATCCTGGCCTGGTCCGGCGACACGATCGGCCGGCTGCAGCTGCCCACCGAATCCGGGGTGACCGTCGTCCGCTGAGGAAACGGCCCCCGAATCGCGAGACGACGGCGCCTGCAGGCCCGGTTCTGCCTTCGATTCCGAGGCGCGACCCGCTGCCGGCCTTCCGGATCTGCAGGTACTGGCGATGTCTAGTACCATCGGCCGCTCATGCGACGCAGATCGGTCGTCGTGGCCGCGGCGCTCATCGCCGTGGTCGCCCTGGCCGGGCTGCCGGCTCCCGTTGGCTCGAGGACAGCCTCGATGCCGCGATCGGTAGAGCCGGTGGCCCTGACGGCACTCACCATCCCCGCGAGCGACGCCCTGGCACCCGAGACCCTGGGCGCGTCCGACGCCGCCCTCGGCACGTCCGGCGACCTCGCCGTGCCCGACGCGGCGCTGCGCTCCGAGGGCTACCTGTCGCCGGACGCGACGCTGGCCGAGCCCGGCGCGACGCCGGTGATCACGGCCAGCCGGCCCAGGGTCAACCAGCCGGCCAGCCCCACGGGCAGCGCGTGGAAGGCGCCCAAGTACACGATCTCCGGCTACGCCACGTTCTACGACAACGGCACCACGGCGATGCGCCTGCCCCGCGGCACCGTGGTCCGGATCTGCGGCGAGGGCGGGTGCATCGAGCGCACCGTCACGGACTACGGCCCGCAGAAGCCGAGCCGGATCGTGGACCTGTATCGCCCGGACTTCTTCCGGATCTGCGGCTGCGACTGGTTCGCGGGCACGACCTGGGTGACCGTCTCGGTCTACTGAGGCGAGGCGGCCTCCCGACGCGGCGGCCTCACGGGCCATCGACATGGCGGCCTCCCGGAGCGCCCGGGGCGCGCTAGACTGACGTCGATTTCCGCGCCGGTCCCGTGAGGCCGGGTGGCCCCGAGAGGCCGGGAAGGAGGAGCGAGCCCCGTGCGACGCCGCAGGTGGTCCCCGTGACCGGTCGCCGGATCATGGCCGCCGAGGACGTCCGCCGCGCGACCACGCGCATCTCCCACGAGATCGTCGAGAAGCAGGCCGGCACGGCCGGGCTGGTGCTGGTGGGCATCCAGCGCCGCGGCGTCCCGCTGGCGCGGCGCATCGCGCAGGCGATCCTCGAGCACGAGGGGGTCGAGGTGCCGGTCGGCGCGCTGGACATCACGTTCTACCGCGACGACCTCTCGATGGTCGCGCAGCAGCCCGTCGTCAAGGGCACCCAGATCCCGTTCGACCTCAACGGCCGGACGGTCGTGCTCGTGGACGACGTGCTGTACACGGGTCGCACGATCCGGGCCGCGATGGACGCGCTGATCGACTTCGGGCGTCCCCAGGCGATCCGCCTCGCGGTGCTCGTGGACCGCGGCCATCGCGAGCTGCCGATCCGGGCCGACCACGTGGGCAAGAACGTGCCCACTTCCCGCGAGGAGACGGTCCAGGTCCAGCTGGAGGAGACCGACGGCGAGGACGCGGTCGAGATCGAGCGGCTGCCGGCCCTCGAGGCGGCCGGGGAAGCCCGCGCATGACCGCCGAGGTCGACCGCCCCGAGGCGGCGTCCTCGGGTCCGGGCACCGGTCCGTCGTCCCCGCACGGGCCCGCGCCGTCGCCCTGGCATCACCGCCACCTGCTCGACGTGGACGTGCTGTCGCGGGCCGAGATCGACCTCGTGATGCGCACGACCGACGAGATGCGCGACGTCCTCGCCCGGCCGATCCCGAAGGTGCCGGCCCTGCGCGGGACGAGCGTCACGATCCTGTTCTACGAGGCCTCCACGCGGACCCGGGTCAGCTTCGAGGTGGCGGCCAAGAACCTGTCGGCGGACGTCGTCAACATCGCGGCCGCCTCGTCGTCCGTGTCCAAGGGCGAGTCGCTGGTGGACACGGTCCGCACGATCGAGGCGCTGGGCGCCGACATGCTCGTGATGCGCCACGGCGCGTCGGGGGCGCCGTACCTCGCGGCCGAGGTGTTCGGCGGGGCCGTGCTCAACGGCGGAGACGGCTGGCACGCCCACCCGTCCCAGGCGCTGCTGGACCTGTACACGCTCCGCTCGCGGCTGCCCGGCGGCTCGCTCGAGGGGCGCAAGGTCGTGATCCTGGGCGACGTGCTCCATTCGCGGGTGGCGCGCTCCAACGTCTGGACGCTGACCGCGATGGGCGCGGACCTGTGGCTGTGCGGCCCGTCCACGCTGCTGCGCGGGTTCGAGGCGTGGGGCGCGCGGGGGGCCGGCGGCCGGCGGTTCACGGTGACCTCCGACGTCGGCGCCGCGCTGCGCGACGCGGACGTGGTGATGGCGCTCCGGATCCAGCGCGAGCGGATGGCGTCGGGGCTGCTGCCCTCGCTGCGCGAGTACGCGGCACGCTACGGGCTCACCCAGGAGCGGCTGCGGGCGGCCTCGCCGGACGTGATCGTGATGCACCCGGGGCCGATGAACGAGGGCGTGGAGATCGCCGCCGACGTGGCCGTGGACCCGCGGTCGGTGATCACGGACCAGGTGACCAACGGGGTGGCCGTCCGGATGGCGCTGCTGTACCTGCTGGCCGGGGCGCACGGGCGGGGGTCGGAAGGATGAGCGGGGCCGGAAGCGTGAGCGGGACCGGACGGGTGAGCGGGGAGCCGGCCTCGGCGGTCGTGCGCGGCTGGGTCGTCGACCCCGCGACCGGGTTCGAGGGGGCCGCCGAGGTCGTCGTCGAGGACGGCGTGCTGCGGCGCGTGACCCCGCTCGCCGGCGCCGATGCCGAGGGTCTCGGGCCGGGCGGCGTCGTGATCGCGCCCGGGTTCGTCGACGTCCACGCCCACTTCCGGGAGCCCGGCAACGAGGACGCGGAGACCGTGGCGACCGGCCTCGCCGCCGCGGCCCACGGCGGGTTCACGACGGTGTGCCTGATGCCCAACACGACGCCCGCCACGGACGAGCCGTCGGTGGTGGCGCGGGTCCGTGCCGCCGCGGCGGCGCCCGGCTCGCCGCTGCGGGTGCTGCTCCACGGCGCGGTGACGGAGGGACGGCGCGGCGAGACGCTGGCCGCGCTGGGCGAGCTCGCCGACGCGGGCGTGGTCGGCTTCAGCGACGACGGCTCGCCCGTGCGCGCGGCCGGGATCCTGCGCAACGCGCTCGCGTATGCGGGCGCGCTGGGGCTGCCGATCGTGGACCATCCCGAGGACCCGTCGCTCACCGAGGGCGCGGAGGCGTCCGAGGGCTACGTGGCGACCGTCCTCGGCCTCAAGGGCTGGCCGGTGGCGGCCGAGGCGGGCGCGGTGGCGCGCGCGATCGCGATCCTCGCCGACGTCGTGCGCGACGAGCCCGGCGCGCGGCTCCACCTGACCCACGTGTCCACGGCCGCCGCGCTCGCCCACGTGCGGGCGGCGAAGGCGGCGGGGCTGCCGGTGACCTGCGACGTCACGCCGCACCACCTGGGGCTCACCGACGAGTGGATCGCGGGGTCGCGGCGCTGGGCGTGGGAGGCGCTGGACGACGCCGGCGCGGCGCGGGACCCGTGGACGGACGGCGCGCTGGTCGCCGCCCCGTTCGACACCGCGCTCCGGGTCAACCCGCCGCTCCGCTCGGCGGAGGACGCGGCCGCCTGCCTCACCGCCCTCGTGGACGGGACCGCGGACGCCGTCGCGACCGACCACGCGCCCCACACCGAGGTGGACAAGCACGTCGAGTTCGGCTGGGCGGCCAACGGGATCAGTGGCATCGAGACGGCGGCCGGGATCATGCTGGCGGCGGTGGAGGCGGGGCGGCTGCCGCTCGCGCGGGCGATCGAGGCGCTCACGACGGGCCCGGCGCGGGTCCTGGGCGAGGCGGGCACGCGCGCCGGCGTGCGGCCCGGGCTGCGCGAGGGCGAGCCCGCGGACCTCGTGGTCATCGACGGCGGGGCCTCGTGGATCGTGGGGCCGGACACGCTGCGCTCCAAGGGGCGCAACACGCCGCTCGCCGGGCGGGCCATGCGCGGGGTGGTCAGGCTCGTGATCGCCGGCGGCCGGGTCGCCTACGAGCAGGGGGCCACGGTCGCCCACGCCGGCTAGGGTCCGGGCGGGGCCTCGCGGGGCTGCGTCGGCTCGCCGCCGCGCGCGATGACCGTCCCGTTCGCGTCATCGACCACGGCCCACACCACGCGCGCCGCCGTCGCGCCCGCCGGGTAGCGGGCCGAGTGGGCGTCGAGCTCGAGGCCCCGGACGTACCACACCACGGGCGGCGGCTCGCCGGCCCGCGCGAGGACGGCGACCGCGGCCGCCGGGTCGACCCGCTCCAGCGTGTCGGGCCGCAGGTAGGCCGTCAGGAGCGAGGTCCGGTCGAAGCCCAGCGCCGCCCGGGCCTCCCCGCGCCGTGCCCGCCATGCCGGGTCCGTCCAGTCCACCTCGAGGGCGGGGTCGATGATCATCGTGCGCCGGCGGTACTCGCCGTCGACCCAGGCCACCCGCTCCACGACGAACGCCTCGCCGCAGTGCCGCCCGACGGTCGCGCACGGGGGATCCTCGTCCACGAACCGGCCGAGCAGCGCGACCGCGACCGGCGCCGCCGAGCCGCCTGTCGAGGCGTCGACCACCTCGTAGGGGAGCCGGACGCCGACCGGGACCGTCGGGTGGAGGTGGGCGCCGATCCCGCCGAACCCCGAGCCAGACCCGTACGACGAGGAGAACGGCCGGTTGGGGACGTCGGCCAGGACCGCACGCCGCTCGCAGAACGCCCCGTACGGCCCGAGGTAGCGGTCCGCGCACTCGGCCGGCAGGTCCTGGACCGTGAGGTAGCCGGCGACGGCGACGACGCCGGCACTTCTGCCCGAGCGGCGCGCGTCGAGGGTCTCGGCGACGTCCTCGACGGCCAGGCCGCCGAGCTCGTCGGGGAAGTCAGCGGCCGGCGGCCCGGAAGCGGCGTCCGGGGCCACCGCCGGCGCCGCGGACGTGCCGGGTGCGGCAGGATCCGGCGTCGCGGCTTGGGCAGCGCGCGGCTGCGCGGCCCTCGGCCCCAGCGAGCCGACCGCGACCACGCCCACGAGCAGGACCAGGGGCAGCGTCATGCCCGCGAGCCGGACGCCTCGGCGGACCGGTGACCGGGGGTTGGTGGGGACGGGCTCGACGATCATCGGGGTCGGGTAACGATACGCGCCTCGTGCCGGACCGGATGTCGACGGGCCTGCCCGCTCCCTGTGCGATGGCCGCCTACCCGGTTCGCATCACCGCGCCGCCGCGCGCGATGACCTCGCCCGTCGTGTCGTCCAGCACGATCCAGCGCAGCCGGGGCGGCGCCTGGCCCAGCGGGTAGCGCGTCGGGTCGTAGCCGGTCTCGAGGCCGCGGACGTACCACACGAGCCCGGCCGGCGGCCGCGTCGCGAGGGCATCGGCCGCGGACGGATCCACCTGCTCGAGCGTCTCCGGACGAAGCAGCGCGGACACCAGCACCGTGCCCGACCAGCCGATCGCCGCGACCTCGGCGTCGAGCTGGTGGAGGAGCATCCACTCGGTCGGGAGGCCGTCGATCCCCTGGTCGAACACCGCACGGCTGGGGAACGCCGCCCCGTCCACCCAGGCGACCTGGTCCACCAGGAAGCGGGCCTCGCAGCTGGGGCCGAGCCCCTGGCAGAACTCGCTGTCGGGCTCGAAGCGACCCACCAGCACGACCGGCACCGGGCCGCCGCCCGCCTCGCGCGTGGTGCTCGCGATGGCGTCCGGGACCCGCACCCCGACCGGGAACCGCGGGTGGAGGTGGATGCCGATCGGGGCGAACACGCCGCCGCCGCTGGTGACCCACGGCTGCTCGACGAGCATCCCGCGCCGCTCGCACCACGGCCCGAGGCCGCCGGCGGTCTCCGCCGGACAGCCGTCGGGGGGCGTCAGCACGCCGAGGTACCCGGCCACGGCCAGCATCCGGTCCGGCGCCGCCCGGCCCCGGATGTCCAGCGCGTTGGACACGGAGCGCACGGCGAGGTCGGCGGCGACGGTGGGCCAGGCGGGACCGCCATCGGCCGCGACCGGCCCCGGCCCGGTGGGCGCGGCGGGTCCCGCCGTGACGGGCGCCGCGGGCGTGACGGCCGCCGCGGGCTCCCCGGACGCGTCCGGCGTGGCGGCACCGGTGGCGGCTCGGTCCTCGGCCGGGCGGCCCAGGACGCCGGCCGCGACCACGCCCACCAGCAGCACGGGCGGCAGGGCCACCCCGAGCCAGCCCGCGGCGCGGCGGAGCGGGGAGCGTGGCCTGGTCGGGACGGGCTCGACGATCATCGGCTGCCCTCGGGTACGCCGTGGCGGGCCCGCCGGATGCATCGACCCATCCCCGGCCCGGCGGCTCCGCTACGCTGCGAACCATGGCACAGGCGGCCGAATCGGGCAGGATCGTGGAGCGCTCCTTGTGGCAGGCGACGATGCCGCCGATGCCGGACCGGCGGGGCCGCCCGCTGCCGGATGCGGCGGACGTGGTGGTCGTCGGGGGCGGCCTGACCGGGTTGTCGGCCGCGCGCCGGGCGGCGGAGCTGGGCGCGAGCGTCGTGCTGCTCGAGGGCGAGCGGATCGGCTGGGGCGCCTCTGTGCGCAACGGCGGGATGTGCCACCCGGGCTACAAGCAGGCGCTGCCGGCCCTGGTCCGCGAGCACGGCGAGGCGAAGGCGCATCGCCTGTACCGCGAGACGATCGATGCCTTCGAGCACGTCGCCGAGTTGTGCTCCACCCGGATCGACGCCGACTTCGTGCGATCCGGCCACCTGGCGCTCGCCTGCGCGCCCTCGCACGCGGCCGGGTACGCCGCGGCCGTCGATGCGCTGCGCGCCGTGGACATGCCCGCGCACGTGGTCGCGCGTGCGGACCTGCGCGAGGAGATCGGCAGCGACGCGTACTTCGGCGGGCTCGTCGTGGAGCGGAGCGCCGGGCTGCACCCGGGCAAGCTGGTGGCCGGGCTGGCGGCGCTGGCGGAGGGGGCGGGGGCCGCGCTCCACGAGGAGACGCGTGCGCTGCGGGTGCGGCGGAAGGCGGACGGGCGGAGCGTCGTGGAGACGTCGCGGGGCGCGATCCAGGCCCGCGACGTGATCGTGGGCACGAACGGATACACGGGGGGACTGACGCCGTGGCTGCGGCGCCGGCTGCTGGCGATCAACAGCTACATCGTGGTCACCGAGCCGCTGGCGCCCTCGGTCGCCGCCGAGGTCAGCCCGCGCGGCCGGATGTTCTTCGACTCCAAGAACTTCCTGTACTACTGGCGGCTGACCCCGGACGGCCGGATGCTGTTCGGCGGCCGGGCGAGCATGTGGCCGACGTCGGTGGCGCGGGCGGGCTCGATCCTGCGACGCGCGATGGTCGGCGTCCATCCGCAGCTGGCGGCGGCGCGGGTCGAGTACGCGTGGGGCGGCAAGGTCGCGTTCACGTTCGACCGGATGCCGCACGTGGGCCGGGCGGACGGCGTGACGTACGCGACCGGCTGCTGCGGCTCCGGGGTGGCGGTCATGCCCTGGCTGGGGACCCGGCTGGCCGAGTGGGTGGGTGGCTCACCGCCGCCGGAGCTCGCGTCGCTGCGCTTCCCGCTGGTCCCGGCGCCGTACGAGGGCCGCGCCTGGTTCCTGCCGCTGGCCGGCGAGTACTGGAAGGCGAAGGACCGGCTGGCGGCGCGGGAGGCCTCGAAGGCGGGCTGAGGCCGGGCTGAGCGAGTGCGGCCGGTCGGGCCGGGGTCGGCCGAGGGCGCCGGGGGCGTCGCGCTCAGTCGGCGCGGTGCATCACCAGGGGCTCCGCGGACCCGGTCGTCGACGCCGGTCGCGACGCGTGACAGGCGTAGCAGGCGGGGCGGCCCTCGGCGTTGATCGAGTGGCAGGCGGGGCAGACCCACCAGGCGTCCGGTCGCTCGGGCTCGAGCCGCTTGCCGGCCTGGCGGCCAAGCATCTTCATCGCGACCACGCCGACCACCGCCAGCGCGATCCCGGTGACCAGCGCGCCCACCACGTAGGGCATCAGCGGGTCCGCGTTGATCTCGTCCTCGGACTGGCCGGTGTAGGTGCCGATGACCTCGTTGGCCGTGCACACCAGCCGCAGGTCGATGCCCGCCGGTGCGCCGTGCTGCTCCCAGTCGGCGCAGCGCGGGTCGCGGCCGGAGTCGTCGGCGAGGACCGCGGGCGCCAGGGCGAGGACGAGCCACGCGACGGCGGCGAACGCGAGGAGGCGGCGCATGGTCTCGTTGTACTCGCGGCCGGTGCGCGGTGTCACCCCCCGAAGGTCACCCGGCCGCGAGGCGGCGGAGCGTGGCCAGCAGGTGGTCGATGTCGGCTTCGGCCGTCAGGTAGTTGACGACGCCGGCGCGCAGGTACGTCGAGCCGCGGAGGGTCGTGGTCGAGAGCCAGCCGTCGCCTGAGGCCTCGAGCGCGGCCGCGAGCCGGTCCTGGTGGGCGTCGAGCTCGGCCACTGGCATCGCGTGGGCGACCGCGGCGCCGCCCGGCAGGTGGCGGAAGCAGACGACGGACAGCTCCGGGTCCTCGGGCAGGGCCTCGAGGTCGTCGGCCGCCCGGCAGCGTGCGGCGAGGTACGCGGCGACGTCGTCGTTGGCCTCGATGAGCCTGCCGAAGCCGGTGGTGCCGAGGTGCTTCCAGCTGGCCCACAGCTTGAGCGCTCGCCAGCGCCGCGTGCCCTCGAAGCCCAGCTTGTAGAAGTTGAGCTGTCCGGCGTGGACATCCTGGTGGCCGGCGTCGCCCTCGCCCGCGGGATCGACTTCGCGGTCACCGGCCGGGCCCTCGCCGCCGCGGTAGTACTCGGGCGTGCGGTCGAAGGTCTGGCGGAGGTGGGCCCCGTCGCGCACCAGCAGCGCGCCGACGTCGTAGGCCTGGAAGAACCACTTGTGGGGGTCGATGGTGACCGAGTCGGCGAGCCCGAGGCCCGGGACGCGGTCACGGTCGCGCGCCGAGAGCCGGGCAGCGCCGCCGTACGCCGCGTCCACGTGGAGCCACAGGCCCTCCGCTCGGGCGAGGGCGGCCAGCTCCTCGACGAGGTCCACGGAGCCGGTGTTCGTCGAGCCGGCGACGGCGGCGATGGCCACGGGCCGGAGGCTCCTCGCGCGGTCGCGGGCGATCGCCTCGGCCACCGGCGCGGCGTGGAGGCGGAACCGGTCGTCGGCGGGGAGGACGACGAGGGTCTCGGGCGGGAAGCCCAGCTCGTCGAGGGCGCGGGCGATCGAGAAGTGGGTCTGGTCGCTGGTG
This sequence comes from Chloroflexota bacterium, assembly GCA_040755495.1. Lineage (GTDB taxonomy): Bacteria > Chloroflexota > Limnocylindria > Limnocylindrales > CSP1-4 > CAIXZV01. The sequence continues at coordinate 50,176 of JBFMAT010000001.1, forward strand.
TAGACCCGCGCCCCCTCGAGGGCGGCGCCGCGCGGCGACCGGTCCGCGTTCGTGAGCCGCCGGAGGTGGACGTCGCGGACGAGCGCCATCGCGATGAAGTTGGCCATCACGCCGCCCGAGGCGAGCAGGCCGAAGCTGCCCTCGCCGTAGCCGACGAGGTCGCACAGCCAGCGCACGACCTCCTCCTCGACGAACGCGCCGACGGGCCCCGCGTGCCACACGTCGACGCCCTGGTTGGTCCACTGGGCGAGGACCTCGCCCACGATCGAGGCGACCAGCGGGGGCGGCGTGAAGTAGCTGAGCGCGCGCGGGTGGTAGCTGTTGAGCGTGTGCGGGGCCAGGCGGGTGCGGAACTCCTCGAGGACCTGGTCCAGCGGCGCCGGGTCCAGTGGCGCCGGGCCGGGACCGCCCGCCTCGCCGTAGTAGGCGCGGCGCAACTCCGCGTAGCCCACCGGCTCGCCCATCGCGCGCCGCATCGCCTGGTCGTAGAGCCAGTCCAGCGAGGCGCGCCAGGTGTCCTCGCCGGCCCGCTGGAGCGCCTCGCGCGAGGCGGCGGCGTCCCGGATGCCGATGAGCTCGGGCTCGGGATGCCAGCGGAACTTGGCGAGCGGATCGGCGGGGTCGTCCATCGCCCGCATGGTAGGGCGCGTGGAGGGTCCCGAGGGCGACGCGCTGCTGCTTCCGAAGCCGGAATAGCCGGGCTTGGAGCCTTGGGTGCGGCTTGCCAGGCAGCATTCGAGCGGGGATCGCTCGTTCAGGCCGCGATCAGACCTCCGCCGCGGCTCCAGGAGCCGCACTTGCGGCTCGTGGGTCCGGAATCGCGGCTTGCGAAGCAGCGTGGCGCCCAGGGACGGTCGGCCGCGGAGGGAGCGCGCCTGAACGGAGCGCGCCCTGAACGGGGCGCGCCGCGGAGGGAGCGCGCCTGAACGGAGCGCGCCTGAACGGAGCGCGCACCGCCGCCCCGGACCGGCGACCGACGGTACAGTGGGTCCGTGACCTCCCCCCAACCACCGCGGGCGACCCGGCCCGTCGAGTACAAGGGCGAGCCGCTCGAGGCCGAGCGCGGCCCGGGCCTCGGCTGCTTCCGGTTCCAGCTCGCCCTGCTGCTCGTGCTGCTGATCCTGACGCCGCTGTCGGTGGCCTGGAGCTGGCCCGTCCCCGTCAGCTTCGCCCTGCTGGGCGTGACCCTGGTGCTGCTGCTGGTCGCCGGTCAGACGGTGATCTTCCTGCTCCGGCTCGTGGCGGCCGAGCGCGGCGAGGGACGTCGGCGGCCGCGGGCGAGCGCGACTCGGACGGTGGGCGAGCTGGAGGACGAGGCGGCGGCCGGCGATCGCGCAGACGCCGCCGCCGAGCGCGCAGGCGCGGCCGCGGAGCCGATCGCCCCCGACGTCAGCGACGCCCCGGACGCCGGGCCGCCGCAGCCGGGCGTGCGAGAATAGGCGCGCCCACGTCCAGGGTTTCCAGGGAGGCTGTTCGCGTCGTGCCCGTTCTCGCGACCTTCTTCTCCGTCCGTCGCGGCCGCGACCCGTTCTTCAAGTTCTTCATGAAGACGATCTTCCCGCGCCAGATCAAGGAGTACGAGGAGAAGTTCGGCATCCGGTTCGTGGGCTGGTACAACGTGGCGCACGGCTGGGACTTCGACAACGTCATCATGCTCGACCTGCCCGACTACGCGACCCTCGACCGCCTCGAGGCGGACGAGGCCACGCGCGCGCTCGGCCATCGGGCGGGCGAATGGATCTTCGAACGACACCACTCGATGTTCCTCCGGGAGCGCCTCGGACCGGACCTCGAGTACCACGGCTGAAGGAGGCGCTCGAATGGACGTGGGCCGCAACGACATGCTCGGTGAGCTCGCCAACGACGCCGCCCTCGAGCGGACGGACTTCGTCGTGCAGGCGACGGAGCAGCTGCGCAAGTTCCTGGACCGCAACCGGGACCGGATCTCGCAGCTCGGCGGGCTGACCCTGATCGACGACGACCCCGACTACCTCTCCGTCGCCCCGGACTGCACGTTCCGCGTCCGCAGCCGGTACGAGGACCCGGACACGGGCGAGTGGGTCTCGGACACGGAGATCATCGAGACGCCCTCGGAGCTGGTGGAGCTCTACAACCCGGCCGAGATCTTCCAGGCCTTCGCCGAGGCCGCCCGCGAGGCGGCCGGGCTGGGCGAGGAGCCCACCGCCACGGACGAGATGCTGGGCGCCGCGGGCGTTGCGCCGGAGGAGACGTTCCAACTCGGCGATGCGGCGGGGTATGCCGGCGCCGCGGACGAGTGGGCGGCTGCGCAGCCGCCGGTGCTCGAGGCCGACGACGAGGAGTCCGCGGCCCGCGCGCTGTACGACCTCGCCCTCGACTTCCAGGAGCGGAGCCAGCACAGCGAGGCGCGCCTGATCGAGCAGTTCGAGGACGCGTCCGCGCGGCTCGTCGGGCAGCTGGGCGACCTGATCATCGTGGACGACGAGGACGAGCGGCTGACGCTCAGCGCGTCGGGCGCGTTCCGCGCTGAGGTCCTGCCCGAGGACGGGGACGGGGAGTGGCGGGAGCTCACCAGCCCCGATGACATCGTCGAGTTCTACGACCCCACCGACGTGTTCGGCGACCTTGCGGACGCCCTCGCCGAGGGCTACCCGGCGATCGCGCCGGAGATGGAGGACGAGGAGGGCGAGGAAGGCGACGAGGGCGAGGAGGGCGAGGAAGGCGACGAGGACGTCATCGACGTCGACACGTCCGACAACGGGCGCCAGCCCTAGCGGTTCGTCCGCGCCCACGCCGGCATCGCCGCCACCCGCGATGCGTCCCGCCGGCGCCGAGCTCGTCGAGGGCCGGGAGATCCTGCCCGGCCAGTGGCAGCAGTCCTGGCACGCGCCCGCCGTCGTCTCCGGGGCGCGCGCGGGGCAGTACGCCCACGTCCGTTCCCGGGAGCCGGGCGGCTTCCCGGTCCGCCGGCCCTACCCCATCGCCACCGCCGACCCGGCGAGCGGCACGCTCACGATCCAGGTCGAGAGCGGGTCACGGTTCGGGGCCTGGCTGGCCGCCCACCGGCCCGGCGACCGGGTGGACCTGCTCGGGCCGCTCGGCCGGCCGTTCGAGGTGGACCCGCGGTCCCGCCACCTGCTGCTGATCGCCGAGGGGCCGGGGATCGCGGGGCTCCGGCTGCTCGTGGACGAGGCCATCCGCGACGGGCGCTCGGTCGTGCTGCTGTACGGGGCGGCGTCGTCGGCCGGGGTCTATCCGTCGAGCCTGCTGCCGGACGAGGTCGAGTACGTCGTCGCCACGGCCGACGGGTCGCTGGGTCGCGCCGGGTCGGTGGGTGACCTCGTGCTCGAGTACGAGGCCTGGGCCGACCAGTCGTTCGCCTGCGGGCCGCCGGCGCTCCTGGCCCGGGTCGCCGCGCTGGCCGCGGGTCGTCGGGGTCGGCTGGGCGTGGCCACGCTGGGCCGCAAGCGTGGCGGCGGCCGGCCGGTGGCCGCGGGCTCGCCGGAGGCGCGGCGCAAGGCGTTCCTCCAGGTGGTCCTGGGCCAGGACGTCGGGTGCGCCGCCGGGACGTGCCTCGGGTGCGTCGTGGAGGGCGCCGGGGGGCCCGTCCGGGTGTGCCGGGAGGGGCCTGTGTTCGCGGCGGCCGAGCTGGACTGGGGGCTTGAGTGAAGGCCAGGCGGCGGGTCGTCCCCGGGGCACCCAGGCCGCAGCGCACGCCGACGGTCCGGCGGATCAAGCCGGCGATCCGGCCCGTGACGCCGAGGGCGGGTGTGTCCCCGTCCTCGGCCGTGCCGTCGACAACGTCATCGGCGGCGTCCTCGCCCGCGCCGTCGTCCGTCGTCGACGCCATCGGCGGTCGCCCGGTCTCGCTCGAGGTGGACCTGGGGCGCGGCCTCGTGCTCGCGAACCCGGTCATCGCCGCGTCGGGGCCGTTGGGCTACGGCACGGAGGTCGCGGAGCTCGTGGACCTCGCGCGGCTCGGCGGGCTCGTGACCCGCGGCACGACGATCAAGCCGCGATCGGGGAACGCGGCGCCGCGGACCACCGAGATCGCGGCCGGGCTGCTGGTCGGCGTGGGGCTGCAGAACCCGGGCATCGAGGCCGTGCTGGAGCGGTACGCGCCGGCGTGGGCGCGCTGGACGGTGCCCGTGATCGTGAACCTGTGCGGGGAGTCGAGCGGGGACCTGGTCGACATGGTCCGGCGCCTGGAGGGCGTGCCGGGCATCGCCGGCGTGGAGCTCAACCTCTCGTGTCCGAACGCGCGCGGCGGCGGCGTCGCGTTCGGGCTGGACGCCGAGGCCACGCGGTCGCTGGTCGCCGCCGTGCGGCGCGCGACGGACCTGCCGCTGATCGCCAAGCTCACCGCGGCGGCCGCGGACGTGCGCGCCGTGGCGCGCGCCTGCGAGGAGGCCGGCGCCGACGCGATCAGCGCGATCAACACGCTGCCGGGGCTCGCCGTGGCCGCCGACCTCGCGGGGCCGGCCCTGGGCTCGGTCTATGGCGGCATCAGCGGGCCGGCGCTCAAGCCCGTCGCGCTGCGGGTCGTGTTCGAGGTCGCCCAGGCGGTGGACGTGCCGGTCATCGGGATCGGCGGGGTGGCGACGATCGACGATGTCCTGGACCTGCTCGCGGTGGGCGCCGCCGCGGTGGGGGTGGGGGTCGCCGCGCTCGCGGACCCGATGCTCCCGGTTCGCCTGGCGGACGAGCTGGCCGATGCCTGCCGGGCGCGCGGCGTGACGCAGGTGGCGGATCTCGTGGGCACGGCGCTGCCGCGGCGGCCATCGCCACCGTCCACGCGCGGCGCCGAGTACGCCCGCTGACGCGCCCGCGACGGCGCGGTCAGCCCTCGCGCTCGAGCCGGTCGCCGATGGCGACCGCGGCAGCCAGCTGGAGCTCGTGCTTCTCCCGGTCGAGCGGTTCGGCCTGCGTCGACAGCTTGACGATCACCGCCTCGCCGGGGCGGTGGATGACCAGCCCCTGCCCGTGGATGCCGATCCCGCCGTAGATCCCGCGGTTTGCGTCGAACACCCACCACTGGTCGTGGTAGTGGGTCGAGGGCGTCGCGACGCCGCGGTAGGTGAACGAGCCGCCGAAGGCATCGACCAGGTCCGGCCGCGGCACGCCGACCCGTGCCGTCCACGCGGCCGGCAGCACGCGCCTGCCACCGATCGTGCCGGCGCGCAGGTGCAGCAAGCCGAACCGCCCGAGGTCGCGCAGCGTGACGGAGAACCCGCCGTCCTCGAGCGCGCAGCCGTGCGCGTCGACGGTGATCTCCGCGTCGTGCTCGGCGCCGAGCCGGGACCACACGTGGCGCGAGAACAGGGGGGCGAAGCTGGCCCCGCCGGCCCGCTCGAGGACCCAGCCCAGGACGTCCGTGAGGATCGAGCGGTACTCGAACGGCCCGCCGTGGGGGCCCTGGTTCTCGAGCGTCGCCATGTACGCGTACAGGTCCGGCGGCAGGTCCGGGCGGGTCCGGGGCCGCCAGCCGGACACCTGCTCGCTGATCCGGACGTCGGCGTCGAGGTCCTCGTACGCCTCGGAGAAGCGCGTCCCGGCCCGCATGTCGAGGAGGTGCTGGATCGTGCACCCCTCGAACGAGCCGCCGCGGAGCTCCGCGACGTAGTCCGTCACGAGCCCGTCGGGATCGAGGCGGCCCGCCCCGACCAGGGCCCCCGCCAGGGTCGAGGTCATCGACTTCGAGATCGACTGCAGCAGGTGCGGCGTCGACTCGGTCATGGCCCCACCGTAGCGTTCGAAGACGATGCGGCCGCGATGGATGACCAGGAACCCGTCGGTGTCCGTGCGCTCGAGCATCTCGGCCACGGTGTGCCGCTTCCCGCCGACCCGGAACGTCCAGCCGTCGAGGTCGCGCTCCGCACGGGGCAGCACCGTCACCGGCCTGCTCCCCCGCGAGATGCGCGCGGTCGGGACGAGCTCGCGGACGTGGAGGTACGCCCAGCGCAGGTACGGCGGGTCCTGCCAGTTGGACAGCGTCACCAGGGACCCGGACGGGGGCGGGCTGCCGGCCATGAGGTCCGCCGGAGGCGTCGGCTCGACGCTCATGGGCGATCCTCGGCGAGCGCCGGGGCGACCCGGTCGGCGAAGTGGCACGCGGCGCGGTTGCCGCCGTCGACCGGTGGCGGCGCGGTGGTGGCGCAGATCGCGGCGTCCGGCAGCCGGTCCCGCAGCCAGCACCGGGGATGGAACGCGCAGCCGGTGGGGGGATCGGCGGGGCTGGGCGGGTCGCCGCGGATGAGCGTCGGCCGCGGGCCGGCCGCCGCCGCGTCCGGCACCGAGGCGAGCAGTGCCCTGGTGTACGGGTGCCGGGCATCCTCGAACACCTCGTCCGCGGCCGCCCGCTCCACGATCCTGCCGAGGTACATCACGGACACGCGATCGCTGAGGTGACGGACCACGCCCAGGTCGTGCGAGATCAGCAGGTAGGTGAGGCCGTGCCGCGCCCGGAGCTCCAGCAGCAGGTTGAGGATCTGCGCCTGGACGGAGACGTCGAGCGCCGAGGTCGGCTCGTCGAGCACGATCAGGCGCGGCTTGAGGGCGAGCGCCCGGGCGATCGCCACGCGCTGGCACTGGCCGCCGGACAGCTCGTGCGGCCGGCGATCCAGGTGGCGGCGCGCGAGCCCCACGCCGTCGAGCAGCTCGACCACCGCCGGCCCGATGCCGCCGCGCGCCGGTCGCAGGTGGGTCCGGATCGGCTCCGCGACCAGGTCGCGGACGCTCATCCGCGGATCGAGCGAGCCCTCCGGGTCCTGGAACACCAGCTGCATGCTCCGGCGAAGCTCGCGCAGCTCGCCGCCCCGGAGCCTGGCGATGTCGCGGCCCTCGACCTCGACGGTGCCGGCCGTCGGCACGATGAGCCGGAGGATGCAGCGGGCGAGCGTCGTCTTCCCGGAGCCGGACTCGCCGACCAGGGCGTGGACCTCGCCCGGCAGGATGTCGAGGTCCACGCCGGCGACGGCGCGCACGACCCGGCCGTCCACGTGGAAGGCCATCTCGAGCCCGCGCACACTGACCAGCGGCACCACGGCCGCGGTGGCGACGACCGGGGCGGTCACAGGATGGCTCCCGCGTCGGCGAGGTGGCAGGCGGCGCGGTGGCCGACCGCCAGCTCACGCAGCAGGGGCCGCTCCGCGCGGCAGCGATCGACCACCAGCGGGCAGCGATCCGCGAAGGCGCAGCCCTCGATCGTCCCGACATCCGGCGGGACGGCGCCGGGGATCGAGGCCAGCGCCTCGCGCCGCCCCGATGCGTGCGGCACCGCGGCCATGAGCCCGCGCGCGTAGGGGTGAGCCGGTCGTGCGAACAGGTCGGCCGTGGGAGCCGTCTCCGCGACGCGACCCGCATACAGGACCACGACCCGGTCGCTCACGCTGCGCACCACGCCGAGGTCGTGGGTGATGAACAGCACGCTGAACCCGCGGCTCTCCTGGAGCCGGCGGATCAGCCGCAGGATCTGGGCCTCGATCGTGACGTCGAGCGCCGTGGTGGGCTCGTCGGCGATCAGCAGCTGCGGCCGGCACAGGAGCGCGCTGGCGATCATCGCGCGCTGGAGCATCCCGCCCGAGAGCTGGTGCGGGTGCGCGCGCAGCACGCGCTCGACCTCCGGCAGGCCGGCCTCGGCCAGGGTCTCGCGGATCCGCTGCTCGGCCTCCGCCTTCGGCAGCCGCTCGTGGGCCGCGAGGACGTAGCGCATCTGCGATCCGATCGTGAACACCGGGTTGAACGCCGAGGCGGGGTTCTGGAACACCATCCCCACGCGCGCCCCGCGGACCTCGCGCAGCCGGTCGGCGGTGAGACCCAGCAGCTCGTCCCCGTCGAGCCGGACGGAGCCCCGGACGACCCGGGCGGAGCGCGGCAGCAGCCCCAGGATCGCCAGCCCGGTCAGCGTCTTGCCGCAGCCGGTCTCGCCGACCAGCCCGACGATCTCGCCCCGCCGGACCTCGAGGCTCACGCCGTCGAGCCCGGTGGTCGTCCCGTCCGGGGTGACGAACCGCACGGCGAGGTCGTCCACGGACAGCAGCGGGGCGGTCATCGGGTGCCCCGCGGGTCGAGCACGTCCAGCAGCAGGTCGCCGACGACGTTGAACGCGAGCACGACGACGAAGATCGCGCTGCCCGGGAACGCCGACAGCCACCACTGGTCGAGGATGTACGTGCGGCCCTCGGCGACCATCAGGCCCCAGTCCGGCGTCGGCGGGGAGGCACCGAGGCCCAGGAACGCCAGCGAGCCGGCCGCGAGGATGACGGTGCCGATGTCGATGGTGGCCTGGACGAGGATCGGCGTGAGCAGGTTGGGGATCACGTGGCGGCGCAGGATCGTGAGGTCGCCGACGCCGATCGAGCGGGCGGCCTCCACGAACGAGCGCTCGCGGAGCGAGGTCGCCGTCCCGCGGGCGAGCCGCGCGTACCACGGCCACCACGAGATGGCGAGTGCCAGGGCGGCATGCTCGAGCCCGGGGCCCAGGGCGGCCACGATCACCATCGCCAGCAGGAGTGGCGGGAACGCGAGGAACAGGTCGGTGACCCGCATGATCAGGGCGTCGAGCCGGCCACGGCGATAGCCCGCGATGGCGCCCAGCGGCACCCCGATCAGCATGGCGAGGCCCACCACGAGCAGCGACACGGCGACCGCGGGCCGGGCGCCCACGATCACGCGGCTGAGCATGTCGCGGCCCAGGCCGTCCGTCCCGAACGGGTGCTCGAGGCTGGGCGGGAGCATCCGGGCCGGGACGTTGCTCTGGCCGGCCCCCTGCTCGGGGTACGGCGCGATCCAGGGCCCGAACACGGCCAGCGCGGCCAGCAGCACGATGACCGCCACGCCGGCCAGCGCGAGCGGGTCCGTCATGATCGCGCGCCGGATGCGGCGCAGGATCCCCGCGCGGGGCAGGTCCACGACCGGGCGGAGCACCTCGACGGCCATCAGGCGAGCCTCGTCCGTGGGTCGAGCCAGGACTGCGCGAGGTCGACGGCCAGGTTGATCAGGACGTACGCGATCGCCCCGAACAGCGTGATGCCCATCACCACCGGGTAGTCGAGGTTGAGCAGCCCCTTGACCGCGAACGTCCCGAGGCCCGGCCAGTTGAACACGACCTCGACGAAGAACGTGCCGGTCAGCGAGTAGGCGAGCGTGAGCCCCACCACGGTGGTGACCGGGATGAGCGCGTTCTTGAGCGCGAGCCGGTACGTGATCAGCGATTCGCGGATGCCGGCCGCCCGCGCCGCGCGGACGTAGTCCTGGCCGATCGCCTCGAGCATGGACGCCCGGGTCATCCGCGCGATGAGGCCGATCGGATAGGCCGCCAGGGTCACCGCGGGCAGGACGAGGTGCCACGCGACGTCGCGCAGCGCCGTCCAGTTGCCGGCCAGCAGCGTGTCCACGAGGTACAGGCCGGTCACCTCCACGATCGGCGAGGTGAACCGCAGGTCCGCGTCCACGCGCCCCGTCAGCGGCAGCAGCCCGAGGGTGCGGAAGAACACCACCTGCAGCAGCAGGCCCAGCCAGAACGCCGGGATCGACACGCCGACGATCGAGACGACCCGGACCACGAGGTCCGGCGGGCGGCGCTGCCAGCGTGCCGAGAGGACACCCAGCAGGATCCCGAGCGGGACCGCGAGCAGCATCGCGGCGCCGATCAGCTCCAGCGTCGCCGGCAGCCGGCCGAAGATCTCCTCGAGCACCGGCCGCTTGGTGCCGATCGACGTCCCCCAGTTGCCGGTCAGCATGTCCCCCATGTAGGTCAGGTACTGGACGGGGAGCGGGCGGTCGAGCCCGAGCTCCTGGGTGACGCGGGCGATGTCCTCGGGCCGCGCCTTGGGGCCGATGTAGATCGCGGCCGGGTTCGACGGCACGACCCTCGCCAGGGCGAACGTGACCAGGGACAGCCCGAGGAGCACGAGCCCGGAGCCTGCGAGCCGGCGCAGGATGAAGCGGGTCATGGCGTCGTCCGCTCGGATTGGGCGCGCCGGGCCCGGGGATCCCGGACCCGGCTGCCGTGGACGGCCCGGCTCAGCCCGCCGGATGCATCGGGTAGAAGAACTGGGCGAACGGGTAGTTGAGGTTGTACTCGAACCCCGCGACGCTGTTGGGGATCGCGGTCACGAAGCGCGTGTCGTAGAAGAACAGGCCCGGCGCCTGGTCCACGAGCAGCTGCATCGCCTCGGTGTACTTGGCCTGCGCCTGGTCGCGCTGCGTGGCGGTCAGCCCGATCGCCTCGTCGACGAGGGCGTCGAACTCGGCGTTCGTCCAGTACGAGAGGTTGAAGAACGGGTTCTCGCTGCTGTGGAACATCGACCACAGGTTGTCGGCTCCCGCGTCGCTGTAGGTGGGCCAGTAGAGGAGCAGGAACATGTCCTGCCGTCCGGCCGGATCGCCCTTCGCCTGCTCCCACTGCTGGTTGAAGGCGATCGGGGTGATCGTGACATCCACGCCCAGCTCCGCGTACGCCTCCTTGATGAGCGGCGCGAACCGGGCCTCGTTCTGGTTCTCGGCGGCGTAGGTGAGGTTGAGGCTGAAGCCGCCGTTCTCGTAGCCGGCGTCCTTGAGCAGCGTCCTCGCCTTGTCCATGTCCTGGCTGTACTGGGGGACGTCCGCGGACCACGGGAACACGCCCTCCGGGACGGGCCCGCGGGACTGGGCGCCGTAGCCCTGGGCGCCGACGGTGATGATGTCGTCGTAGGGGATCGCGTACGAGAGGGCCTGGCGGACGCGCACGTCGTCGAGCGGCTTGCGCTGGGTGTTGAAGAAGCCGACGTAGTTGAAGAACGAGGGCTCGTCGATGAACGTGAAGTCGGGGTTGTCCTTGTAGGTGCCCAGGTTCTCGGCCGGCAGCGCCAGCGCGAGGTCGACCTCGCCGCCGTCGAGCATCTGTTGCTGGACCGCGGCCTCGGGGGTGATCGAGACCAGCACCTTGTCGTAGTGCGACCCCGCCCAGCCACCCCAGTAGCCGTCGTATGCCGCCAGGAGGACCTCCTTGTCCGGCGTGTACGACTCGATCGTGTAGGGGCCGGTGCCCGCGTCCACGCCCGACTCGAAGTAGCCCTCGTCGGCGGCCGCGGCCGCGAGGGCCTTGGGGCTGACGATCCATGCGCCGTACAGCGAGGAGGCGACGAGATCGATCGGCGCGGCGTACTTGAGCTTGAGCTCCACGGTCAGCGGGTCCACGGCGGTGACGGTGTCGAGCGCCGCCCAGATGAACGACGCGCCGCCCTTCTCGGCGGCCGCCTCGATCGACTGCTTGACGGCGTCGGCGGTGAGCGCCTCGCCGTCGTGGAACGTGACGCCGTCCCGGAGCTTGAACGTCCAGGTCATGCCGTCCGCGCTGGACGACCAGCTCTCGGCGAGGACCGGGGTGAACTTGTCGGTTGCCGAGGGCGGGTTGATCCGCAGCAGCGGCTCGTAGATGTTGGCGAGATAGAGCGCCTCGGTGGAGAACGACTTCACCGGGTCCCAGGTGGTGATGTTCGCGGTCGCGGCGACCTTGAGCACCACGGGGCCCGACGGCGTCGGCTCGGCGGTCGGTTCCGTCGAGGCCGGAGCGGCCGTCTCCCCCGAGGCCGCCGGTGCCTGCGTCGCCGTGGACGAGCCGCACGCGCCGACGATCAGCGCACCGGCCGCCAGGAGGACGAGGAGCCGCGAGGCTCCCGTACGGGGCGAGGACGGATCCGCGTGCATGGGTGGCTCCCTCGTTCCGGGACGATGACCGCGTCGGACGCGGGCACGTTGCCCGCGGTGCGGCGGATGCGCGCAGTGTTGCCACCGTGGGGCCCGGAGTCCAATACTTCCGTGGTCAGCGGCTATGCCTCAGAGGCATGGCCTGAGAGGAAAGGGCGATGGAGATCCGCCTGCTCCGCTACTTCCTCGCCGTCGTCGACGAGGCATCGCTCACGCGGGCGTCCACCGTGGTCAGGGTCGCGCAGCCGTCGCTGTCACGCCAGATCCGGGGGCTCGAGTCGACGGTCGGCACCCCGCTGTTCGACCGCGCCGACGGCCGGATGCGCCTGACGCCGGCCGGGCGGCAGCTGGTCCCCATGGCGCGAGACCTCGTCGCCCGGGCTGACGCCGCCGCGGCCGCCATGCGCGATCTCGAGGGCAGCCGGGGCCAGGGGCTGTCGGTGGTGGCGCCGCACATCACGATCGTGGACGTCATCGCGCCCTACCTGGCCACGCTGGGCACGGACGCGCTGAAGGTGTCGGTGCGGGACGCGCCGTCGCTGGTCGTGTTCCGGATCATCCGCTCCGGTGACGCGGACCTCGGCGTGTCCGTGGGGCCGCCGCCCGGTGAGCTGGCCTCGCTGCCGCTGGCCCGCTTCTCGATCCTGGCCCAGGTCCCGCCCGGCCACCGCTGGCACGGGCGCGACCGGATCCGCCTCGAGGAGCTGGTGGAGGAGCCGCTGGTGCTGGTGACGGCGGCGCACGGGACGCGCCGCCGGTTCGATGAGGCCGTCGCCGCGGCCGAGCTCAAGTACCACGCCGTGGCGGAGGCGGACCTGTCGGCCGTGGCGCAGACGCTGGCCGCCGGCGGCGCGGGGGTGGCGATCGTGTCCGACGACGCGCGCTACGGGCTGTGGTCGATGGCCATCGAGGCCGCGGGCGAGACGCTGGCGATCCCGATCGTCGCTGCCTGGGAGGCATCGCACTTCGCGGCCCCCATGATCGAGGCGTGGGCGCGCGGCCTGGCCGACTACACCGCGACCCGGTACCGCGGCGCCTGAAGATCGCGTGAACCCGGGGCCCGGTCCATGACTCCTGTCGGGCAGGAGGGCGATGACGGCGCAGCTGGACCCGGAACGCATCGCGCGGGCCCGTGCCGGTGACGCCGACGCCTTCGAGGCCCTCGTGGAGGCACGGGTGGGACCCATGACGCGGACGGCGATGGCCATCCTGGGACGCGAGGCCGATGCGCGCGACGCGGTCCAGGACGCGCTGGTCACCGCGTGGCGCGAGCTCGCCTCGCTCCGCGATCCGGGTGCCTTCGACGCGTGGCTCACGCGGATCCTCGTGAACCGCTGCCGGCGCGGGCTGCGCCGCATCGGCGTCCGGCGGGTGCACGAGATCCCGGTGGAGGCGATGACGCCGGACGACGAGCCGCGCGTCGCCGATCCCACCGCCGCCGTCGGGGACCGGCAGGCGCTCGAGCGGGCGTTCGACCGGCTGGCCGTGGACGAGCGCGCGGTCCTCGTGCTCCACCACCTCGACGGCCTGCCCGTTGCCGACCTGGCCGCTGTCCTCGGGGTGCCGCCCGGCACGGCGAAGTCGCGGCTGTTCGCGGCACGCCGGGCGCTGGAGCGGGCGCTCGCACGCGAGGGCGGGCGATGAGCGAACCCGTCGGCGACACCCATCTCCGCGACATGCTGGCGCGGCGTGCGGGCCGCATGCCCCCGGAGGCCGGCCGGGAGGTGCTGGCGGCCGTGCGGGAGGCGATGCGCGCCCCGAAGGGCGGCATCGGGTTCGCGCTGCTGCCGGTCGCGAGGGCCGGCCGGGGCAGCGTGGCGCCGGCGGGATGGGCGGTCGCGGCGCTCGTCGCCGTGATCGCGTTCACGGTGCTCGGCGGCCGGCTCGGGCGCGGTCCCGCTGCGACTGGCGGGACGACGGACACGCCGGCAACGGACGTACCGTCGGGTGTGCCCACGGCGAGCGGCCCCGCGGGCGCGGTCCAGCGGCTGTCGGCGGCGCGCCTGGCGCTCGGGATCGCCGACGGGACGCTGGACGGCCGGCTCGTGCTCATCGACAGCGACCTCGATCTCGTGCCGCAGCCGTGCCCCTCGCCCTCGACGGCGATGTCGTGCGCGCAGCCCGTCATCGTGGGGCTCGAGGACGTGCGGGTGACCTGGGATCGCGAGCTCGTCGTGTCCGTGGACGCGACCTCCGGCGCCGGCACGCCTCCCGGCCTGGTCCGGGCGGGCACGCTCGTCGCCACGCCGCACGATGGCGGGCTCGTCCTGCTCGGGTACCTGGCCGGGGACGTGGAGCGGCCCCTCCCGTTCGCGGACATCGTGAGCCAGTTCCTGTACAGCCGCGCCGATCCCCTGGCGCTGCACCCCGTGAGCGGCTGGCTGATCGACGGAGTCCGCGGCTGCCTCCGGACCCCGGATGCCTCGCCATGCCCCGTCCTGCCGCCGCGGATCACCGACCTCGAGCCGACCGACGAGGGCTTCCTTCGCTCCGGGACCGCGGTCGAGGTGGCGGTCTCGAACCCGGCATCGGGTCTCGACCCGCAGCAGGTGGTCACCCCGGGGCCGTTCCTGGTGCGGCTCGGGATCGGTCGCTCGTCGTGCCCGCCCGACGACACGACATGCGGCGGCGCTCCGACCCTGGGCTGGACCGTCGTCGCGCGCTACGACGCCGGCGCCACGGTCCTGGTGGAGGTGCCCTAGCCGCCCGGCGGGCCGATCCGCCGCTCCCGCATAGAATGCCCGGCGTGACCACGCTCAAGCGCACGCTGGACCTCGCCGCCCGCCGGGCGATCGCCGCCCGGACCGAGGCGCTGTTCCGTGACAGCGGTGCGCTCACCAACGGCCACTTCGTGCTCAAGAGCGGCCGCCATGGCGACGCGTACGTCGAGAAGTTCCAGGTCCTCCAGCACCCCGCGGCCACGACCGAGCTGTGCACCTACCTCGCCGACGGCCACCGCCACGATGACGGGACGCCGGACGTGGACGTCGTGGTCGGGCCGACGACCGGCGGCGTGATCCTGGCCTTCGAGACCGGCCGCCAGCTGGGCACGCGCGCCATCTTCGCCGAGGAGGTGCGGGTCAACGGCCGCGTCCACCGCGAGCTCCGGCGCGGGTTCGCGATCCGTCCAGGGGAGCGGGTCCTGCTGGTGGACGACATCCTGACCACCGGCGGCTCGCTGCTGGCCACGATCCCGGCGGTCGAGGCGGCGGGCGGCGAGATCGTCGAGTGCGCGGTGCTCGTGGACCGGTCCGGCGGGCTCGCCACGCTGACCTCGCCCACGAGCGGCCGCGTCTACCCGCTGCGGTCGCTGTGGCAGCTGGACCTGCCGACGTACGAGGCGGGCGCCGGCGCCTGCCCCCGGTGCGCCGCCGGCGAGCCCGCGGTCAAGCCGGGCAGCAGCGGCACGGGCATGGCACCCGCGTGAGGCTCGCCGGCCGGGCCCTCGTGGCGACCGGCCTTTCCACGTCGATCGCCCTGCTCATGGCCGCCTGCACGCCGGCGCCCCCGACGACGCCGGGGGCCATCGCGACGGCCTCCATCGAGGCCCCGGCCAGCGGCAGCCCCGGCGCCACCGCCGGCTCCACCGATGCGGCGCCGGGCTCCGTCCCGTACTCGCCGGTGAGCGGCGTCCTGGTCCACATCGACGCAACCGGACTGTCGGAGGTCACCGGGTTCACCCTCCGGCTCGACGACGGCCGATCGTTCGAGTTCCTCGTCGGCACCCTGGAGAACGGCGTCGAGTTCCCGCCCGGGCACCTCGCGGAGCACCTGGCGACGTCCACGCCGGTCCGCGTGTCGTTTCGCGTGGACGGGACGAACCTCGTGGCCTACCGCCTCGAGGACGCCGAGTAGGCGCGGGACGTCGATGCGGCTGGCCGCCACGATGGCGAGACCGGGCGGGGCGCCGCGCTCGGGAGGTGGTCGCCGATTCGGCAGGGCGGCGGCCCTGGTGCTGGCGCTCGTGGCCGGCGCCTGCACGCCGGCGCCACCGGCCACGCCGTCGGGCACGCCGTCCGCGCCCCCGACGGCGGTCCTCCATGTCGAGAACCGCGGCGGCCCCGCGTTCGTCATCCGGATCGGCGGGCGCGACGTGATCACGGTGCCCTGCGATGGCGGGGAGACGCTGGTCCCGGGACAGGCCGGGGTGCCCGACCTGCCGTGGGCGCTGGAGGTGGAGCGCGTCCGCGACGGCACGCTGATCCTGACCCGCGAGGTCGCCGACCTGCCGCGGTGGCTGGTCCAGATCGGCGAGATGCTGGTGGGCAACCTGCCGACGTCGCCGGTCGAGGGCGTCCCGGGACCGAGCTGCCCGCCGGAGGGCTGACCGCGCCGCTGGCGGGACCCCAGGATTCGGCGGTCCTCGAGGTCGCGGGCGTTCTCAGGACTCGGCGATCTTCGCGATCGCGGCCTTGAGCTCGCCCTCGCCGACCACGCCCTCGAACGAGCCGCGCACGACGCCGTCGGCGTCCACCGTGAACACCCAGGGCTCCGACAGCAGCCCCCACGCGGACACCGCGGGCACGGGCTGGAGCTGGTTGTTCGCGTCCAGGACCGGCTGCAGGCGACCCTCGGTGAACGCCAGCTCGTACGGCTCCACGTTGATGAACGCGACCGTCGGCGGCGCCGACTTCGAGACCGCCTTCACCTTGTCCAGTGTGGGGCCACACTGCGCGGTCTGGCAGAACGCCGGGGTGGCGAAGGCGACCACGAACGGCCGGCCCGCGGCCAGCGCGTCGGCGATCGAGAGCTGGTAGAAGGCCGGGTCTGGGGTGGCGTCCGTGGACAGCTTCGCGAGGTCCCAGCCGACATCGTCGCCGGTGGGCGTGTCGGTCGCCGGCGCCTCGGCGCCGACGGCGATGGTCGTGCCCGTCTCCTGGACCTGGAACGAGACGCCGATCGCCTCCTGGGGCTTGCCCGGCGCCTCGGTCACGAACACGGCCTTCCAGTCCCCGGCGGCGGCGAAGCCCACGGTCGCGACGTAGACGCCGCGCGACCCCTCGATCGCCCACAGGAACTCGGCCGCGGTGGCGGTGCCGGGCTCCGTCGCGCCGGGCGCGATGAACGCGACCGCGGCGGTGCGGTCCGGCGACGCCGCGGGCAGGTTGGTGGCCGGGTCGAGGAAGCTGAACACGAACCGGTTCTCGCCCACGACCTGCTGGGAGCTGACGATGAGCGGGATCACCGACGCCGTCGACGGCCCCGACGACGTGGACGGGGCGGCGGAGGCGGGGTCCGCGGTCCGGCCCGACCCGCCGCCGCACGCGGCGATGACGAGGATGACGAGCGCGGCGAGGACGACGTCACGGGTGGGGAACGGGCGAGGCATGGCCGGGATCGTAGCCCGGGACGGCCGAACCCGCCGGGAGCCACCCGGACCGGTGACGCGTAGAATGACCGGCGGTCGCGCGACCCGCGAGCGCGTCCGCCCGTCCGTGCCCGGTGCGCCGCACAGGCGCCCGCTCGCCCATCCCGTCCGCTCGCCCATCCCGCCCCACCCGCCCAGCCCCGAGGAAGACCGCACCACCCGTGACCCGGTTCCAGAAGCTCGCCCTCGCGACGGTCGTGACGACCGTCCTGCTGGTGACCATCGGCGTGATCGTCCGTGCCACCGGCTCCGGGATGGGCTGCCCGGACTGGCCGCTGTGCTACGGCCAGGTGCTGCCACCGCTGGACGACGCCAAGGCCTGGCTGGAGTGGATCCACCGGACCGTCGCCGCGGTGATCGGCTTCCAGATCCTCGGCCTCGCGTTCCTGGCCTGGCGCGACCATCGCGACCGTGCCTCGATCCTGTGGCCGACGCTGGCGACGGTCGCGCTGGTGGGGTTCCAGGCGTGGCTGGGCCGCGAGACCGTGCGCCTCAACAACAGCGGCGAGTCGGTGACCGCCCACCTCGCGGCCGCGATGGCGCTGCTGGGGCTGCTGGTGTTCGTGTTCGTCCGCAGCTCCTACCCGGCGCGGATCGGCGGCCACGGCGCCAGCCAGCGGTTCACGCTCCTGGCGGCGTTCACCGCGGCCACGGTCTACGCGCTGCTCCTGTTCGGCTCCCACGTCACGGCCCAGAACGCGGCGCTGGTGTTCCCCGACTGGCCGCTGATGAACGGCACGCTGCTGCCGATCGGGCCCGACACGGACCCGGTCGCCCGTCCGCTGTACGAGGCCCACGTGCTCCACCGGTACGTCGCGGGCGTGGTGCTGCTGATCGTGTGGGCCACGGCCTGGGCGGCCCGTCGGACCCAGCGCGCGCACCCGCTGCTGGTGCGGCTGGCGCTCGTCAACGCCGCGCTGTACCCGCTCCAGGCGGTCATCGGCGGGCTCCAGGTCATCACCCGGCTCGACGAGTGGACCCAGACGCTCCACCTGGCGCTCGGTGCCGTGATCTTCGGCGTCGCGGCGGCGCTGGCGTTCGCGGCCTACTACGAGGCCCGCGGCGCCCGGATCGTGGCCGCCGGCCCGGAGGGTGCGGGCGACCAGGCGCCGGGCGGGACTGGGCCGGGTGGCACGGGCCCAGGCGGCGGCGACGCGGACCGCCCGGGGGACCGCCCGCTCAAGGACACGCTGCGGGCGTACGTCGCGCTGACCAAGCCCCGGATCATCGAGCTGCTGCTGATCACCACGATCCCGGCCATGGTCCTCGCGACCCGCGACATCCCGGCCATGGACCTCGCCGAGTGGCTGCGACTGGCCGTCTGGACGATGCTGGCGGGGACGCTGGCGGCGGGCTCCGCGAACGCGATCAACCAGTACCTCGACCGCGACATCGACCTCCTGATGAGCCGCACTCGCCGCCGCCCGCTGCCGGCCCACGACGTCACGCCCGAGGACGCGATGGTGTTCGGGCTCGTCCTGGGCGTGATCTCGATCGCGCTGATGGCCTGGTTCGTCAACCTCGTGGCCGCGTTCCTGACGCTGCTCGCGATCGCCTTCTACGTCGTCGTGTACACGATCATGCTCAAGCGGACCACGCCCCAGAACATCGTGATCGGCGGCGCGGCGGGGGCGCTGCCCCCGGTCATCGGCTGGGCCGCGGTGACGGGCAGGGTCGAGGTGCCGGCGCTGCTCCTGTTCGCGCTCGTCTTCTACTGGACGCCGCCCCACTTCTGGGCGCTGGCGCTGCGCATCCGCCGCGACTACGAGGCGGCCCGGGTGCCGATGCTGCCCGTGGTCAAGGGCGTGCCCGAGACCGCCCGCCAGATCGCGCTGTACACGGTGCTGCTGGTCGCGATCAGCCTGGTGTTCTTCGCCGTCGCCCGGATGGGCCCGGTCTACCTCGTCGCGGCCGTCGGGCTGGGCGCCGTGTTCCTGTGGCGGGCGTTCACGCTGTGGCAACAGGCCGCGTCGCCGGAGGGCTCGCTCGCCCAGGCGATCCGGCTGTACCGGTACTCGATCAGCTACCTCACGCTGCTGTTCGCGGCCGTCGCGCTCGACAGCCTGCTCGTGGGGCACGTCGTCTGAGCGCCGGCCCGGTCCGCGTGCGCGCCCTCCGGCCGCTCGGCCTCGCCCTGGCGGTCGCGCTCGCGTCCCTGCTCGCGTTCGGGGCCGGGCCACGGCTCGGCATCGGCGGACCGGGATCGGGCGTCGGCATCGGCGTCGCGCCGGTCGCGGCCGACTGCGCCGCCCTGCCCCCGATCGAGGAGGCCGTCCTCCTGGGCGAGGTCGTGTTCGTGGGCACGGTCGTGCGGGTGGACAACCAGGGGCGCTGGGCGACGGTGCGGGTCGAGGAGCGGTGGCAGGGCGCGCGCGACCTGGGCGACACGGTCGAGGTGCGCGGCGGGCCGGAGCCCGGGACGGCGACCTCGGTGGACCGCCTGTTCGGCCTGGGCCGCTACCTGTTCGTGGTGACCCGCGGCCCCGACTACCTGTCCGACAACGCGTGCTCGGCGACCACGGCCTGGCGCGGCGACCTGGCGCGGCTGCGCCCGGCGGACGTCGCACCGGCCCCCGACGTCGTCGCCAACACGAGCGTGACCGAGCTCGACCTCGATGCGTTCATGCCGCTGGTGGTGCTGGCGCTCGCGCTGATCATCGCGGTGATCGCGTACCTCGTGATCCTGCGGGCGCGACGGCGGCCTCCCGATTGGATGCGCTAGGCCACGCCGGGAGCGCGCCGCCTCGCCGCCGGCGACGAGCCGGGCGCTCGCGTTGTGTGCCCTGCGCTACTCGCGCCCGTGTGCCGCGGGCTATTCGCCCAGCGTGCCGCGCGCCTCGAGCACGACGCGGCGGCGGCGCGAGACTCGACCCTCGCGGTCGAACGCGCGCAGCGCGACCTGCACCAGGGGCCCGATCCCGAGCGCGAACACGACGGTCCCGAGCCCGATCGTCCCTCCGGCCAGGAACCCCGCCAACAGGACCGACAGCTCGATCGCCGTTCGGGCGCGACGGATCGACCAGCCGAAGCGGAGGTGGAGGCCGGTCATCAGGCCGTCGCGCGGCCCGGGGCCCAGGTCGGCGGCGAGGTAGAGCCCGGAGCCGATCGCGATCGTGACGACGCCGGCGAGCATCATCGCGACCTGCGGTCCCGTGCCGTCGGCGGTGGGCAGGGCGTCCAGGGCGAGGTTGGTGGCCAGGCCGATCAGCGCGATGTTGAGCACGGTGCCGACCCCTGGGCGCTCGCCCAACGGCCACCACGCGGCGAGGATCGGGATGCCGACCAGGATGCTGACCGTGCCCAGCTGGAGCCCGGTGAGCCGGCCGATGCCCTGGTGGAACACCTCCCACGGCCCCAGCCCGAGCCCGGACTCCGCCATCAGCGCGATGCCGATCCCGAACGTGACGAGCCCCGCCAGCAGGCCCGGGATGCGCGGCAGCACGACGCGTGGCTCCCAGCGGGAGAGTGAGGTGGCGCGAGCGGCGGCAGCGGGCATCCGGGCATGGTAGCGGCGGGGACGCCGAAAGCGCGGTCCCGCCCATCGCCCGCGCATTGCCCGCTCCCGCGCCCGCCCATCGCCCGCGGATTGCCCGCGCATCGCCCGCTCGCGCAGCCTGCCCATCGCCTGGGGCGGACCCTGACTGTGAGTCCATGAGATCGCGAATCCACGGCCGCTGCCGGGCTGGAATCCCACCGCCGTGGACTCCCAGTCCGCGAAAGCGTGCAAAGCCGGGCCGGAGGGCGCGACGCGACCCCCCGATGCACGATCTCATGGACTGTGGGTCCACGGCGAGCCAGGCGCCGCCGGGCCCCGCCGGCTCCGCCCCGGACGACCTCGGCGGGCGGCACAGACC
The DNA here is from genome assembly GCA_040755495.1 of Chloroflexota bacterium. GTDB lineage: Bacteria > Chloroflexota > Limnocylindria > Limnocylindrales > CSP1-4 > CAIXZV01. Next base: position 71,065 of record JBFMAT010000001.1, read on the forward strand.
CGGGCTCCGCCGGCTCCGCCGCGGGCGATCTCGGCGGGCGGCACAGACCCGGGTTCCGCCGGCGCCGACCACGGCTCCGCCGGCACCGCCCCGGCCAACCTCGATCGGTCAGCCGCGGGCCCGGGCGATGTCGCGCAGCAGCGCCTCCGCGGCCGGCGCCCGTCCGAGCACGTCGCGCAGCACGTCGCGCGCGGACCGCTCCAGCCCGAACCGGTAGACCCGCTCCGAGACCCAGGCGTACCAGCCCGGGTCGCCGTCGATCCAGTCGCCGCGCGCGGCGCGGATCGCCGCCCGGAGGTCCGCCGCCAGCGCCGCGCCGATCGCGTAGTTGGCCATGTAGCCCGGCTCCCCGACGAGCTGCCCGCGGATCGCCCACCACGACCACTCCGGGTGCGGCGCGATCCCCAGGTACCGGCTCGTGATCTCCGTCCAGGCATCGTTCGGGCGCCGCTCCGGGTCCCCGTGGAGCCGGATCTCGAGCAGGGCCCACGCGGCGTCGAGCGCGACGTCCGCGTACCGGCAGCGCAGCGAGACGGCCTCGGGGACGGCCGGCGCCTCCGGCAACCAGCGGCGCGCGAACGCCGGCTCGGCGAGGTCGAGTGACACGAGCTCCCCGAGGGCCTCGGTCAGCGCGTCCGAGTCCGGCCAGTCCGCGAACGCCGGCCGGGTCCGGATGGCGCCGATGTGGATCGCGTGGCCGGTCTCGTGGACGAGCTCGGTGAGCTCGCCCAGGCCGCCGTCCGTGTAGCTGGCGAGGATCGTCGGGCGGCCGGGGTCCCAGGAGCCGTCGGCGCGGCGGTACGGGCGGGCGCCGAAGGTCGTGAACGCGACGGGGACCGGCGGGCGTCCCGGCCGCGGCGTCACGTCGAGGCGGATGGCGAGCTCGTCCGGGTCCGCCCCCAGCCCGCGGTGAACCTCGCGGTTGAGCGCGAACAGGCGGTCGAGGGGCAGCGACGCCCGCAGCCCCCGGTCCGCCTCGCCGGCGCGCCACCACCAGTCCCACGGTTGGATCGGCGGCTCGCCGCGGGCCGCCGCCGGGGCGGCGACGGCCTCGCGCCACGCCTCGAGCGTCCCCACGGCCCAGGCCTCGATCTCGGCCGCGGTCACGCCCAGGGCACGGGCGTTGGCCTCGATCGGCGACTGGCCCTCTGCCCAGCGCGACGCGGACTCGCGCACCAACGCGCGGTACGGCGACCGCTCGCCGCCGTCGCCGTCCACCGTCCGCCACAGTGGCTCCAGCGCGCCGAACAGCCGGCGCCGGGCGGCCGGGTCCGGATCTGTCGCCAGCCGCGCGAGGACCTGCGGCCGCGTGAGCGCCTCGCCCTCGGCTCGCAGGGCCCCGGCCACTGCACCGTAGCAGCCTTCCAGGCGCCGGTGGAGGACGTCGCCCCCCGTCTCGATCGCCGCGGCCCAGGCCGCGCCGTCCGCGCACGCCTCGGCCGGGATCGACGGCGTCACGGACAGCCCGCCGGCCTCGCCCAGCGCCGACTCGATCCCGGCCCGCATCGCCGCCAGCGCGCGCCGGTCCTCGGCGGAGCGCGCGTCCTCCGCGCCGGGTGTGGCGTCCAGCTCGGCCATCGCCACGCGCACCGCCGCTTCGGCCGCCGCCGCCCCGGCCTCGAGCGGCCCGGCGTCCGGGGGCTCGCCGGTCGCCCGCGCCACGTCCAGGCGATCGCGCGCGTCGCGGGCGCGCAGGTAGGCGGCCTCGACGGCGGCCAGCAGGGGGGCGTCGCTCACGCGCGAATCGTCGCAGACCCGGACCGCGGCCGCGCGGGTGTGTCACGATCGGCGCATGGAGCTGACCTTCCTCGGCGGGGCCCGCACGGTCACGGGCTCGCGCTTCCTCGTGGACACCGGACGGGCGAGGGTCCTCGTGGACTGCGGCATGTTCCAGGGCGGCCCCGGGGCGCAGGTGCGCAACCGGATCCCGCTCGGATTCGACCCCCGGACGCTCGACGCCGTCGTCCTCACCCACGCCCACCTCGACCACTGCGGCCTCCTGCCGCTGCTGGTCCACGAGGGCTTCCGGGGCCCAGTCGTGTGCACGGCCGCCACCGCGGAGCTCACCCGGCTGGTGCTCCTCGACTCGGCGAAGCTCCAGGAGGAGTTCGCGAAGCGCCAGGGCCGCCGCGACCGCCGCAACCCCGAGCGCGCCGCCGAGGACGAGGCCCGCGACGAGCGCGCCTTCGACCGTGAGCTGGACGTCGCGCTGGCCGGCGCCGAGAGCCCGGGCGGCCCGGAGCCCGAGGACCTCCTCGCCGGCGCCCCGCCCGAGGTCGAGATCGATTTCGGCGAGCCGGTGTACACCGAGGACGACGCGAACGCCACGCTGCCGATGCTCCGCCACATCCCGTACGCGATGGAGCACGAGGTCGCGCACGGCGTCCACGTCACGCTGCTGGACGCGGGCCACATCCTGGGCTCCGCCATCGTCCGGATGCGGCTCTCCGGCCCGGGCGGCGGGCGCGACACGATCGTCGTGTTCTCCGGCGACCTGGGCCGGCCCCACTCGCCGATCCTGCGCGATCCCACCCCGGTCGAGGCGGCCGACGTCGTCCTGTGCGAGTCCACCTACGGCGGCCGCGAGCACGAGCCGGCCGAGCAGGCGGTCGAGACACTCGCCTCGGTCGTGACCGAGACGGCGCGCCGCAAGGGCGTGCTGCTGATCCCGTCGTTCGCGATCGGGCGGACGCAGGAGATCGTGTGGGAGCTGGACCGGCTCCTGGCGGCCGGGCGGATCCCGGAGCTGCCGCTGTACCTGGACTCGCCGATGGCCAGCTCGGCCTCGGACATCTACCGGGCCCACCCTGAGGCGTACGACGAGCAGACGGAGCGGCTCCTGCGCGAGCACGAGTCGCCGCTCGACTACCCGGCCCAGCACATCACCCGGAACGTGCAGGAGTCGGAGCGGATCGTGCGCGCCCAGCCGCCGTACATCATCGTGGCCTCCAACGGGATGCTCACCGGGGGGCGCTCGATGGGGCACGCCGCGCGGCTGCTGCCGGACCCGACGGCGACGGTCCTGTTCGTGGGCTACCAGGGCGAGGGGACGCTCGGCGCGCACCTCGCCGGCGGCGCCCGGACGGCGCGGGTGAGCGGGCGCCAGGTCCAGGTCCGGGCAACGATCCGCTCCCTGGACGGTTTCTCCGCCCACGCGGACGAGCCGGAGCTGCTCGCGTGGCTGGGGCACTTCTCGCGCGGCCGGCGACCGGGCGATCCCGGGGTGCCCAGGCGCGTCTACCTCGTCCACGGCGAGCCCGCCGCCCAGTCCGCCCTCGCCCCACGCGTCGCGGAGCTGGGGATGGGCGTTGCCACACCGGCCTGGCACGAGACGGTGTCGCTCGACTGAGGGGCCACGGCGGGTTCGCGCCGGTCCACCCTCCGGGTGTCGCGCAGGATCGCGCAAATCGATCCATCGCCGGCTCCCGGTGGCCCCGATGGCGCGATTCGCTGCGTGGGATGTGCCGAATGCCGCGCGGCAGCGCGGTTGGAAGCTGCCTGATAGCCCGCATCGAGCGATGTGACCCATCTCGCGCGACGCGGCCGGCGTCGGCACGGCGCGCCCGCCCTCCGAACACGGTCCGCCCGCTGGCACTCCCCCCCCCGCCTCGACCGCCGAACGGCTACGATCCGGAGGCTTCGAAGGAGGTCCGCGTCCCTTGGCACTCGTCACGCCCGCCGTCCCGCGCACGCCCGCCCCGATCAATCCCGAGGAGCTCACCCGGATCCGCGCCCCGTTCCGCCAGGCCACCCTGCTGCCCGCCCGCGCCTACCACGACCCCGCGATCTACGACTGGGAGGTGGAGGAGATCTTCCTGCGGGACTGGATCGCGGTGGGGCGGGCCGAGGAGCTCCCGGACCCCGGCAGCTTCGTCCTGCGCGAGCTGTTCGGGGAGAACGTAATCCTCGTCCGGGGCAGGGACAACCAGGTCCGCGCGTTCTACAACGTGTGCCGCCACCGGGGCACCGCGGTCGAGGAGCGGGAGTGCGGCAAGGCGGTCCGCTTCCAGTGCCCCTACCACGCCTGGATCTACGACCTCGACGGCCGCCTCGTCCGGGCCAAGCACACGGAAGACCTCGAGGACTTCAGCTTCGAGGGCTTCGGCCTGGCCGGGATCCGGTGCGAGGAGTGGGGCGGCTTCGTGTTCCTGTGCTTCGCCGGCGAGGACGTCACGCCGCCGCTGCGCGAGTACATGGGCGACTGGTTCGACCACCACGCCGGCTTCGGGCGCGACATGTCGACGCTGGCCCGGGCCGCCCGCCTGACCTACGACGTCGGGGCCAACTGGAAGATCGTGGCCGAGAACTACAGCGAGTGCTACCACTGCCCGCCGGTCCACAAGCTGCTCAACCGGCTGACCCCCTACGACCTGGGCGAGGACTTCCTGGCCGAGGGCCCGTGGAAGGGCGGCTGGATGCCGTTCGCCGAGGGCTGCGAGACGATGTCGATCAGCGGCCTGCGCGACGGCCGGCCGCTGCTCTACGCCCGCGACGAGCGCGAGGCCCGGCGGATCTACTACTACATCCTGTGGCCCAACCTGATCGTGTCGGTGCACCCGGACTACGTCCTGACCCACCAGGCGTGGCCGGACGGCCCGAACCGGAGCACCGTCCACTGCGACCTCTACCTCGAGGCGGACCGGATCGGCCAGGTCGACATCAGCGGCGCCGTGGAGTTCTGGGACATCACCAACCGCGAGGACTACCACGTCGTCGAGATGCAGCAGCGTGGGACGCGGTCACGCTCCTGGACCGCGGGCCGCTACTCCAACCAGGAGGCCTCGGTCCACGCGTTCGACATCATGGTCGCGGACCGCTATGCCAACGACGGCTCGCACACCGTCCGCGGCTGGCGCACCGAGACCGCGAGCGACCGGCGGCTGGTGACCCGGATCCTGGGGCCCGGCCAGCAGCAGCCGGACTGACGCCCCGGGCGGGTCGGCGTCGCGGCCGGACGCGACGCGCGCCTGTCCCGCACCGCTGGACAGCCTGGCCACGATCGGCCCGCGGCTGTCAGGATGCGCGGACCGGTGTCAGGGGAGGACGGGGATGATCCAATCGCAGGTGATCACGGCGGCCGAGCTGGCGTCGGTTCGGCGCGAGTACCGGGCCGCCACGCTGCTCCCGAAGCGGACCTACCACGACCCGGCGGTGTTCGAGTGGGAGCGGGCCAACATCCTGCGCACGGACTGGGTGCTCGTCGGACGCGAGGAGGATGTCGCGGAGCCCGGCGGCTTCCAGCGCCTGGAGCTCGACGGCGAGGACATTATCCTCGTCCGGGGCCGGGACAACGAGGTCCGCGCGTTCTACAACGTGTGCCGCCACCGGGGCACCGCGGTCGAGGAGCGGGAGTGCGGCAAGGCGGTCCGCTTCCAGTGCCCCTACCACGCCTGGATCTACGACCTCGACGGCCGCCTCGTCCGGGCCAAGCACACGGAAGACCTCGAGGACTTCAGCTTCGAGGGCTTCGGCCTGGCCGGGATCCACACCGCGACCTGGCAGGGCTTCGTGTTCCTCAACCTGGCCGAGGGCGAGGTCGAGCCGCTGGAGGTCCAGCTGGGCGACCTCGCCGACCACTTCGCCCGCTTCGATTTCGCGACCCTGCGGTCCGCGAAGCAGATCACCTACGACGTCGCCGCCAACTGGAAGTTCATCGCCGAGAACTACAGCGAGTGCTACCACTGCCCGGGCGTCCATCCCCAGCTCAACAAGCTGACGCCCTACGATCTGGGCGGCGACTACGAGCCCGATGGTGCCTGGCAGGGCGGCTGGATGGAGCTGGTGGACGGGGCCGAGACGATGGCGCTCGACGGCGGTCACGGGTCGCGCCACGGGCGCCCGCCGATGTGCGGGATCACGACCGAGGACGAGCAGCGGATCTACTACTACGTCCTGTGGCCGCTGACCTTCCTGTCGATCCACCCCGACTACCTGCTCGTCCACCGCCTCGAGCCGGTCGATGCCGGGCACACCCGCGTCGTCTGCGACTGGCTGTTCGAGGTGTCCACCGTGGCCCGGCCCGACTTCGATCCGAGCGAGCCGGTCGAGTTCTGGGACCTCACCAACCGCCAGGACTGGCACGTGTGCGAGCTCCAGCAGCGCGGGACCCGGTCGCGGTCCTGGGTGGCCGGCCGGTACTCCAACAACGAGCCGTCGGTGCAGGCGTTCGACCTGATGGTCGCGGCGCGGTACGCGGGCGAGCCGATCACCGGGCGGCCCACGATCCGCGACCGCTACGACGTCCCGCCCCCCAAGCCCGGCGCGGACGGCGGGGAGGGCGGCAACGGCCACGCCGCCGGCGGATCCGGCGGCCCGAAGGACCGGGCGGCGGCGCGGCACCGGGCGAAGGCGGGCTCCACCGGCTGATCGCCTCGGCTACCTTGGCCGGGTGCCGCCGCTGCTGCTCAGGCTCATGCTCACCCGGCTGATCGTCGGCTGCGCGAACGCCACGTGGATGATCGGCCCGCTCCTCGCGATGATGGCGGTCGCGTGCTCACCCGCCCCGCCGGCGACGGCGACGGGCGAGTCGAGCAGCCCGGGCGTGGCACGTGCCGCCCGTCCGCTCATGGTCACCGTCGTCGACCGGACGGGGACGGTCGTCGATGCGCGCGTGGTCTCGGTGACCGCGTTCGAGGCCGACTGGGACCACGTGATCGTCGCCAATCCGGCGGACGACCCGGGCATGCTGGTCGTGTACTGGCTGGCCTTCACCTGCCACGAGGACCAGCACCTCACGCTCGACGCCGCGGGCATCGGGATGCTGAATCGTGGTCGAGCGCGGGCGGGACGTTGAGTGCGACCTCAAGCCTGTCGAGCTGGCCGTTGGGCTGAGGTTCGCCGCCCCGGTGGGCGCCGATGCGGTTGCCGCGTCCATCGGGGATGGGTCATGACGTCGCGGCTGCCACGCGCGAGGCGGTCGCCCTGGGGTCGTTGACTCAGGGTCAATGGATTCGGGCATCCGGCGCGCGATCCGTGCCGTTCCGGGTCGTGGTGGCGGCCTTCGTGGACTGTGGGTCCACGGAACCTCGCATCCGTGGCCCGGAACGGGGCGGATCCGCGATCTCATGGACTGTGGGTCCATGTCCATGGCGGGGGCGATGGCCGGGACCCGACGCCGCCCCGGCGCACCCGACGCCGGCCCCGGACCCGAGGCGCACCCCCAGACCGTCCGACCCGCCCGCAACGGGCCGGAGGGACCATGACAGGCCGAGGGGGCCGTAGCACGCTCGGGGCACCTCGACCCGGATGCCGGCACGGCGCGTCCGGGCCCTGACCCGTTGCTGCGCCACCAGATCCCCGGAGTCCGGCAATGGCCCTGCACCTCTCTTCTGACCTCCTCGGTCGCTCCTTCCTCACGCTCCGCGACTTCACGGCGGACGAGATCGAGCACCTGCTCCAGCTCTCGGCCAAGCTCAAGCAGGAGAAGCGCGAGCATCGCGAGGTCCGGAGGCTGGCCGGCAAGTCGATCGCGCTGATCTTCGAGAAGGACTCGACGAGAACGAGAATCGGCTTCGAGGTCGCCGCCTACGACCAGGGCGCCCACGTCACCTACATGGGCCCGACCGGCTCCCACATCGGCAAGAAGGAGTCGGTGAAGGACACGGCGCGCGTCCTCGGCCGGGTCTACGACGCGATCGAGTTCCGGGGCTTCCGCCAGGCGGACGTCGAGGCGCTGGCCCGCTACTCCGGCGTGCCCGTGTACAACGGCCTCACCGACGAGGACCATCCCACCCAGGTGCTCGCCGACCTGCTGACCATCCGCGAGCACGTCGCCAAGCCGTTGGGCGAGGTCGCGCTGGCGTACGTCGGCGACGCGCGCGGCAACATGGGCGACGAGCTGCTGATCGGTTGCGCGACGATGGGCATGGACCTCCGGATCGTCGCCCCCAGGGCCGTGTGGCCGCGCGAGGACTTCCTGGCCGCGGCCCGCGAGCTGGCGGAGCGGAGCGGCGCGCGGATCACCGTCACCGAGGACATCGCCGAGGGCGTCCGGGCCGCCGACGTCGTCTACACGGACGTCTGGGTCTCGATGGGCGAGCCCGAGGCGACCTGGGACGAGCGGATCGCCCTCCTCCGCCCGTACCAGGTGACGGCCGCGATGATGGCGGCGACCGGCAACCCCGACTGCAAGTTCATGCACTGCCTGCCGGCCTTCCACGACCTCGACACGGAGGTCGGCCGGAAGATGTTCGAGCGCCACGGCCTGACGGCGATGGAGGTCACGGACGAGGTCTTCGAGTCACCGGCCTCGATCGTGTTCGACCAGGCCGAGAACCGGATGCACACGATCAAGGCCGTCCTCGTGGCGACGCTGTCGAAGGACGGGCTGCACTGATGCGGGTCGTCGCCGCGCTCGGGGGGAACGCGCTGCTCCGTCGCGGGCAGCCGATGACGGCCCAGAACCAGCGCGCCAACGTGGCGGTCGCCGCGCGGGCCCTGCTCCCGATCGCGCTCGAGCATGACCTCGTGCTCACCCACGGCAACGGGCCGCAGGTGGGGTTGCTGTCGCTCCAGAACGCGGCCTACAAGCCGGACGAGGAGTACCCGCTCGACGTGCTCGGCGCCGAGACCGAGGGGATGATCGGTTACCTGCTGGGGCAGGAGCTGGGCAACCTGCTGGGGGCCGGCCGGCCGATGGCCACGATCCTCACCCGGGTCGAGGTGGACCCCGCGGACCCGGCGTTCGGGCACCCGACCAAGCCGATCGGCCCCGTCTACGACCGCGAGGAGGCCGAGCGCCACGCCGTCGAGAAGTCATGGACGATCGCGCCCGACGGCGCCAAGTGGCGGCGGGTCGTCCCGTCGCCGCAGCCCAGGGCGATCGTCGAGATCGGGGTGATCGACCTGCTCGTCCGCGAGAAGGTCATCGTCGTGTGCGCGGGCGGTGGTGGCATCCCCGTCGAACGCACGCCCGACGGCGGCTACGTGGGCATCGAGGCCGTGATCGACAAGGACTTCGCGGGCGCCCTGCTCGCCACGTCCCTGCACGCCGACGCGTTCCTGATGCTCACCGATGTCGACGCCGCGTACGTGGACTGGGGCACGCCCGACGCCCGGGCGATCCGCCGCGTGTCGCCCGATGCACTCGCGCGATGGACGTTCGCCTCGGGCTCGATGGGCCCCAAGGTGGAGGCCGCCCGCCGGTTCGTGGACGCCAATTCCGGGTTCGCGGTCATCGGGTCGCTCGCCGACGCCGGCGCGATGCTCCGCGGCGATGCGGGCACGATGGTGTCGAAGTCGACAGCACTGCTCGAGTGGGGGAGCGCCCCGCTGGCGGGTGCCTCCGCCGGGTAGGATCGCCAGCTTGAAGGTCCCGCCCGCGATCCTGGTGCTGGTCCTCGCGGTCGGCGGCTGCTCGATGTTGGAGCCGATCGCGCCGTCGCGTGCCCAGCCGGTCCCCCGCGACACCATCCGAATCGACGGCTGGGACGGCCTCGGGCAGGGCGCACTTGCGATCGACCCCAATGCGTCCGTGATCCTGCTCGGGGTCGACGCCGCGGGCAGCCGGGTCCCGACGCGGGTGCCGGTCGAGCTCCTGCTGGCGCTCCTCGAAGCGCGCGAGGTGCCGCTCCAGTTCAGCCTGCCGGGGTACGCCTACGTCGTCGTCGAAACGGGCGGATCACCGAGTTCGAGGAGCTCATGACCCCCTGACCCGCGCCGAGGGCACCGAAATCCGGGCGCCCCCGGGCAACGTAGTTGACGATGCAACCAACCCATGGAGTCCCACGAAAGGGAGTGGAACGTTGCATCGCCGATCAACCCCCAAGAGCTATCTCCTCGCGCTCGCCCTGCCGATCGCGCTCATCGTCGCCGCCTGCTCGTCCGGCGGCAGCGGTGCCACGGGCGGCGGCGACACCGCCGCCGGTGGCGACGCGGGAGGCGCTACCATCTCGATCGCCACGCCGGCCGACGGCGCCGAGGTCTCGATCCCGTTCGACGTCCAGCTCGACGCCAGCGTCCCGCTGGGCGAGCCGGAGACGGGCAACCATCACGCCCATCTCTACTTCGATACGGGCACCGACTCGGGCGACTACGACATCGTGTACGGCAACGCGTGGCAGGTCACCCGCGAGCTGGCGCCGGGCGAGCACACGATCACCGTCGCGCTCGCCAACCCCGACCACTCGCTCGCCGGCCCGACCGGGCAGCTGACGATCACGGTCGGCGGCGCCGGGTCCGGCGACTCGGGCGCGCCGCCCAGCGCCGCGCCGCCGCTCGGCTACTGAGGCCGGTGCGATGGCCGTCGAACGCTACCCGCGTTCGGCGCGCCGATACCACGCGGCGATCTACCTCCTGACGCTGTTCCTCCTCGCGACCGGCTGGTGGCTGCTGGCCGGGCGCGAGGGGGACCCGTCACCGATCGCCCGCGTGACCGGCGTCCCCGACGCGCGGCTCCATGTCTGGGTCGGCTGGGCCCTGCTCATCGCGGCCCTGGCGCCCCTCCCGTTCGCGCTCCGGGGCGTGCGCGGGTTCGTGCGGGAGACGTTCCGCCGCGACCGTGGCGACCTCCGATGGCTGCTCCACCTGCCGGCGGCGGTCGTCACCGGCCACTTCCCGCGCCACGAGGGGCACTTCGACCCCGGCCAGCGGATCGCGAACGTCGTGATCGTGGCCCTGCTCGTCGTGCTCGTCCTGAGCGGGGTGGGCATGGTGCTCGTCAAGGTCGGCCCCGGGTTCGCGATGCTGGTGGCCGTGCACCGGCTGACCACGATCGCGTTCACGATCGTGATCGTGGGCCACATCGTGGTCGCGGCCGGGATCCTGCCCGGGTACCGGGGCGCCTGGCGCTCGATGCATCTCGGGGGGCGGCTTTCCCTGGATACGGCGAGACGCCTGTGGCCGGGCTGGACCGAGCGGGCCGTCGCCGACGGCCGCGCCACGAACGCTACCGCTTCGGCCGGGAGCGAGCGGCGACCCGCTCCAGGGCCCCTTCCCAGCCCGCGTCGAACGGGCGACCCGCCGCGTCCAGGTCGATGACCACCGGCGCGTGGTCCGACGGAGTGGGCGGGCCCTTGCGCGCCTCGCGGTCGATCTCGGCCCACACGACGCGGGCCGCGACCGGCGAGCTGGCATACAGGAGATCGATCCGCATCCCCTCGTTGCGGTGGAAGTTGCCGGCCCGGTAGTCCCACCACGAGAAGCGGCCGGGCTCCGGGCGGAGCGCGCGGTACGCGTCCACGAGGCCCCAGTCCCGGAGCGCCGCGAGCGCCGCTCGCTCGGGCGGCGACACGTGCGTCCCGCCGTGCGCCTTCGTCTCGGACCACACGTCGTCGGGGGCCGGGGTCACGTTGTAGTCGCCGCCCAGGACCAGCGGTTCGTCCGGCGACCGGGTCTCGGCCAGCCAGCGGGCCAGCCGCTCGAACCAGCGCAGCTTGCCCTCGAAGAACGGCGAGCCGACCTCGCGGCCGTTGGGCGCGTACAGGCTCGCGACGCGGACCCCGCCGCACACCGCGGACACCATGCGCGCCTCGTCGAGGGGGTTGAAATCGTCCTCGCTCACGGCCACGGCAGCGCCGGCCGACGAGTCCCGGACCGGGCCGTCGCCGAAGTTCGTGACCACGTCCTCCGCGCCGACCCGGGTCAGGATCCCCACCCCGTTCCAGCGTCCCTCGCCGTGGTGCACCAGGTCGTAGCCCAGCATCCGGAACGGCATGACCGGGGCGTCGGCGTCGGAGAGCTTGGTCTCCTGGATCAGCAGGACGTCCGGCTCGGCCCTGGCGAGCCACTTCTCGACCGCCTCCTGGCGGGCCTTGAGCGAGTTGACGTTCCAGGTCGCGATGCGCATGCGGCCCGCTCAGTACCGGCGCCCGCGCTGGCGGGCGAGGTCGAAGGTGGCCGTGTCGGCGACCGCCATCACGGCCATCGTGCCGGCCTGCACCGGGTCGCTGACGACGAGGTCCACGTGCTTCGTGATCGAGCCCACCATGTTGAGCGCGATGATCGGGATGCCGACAGCGCGCAGCTCCTCGGCGGCGCGGCTGATCTCGCCGCCCATGATCGAGCCCGCGAGCACCAGCAGCCGCGCGCGCGGCAGGTCCGCGACGGCCCGGACCGCGGCGGCGATCGCGTCCTCGCCGACCAGCGGGATGGTGTCCACGGAGATCCGCTCGCCGCGCAGGTTGTGGCGGTCCGCCTCGGACACGGCGCCGAGCGCGACCTGCGCCACCTGCGCGCCGCCGCCGACGACGATCACGCGCTTGCCGAACACCTTGCCCAGCGGGCGGGTGAGCCGCAGCGCGAGGACGCCCGGCAGGCCGTCGAGGGCGGCGATCAGCGCGTGCTCGTCCGCGTCCTCGACCTCCACCTCCAGCTCCACCAGCGGTCGGTCGTCGGGGTCGATGCCGGCGGGCGCCACGCGGCGCACGGTGGACAGGGTCCGGACGCGCCCGCCGGCATCCGTGACCCGTCCCGCGATGACCGAGATCATGCCCGGGTCGTCGACGACCTCGAGCCGGACGGCGACGACGGGCGGCAGCGGCTGGGCCTGGCGGCGGGGCACGGCGCGGGCTCGCCTCAGCCGGACCGGCCGGCGATGACGTCGCTGATCGACATCCCGGTGGGCTCGGAGCCGCCGGTCGGGTCGTGCTCCTCGAACGCAATCCCGAGCGCCGCGAACGCCTCGCGCGTGGCGGCCGGGTCGCTGGTGGTCAGCATCAGGGCCCCGTCCGTGTCCTCGGCCACGCCGACGATGCCGGTGATGTTGACGCCGCGGTCCGCCAGCGCCTGCGCGACGCGCGCGAGGGCGCCGGGACGGTCGTCGAGCTGCACGGTGAACCAGATCGTCACGCGGAACCTCCTGGCCGCCATGGTACGCGGGCGACGCGCTACCCTGCGAGATCGATGGCAACGCGGGACGCGGAGGTCGCCACCTGATGCCGGCGCCGCTGGGCAAGACCCCGACCAGGAGGATGCCCAACATCCAGGTGTTCGGCCTGGACGACTCGCCGCCCACGCGTGCCGCCCTGCGGTTCTTCCGCGAGCGGCGGATCGTCGTGCACTACGTGGACCTGCGCAAGAAGCCGATCGCCCCCGGCGAGCTGCGCCGGTTCGCCGACCGGCTGGGCGCCGCGGCCCTCCTGGACACCGAGGGCCGCGCCTACCGCGAGGCCGGCCTGGCGTACCTGTCCACGGACGGGGCCGGGACCACCGCCCGGCTGCTCGCCGACAGTCGCCTGATCCGCCTGCCCCTGGTGCGCTATGGCGACGAGGTCACCGCCGGCAAGGCGGAGGCCACCTGGAAGGCCTGGCTGGCCCGTCCGCGCTGAGCGCGGCCCGGGGGGCAGCGCCGCCCGTCAGCGGCAGCGCCGCCCGCGCGCGGTAGCCCCGCCCGTCAGCGGCCCGGGGCCAGCCCGCCCACCCGCGCCGCCGCCCACAACGTGTCGTGTCGCGCAGGATCGGGCAAATCGCTCCATCCGGGTAACGAAACGGTCGCCCCGCGCCCCCTTCGGCGTGATTCGCGCGATCTCACGCAGCACTTCCTGCCATCCGCTGCGTCCGGGGGTGCGAATCGAGCGATGTGCGTGATCTCGCGCGACACCCCCGTCAGCTGCGGGCGGAGGGGTCGAGGACCCGGCCCATGAACAGGATCGCGCCGGTGCTCACGTCATGCAGCACGAACAGGAAGGGCCGGTTCAGCCGCAGCGTGATCGTCTTCGCGGGCTGCGGCCCACCGCAGCCACCGGTGGTGTCGCCGATCACGGCCGTCGCGGCGGCGGCCTCGGTGCCGGTCTCGTCGACGTCGATGTTCGCCTGGTGGATGACCGCGGCGATGAACATCTCGCTGGGCGACGTGATCCCCGAGAAGTCGGCGGTCTCCGACATCGCCTGCGTCATGCCCAGCCGCTTGAGCGACGGGACGATGTCGGCCCGGGTCTCGACCCCGAAGCGCGGCATCAACAGGTGCACGGTGTACGGGTAGGTCCCGCAGCGCATGTCGGCCCAGTCCTCGGGCGTGTAGCTCAGCTCGGTCAGCCGGTCCCGCTGGCGGTCGAGCTTGGCCGCGATCGTCGCCAGCGTCGCCGGCGTCAGGCTCCGCTCGAAGGCGTCGATGTTGTCCGGCAGGATGAGCGTCATGGCCAGGGGCGTCGACCCGTCGGCGCCGACGTAGCCGAGCTCGGTCGCCTTCCAGCCGGCGCCGGTCGCAAACGGGACCTCCTGGCCGCCCCACAGCGACATCGTCGGGACCTGGACCCGGGTGCCGCCGGGACGGGTGAACGCCCGGTCCGTTGTGGCGTCCTTGTCGAACTCGATCTGCCAGTTGGCCTTGAGGTAGATCGCGTTGACGAGGACGAGGCGGGTCAGCTCGCTGATGTCGGTCCGTGCCAGCAGCTCCGGGATCCGCTTCGCGGTCTGGCGGCTGACCCAGGCGTTGATGACCTGCCTCGCGGCCTCGGGATCGGCGGCGTAGTCGAGGAGCCCGAGCCCGGCCCCGAACGCCTCGCCGATCGCCTCGAGATACGCCTGCTGGATCGGCCAGCCACGCTGCCCGAACGCCGCGTTGGCGATGCGCAGGGACAGGGCGTGCGTCTTCGCCTCGTCGTCGGTCCAGGTGGCGTTGCGTCCCGCGAGCGCCTGCTCCAGGGCGTTGAGCTGGGCGGCCAGCGGCTTCCAGCCATCGGCATGGAGGACGGCGTCCATCTGGGCGGCGGTCTCGCCGCGCGCCCCGGCCCGCGCCATCGCCAGCGCGAGCGAGATGCTGGTCGGCGAGAACACGACGTTGCTGCCCTCGAGCCCGAGGGTCGGGTCCGTCCGCATGCGGCGGTAGAGGTCGAGGGCGAACGCGTTGATCGCGACCGCGGCCCGCCGGGCGTCACCGGCGCGCCCGGCGGCGCGGTCGACGGAGGCCGTGGCGAACTCGAGGCCGGCGAGCGGGTCCTCGGCGAGGGCGATCCAGGGCGTGCCGTCGTGGTCTGCGGCGGCCACCCAACCGTCGGTGACGCCACGGCTCAGGGTGAGCGAGACCGGGGCGACGCGGTACCAGTCGTAGCCCGAATCGTGCACCGGGCCCTCGATGACCAGCAGCTCCGTCCCGGTCGGCAGCAGTGGCTCGTACTTCGCCGAGTCATCGGCGACCCGCGGCTGCGACCGGACGCGCACGCGATCGGACACGGTCACGGCCATGGAACCCGGCGCCAGCGCCGCGGGCGCGAGGGTGGGCGTCGGCGCGACGGACGCGCCCGGCGTGACGCCGGGCGTCGCGGCCGGCGCGGAGGGAGTTGCCGTGGGCGAGGCGGGGACCGCGGTCGGGGCCGGGGTGGGCGTCGTGTCCGCGCAGCCGGCGACGAGGACGGCCACCAGCAGGCAGGTGATGGCGGCGGGCCGCCGGTGGCGGCGAGGGTGGACGGCGGGCGGGGTCATCGTGGCGCCTCGGGTGATGCGGCGGAGGTCCGCCAGGTGGCTCGACAGGGTCCTGCCGGGCCCTGGCTCGGACGCTGCGACAACACCGCCGCCGTGCGTAGGACGATCTGGGACGACGCCGGTGACGCGGGGGATTGGTCGGCCGTGCCCCCCGGTGGCATGCTGTCCCGATCATGAGCAACCACGAGTCCGAGGACCACCGACCCTCGTCGCGCACGATGCGCCGTGGCCGGGTCACGATGCGACCCCAGGCGGCGGCCCGCCTGGACACCAAGCGCCCCACCGAGGACGAGAAGCTCCTCGGCAGCCCGGTCGCGGAGCGTCCGGCGTTCCTCGAGACCGACACCTGGCGCACGCTGCGGATCCTGTCCGAGTTCGTGGAGGGCTTCGAGGCGCTGGCCGGCGTCGGGCCGGCGGTCGCGGTGTTCGGCTCCGCGCGCACGCCCGAGGGTCACCCCACGTACGAGCTCGCACGCCGGATCGGGGCCGAGCTCGCCAGGGCCGGCTTCGCGGTGATCACGGGTGGCGGCCCGGGCACGATGGAGGGCGCCAACCGCGGGGCGCACGAGGCAGGTGGGCTGTCCATCGGCTGCAACATCGAGCTGCCCCACGAGCAGCACCTCAACCCGTACGTGGACCTCTCGGTCGAGTTCCACTACTTCTTCGCCCGCAAGACGATGTTCGTCAAGTACTCGGACGCGTTCGTGATCCTGCCGGGCGGGTTCGGGACGCTCGACGAGCTGTTCGAGTCGCTGACGCTGATCCAGACCGGCAAGATCCGCCACTTCCCGGTGGTGCTCGTCGGCCGGGACTACTGGGGCGGCCTGCTGCGCTGGATGCGCGAGTCCCAGCTCCCGGAGGGTGCGATCAGCGAGGCCGACCTCGCCCTGCTCCGCGTCACCGACGACCCGGAGGAGGTCGTGTCGATCATCACCGAGGACGCGAAGGCCAACGACATCCGGGAGTGACGGTCCGCGCGGAGCCGTCAGCCGGGGACGGCGACCTCGATCACGCCGTCGGTCACCCGCACCGGGTAGTAGCGGAAGCGCCGAACGCGGGTGAGGCGGCGGGCCTCGCTCTTCCTGCCCGGCGGGTCCGGCTTGTCCTCGCGACCGGGCGGCGTCCACACCGGCTCATAGCGTCCGTCGGGCCACAGGCCGCCGGTGGTTGGCATCTGGACGGGGTCCCCGGTCGCCAGGTCGAAGCGGCCGCTGTGCAGCGGGCAGGCGACGACGCAGCCCTGGAGCTCGCCGATCGAGAGGGGTGCCGACATGTGCGGGCAGCGGTCGTCCACGGCGACCAGGCCGCGGTCGGTGTGCGCGAGCAGGACGTCAAGGTCGCCGAACGTGACGCGCCGCAGGGCGCCCGCCGGGAGGTCGTCGAGGGGGAGGGCCGTGCGGAACGCGGCCTCGCCGGCGCCGATCGCGAGCAGCTCGGCGGGGAACGCGAGGATCTGGGTCACGGCCCGATGGTAGCGCGGCGTGCCGGCCCGGAACGGGAGCGGCCCGGAACGGGAGCGGCCCGGCCACCCGAAGGGCGGCCGGGCCGGGAGGAGGAGCGGGGGAGGAGGAGCGGGGTCAGTCGGCCGCGGGCTGTCGCACGACCACCGGCGGCTTGGCGATGCCGGCCGGCGCGCCGTCACCCGCGTGGGCGGGCACGCCCTCGCGCTGCGTTCCGAGGCTGGTCCGCAGTGGCAGCTCGCGCATCACGAGCGATGCGAGCAGCGCGGCGATCGTCGTCCCCACGCCGATCAGGAACACCTCGGACACCGCGATGCTGAATGCCTGGTGGATGCCGAACACGATGTTCGGGATGATCGGCTCGACCAGCGGCCGGAGCTGCTCCGGGACGCCGGCCAGGATCGACTGCCCGAGGTCCTGGCCGACGACCACGAGACTCGTCCCGTCGCGCCCCGCGGCGGCGAACTGGTCCGCGACCTGCGGCGGCACGCCGGCGGCCGCGACCTGGGTCGGGATCTCGGCGGTCAGCCGGTTGGCGAACACCGTGCCGATGAGCGCCAGGCCGACGGAGCCGCCGATCTGCCGGAAGAACGTCAGGTTCGACGTCGCCACGCCCAGCGCCCGCATCGGCACCGCGTTCTGGACGATGATCGTGAACACGGACAGCGTGGGCCCGATGCCGAAGCCGGTCACGAACATCCACGCCCACAGGACGGGCAGCGGGGTGTCCGCGCGGATGTTGGTCATCAGCCACAGGCCGACGGCCATGATCGCGAGCCCGCCGATGACGATCGACTTGTAGCGCCCGGTCCGGGACACGAGGTAGCCCGCACCCATCGAGCTGACGATCAGGCCGGCCAGGAGCGCCAGCGAGTAGAGCCCCGAGTTGGTCGGCGTCGCGCCCTGGACGAACTGGAACCACTGCGGGAGGAACACCGCCGCCCCGAAGAAGCCGACGCTGATCAGGAACGTGGCCACGATCGAGGACGCGTAGGTCCGGTCCTTCCACAGGTCGAGCGGGACGATCGGCTCCTTCGCCCTCGACTCCACGAGCACGAACACCGCGCCCAGCACGAGGCCGATCAGGATCAGACCGCCGACCTCGAACGCCGCCCAGTCCGCGGTCTGCTTGTTGGTCAGGCCGATGAGCAGGGAGCCGACGGCGAACGTGAACACGGCCGCCCCGAGGTAGTCGAGGTTGCGCGACGCGTCGGGCCGCCGGACGGTCGGCAGCAGCCGCCAGATGACGGCCAGCGCCGCGACGCCGATCGGCAGGTTGACGTAGAAGATCCAGTGCCAGCTGATCTGCTCGGTCAGGAACCCGCCCAGCAGCGGGCCGATGACGGAGCTGAGCCCGAACACGGCGCCGAACAGGCCCTGGTACTTGCCGCGCTCGGCGGGCGTGAACAGGTCGCCGATGACGGCGAGCGAGATCGGGAACAGGGCGCCCGCGCCGAGGCCCTGGATGCCCCGGAAGATGATCAGCTGGGTCATGTCCTGGCTCAGGCCGGACAGCGCGGAACCGGCCAGGAACAGCGCGATGCCGATCATCAGCAGCGGCTTGCGGCCGTAGAGGTCGGACAGCTTGCCGTAGAACGGCACCGAGATCGTGGACGTCAGCAGGTAGATCGTGATCGTCCAGGTCAGCAGCGCCTGGCCGCCGAGCTCGGTGACGATGGTGGGCAGGGCGACGCTGACGATGGTCTGGTCGAGGGCGCCGAGGAACAGCCCCAGCAGCACCGCGAACAGGATCTCCATCTTCGCGCGGTGGGACAGGTCGAGGGCGCCGAGGCCGTGGGCCGGCGCCTCGTCGGTGTGGACGGAATCCAAGAGAGGTCCTTTCGTCGGGTTCAGGAGCCGGCCGGGCCGGCGGGGGACGCAGCCTCGCGCGAGGCGGGGACGTGATCGTGGTGGGCGAGGGCGGCGTAGCGCTCGGGAGACGCCTCGAGCTCCTCGGTCACGGCACGACGGAGGTCGTCGGCCGCGGCGCGGACCCGGGCGAGCGCGTCCGCGTCGAGCCGCGCCAGGGCGGCGGCCATGATGTCGCTCTTGACGAGCTCGGCCTCGTCCACGAGGTCGAGGCCGGTCGCCGTGGGCCGGACGAGGACCACGCGACGGTCATCGGGGACGCGGTCGCGCTCCACGAGCCCGCGCTCCTCCATCCGGTCGATGATCCCCGTGGCGCTGGACATCGAGACGTCGAGGATGTCCGCCAGGCGGCCCATCGGCATCGCGTCGTGGTGGCGCAAGAGCGTCAGGACGTGGAAATGCGTCATGCTGATCCCCAGCCGGACCATCCGCTGGGAGCCTGCGCAGCGCAGGGAGCCGAGGGCGCGTCCGAGGTCGGCCAGGACCGTCTCGACGGCGTGCCCTCGCCCAGCGGGGTCGGCGGATTGGATCTTGGTTTGCATGGTACGAAGTATTTAGCCGAAACGAACAGTTCTGTCAACCCCAACTGTTCGTGACACGCGGAGGATGCCGGTGCGGTTCGCGCTGATGATCGAGGCCCAGCAGGGGCTCAGCTACGCGGAGCAGCTCGCCGTCGCACGCCGCGCCGAGGCCGCGGGCTTCGAGGCGATGTTCCGCTCCGACCACTACGCGAGCTTCCCGGGCGGCTCGGACGCGGCGACGACCGACGCGTGGGCCGTGCTTGCCGGCCTGGCCCGGGAGACGGAGCGGATCGGGCTGGGCGTGCTGGTGTCGCCCGTCGGCTTCCGGGCACCGGGCAACCTGGCCAAGGTCGCGATCACCGTGGACGAGATGAGCGGCGGCCGGATCGAGGTCGGCGTCGGCGCCGGCTGGCACGACGGCGAGCATCGGCGCCACGGCTTCCCGTTCCCCGAGATCGGCGAGCGGGCGGAGCGGCTCGAGGAGACGCTCGAGATCCTGCACGGGCTGTGGGAGGGCCCGGACGGCTGGTCGTTCATCGGCCGCCACTACGCGGTGGAGGACGCGCAGTTCCGGCCGCGGCCGGGCGCGTACCCGGGGCGCGAGGGCCGGCCGCGGATCCTCGTCGGCGGGTCCGGCACGCCGCGCTCGTACCGCATCGCCGCGCGCTGGGCGGACGAGTTCAACCTGTCATCGGCGAGCGCGCAGGTAGCGGCCCAGAAGTACGCGGCGCTGGCCGACGCGCTGCGCGCCGCCGGGCGCGACCCGTCCACGCTGACCCGCTCGGCGATGGTGGGGACGCTGATCGGCCGCGACCGGGACGAGGTGCGGCGGCGCGAGGGGGACCTGCTGGCCGCATTCGGGGAGACCGGCGATGGCGAGGCCTGGTTCGAGCCGCGGCGCGCCCGCTGGATCCACGGCACGCCGGACGAGGCCCGCGCCTCGGTCGCCCGCTACGCGGAGGCCGGGGCCGAGCGGATCATGCTCCAGGTGTTCCTGCCCCGGGACCTCGAGCTGATCGACCTGATCGCCGAGGCGCTGTTCGACTGAGGCGTCAGCCGTCCGGGCCGTCGGCGACCTCGGCGGCGCGGAGGTAGCGCGGGTCGTCGCGGCGGATCGGGTCGGGGTTGGTGCCCCGTTCCCCGGCGATCGCGAGCGTCAGCAGCTGGAGCGGGCCGGCCGTCCCGAGCAGCGAGGCGGTCGCGCCGGGCAGGGCCGGGGCCTCGGGCACGACGACCCGCCCCGCCGGCGTGAGCTCGGCCGGGATGGCGGCCGAGGCGTCCGCGGCGAGGATCGCCGCCGCCCGGAGGCCCAGCTCGCGTGCCGCCGCGAGGGCCTGGCGCGCTCGACGCACCCGCGGCTCGCGAGCGGCGGGATCGGCGAGGATCACCACCAGCGCCGTGTCCGGCCCGGTCGCGGGCAGGTGGCCGTGGAGGAACGTCTCGAGGTCCCGCATCGCGGACGGGAGCCACGCGGCCTCCTCGATTTTGAGCACGAGCTCCCGGGCCGCGACCCGGTCCGCGCCCGAGGCGACGACCAGGAGGTTCGCGGCGCCGGCGAGCGCGGCCGCGATCGTCCCGTCCGGCCGGGCGCCGTCGGGGCCCGCCGCATGCGCCGCCTCGATCCCGTCGCGGAGCCGTCGTCCAAGGGCGGCCCCGTTGGGCGTCCGGCCGGCGAGCAGGTCCGCGGCCACGACGGCGGCGACCATCGGCGACACGTAGCCGACCGTGTGGCACCAGCTGCGGTCCATCTCGACCGTGGCCAGCACGACGTCGGCAACCGCGGCGGCCGGGGACCCGGCGCTCCCCGTCAGGAGCGCGGTCCGCGACCCGGCGGCCACGGCGGCATCGAGGGCCGCGATCGTGGCTCCCGTGCCGCCCTCGTGGCTGACGCCGATCACGAGTCCGCCCGGCGGCGGGTCCAGCGCGAGCTCGAAGGCCTGGGCGGGGGCGGGACCGGCACCCGGCAGCCCGGCCGCTCGCCACGCCTCGCGGAGGATCTCCGCCGCGCCCTGGGCCGCATGCTCCGAGGTGCCGCAGCCGGTGACGATCACCGCGCCGCCCGTCATGGCCGCCTCGCGGATCGCCGCCGCGAGGCCCGCCGCGGACCCGTCGCCCACGAGGCGCGCGACGATCCGGGACGCGAGCGCGGGCTCGGCGGCGATCATCTCGGCCATCGCCCACGGCGGCGCGTCGCGCAGGGCGGGCATCGGGAGGTAGTCCCAGGGGTCCGGCGCGGGGGTCAGCGGGGCGTCGGCGTCGAAGGCGCCGAGCTCGGCGCGGAGGTCGTCCATCGGCGCAGCGTAGGGGAGCGACGCGCGCCGCGAACCCCGGGCGTCACGGGACGGGACGCGGCGCCCCGTCCTCGGCCGGGAGATCCTGGTCGGTGCACCCTGCCGCTCAGGCCCCCGGCAGGGCGGCGATCGTCAGGACTTGAACTCGATCGACTGCACCATCGGGGCGACGTCGGCATCGTCGCCGCCGGACATGATCGTGAACGTGAAGATGTAGACCTCGGTCTCGGTC
The DNA here is from genome assembly GCA_040755495.1 of Chloroflexota bacterium. GTDB lineage: Bacteria > Chloroflexota > Limnocylindria > Limnocylindrales > CSP1-4 > CAIXZV01. The sequence continues at coordinate 92,795 of JBFMAT010000001.1, forward strand.
GACACGTAGACCTGGGTCCCGTCCACCGTCACGGACGTGCCGTCGGCCATGGCCTGGGTCAGGCGGTACGTGATCTGGACGGCGTCCTGGCCGTCGACCGAGAGATCGCTGACCACCGGCTCGCCCTCGATGCCCGGCACCTGGCCGATGCCCTGCTCGGCGATGACCCGGAGCAGCTGGAGCGAGATCGCGCCCGACGGCTGGACGATGACGTTGAGGTTCGTGCCCGGCCCGTCGGACTGGAGGTCGATCGCCCACAGCTTGACGCCCGCGGCGAGCAGGGTCGGCAGCTGCGCCTCGAGCGTTGCCGCCATCTCGGAGTCCTCCGGGAAGGCGTCGATGATGGCCTGGAGGTCGTCGGCGTTGAGCGCGACCTCGACCCAGCCATCGGCGAGGGTGATCTCGAACTTGCCATCGACCTCGATCCGGCCGGTCCGGCCCTCGGTGCCGCCTGAGGTGGGCGACTCGGTGGCCGACTCGGTCGGCGACGCGGTGGGTTCGGCGGTCGGACCCGCGGTGGGCACCGCGGTCGGGGCGGCCGTCGGTTCGGCGGTGGGTGCCTGCGTGGCGGCGGACGAGCCGCACGCGGCGAGCACGAGGGCGAGGGCGGCGCTGGCGACGAGCCGCGGGCGGGAGATGGACATCAGGTTCCCCTAGAGCCGGCACGTAGCGAACGCCTGGAGCGGGCCGGACGGCACAGAGGATACGCGCCCGGGTCCGGCCGCACGATGGGACGATCGGACTGGGTCAGGCGCGCGAACGGGCCCGCTCGAGCAGGTCCGGCGGTGCCGCCCCGAGGCGACCGATCCGCCGCAGCGGCGCGTACCGGAGCCAGGCGCGACCGACCAGCGCCTCGACCGGCACCGGACCGTAGCGGCGCGAATCGACGGCCGTGCCGGCACCGGCCGCCGCGAGGTCGGCGTCCGCGGCATCGCCGATCAGCCACGCCTCGTCCTCGGCCAGCTGCAGCCAGCCGTCGCCGAACGGCACCCAGTCACCGGGGCGCGCCGCCACGCGCTTGATCGTCAACAGCCCCGATCCGGGCTCACGGAACACCACGATCGACCCGCGCCGCGGCCAGCGCCCCACGGTGAGGTCCACCAGCAGCCAGTCCCCGGGTTCGATCGCCGGCCGCATCGATCCCTCGGCGACCGCCACCCGCCACGGGCCGCGCAGGTGCGCGGCGAGGCCGCCGGGCCGCGGCGACCCCGGGACGCGACGAGGCCCCGTCACCGGACGGGGCCCCCTTGCGCTCCGAGCGTCGAGGCGACGCTCCTGCGAGCCATCGACGCGAGGACTCTCAGCCGGGCCGGCCGGCCACGCGCGTCTTGCCCTCGCCGCCGGTGGCCTTCCACGCCGCGTCGACCTCGTCGATCAGCTCGAGCAGCTTCTTCGCGTCGTCGAGGCTGGTCGAGGCCTTCACCTTCGAGACCTGCTTGTTCGCGTTCCAGAACAGCTCGTGCAGGTTCGGCACGGTGCCGAGGTGCTCCGGCTTGAAGTAGTCGTGCCACAGGACGTCGAGGTGGTGCTTGACCAGGTCGGCCTGCTTCTCCTTGATCGCGATGGCGCGGGTCGTGAACGTCGGGTCCGCGTTGGCGCCCATCTTCTCGATGATCCGGTAGCAGGACTCGGCCTCGATGCGGGCCTGCTCGGGGTCATACACGCCGCACGGCAGGTCGCAGTGGGCATGGGCGACGGTTCTCGGGGCGAGCCATCGGCTGACGAACGACATGAGACGAACCTCCGGGCACCAGGACGTGTCGATGCCGCCAGTGTGGGGGACGGGCGGTGACCGCGGCCTTCGAAGTGTCCGGTGGGGCGTTAAGCCTGTCAAACACCGGGGGGCGTGGGCCGGCCGGCGTTGCCGCCTCCGGGCCGCGGCGCGTACCATCGGGCCACGCCCCGTCGGCGCGGCGTCGGACGGCATCGCCGGTCGTGGTTCCGCCATCGGGCGGGGCGTTGTGGTGACGCAGGTTCGATTCCTGCCCAGCTCGCTCGTCGTGCCGGACCGGCGGAGACGCAGCGGGTCGGCGGCCCTGCAGGGCTTCGGGCCCTCCGCCGCAGGCTCGTGGTCCGGCGCGGCGGGCCGTACGTCGTGGGGGATTGCCGTGGACCTGCTCCTCGCGCTCCTCGCCATCGTGGTGATCGTGATCCTCGTCGGCGCCGGCCTGCGGTCGGTCGCCCGGGTGACCGTCGTCCACGATCACGAGCGCGGCTTGCGCTACCGGCGGGGCCGCCTGACCGGGCTGGTCGGCGCGGGGGCCTACGTCGGGTTCCCGCCCTTCTCGGAGGTCCGCGTCCTCGACGTCCGGCCCACCTTCGTGGTCGTGGAGGGCCAGGAGGTGCTGACGGCGGACGGGGTCGCCGCGAAGCTGAGCCTCGCCGCCCGCTACGTGGTCGCGGACCCGGCGGCGGCGATCACGCGCGATGCCGACTACCGCCGGTCGATGCACCTGCTGCTCCAGCTGGCGCTCCGCGACGGGGTCGGGCGGCGGACGCTGGACGAGGTGCTCGCCGCGCGGCGCGAGCTGGGCCCCGAGACGCGCGAGGCGTGCGCGGCCCGGCTGGCGGAGATCGGCGTCGAGCTGCTCGAGGTGGAGATCCGGGACGTGATGGTCCCGGGCGAGCTCAAGCGCGCTTATGCGTCGGTGATCGCCGCCCGCAAGGAGGGCGAGGCCTCGCTGGAGCGCGCGCGCGCCGAGATCTCGTCGCTGCGCGGCCTGGCCAACGCCGGCCGGATGCTGGACGACAACCCCGGGCTGCTCCAGCTCCGGATCCTCCAGGAGCTGGGCGAGTCCTCGGGCAATACCGTGGTGTTCGGGGTGCCGGAGGCGGGGCTGGCCGGCGGGGCCGGCGCGGGCCCGGGCCGGGCGGCGAGGTCCCGGGCCCGCGGGACGACGCCGGGCGGCGAGGGTTCGTGAACGGCACCGCCCTGGAGATCGAGCGCAAGTACCGGCTGGCCGCGGCGCCCGATCCGCGGGCGCTGGCGTACTACGGCGCCGAGGCGTACCGGATCGAGCAGGTGTACCTGGTCACGCCGCCCCCGGGGCGCCGCGTCCGGCGGATCGAGCGCCCGGACGGCAGCGTCGAGCACCGCTTCACGCGCAAGACGCACCTGCGGGACCTCGTCCGCGAGGAGCAGGAGCACGAGATCGACGCCGCGGCGTACGCCGCGTACCTCGAGCAGGCGGACCCCGACCGGCGGCCGATCCGCAAGGTCCGCTACGTCCTGCCGCACGGCGACCAGCGACTCGAGGTGGACGTGTTCGAGGAGCCGCCCGGGCTGGTGCTGGTCGAGGTGGAGCTGCGCTCGGAGGCGGAGCCGGTGAGCCTGCCCGGCTGGCTGGGCGAGCATCGCGACGTCAGCGCCGACCCCGCGTACGCCAACGCGAGCCTCGCCCGCATCGGGGCGCGGGTGCCGCCCTACTGAGCCCGCCCATGGCCGATCGCGCGGGAGGCGGATGCGCCGGACGGGTATCATCGCCGCGATGACCGACCGGCTCCCGATCGTCGACGGTGCTCCCGCGTGTCCCTTCGTGGCCTTCGAGGACGACCGCGACGCGCGCGCGACGGCTCCCGACCACCGCCATCGCTGCTTCGCGGAGTCCCGGCCGGCGCCGCGCGCGCTGGCGCACCAGGAGGCGTACTGCCTCAGCTCCGCGTTCCCCGTCTGCCCGACGTTCCAGGACTGGGCGCGTCGCGAGGCCGCGGCCGCCCGTCCCGCTCCGGCCTCCGAGGCCGCCGCGTCCGAGGAGCCGCCCGTCAGCCGCCCGCTGCCGCCGCGCGAGCGGGAGCCCCGCCACGCACCGGGCACGGACACGCCGCCGCCGATCCCGCCCCGTCGCCACCAGCCGCGCGACTGGGCGGCGCCGCCGCCGTGGTCGGCGGACGATGCCGCGGATGCGGCAGGGACCGATGCCGCGGGTGCGGCGGGTGCCGCAGCCGGGGCGCTGTGGGGGCCGGGGACCGCGGCCGCGGGCGCCGGTGGCGCCGGGATGGCCGCACCGGACGACGTGGCGCCGCCGTCGTTCCTCGCCCCGCGGTCGTCGTCGCGGGACGACGAGTGGGCCGCGGCTTCGCGCGGGCTGGCCGGGAGCGCCGCCGACCGGCTGGCGGGTCCATCCGACGACGAGCCGCTGCCCCGCGCGACCCGTGCCCCGGCCCCGCCGCCGGACGAGGACGCTGACGACGATCGGTGGAGCGGCCGGCCGGCGCGTGACGAGTGGCCGGCGCCCCCGCAGCGCGCCGCGACGGGTGCCGTGCCGGCAGACCGGCGCGGGTCCGGGCGTCGCCAGGCCGGCCCGCCGCCGCGCCGCGACCAGGGCCGCCACCCCCGCGTGGAGGACGCCCAGGAGCTGTTCGGTCCAGCCTGGGAGCGCCCGCGCCGCTACGAGGCGTATCCCACGCTGCGGACGCGGGTCGGGCTGCCCAGCTTCTCGAGCCTGTGGATCGCCGTCGCCGCGCTCGTGCTGGCCGGCGCCTTCCTGTTCTTCGTGGGCCCGATGCTGCTGGGGCTGGGCGGCGACTCGCCGGGCACCGGCGGCGGTGCGACCCCGTCACCCACGCCGGAGACCGCCTCGCCCAGCCCCACGCTGCCCCCGGAGCCCACCGCGCAGGTCTACGTCGTCGCCAAGGGCGACACGATGTCCAAGATCGCCAAGCGCTTCGACGTGACGATCGAGCAGCTGCTGGCCGCGAACCCGCAGATCAAGAACCCCGACCGGATCAAGATCGGCGACCAGCTCACGATCCCGGTGCCCGTGTCGGACGACGTGTCGGGCGGGGCCGGGGCGTCGCTCGAGCCCTGACGCCGCGGACCGGGAGGCGCCACGGCGCCCGCCCGTGCAGGGCCGTCGAGGGGCCTGCCCGCGTCAGCGGGGCGAGAGGTTGATCGAGGTGATCTTCCCGGCTTCGACGCGGAACTGGGCGTCGAGGTGCTGGCTGGGCGCCCCGGGCCGGACGACGATGATGTCCGCCTGGTAGGTGTTGCCCATGTCCCGGACGTCGCCCGGGACCATCTTGAGCCCCTTGTCCGCCCGCAGGAACCAGCCGCCGACCTGCTCGATGCCGCGCAGCGTCCGCGCGTTGTCGCCCACGTGGATGCGCATCTCGGTGCGCTCGTCCATGAGCGAGACCGCGCCGGTCACGTCGCCCGAGTTCAGGCGCTCGAAGAAGACTTCCATGGTGTCGGTGGCTCCCATGGAGCCGAGTGTACCCCGCGCGACGCGGGCGTCGCCGGTGACCCGCCGGCGGCCTGACCGAGCGACCCGTCTGACCGCCCCGACCGAACGGGCTGCCGCGATTCGGCGTCTGTCCCGCCACGTGCCTCAGAAGCCGCCGCCGGCCCCGCCGCCGCCACCACCCGAGCCGCCACCGCTGAAGCCGCCGCCGCCCGAGCCCGACGAGGACGGCGAGTTGCCGATCGTGCCCAGCACGGCCATCATGCCGCCGAAGTTGGGGATCGGGGACGAGCTCATCAGCCCGGGCGCCCAGCCGCCACCGCCCCCGGACCCACCCCCGCCGCCGGCGCCCCCGCCGTACCACAACGGCATGTAGGCGCCGGTCGTCCGCCCGGCTCCCAGGTCGTCCGCGGTGCGCTCGAGGACCTTCTCGACTTCCTCGTGCAGCCCGAGCGCGACCCCCCACACGACCGCGTCGTCTGGGCTCTCGATCAGCGGGATCGCGGACGCCGCCACGACCTCGCCCATCGACCGCGCCTGCGCCATCGTCTTCTGGAGCGTGCGCCGGTAGGCCTCGAGCATCGCCCGGATCATCGCCCCGGGCATCGTCCGTGACGGCATGCTGGCCGCCAGGACCAGCAGCGCCACGCCCGCCACGCCCAGCGCGACGGCCAGGACCACGATCCCGTCCGAGGGCAGGTTGAAACCGGCGATCGCGGCCACGATCGCGAGCACGATCACCACGGTGCCCCGCACGACCCAGCGGCTGGTGGCCTTGCCCGGCGGCTCGCGGAACCAGCCCTGGGCCACGACGTGCTTCTCGAGCTTCTCGTTGAACTTGGGCACGTCCGTGCCCAGCTTGAGCATCTGCTCGGGGTCGATGACGCCACGCCCGCCGGCCAGCGACTGCAGCCGGCTGCCCAGGTACTTGGTGGCCGCGTCCTCCGGCCGGGAGCGTGCGCGATCGAGGCGCATCCGCTCGGCAGGATCGTCGGGGCTGGCCTCGCCGACGTGGATGTTGAGCTTGGTCTGGGTCGACAGGAAGCCGCCTTTCTCGGGCTGGAAGTCGATCTGGCCGCGCGCGGCGAGGTCCAGGCTGGCGGCGGTGAGCGCGCGGCGGGTCGCCTTGCCGTCGCGCACGACGGCGCCGGCGGCGGGCGTGAGACCCGGCGGCGGGGCGGGCATGTGGATCGAGGGGTCGTCGAGGTACACGGGATCGCGGCCGTGCTGCAGCCAGCGCATCAGCCCCCAGCCGATGATCGCGAGCGCGGCCAGCGGCGCCACCAGCAGGCCGACCGCCGCGTTGAGCATCCGGAAGAAGCTGAGCTCTGCGGCGTGCTCCGGGGTCGCCGCGGCATCCACCTTGTCGAGCGCCGCCAGCAGGGCGCCGTCGAGGTCGCAGCCGCGGAGGTACGGCAGCATGTCGTTGTCGAAGATCGCCTGGCGCTCGCCGTTGGTCAGGAACTTGGCCCGGTAGCCGGGCCCGGCGTAGAGCTGGACGCGGCCGTGGCACGGGTCGCTCTCGTACAGGTCGAACAGGATCACCAGGCCGTCGTCGAACCCCTTTCGGCCGACGCCCCACTGGTCCATCAGGGCGATGGCGTGGTCCTCGGCGTCGGCGTCGGTCGTCCAGTCCGGCGCCAGCTGCGTGTACACGACCACCTCGGCGCCCGTCCGCGCCTCGACCGCGTCGATCGTGGCCTCCGCCTGCGCGATCGTGGCCTCGCGCAGGACGTCCGCGGTGTCGTAGACCGCCTGGTTCTCGACCGGGTCCGGGAACGGTGGGCCGTAGGCGATCGCGACGGGCGCGAGCGCAAGCAGGAGCAGGGCGGCCGGTGACAGGGCGGCGAGGAGTCGACTGCGCATGGCGCCACGATACGCACGCCGGAGGCTCACGGCACGCCGTCCTCGGCGGCCGCCGGGTGGCGCGCGCGGATCCGCCGCACCAGCTCCGCCGCCTGCTCGTAGCGGCCGAAGCTGGGCATCAGGTAGCTGCCGGACACCTCGGCCTCCACCTGCGCCAGGAGCGCGTCCGCCATCTCGATCCCGGCCTCCGTCCCGCCGGCGCCGGCATCGCGCATCCGGGCCCGCGCCGCGTCCGGGATCGTGATGCCGGGCACCTCGTTGTGGAGGAACTCCGCGTGGCGCGACGAGACCAGCGGCAGGATGCCCAGCAGGACCGGGACGGGGAAGCCGCGGGGCCCGAATCGCCGGCGCGCCTCGGCGAGCATCGCCTCGACCTGCGGGACGTCGTACAGCGGCTGGGTCATCACCAGCTCGGCGCCCGCCGCCAGCTTGCGCTCCAGGCGGTCCCACTCGGTGACCGCGTCGTGGGCGGTCGGGTCGAGGGCGCAGGCGATCGTGAACGAGGCCCGCTGGCCGATCGGCGAGCCCGCCTGGTCCTCGCCCCGGTTGAGCCGGGTCAGGATCTCGATCAGCCCGATCGAGTCCACGTCCCAGACGCCCGTCCCGGTGGGGTAGTCGCCGACCCGCGGCGGATCCCCGGTGAGCGCCAGGATGTTGCGCACGCCCAGTGCGTGGGCGCCCAGGAGCTCGGATTCCAGCGCCATCAGGTTCCGGTCGCGGGTCGTGCAGTGGACGAGGCACTCGACGTCGAGGTCGTGCTGGATGCCGAAGGCGACGGCGAGCGCGCCCATCCGCACCCGCGCCATCGCCGAGTCGCTGATGTTGAGGACGTCCGTGCCCGCGTCGCGGAGCAGGCGGGCGGCGTCGATGGTGCGGTCGATTCGGATGCTGCGCGGCGGGTCGATCTCGACCGAGATCACGAACCGGCCGGCGGCCAGGGCCCGGCCGAGGCGCGTCTCGGGCACCCGCTCGCCCTGCTCCGCGGGCGTCTCCGCGAACGCGGCCCGGGGGCTGGCGCCCGAGATCGGGGCCGCGGTGTCGGCGGTCGTCCCGGCGGCGCGAGCCTGCGCGCGGCGCGCGTCCGCGGTCCGGAGGGCATCGAGCGCGGCGCGCATCGCCGCCACGTGCTCGGGCGTCGTCCCGCAGCAGCCGCCGACGACCTGCGCGCCCGCGTCCAGCAGCCGGGGCACGATCGAGCCGAAGTACTCGGGGCCCGCGGCGTAGATGAAGCGGCCCTCCATGCGCTGCGGGAGGCCGGCGTTGGGCATGATCGAGCGGGCCGGCTCGCCCGGGCCGGCCGGCCCGATGCGCTCCAGCGCGTCCAGGCACGCCAGCGGCCCCACCCCGCAGTTGACGCCGATCGCGTCCACCCCCGCCGCCGTCAGGGCGGCCACCGCGGCGGCCGGCGTCGTGCCGTCCGCGAGCACCAGGTCCTCGCCGAAGGTCATCGACGCGATCACCGGCACGTCGGCGGCCTTGCGCGCCTCCTCGACGGCCAGCAGCAGGTGCCGGAGGTCGAAGAAGGTCTCGATCACCAGCAGGTCCACGCCGCCCTCCAGCAGGCCGTCGACCTGCTCGCGGAAGGTGGCCCGGATCGTTGCGTCGTCGGGGTGGGTGAGCTCCCGCGTCGGCGGCCCGAGCGGCCCGATGCTGCCCCCGACCCAGGCGTCGCGCCCGTGGACGTCGCGGGCCTCGCGGGCGACCTGCGCCGCGCGGCGGTTGAGGCGGCCGGCCTCGCGCGCCAGGCCGAAGGCCTCGAGGCGGTGGCGGTTGGCGCCGAAGGTGAGCGTCTCGACCAGGTCCGCGCCCGCCTCGAGGTACTCGCGGTGGATCGTGGCGACGAGGTCCGGGCGGGTCGCGGCGAGCTCGTCCAGGCAGGCGCGCTGCGGGATGCCGCGCGAGAACAGGAGCGTGCCCATGCCGCCGTCGGCGAGCAGGGGGCCGGCGGCGAGTCGGGCGGCGAAGCGATCGCGGGGCAGGCTCATCAGGTGCGAAGGGTAGCCGGTCGGGTCGCCGGCGGGCGATGTTCATGGCGTTGGACTCTGGCGCACGTCCTCGGGCCGGCCCACGCTTCGGCGCGAACACCGGAGGTGCTTCGATGACGCTGGGTGCCTGGCGGCAGTGGGGCTCACCGCCCACCACCGCCCAGATGGCGATCGGGATCTCGGACGCGCGGCGGCCGATGTGGCTTGCGCTGACGCGCTGGCTGTGGGAGACGTACGGTCTCGAGGGCGAGCTCACCTGGACCGACGAGGACGAGGGCTGGGTCCTCCGCTACCGGCGCAACGGCCGGGCGCTCACGACGCTGATGCCGGGGGCGAGCGGCGGGTTCGGGGCGCTGGTGGTCGTGGGTCCCTCGATCCTCGAGGCGGCGCTCGCCGCGCGGCTGTCGGAGACGACGCGCGAGACGCTCGAGTTCGCGAAGCCCTACGCCGACGGACGCTGGCTGTGGCTCAAGGTCACGGAGCCCCCCGTCGTGGAGGACATCGAGACCCTGATCCGGCTCAAGTCGCCGCCGCCCCGGCGGCCCCGTCGGGGTGTCGTCGATGCGGCCGCCAAGGAGCGAGACCGGGAGCTCGCCTCGACCGGCTGAGGCGGCGGCGGGTCCGGCGGGGCGGGCTTCGCGGGGCGGGTCTCGCGCGGCGGTTCTCGCGCGGCGGTTCTCGCGCGGCGGCCGGGCCTGCGTCGGCTGAGGCCATCGATCACTGCCTGCGGTCCCGGCCCGGGTCATTCGCTGCCGCACCTCCGGCTTCGGCCGGGCGCCAGGGGTCGCCGCCTGCTGGACAGGCGTCCCGATGAAGGTCCCATCCTCGCGCCTGCTCAACAGGCAGATACGTGGAGATGGCGTCCGTGTTTCTCGGTCCTGCCTGCTGGACAGGCGGGATTCGGTGGCTGCTTCATCCGTAGGCCTGCTGGGCAGGCAACGCCGGAGCGGCACCGCGCCAGGCCCCGCGCCAGGCTGCCCCGCGCCGGGCGACACGAGGCGGGCGGCACGCGCCGGGGCGGTCCGCGCGACGGTCGAGCGGCCGGGACCTGCACCCGCGAGCGGCCAGACGGTCCTGCCGGATGTCCCTTGACCAGGCGACCGGGCATCACGGACGCTGGCACGGATGCGGGCATCGGCAGTCTCGGTCGCGCTGCTCATGCTGGTCCTCGGGGCTTGTGCCGCGAAGGTGCCGATCGACGCCTCCGGTGGGGCGATCGTGCCGTCGGTCGTGGGCTCGCCGTCGGTTGTTCCCACGTCCTCGGGGCACGCCTCGCCGTCAGCGGCGCCGTCCACGTCCTGTCCCGGCAGGTCCTGGCCGCCCTACCGGCTCGGCAGCATCCCCGGCCTCGCGGCGTCCTCGAGGGACCGCGCGACCATCGAGATCACCAACCGCACCGATCGGACCTACTACTACCGGGTCGCGGGCTGGCAGCCTGACCAGTTCGAGACGTGTCGCGCCCTCGGCGAGGAGGCAGTCGAGGAGGGACCGATCGCGGCCGGGTCCACGATGCGGGTGATGATCGGCGCGTTCGCGGACCGGCTGGAGGTGCCCATCACCGTCGCCTTCTGGACCGAGCCGTGCCGCGAAGGATGCCAGCGCGACGCCCCGATCGCGGCGATGGTGGTCGCCAGGTCGCCGCTCGAGCCGGCCGCGTCGTGACACCGGCGCGCGCCGGGCGGCCCGGCGATGGCGCTCGAATCGCGCCCCGGACCGGCTCTCAGCCCCCGCCCCGCCGCCGGCCGAGGACCAGCGAGCCGTCCCGTTCCAGCAGCACCTGCGGGGGACGGGGCCGGCCGTTGTAGGTCATCGCCATCGAGGCCGCGTAGGCACCGGCGTCCGCGATCGCGACCAGGTCACCGCGCCGGAGCGGGGGCAGGTCGTGGTGGTCGAAGGTGTCCGTGGACTCGCACACCGGGCCGTCCACGCGTGCCGGCGTGAGATCGGCCCTGAGCGCCGGCTTACCGGGCACCGGGAGCTCGCGCGGCCGCCCGAGCGACGTCAGCGCCGCGACCCGGTGCCGCGCCCCGTACAGGGCGGGCCGGATCAGCTCGGTCATGCCCGTGTCCAGGACGATGACCCGTTCGGCGCCCGCCCGCTCGCGCACGTGGAGCACGGCACCGACCAGCCAGCCGGCACGCGCCACGAGGAACCGGCCCGGCTCCACGGCCAGCCGCGCGGGCCGCCGGTCCGCCGGCAGCGCATCGAGCAGCGCGGGCAGCTCGCGCGCGAACCGGGCGGGGGAGGGGACCGTCCCCGGCTCGCCGACCGGGAACCCGCCGCCGACGTCGAAGGTGTCGAACCCCTCGCGCCCGGCCCCGATCAGGGCGAGCAGCGCCAGCCCGCGGCGGACGGCGTCGCGCCACGCATCGACCGCGCCCAGCTGCGACCCGACGTGGAGGTGGATGCCCCGGAGGCGGATCGACCCGTCCAGGTTCGGGCCCGCCGTCGAGGCCGCCACCGCCGTCAGCTCGGTCTCGGTCATGCCGAACTTCGAGCTCCCGCGGCCGACCGCCAGGCCCGCCTGCGTCTCGGGCATGACGTCCGGGTTGAGCCGGAGCAGGACGTCGAGCGGCGGTCGCCCGCCGGCTCCACCCCCGGAAGCGGCCCCCAGCCCAGCCCGCCGCGCGAGGGCGGCCAGCGACGCCAGCTCCTCCGCGCTCTCCACGGCCACCCAGCGGGGCGGGTGTCCCTCCGCCGCCGCCCGCACCGCCGCCCGCAGGTCCGCCGTCGTCTTGCCGATCCCCTCGAGCGTCACCCGGTCGTCGGGGATGCCCGCCCGCCGGGCCGCGGCCCACTCCCCGGCGGACACCACGTTCGCGCCCAGCCCCAGCGCCCCCAGCCGCGCGACGATCGCCGGCACGTCGTTCGCCTTGAGCGAGAACGCGCGCAGCCAGGGATCCGGGAACGCCTCGCGCAGCTCCGCGGCGGCATCCTCGAGCGCCGCCACGGAGGTCACGTAGGCGGGGGTCCCGAACCGCCGCGCCGCCTCGCGCAGGGACGCGGCGAGCGATCCGGTGGGCGACGCGGACGACGGGCCAGCCAGCGACCCGGCCCGCGACGCTGAGCCAGACGCGTCCGACGGCGCGCCGCCGCCGGTCATCGGGTCAGTCGTGGACGACGAGCCCGACGATCGTCGAGATCACGCTCAGCACGACCGAGGCGACCACCGCCGCCACGAGCGTGTCCGCCGTGATCCCCGACGCCGGGAACCCGCCGACCGTGAACGGGATGTCGGCGAACTCCCGGGCGGCATACGCAGTGAGCAGCAGCAGCCCGGCGTTGATCACGAACCCGATCAGCCCGAGGGTCATCATCGAGATCGGGAACGACAGGAGCTTGACGACCGGCTTGATGAACGCGTTGACGAGCCCGAACACGATGGCCAGGCCGACCAGCGCCGCGGCATCGCCCTTGAACGACACCATCGAGGCGGGCAGCACGTTGACCAGGATGGCGAAGGCGATCGCGGTGGCGGCGATGCCGATGACGATTCCCTTCACGAGCGATCCTCCGCGCGATGGACGACGGCCCCGCCGAGCACGGTGAGCCGGACGCCGGTGCCGATGATGGCAGATGGACCGGCCGCGAGCAGGTCCCGATCGAGCACCACGAGGTCCGCGTCCATGCCCGGGGCCAGGCGGCCGCGGCGGTGCTCGGCGAACGCGGCGTACGCGGAGCCCGCCGTGTACGCCTCGAGCGCGTGCTCCACCGTGAGTCGCTCGTCCGGCAGCCAGCCGCCCGGTGGCTCGCCGTCGACCGTCTGCCGGTTGACCGCGTTGTTGAGCGCGGTGAACGGGTCGAACGGCACCACCGGCCAGTCGGAGCCGAACGCGAGCACGCCGCCGGCCTCGCGGATCGAGCGCCAGGCCCAGGCCCGGCTCGCCCGGTCCGGCCCGATGTTCCCGGCCCACACGTCGATCTGGTTGGGCGACGGGTCGCCGTGGTAGGGCTGCATCGACGCGACCACGCCCTGCCGCCCGAACCGCCCGATGTCCGCCGGGTCGACGGTCTCGATGTGCTCGACGCGGTGGCGCCGCGCATGCATGCCCGCGGTCGCGCCCAGGCCGTGCGGGTCGCCGGTCCACGGTCCGTTGGCCGCCGCCGCATGCTCGAAGGCGTCCAGCGCCATCCGGACGCCCCGGTCGCCGATCGCGTGCAGCTCCACCTGCCAGCCGCGGCGGTCGGCCTCGGCCACGAAGGCGTCGAGCTCGTCCGGCTCCCAGGCCGGCAGCCCGCGTGAGGTGTCGTCCTCGTAGGGCGCCAGCATCGCCGCCGTCCGCGCCTCGATCACCCCGTCGACGAAGCCCTTGAGGATCCCGGCATCCAGCCGGTCGCCGCCCCGCAGGTCGAAGGCGGCCGCGGCGTACGCGTCCAACCGGTCTCGCCACGCCGCGAGCGTCTGCCCCGGCTCCATGATCAGCGCGGCCCGGAGGCGGAGCGGCAGCTCGCCGGCGTCGCGGACCCGCCGCCAGAACGCCAGCTCCTCGAGGTCCACCCACGCGTCCTGGGCGGCGGTCAGGCCCGTCGCGTGCATGGCGGCCAGCGCCCGGCGGACGGAGGCGCGGTCGTCGGCCTCGCCCGGGACGGGGATGTGCCGCTCCACGAGCGCCTGGGCGTCCTCCTTGAGCACGCCGGTGGGCTCGCCGTCCGCGTCCCGGACGATCACCCCGTTGGGTGGGTCCGGCGTCTCGCGGTCGATGCCGGCGAGGCGCAGCGCGGCCGTGTTCACCCAGCCGGTATGGCCGTCGTAGCAGCCCATGAACGCGGGCCGGTCCGGCACGACGGCGTCGAGCAGCGCCCGCGTCGGCAGGCCGCCCGGGAACGGCGCGTACAGCCAGCCCCGCCCGAGCACCCACGGCCGGTCCGGGTTCGCCGCCGAGTGCTCGCGGATCGCGGCCTGCACGGCCTCGACCGACTGGAGCGGGTAGAGCTGGGCGTGGTCCATGGCCCGGGCGCCGCCCCGGAGGTGGAGGTGGGCGTCGTCGAAGCCGGGCAGGACGAGGCCGCCGCGCGCGTCCACGAGCTCCGCCCCGTGCGAGCCCGCCCGCACCTCGCCGTCCGTGCCCAGCTGCGCGATCCGGCCGTCCACGATCCGGACGGCGGTCGCCCCGGCGGCGCCGACGACGCGTCCGTTGACGATGCACAGCTCGCCGGTCACCGGGAGCTCAGGCAGTGGTGACGGCGCCATGCCACGGGCGCGGGTCGGTGCGCAGCAAGGAGTAGAGCAGCACGTCCTGGTTGCGGCCGTCGTTGAAGAACGCCCCGCGTGCCGTGCCCTCCTCGACGAAGCCGCACTTCTCCGCGACACGCCGCGAGGCCGCGTTCCCGGGGACGATGACGAGCTGGAGGCGATGCTGCTTCTTCGTCGCGAACAGGTAGTCGACCGTGAGCTGCACGGCTTCGGTGACATAGCCGCGGCCGGCGAACCCGTCCTCGTACACCTGGTAGGCGAGCTCGAGCGCGTCCCAGTACGGGACCGGCTTGAAGAACTCGACGTGGCCGGCGATCTCGTCGGCGGGCGTCACGATCAGCAGCGTGCCCGCTTCCTTCGTCCAGAAGCCGTCCTCGGCGAACTGCCGCCGGAACGCGGACTCCGACTGCACGCCCATGGGGTAGAAGGCGCCCCGGTTCCGGATGTCGACATGCGCGGCGTAGAGGGCGTCGAGATCGGCTTCGCGCGCGGGTCGCAGCCGGATGCGTTCGCCGTTCAGCATCGGTCCCACCTCCTGTCGTGCACCGTGCCCGAACCCGGACCGATCGTCAAGGACGAGCAGCGTGCCGCCGCGCTCACGAGCCCCGGAGACGCCCTCCTGCGCTACGCTCGGCGCACCCGACGCCGACACCCAACCCGGAGGTTCTCGTGTCCGCCTTCCCCGACCTCGTCGCGCAGTTCCTCGACGAGCTGTTCGTCCTCCAGCCGGACCTCGCCACGGCCGTCGGCGACCACCGCTACGACGACCGCTGGCCGGACACGAGCGAGGCCGGCCGGCAGGCGCGGCTGGCGTTCATCGACCGCTGGATGGGGACCTTCGGCGATCTCGACCTGGCCGCGCTGACCCCGGACGAGCGGGTGGACCGGGACCTCGTGCTGGGCGAGCTGGCCGCGTTCCGGTTCGGCGAGTCGGAGCTCCGCGAGGACACCTGGGACCCGCTCGGCTGGGTGTACCTGATGGGCTTCTCGCTGCACCCGCTGCTGGCGCGGGAGTTCGCGCCGCTCCACGTGCGGCTGGCGTCCGTCGCCGGGCGGCTGGAGGGGATCCCGCGCCTCATCGACGACGCCCGGGCGGTGCTGGGCAGCAACCCGGCCCGGCCGGTGTCCAGGCTCCACGCGGAGATCGCGGCCCAGCGCGTGGGCGGCGTGGCCGGGCTGGCGCGCGAGGCCGTCGCGCTCGCCGAGGCGGCCGCGCCCGCCGAGGCCGCGGTCGCCGCCCTGCTGCCGCGCCTGCGGGCCGCCGCGGACCGCGCCGCCGAGGCCCTGACCGCGATCGGCGAGCACCTGGCGACAGAGGTAGCCCCCAGCGCGACGGGCACGCCGATCCTGGGCCGCGAGCTGTTCGCCGCCAAGCTCCGCCACACGCTCCGCGACCCCGAGGTGATCCCGGAGGGCATCCTCGCCCGCGCCGAGGCGGAGTACGCCGCGGTCCGCGCCGAGATGGTCCGCATCGCGCGCGAGATCTGGCCCCGGTGGCGGCCCGGCGAGCCGGCGCCCGACGACGAGGGCGCGCTGGTGCGCGGCACGCTCGATGCCATCACCGCGGAGCACCCCACGGCCGACGGCCTGGTCGAGTTCTGCCGCCGCGAGCTGGCGGACATCGAGGCCCACTGCCGGGACCGCGGCGTCATCGGGCTCGTGGACGAGCCGCTCGAGATCGACTGGACCCCGGAGTTCATGCGCTCGTTCGCGGGCGCGATGCTGGACTCGCCGGGACCGCTCGACGTCGGCCAGAAGACGTTCTTCTCGGTGACCCCGGTCCGCCCGCAGTGGGACGCGGATGAGGTCGAGTCCTATCTGCGGGAGATGAACGCGCGGCAGCTGCGGCTGCTCACGATCCACGAGGCGGTGCCCGGCCACTACCTCCAGATGGCGTACGCGAACCGCGGCTCGTCGCTGGCCCGGCGCGTGTTCCGGTCCGGGCTGTTCGCGGAGGGCTGGGCGGTCTACGTCACGCAGGTGATGCTGGACCGCGGCTACGGCGGCGACGACCCCGCCCTGTGGCTCGTCCACTGGAAGTTCTACCTGCGGGCGGTCGTCAACACGATCCTCGACGTCCGGATCCACACGCTGGGCATGACGTCCGAGGAGGCGATCGCGCTGATGGTCGACGGCGCGTTCCAGGAGCGCTCCGAGGCCGTGGCCAAGGACGAGCGCGCGCGCCTGTCGTCCACCCAGCTCGTGACGTACTTCCTGGGCTCGCTCGGGATGTGGGACATCGAGCACGAGGCGCGACGGCGGGCGGCCGTGGCGGCGGGGGCGTCGGCGGATGCCGTGCCCGCGCCACGGGTGGTCGGCGGCTACCCGGCCACGCCCGGCTTCGACGAGCGCGCCCACCTCGAGGCGGTGATCGCCCACGGCGCCCCGCCGATCCCGCTCCTGCGCCGGATCCTGCTCGGGGACGTGTAGGGATCGCTCGGGCGAGGTCTTCGCTGGTCAACGCCCGAGCCCGCGGGCGTCGCGTCCGCGCGCGTTCGCGCGAGGCTCGTCTGGCCGCGGGCGCCGAGCCCGCCGCACCCGCGCCGGCCGTGGCACCAGGCGCGGCAGTCAGTGGCTGACTATTCCTGCGACGACGCGGCGTCATCGGCGCCTGCCGTGCCGCCCGAGCCGCCGGCACCATGGCTCGTTGAGCACGGCTGAGCGTGGCCAGCCCTGTTCGGCCCGCATGGCGCCGCCTCGACCGGCGCGATGTGGCTCCGTAGTCCCCGGAATAGTCAGCGGCTGACTGCGTGGGCGCCCGCGCCGCTCGGCCATGTCGATCGGGGGAGGGGCAGCAACGCCAGGCCAGCGGCAGGCGCGGGGCCCGGGACTTGACAGGCAAGTGGTTACTTGCCTATTGTCGTGGCATGGCTGGTGACGTGTTCCGGGCACTCGCAGACGGCACTCGCCGCACGATCCTCGACGAGCTCGCGGAGCGTGACGGGCAGACCCTGTTCGAGCTGTGCGCTCGGCTCACCAACCGCCACGGCCTGGGGTCGACCCGGCAGGCGATCTCGCAGCACCTCGACGTGCTCGAGGCTGCCGGCCTGATCGAGGTCCGCCGCGAGGGCCGCTACCGATTCCACCACCTCCGCACCGAGCCGCTGGAGCACCTCGCCGACCGGTGGCTCGACCCTCCAGGGAGCAACGAGCGATGAAGATCAACCTCGCCAGCGTCCTCGTCGACGACCAGGACAAGGCCCTCCGGTTCTACACCGAGATGCTCGGGTTCCAGAAGAAGACCGAGATTCCGCTCGGCGAGCACCGCTGGCTGACCGTGGTGGCGCCGGACGCGCCGGACGGCGTGGAACTGGTGCTCGAGCCCGATGAGCACCCGGCGGCCAAGCCGTTCAAGGCCGCGCTCGTCGCCGACGGGATTCCGTACACGTCGTTCGCCGTGGACGATGTCCGTGCGGAGTACGACCGCCTGCGCGCGCTGGGCGTCGTGTTCACGCAGGCCCCGCTCGAGATGGGGCCGGTGACGACCGCGGTGTTCGACGACACGTGCGGGAACCTGATCCAGATCGCGTCCCACGGCTGAGCGCCGGGGCCCCTACCGGCCGCCCGGGCCAAGCGCCCGACGCCGCTGCCCGCCCCCGGCGCCCGCCCCGCTGCGGACCCGCCGTGCGCGGGACGCACGGAATCTCGACGCCTGCGTCGCGATCGTGCGTGGGACGCACGAGGACGGCCGATCTCGGCCCTCGTGAGCCCGGAATGGCGTCTCGGTCGTGCGTCGGACGCACAGCCACGACAGGCGGGTTGGGAATCCGTGCGTGGGACGCACGGCGGCGAGTGCTCCACGGCGGGCGAGGGTCGCGGCGCGCGGCACTGGCTTGGCGATCCCTGACCGGCGAGCGCCTACTCCGGTCGGCGCCCCTGCTAACGAACCGGCTTCGTGTCGAGGGGGCCGGGCGGCAGGCCGGTGGCCTTCGGGAGCCGCGGCGGCTTCGATGACGCCCCCTTCGGACGAGGCGTTGGTGCCCCGGCGGCCAGCGCCTCGCGCAGCCGGTCCACGCGGTAGCCGGAGGCCTCGGCCGCTTCGGCGAGTCGGCGCAGCACCACCGACCGCGCCACCGGCCGCCGGACGCGTGCGGCGGGCGGCGTCAGGACGCGCTCCAGCCGGTCCGTCCAGGCAAGCAGCTCGGCCCACGACTCGCGGTGGAACCATTCGACGCCCTCCCAGGCGTTGACCCGGATGAACGCCCGCACGGCAGGATGCGCCAGCCACGCGTCCACGAGCCGGGACGGGAGCGTCGCGGCCGGCCCGCCCAGCGCCGATGGCAACGGCAGGTCCAGCAGCGTGTGCACGCGCTCGGCCGCCCACCAGGCGGCGGCCTCGTCGAGACCACGGCCGCGCAGGGCATCGGCCACGACCGGCGCCAGGCGCAGCTCCTCGTACCAGGCCCGGCTCGTCGGCCCGACGAACGCCCCCGCCGGCAGCGACCCGAACGGCGCCAACAGCGTCCACAGGCGCATCGCCGCCTCCTGCGACGGATCTTCGATGACGTCGACGACGGGCTGGGCCGCCGCCGCCCGCGTCGCGACCAGCTCGACGACCGCGGCCCGGTCGCCGCCGGTGCCCGTGGCCTCCGCCACGGACGCCACGAGCCGCTCCACCGTCTCACGCGACGGCTCCGCGATCGCCGCCCGGAGCGCGTCGTGCACGGGCGCCAGCTGGAGCTCGCGCAGCGCTCCCTCCAGCGACGGGACGCCCCGCCCGCCCAGCCGCTCGGCCAGGCGGCGCCACACGCCCGTCGTGTCGTGGATCTCGCGCATCTCCCACAGCACCCGGGTCTCGTACGCGTGCAGCCGGACGTGCAGCCCGCGCTCGCGGAGCTCGGCCACCGGGCGCAGCGACTCGAGCCCGGACCGCTGCTCGCGCCAGGCGAGCCAGCGGTCGTCGGCGGGGCCGTCGGCGATGCCCAGGCCATCGGCCAGCGTCCGCCGCTCGAGCCGCTTGGATCCGTCGCCCGCCTTGACGGCGAACGCCACGGAGTCGCGGATCCAGCCCGACGTCTCGCCGTACCGGTTGTGGTTCACGACCAGCGAGCGCGCCCCGCCCCGCCCGTTCGAGTACGCGAACACGTTCTCGTCCACGCCCCCGGCGTCGTGGACGAGGTCGTAGAGCAGGAAGTCGTGCGCCTCCGCGAAGTCGCCTCGGCGGTGGAGCAGGGGCACGATCTCGTGCTCGTGGCGCTCCACCAGCCACGGGTCCGGCTGCTCGTCGAGCGTCGCGCGCCGGAACTCCATGCCGTACTTCTCGGCGAAGCCCTCGAACTGACCGTGGCCGAACATCGGCAGCCCGGGGAGCGTGGCCAGCAACGTGGCCACTCCGACGTACTTGTCGCCCTTGCCGAACTGCTCGACCGCGGTCTTCTCGTCCGGGTTGTTCATGAAGTTGACGTAACGCTTGAGGATCTCGGGGTCGAACTCGAGCGTGTCCTTGAGCACCCGCCGGTAGCCCGCGTTGTCCTCGTCGCGGAGCATGTGCATGAACGCGCTGTTGTACACGCGGTGCATGCCCAGCGTCCGGACGAAGTAGCCCTCGAGCAGCCAGAACGCCTCGGCCAGCAGCAGCGTGTCCGGGACCTCCGCGGCGACCCGGTCCACGACCTCGCGCCAGAACTCGACGGGCATCGCCGCCTCGAACTCGGCGGCCGTCATCGTCCCGCGCTCGGCGCGCGACGGGATCGCGCCGCCCCCCTCGCCGGGAGCCGGGAACCACAGCCGCCGGACGTGCTTGCGGGCGAGCACCATCGCGGCATCGAAGCGGATGACGGGGAACCGCCGCGCGACCGCGAGGATGGTCTGGATGACCCGCTCCCGGACCGCCGCCGACGAGAAGTCGAGCTGCGCGGTGTCGTTCCAGGGGAAGCTGGTGCCGTCGTTGCCGTGGTAGACGTACCGCCGCTCGCCCGTCCAGCGGTCGCGGCGCTCGAACACTACGGCCGCGTCCGTGTTGTCCCAGTAGTGGTCCTCGAGCCGGATCTCGACCCGGTCGTGGTCGGCCACGTTCTCGCCGCTGAACGTGTAGGCGGGGTAGGGCGGCTCGGGCAGGGACAGGAACCACTCCGGGTGCTCGATGACCCAGCTGGAATCGATGCCCATGTGGTTGGGGACCATGTCGGATGCCAGCCGGATGCCGCGCGCCCACGCCCGATGGCGAAGGCTCGCCCAGGCATCCTCGCCGCCGAGGTCGTCCGCGATCCGGTAGTCGTCCAGCGAGTAGGCGGAGGCCGCCGCGTCCGGGTTGCCGCGCCAGGCCTTGATCCGCTGCGACGCCCGGCTGCGCTGCCACAGCCCGATGAGCCACAGGCCGGTGATCCCCCAGCGCGCCAGCCGGTCCAGCTCTTCGTCCGGGATCGCGTCCAGGGTGCGGACGTCGCGTCCGTACCGACGCGACAGCTGGTCCAGCCAGACATGGGTGCTCTTCGCGATCATCACCAGGCGCGGCATCCACGCGGAGTCGCTGGAGAACCGCTCCGGCTCAGCGTCCAGGCCGGTGAGGTCCGGGGCCTCCCCGTGCCCGCCGGCCCCGGGGCCGCCGTCGCCGCCGCCGCCGAACCGGAGGTGGAGCCCGCGCTCCTCCTGCTCGATCACGTCGAGCGTCAGCAGCATCCGGTCGAGCAGCGCGTCCAGGGCGTCACCCAGCAGCCCGCGCCAGCGCTCGCGCACGTAGCGCAGCTGCCCGGCGAGCGACGTGGGGTGGGCGCGGGCGGGCGCGCGCAGCAGCTCGACCAGGGTCTCGCCGTCGGGACCGATCGGGGTCAGCGACGCGTGGTACGTCTCGAGCGAGGCCACCGCCCCGTTGCGCTCGTCGTCGGGGAGCGGCGAGTCGTCCACGAGATCGCGCATGGGGCGGGCCGCCGGGTTCTCGTTGGCGATCCGGAGCAGGAGCAGCTCCTCGAGGCGGCCGGGCTCGGGGCGGTCGGCGATGTCCGGGAACTCCTCCGCCACGGCGTCGAGCAGCTCGTCCAGCGCGGGCTCGCCGAGC
The DNA here is from genome assembly GCA_040755495.1 of Chloroflexota bacterium. Taxonomy (GTDB): domain Bacteria; phylum Chloroflexota; class Limnocylindria; order Limnocylindrales; family CSP1-4; genus CAIXZV01. The sequence goes on from JBFMAT010000001.1 coordinate 114,014, forward strand.
GCCTGCTCCACGGCGTCCGCGGCCACGGGCATCGCCGCCGCCGCCTCCAGCTCGCCGGCCTTGTCCACGAGCAGGCGGAAGATCTCGTGGAGCAGGTCGAGGGCCGCCAGCTCACCCGCCTGGATGCTCGGCTCGCCGGGCCGCCGGGTGGCGTTGACGGCCTGGGCCACGAGCCGCGCCGCTTGGACGTCGGCCCCGAGCCGCAGGGCCCCGGGCGCCGCCTGTTCGGGGGCGGCGGGGGCGGCCGGGGCGGCCGGGGCGGTGGTCGTGGGGATCGTCCCGGTGCCGGCGGTCGTCCCGGCGCCGGCGGTCGAGGCTGCGGCGGTGCCCGGCGGGGCGCCCGCGGGAGGCGCCGGGGCGACGACCGCATCGAGCTGGAAGCGGCGGCGCGCGGTGCGCGAGATGGGCAGCGCTCGCATGCGGGGAGTGTCGCACGCAAGGCGGGTGTCCGCGGGCCGTTCCGTGTCCCGGCGCCCCGGCCCCCTGGCGCCCCGGTAACGGCCAGCGGTTCTACCAGCCCACGACGGCCGGTTTCACTCGCCCAGCGGAGCACCTGGCGCAGGGCACGGCTACCCGCCGCACGGATCGGCTGCTGGGCGGCGCGAACCACACGCGATGGGCTCGTTCAACCGCTGGGCGGCGCGGCAGGGGCCGACGGCGCGGCGGCAGGATAGCGCGACGCCAGGCCCGGTCAGCCGCCCCCGGCCTCGCGGGCCGCGTCCACCCGCTCGACCGCCCGCCGCAGGAGCTCGAACGCGGCGGGATCGAACTCGTACGTCCACTCCCGGAGCCGATCCGGCCGCTCGAACCGGTTCTCGAGACCCAGCGCCATCGCCTCGCGTGACAGCAGCACGAGGTCCGCCTCGCGGTCCACGAGCTCGATCTCCTCGTCCGTGTGGGCTACCGCCGAGATGATCTCGACCCCGGTGGCCCCCGCGAGCACCAGGACCTCGGCGATGTTCTCCACCCCGCGCGACGACCCGCAGACCAGCCCCACCTTCGAGCCCGAGGGCAGGCCGGCGACCTCGTGGACGAGCGACATGTAGCCGGGTCCCACGAGCATCGCCACCACCGGGACGCGCCCCGCGACGTAGGCCTGCGCCTCGTCGGCGTGGAACGTCGTGGTCGCCACCAGGTCGTAGTGGTAGCGGTCGAGGCGGTCCGGCAGCTCCTCGAGCAGCACCGGGATCGCCTCCACCCGGTCGGGGAAGGCCTCGTTGATCCGCTCCGCGTCCACGTTGGCGTCGGCGGTCGTGCACTCGGCGAACAGGACGCGAACGTGCGGGCCGGGCCGCTTGCGCTCGGTGGCGGCGGTGAACGTGGCCTGGGCCACCTCGTCGGGCGTGAACCCCAGCTGGGCGGCGCGGCGCAGCGTCTCGGCGACGATCCCGGCCAGCGCGTCCGACCCCCGGCGCACGGGCGGCCGGTCCACCACCCGCGTCCCCGCCCCGTGGCGCCCGATCACGTATCCGGCGTCGGCCAGCCGCCGGTACACCGCGCGGACGGTGTTGGGGTTGACGCGCAGCACGGCCCCGAGCTCGCGCACGGGTGGCAGCCGGGTCCCGGGCTGGAGCCGGCCCGATTCGATCTGGTAGGCGAGCTGCCAGTAGATCTGGGTGGAGATCGGGACGTCCGAGTCGCGCTCGATATCGAGCTCGTGATGTCCCGGGACGGTCCCGGTCACGGCGAGCCGTTCGGCGGGTACGGCAGGGCCATTCCGACTACTTGACACAGTGGAGTAGTCCAACTATCGTCTTGCTTGGCCTAGTTGACTATATCAATCGAAGCGTCCCACGCAGACAGGCCCAGAAGCCGAGATCCCATGGAACTCCTCCTCCTCGCCGTCACCATCCTGCTCCTCGGCGCGTTCGCTGTCACGGCGAGCGAGTTCGGCGTGGACTCGCGGGATGGGTTCGACGACCCGCACCACCCCTCAAACCCCGTCGGGATCGGCTGATCCCGCCACCACATCCCTGGCGCCGACCCTCCCCCTCCTTCCGGCGCCAAGAACGACGACCCCCGGGTCACACCGGGGGTCGTTGGATTCCCGGGGCCCGCGATCGACGGCCGTGCCCGGCGCCGCGGGTCAGGCGTGGGGCGGTGGCTGCCCGACCTCGCTGAGCGACTGCCGGTAGATCGTCGCGCCGTCGATGCCCAGGTGGGGCGAGCGGAGCGTCGTGAGGTCGTCCACCAGCCGGCGCTCGAGCGTCGTCCCGGCGAGACGGTCGACCAGCCGCACGGCCCGGGCGGCGGCCCGCAGCACCTGGCGGGTCTCGGGCCGGGCCGGGTCGTCCCAGTACCAGCCGTCGGAGGCGAACATCGCCAGGCGCCAGCGCTGTGCCTCCATCAGGTCCAGCAGCCGCCGCCGGTCCGCCGCCCCGGCCCGCGCGCCGAGCGTCCCGGCGGTGAACGCCTCCGGCTCCGCGGCACCGATCACCACGTCCACGTAGCGGTCGCGCGCCGCCCACGGGTCCCCGTCGCCGGGCAGGTCACGGCCCACCCGGTCCGTGACGGCATCGATCGCCCCCGCCAGCCGGTCGAGGGCGGCCCGCAGCGGCGCCTTCCAGCGCCCGTCCGCCACGTCCGGGCACTCGCCGGACCAGCGGGCGACCCCGTGGTGGCAGCTCCAGGAGGTCCGGTCGCGGACCCGGATCTCGGGATGCGGGTGGCCCTCGCGCTCGGCGACCGCCGTGGCGAGGTCCACGACGTCGAAGCCGCGGTCGGGGTGGGCGGGGTCCGGCGCGACCAGGCGCTGGAGGAACAGGTCCCGGAACGGCTGGTGGTGGCCGTACAGCTCGCCGTCGCTGGCGACCAGCGCCAGCGGCGGGGTCCCGTCGGGCATCCCGACCCCGAGGCGCGGCGCGACGCGCTCGCGCGCGAAGCGGTCCGCGTCGGCGGTGGTCGAGGGCTCGAACGAGACGGCCGCCGAGAGCTCGCCGTCGTAGAACGCCACGCTCAGGTGCCGCTCCCCGCCGACGTCCACGCGGTATGGGCGGCGCACGTCCACGTGCGGCACGTCGGCCTGCCACGGGGCGAGGATCGTGGCTCGCACGCCGGCCTCGGCGAGGACCCGGAGCGTCGGCAGGTCCACCGCGGTCTCGGGCAGCCACAGCCCCGTGGCCCGCCGGCCGAACCGGTGCTCGAAGTCGCGCAGGCCCCACAGGACCTCGGTGCGCCGGTCGTGGAGCGGCGCCAGGGGCAGGATCGAGTGGTGGAAGGCCTGGGCGATGCCCGTGGCGCCGGCGGTGGCGAACCGCGCCAGGACGTCCGGGGCCTCGGCCGCGAGATAGGCCGCCAGCGTGGGCCCCAGGTCCCACGACAGCGAGGGCAGCACCGCTCGCTCCGCGTTCGGGCGGTAGCACTCGGCGGTGATCCGCGCGTTCCAGTCCCGGAACGGCGCCGCGGACGCGTCGGCGGGCACGTGACCCGAGAACGGGTCCACCCGCCCCGGCTGGTAGAAGTGGGCGTGGACGACGAGACGGCCGCGGCTCACCCGAGGCTGCCCCGACGGCGGTCACCCGTGCTCACGCGCGTGCCGCGACCTCCTCCGTCGCCCGGTCGCGGGCGACCGTCACGGCCTGGCGGACCGCGAACCGTCGCGTCTCGCCGGGCGCCAGCCGGACCGGCCACGAGACCAGCAGCCCGCTGCCCTGGTACACGCGCTCGAAGCCGGCCTCGGAGTTCGAGATCGTCTCGATCGGCGCCCACCAGGCGTCGGCGGCCGGCTCGAACGAGGCCCGCACCGCGACGCCCACCCAGTCGTTGCCGTAGCCGAGGGCGGTGGTCGAGGCGGCCCGGCCGGCCGCGTCATGGGCCGAGCGCGCGCCGGCGACGTCGTACCACGCGGACGGGTTGCCACCGCCGCCCAAGAGGTGGAGCGACAGCTCGAGGCCCAGCCGGGTCTCGATCGCGTCGCCGCCGCGGTGGTGGACCTCGAGCTCGATGACCAGCTCCGGGTCCAGGCGACCGCCCAGCATCCGGATCGTCTTGCCCACGGTGAGCGGCTGGCCGTGCGCCGTACCGTTCCGTGACAGCGAGACCTGCCCGGGCGCGAGATGGTCCACCGCGAACTCGCCGTCGCGGAAGTCGCCGAGCTCCACCTCGCCGGCCGTCGCGACGGCCTCGGGGGTCACGTCCGGCGCCAGGAACCGCACCAGGCCCGTCCGGCGCTCGTGGTCGTCGTAGAACAGGCGACGGGACAGCCCGGGCTCCTTGACCATCACCAGGTCGTGGATCGAGGCGGGGGCGCCGCCCTCGGCCGCCGGGCCGTCGTCGCCGGGCGGCTTCGCCTCGTGCGCCAGAAGCGTCTCGTGGTACGCCTCCGGCCGCCGGCGCAGGACGGCGGCCATCGCGTGGCGCGCGGCTCGCAGGTCCCAGCTGCCGATGCCGCCGCCCTCGGCCGGCTTGACCGTGACCACCTGGCCCGGATCCGCGAGGTAGGCCTCGGTCAGCCCGTCGAGGTCGAGGTCCGTGAGCTGCGCGATGCGCGGCCAGCCGATGATCGCGTCCGCGGCGTCCTCGGCGGCGATCAGGTGCTCGTACGTGGCGAGGCGCATGTGCGAGATGTAGATCCCGCCGAACAGCCCGTGCCAGTAGCAGTCGTTGGACTGGCCCCGGTGGAGGTGGTCGAGCGCGCCGGTCTTGTCCGCCCCCGAGGGCATCGACGCGACCTTGGCCGACGTCCGGAGCATCTGCTTGTGGAGGTCGTTGATCTCGCGGTACTTGACCTGGAAGTTGCGCCAGAACCCGCCGCGCAGCCAGCGCGCCTCGGGACGGCGTTCCGCGACGGCCTGGTGGAGCAGTGGCGCGAACACGGCGGTCTCGCCGGGCGGCAGCGCCCACTCGCCCATCTCCGCGTACGACGAGGTGGGGACGTACAGCCGGCCGATCGGCGGCTGGCGGTCCAGCCACTGCGAGGGCGTCACGGTCGTGAGCCAGTCCGCGTTGGCCTCGATCGCCTCGAAGAACCGCTCCACCCAGCGGCCGCCGCCCCAGCAGTGCTCGTAGGTCGTGGGCCAGGCGCCGAACTTCTCGCCGTCGTCGCCCATCATCCCGACCCGGTCGCCGGCCTCGGTCGCGTGGTCGCGCAGGTAGCCGATGACGTCCTCCACGGACCCGAACGGGATCCGGTAGCGCAGGCCCTGCTCGGTGCCGAACACGGTCAGCAGCCGGCCCTGGTCATCGGTCGTGTAGGCGCCCCACAGGTTCTCCTCGGGGATCGCCGCCGCCCGGAAGTGCTGGTCGTCGAGGATCGTCCAGCGGTAGCCGGCCGTGGCCAGCGACGTGGGCAGGTCCGGCTCCCACACGCGCTCCGCCAGCCAGGCGCCCTGGGGGCGGCGCCCGGTGATGCCCTCGATCACGGCCGCCATGCGGGTCAGCTGGTCGACCCGGTCGAGCTCGGGGAGCGACGCCAGCACCGGCTCGTACAGGCCGCCGCCGAGCAGCTCCACCTGGCTGCTGGCGACCAGCGACGCCAGCCGGTCCAGGAACTCCGGCCGCTCGGCCGCCAGCCACTCCAGCAGCGGCCCGGTGTAGTGGAGCGAGAGGCGCACGCCCGGGTGACGCTCGAGGGCCTCGAGCATCGGCAGGTACGCGTGGTCGAAGACCTCCGCGAACACCCAGCCGAAGTTGCCGACGGGCTGGTGGTTGTGGATGGCCAGCGCCAGCGAGATCCGGGGGGCCAACGGTGCGTCCTCTGGGGGTGGGTGGGTGGTGGGCAGGACCGGGGGGTCGGTCGCGGCGCCCCTGCGGCTCAGCCCGTCTCGGCGGGCGCGGCTCGGGGCACGCCGGGCGCGGTCAGGGGCACGGCGGCGCGCGCCGCCGGGAGGTACAGCCGCTCCACGTACTCGTGGAGCATCCGGGTGGTGGAGAAGCGCCAGATCGTGCTGGCGATGGAGTTGCGCATGAGCTGCGTCCAGCGGGCCGGGAACCCCTGCGCGTCCCGCTCGTAGTAGGCGGGGACCAGCTCCTGCTCCAGGATCCGGTACAGGTCCTGGGCATCGGCCCAGTCCTGGGCGCCATCGTCCGGGTTGGTCTCGCGCCCGCCGATCGCCCACCCGTTGTCGCCGGTCCAGCCCTCGTCCCACCAGCCGTCGAGCACGCTGACGTTGACGATGCCGTTGGCGGCGGCCTTCATGCCCGAGGTGCCGGAGGCTTCGAGCGGGCGCCGGGGGTTGTTGAGCCACACGTCCACGCCCTGGACGAGGAACCGGGCGATCCGGATGTCGTAGTCCTCGAGGATGAACACCCGGTTGCGGAGCTTGGCGCCCCGCGAACGCCCGAAGATGTCCTGGATCACGCCCTGGCCCGGCCGGTCCGCCGGGTGCGCCTTGCCGGCGAAGATGAACTGGACCGGCCGATCCGGGTCCCAGACCAGCCGGGCCAGCCGGTCGTGGTCCGAGAACAGCAGCGAGGCCCGCTTGTAGGTCGCGAACCGGCGCGCAAAGCCGATCGTGAGGATCGACGGGTCCAGGATCTCCTCGAGCTCCTCGAGCGTGGACGGCGCCTCGCCGTGACGGGCGAACTGGCTGCGCAGCCGGCCCCGGGCGAAGATCGCGAGCTCCAGCTTCTGGCGCTGGTGCGCCTCCCACAGCTCGCGCGTGGGCACCTTGTCGATGCGCTCCCAGAACCGGCCCCTGGCCGGCTGGTCGTCCATCCGGTCGAGGTTCGCGTTGGTCCAGCGCTCGAGCGCGTCGCGCACCGGCTGGCCCACCCACGACGGCGTGTGGACGCCGTTGGTGATGCCCAGGATGTCGTGCGGGGCCACGCCCTGCCAGGTCGCGTTGGCGGTGTGGCCGTGGAGCTGGGACACCGCGTTGGCGCCCGTCGTGAGCCGGAGCGAGAACGCGGTCATGTCGAACTGCGACGGGTCGCCGTCCACGCCCCGCCCGAGGTCCAGCACGGTTTGCATCGGCACGCCGCCGGTGCCCGGCCGCCCGTCGCCGTCGAGCAGCGGCGCGGCGACCCGGCGGACGAGGTCGACGTCGAAGCGCTCGTTGCCGGCAGCGACCGGGGTGTGGATCGTGAACACGCTGTTGCGCCGGATCTCCGGCCACGCTCCCTCGATCGGCGTGCCCGCGGCCACCAGCTCCCGCGCCCGCTCCGCGAGCAGGAACGCGGAGTGGCCCTCGTTGAGGTGCCACACGGCGGGGTCCAGGCCCAGGGCCCGCAGCGCCCGGACGCCGCCCACGCCCAGCACGAGCTCCTGGTGCAGGCGCATCTCCCGGCCGCGCACGTAGAGCATGTGGGTGATCGGGCGGTCCGAGTCGTCGTTGTCGGGGACGTCCGTGTCCAGCAGCAGGACCGGCACCCGCCCGACCTGCACCATCCACACCGCGGCGAACAGCTCGCGGCCGGGCAGCTGCACGCGCACCGTCAGCGGCTGGCCGAGGCGGTCGAGGGCGCGCAGGATCGGCAGCCGGGCGAGCTCGTAGTCCGGGTAGGCGTGCTCCTGGTGCCCGTCGGCGTCGATCGTCTGGCGGAAGTAGCCCTTGCGGTACAGGAGCCCCACGCCGACCAGCGGCAGGGCCATGTCCGAGGCCGTCTTCATGTGATCGCCGGCGAGCACGCCGAGGCCGCCCGAGTAGATGCCGAGCGACTCGTGGAACCCGTACTCCGCGCAGAAGTAGGCGATCGGGCCGTTGAGCTCCTTGCCGTGGTGGCGCGCGAACCAGTGCCCCGTGCCGTTGGCCATGTACTCGTCGAACTCGCGGACGATGTCGTCGTACTCGGCGAGGAAGGCGGGGTTGTCCAGGAGCTGGTCCCACTGGACCGGGCCCTGGAGCAGCGGGACGGGGTTGCGGTAGCGGGCCCAGGCCGCGGCGTCGATCCGCGAGAACAGGATGCGGGTCCGCGGGTGCCAGCTCCACCACAGGTTGTAGGCGAGCCGTCGGAGGCCCTCGAGGGCGGGCGGCAGGTGGAAGTGCGCGCCGGGCGCGACGGGGACTTGGACGAGGGGCTCCATGAGCGGGCAATGATAGCCCACGCGCCGGGCGTGTGAACCGGTTTAGGCCGCGGCACGGGCCGCGTCTCCGGCCGCTACGATGCGGCGCATGACCATGCGCGTCGCGCTGCTCGCCGCCGAGTGCGAGCCGTGGGCCAAGACGGGCGGCCTCGCGGACGTGGTGGACGCGCTCGCGCGGGCCCTCGGCCGGCTGCCGGAGGCGGGCACGGAGCTCGCGGCGCCCGTGGACGTGTTCCTGCCCCGCTACCGGTCCGTGCCCGTCCCCGCCGACGCCACCCGCGAGCCCGTCCTGCGCATCGAGGACCCAGCGGGCGGGGCGCCGATCGAGGTCACGATCGTCGACGTCGCGGCGGACGGCTACCGGCTGCGGCTGGTGGACGTGCCGCGCGCCTTCGACCGCGATGGCTTCTACGACCACCCCGACGACCCGTGGCGGTTCGCCGTCCTGTGCCGCGCGGCGCTGGCCGCGCTGCGGCGGGACGGCACGCCGCTCGACGTCCTGCACGTCCACGACTGGCACACGGGCCCCGCGCTCCTCGAGCGGGCCCGCGGCGAGGTCGCGGGCGACCCGTTCCTGGCGCGCATGGCGGTCGTCGCGACGCTCCACAACCTCGCCTACCACGGCTGGACGCCGCTGGCGCAGGTCCAGCAGCTGGGCCTGGTGCCGGGCGAGCCGCTGGCCGGCAGCAACCCCGACGGCATCGACCTCCTGCGCACCGCCATCGAGCGGTCCGAGATCGTCAACACGGTCTCGCCCGGCTTCGCCCGCGAGGCGCTCACGCCGGCCTTCGGCATGGGCCTCGACGAGGCGCTGCGCGCGAAGGGCGACCGGTTCCTGGGCATCCTCAACGGCATCGACCCGGCCGTCTGGGATCCCGCGACGGACGCGGCGATCGCGGCGCCGTACTCGCGGGCGTCGCCCGGGGGCAAGGCGGCCTGCCGGCGCGACCTCCTGGGCCGGCTCGGCTTCGATCCCGACGACGACGGCGCCGTGGCCGGCATGATCGGGCGGATGGACCCGCAGAAGGGGTTCGACCTGCTTGCCGACGGCGCGCGGGACCTCCTCGCGGCGGGCGTGCGGATCGTCGTCCAGGGCAGCGGCCACGCGTCGCTCGCCGACCCGTTCCGGGCGCTGGCGGCGGCCAGCCCCGCCCGGGTCGCCCTCATCGAGCGCTTCGACCGGGACATGGCGCGGCGGATCTACGCCGGCGCCGACCTGTTCCTCATGCCGTCGCGGTTCGAGCCCTGCGGGCAGGGCCAGATGATCGCCCTGCGCTACGGGACGCCGCCCGTGGTGCGGCGGACCGGCGGCCTCGCGGACTCCGTGATCGACGCGGACGAGCGGCCGGGCGAGGGGACCGGGTTCGTGTTCGATGCCGCGACGCCGCGGGCGCTGGTGGCGGCCGTCGTGCGGGCGGCGGCGCTGCGGGCCGCGGGCACGGGCGCGTGGGCCGCGCTCGTGGACCGCGGGATGGCCGTCGACTTCGCCTGGGACACGGGGCCCGCATCGGCGTACCTCGCGGCCTACCGGCGGGCGGTCGCGATCCGTCGGGCCGAGCGAAGCCGGGGCTAGCGGCACCGAGGCTGGCGGAACCGGGCTCGCCGGGGATGCCCCGGCCGTGCGAGAATCGGGCCTCGATCCCGACCCACCGCGGCCAGCCCGCCGCCCGGAGGCCACGATGCCGAAGCAGTTCGTCGTCCAGGTGACCAACAAGCCCGGCCAGATGGCCCTGCTCGCCGAGCAGATGGCCGCCCGCGGCGTCGACCTGCGGGCCATCGGCGGCGGCGGCCTGGGGGAGGTCGGCCACTTCATCATGACCACCGCCGACGACGACACCGCGCGCAAGGTCCTCGAGGACGGCGGCTGGACGTTCCTCGAGGGCGAGTCGCTGCTGGCCGAGGTGGACGACCGCCCGGGCGGGATGGCCAAGATCGCCCGCGCGCTCGCGGACGCCAACGTCAACGTCCTCGGCCACCTGTTCATCGGCCGGTGGGGGGATCGGGCGACGTTCGCGTTCATCGTCGACGACCCCGAGAAGGCGCGCCCGATCCTCGAGCGCCGCTGACCCGCGCCCCGGGTCGGCGGGAGCGGCCTGCCGCCGTGCCTGGGCGGACCGGTAGGGTCCGGTACGTTCGTCCTGGGACTCGTTGACGCCGGGCACCGGTAAGCCCTCGAAAGGCTGGTCAACGCGGGTGCCGGAGCGGCATGCTGCCGGCCTCGGCCGCCACCGTCGGCGGCCAGGACTCAGGGAGTGCTGATCGATGCGCCGGGCTCTCGCGCTGTTGCTCGCGGTCCTCCTGCTCGGGCTCGCCGCGGCCCCCGCCTCGGCCGACACCGTCCGCCGCACCTGGCGGGCGAGCATCGGCACTTCCGGCGCGAACGGGGCGGCCACCCTGTGGGCGTACCTGGACGGCGACGCGCGGATGCTGCTCAACCTGCGCGGGCTCCAGCCGACGGCGGCGTACGCGGTGGAGATCCGGGGCGGCTCGTGCGCCTCGCTGGGCTCCGTGCTGACCCGGACGGAGGCGGCGACGACGGACGCGATTGGCGCGTTCTACGGCTACCGCCACCTGACCCAGGGCCAGATGAACGACGTGTGGACGGTGGCCCGCCGGGGCTCGATCGTCATCCGGCTCGTGTCGGGCACGTCGGTGCGCTGCGCCAGCCTCGCGTTCTACCGTGCGACCCGCGTGCGGATCCCCGCCTACTCGATCGACCTGCCGGTGATCCCGGGTCCCGGCGGCTACCCGCCGTGCAACGTCGCGATGTACGTCCGGGAGCTGTCCCAGCCGCGAGAGCCGGGCGTGACGATGATCTACGCCCATGCGCGTCGGGGCATGTTCCTGCCCCTGCTCCGCGCGTCGAAGACCAACAACGGCGCCGCGATGATCGGCAAGCTGGTCTACGTGTACACGAGCGACAGCAAGGCCGTCGTGTACAGGATCACCCAGGTGCGGCGCCACGTGACGTCGATCCAGAACGCGTTCGGGATCACCAGCGAGCGCCTGTGGCTGTACACGTCCGAGGGGCCGAGCTTCAGCTACCCGAAGCTGGTCGTCGTCGCCTCGAGGGTGAAGGTCGTGTCGGCGACGTACAGCGCCTCGCACCCCAGGGCGAAGCCGGTCAAGTGCTGACCTGATCCCGCGGGCCCACCGGTCGGGGCCGGCCTCGCCACGCCCGGCGCCCGGCGCTACGCTGGCCACGACGAGGAGGTGGCGCGATGCGGGTCGGGATCATCGTCCCCCAGGGCTGGACGGGGGAGTACGACGGCTGGGACCCGGCGCGCGCCTGGGCGCGCACGGTCGCGGTCGCGCACGAGGCGGACGGGCTGGGCTTCGACTCGATCTGGCTGTTCGACCATGTCCAGACCGTGCCCGTGCCGACCGACGAGATCACGTTCGAGGCGTTCGTCGGGTTGTCCGCGCTGGCGGTCGAGACGGCGCGGGTCCGCCTCGGGCACCTCGTGCTGTGCGCCGGCTACCGCAACCCGGCGCTGGTCGCGAAGATGATCTCGACGCTCGACGTCGTGTCCGGCGGGCGCGCGGAGCTGGGCCTCGGCGCGGGCTGGAAGGAGGACGAGTTCACGGCCTACGGCTGGGGCTTCCCGCCGCTGCGGACCCGGATGGAGGGGCTCGAGGACGCGCTCGAGATCGCGACCCGGATGCTGGGCGGCGGCCGGGCGACCTACGCCGGGCCGGCGTATGCCGTGCACGATGCAATCAACGTGCCGCGCGGCCTGCAGCGGCCGCGGGTCCCCATCCTCGTCGGCGGCAACGGGCCGAACCGGACGTGGCGCCTGGCGGCGCGGTTCGCGGACGAGCTCAACCTCGACTGGCTGTCGCCCGAGGAGGTCGCGGCGGCGCGGCCGGTGATCGCGTCACGGTGCGAGGAGATCGGTCGGGACCCGGCGACGCTGCGGATCTCGGTCAACATCGGGCGCGACGACTCGGCGGTGGAGGGTCAGCCCCGGATCGACCTGCTCCGGGGTTACCGGGAGGCCGGCGTGGACCGGGTGATGACGCTGATCGCCGCCTCGGCGGAGGATGACGGGGCGCTGGCCCGCTTCGCCGAGGACTGCGTGGCCGCGGGCGCGGAGCTGGACCGGGCCTGAGGTTCGGACCTCGCCTGGGCCCCATTCGCGGGCGCTCGCGGACCCGAACCCGTCAGGCCGGGCTCACGAACCGCACGTCGCCGCCGTCGGGGGCCAGCAGGCCGAGCAGCGCGACCGCCTCGGCCTCCACCGCGGCCCGGTCGGCGCCCGACAGCCGCGCCAGCGGCTCGACCTCGATCACGGCCCGGGCGTTCCCGCCGGCCTTCCCCGCGGCCGTCCCCCCGGCCGTCCCCCCGGCCTTCGCCCCGGTCCTCGCCCCGGGTCGCCGCAACCGCCAGAACCCGGCCACGAACCCGTCCACGAGGAACGACGGGCCGCCCCGCTCCCGGGTGATCGCGCGGAACGCGTCGGGCAGGATCCGCGACCGGTCATCGTGCGACAGCAGCGCGTTGTCGTAGTCCGGGAGGAACCGGACCGGCGCCGGCAGGTCGGCCTCGGCCAGGAGCCAGTCCGGGACGTCGAACAGCTCGCGGCCCGCCTCGTCGCGGAACGTGTGCAGCCCGGGTCGGAGCCGCTCGAGCACCGCCCGCATCCCCGTCAGGCGCGACCACGCGGCGACGTCCGCCACCGATGCCGGGCCGAAGGCCGCGAGGTAGCGGAGCACGGCATCGTCCGGCGAGGGGTCGCTGCCCATCGGCCGCCCGGTCGCGTGGTCGAGGGCGCCGAGCGTCGGCTCCGCAGCGCGCCCCCAGGCGCCGCGCGGCGGGACCTGGTACGTGGGCAGCAGGTTCCGCACCGTGTACGCGAGCGTCGTCGCGTCGCGGTCCGGGAAGCGCTCGGCCATCGCCGCCCGGAGCTCGCGCAGCGGCCGCGGCCGCTCCTCGATCAGCGCCCGCCCGACGTCCAGCACCGGCCCGATGTCCACCCCCTCGAGGCCCACGCTCCAGGTCCGGTTGCGGTACAGCTCGGCATCGAGCACCGGCTGCATGACCGCCCGCAGCGACAGCGCATCCTCGACCGTGACCAGGTGGATCGTCGAGCGCATGAGCGCCATCCGGACCAGCCGGCCGGCCAGCACCTCCTCGGCGACGACCGCGGGGTCGTAGGCCTCGAGGCGCGACCACAGCGCGATGTAGGGCGAGGTCGGCACCTGGGCCTGGAGGCCGACGAGGTGGTCGATGGCCTCGATCGGAGGCGTGGTCACCCGCGCCAGCAGGAGCTGCCGGGCGAGCAGGGTGCGGTTGAGCGTGCGGGTGTCGAGCACCGGGACGGGCACGGGGGACGCCTCCGGGATGCGCAGCCAGTGCGCGGAACGGTACCGTCTCGGCGGGCGCCCGTGGCGGCCGCGCAACGGGTCCGGAGGGGGAGGATTTCGGGACGCCCGGCCCATCGCAGGCGGCGGCCCGGCACCGATGCTCGACGGTGACGCAACCAGCAGGCGAGGAACGACGACATGACGGGAGCGGCGACGGCGGGCACCGACACGGACGCGAGCCCGGCCTCGGCCTCGGCGGCGGCGATCGCCGAGGTCGAGGCCCACACCGCCGCCAACTACCACCCGTTGCCGGTCGTCCTCGCCCACGGCGACGGGGCGTGGGTCACCGACGTCGAGGGCAAGCGGTACCTCGACCTGCTCGCCGGGTACAGCGCGCTCAACTTCGGGCACCGCCATCCCCGCCTGGTCGCGGCCGCCGAACGCCAGCTGGGCCGCCTGACGCTGACCAGCCGCGCCTTCCACAACGACCAGCTCGGGACGTTTGCCCGCGAGCTGGCGGCCCTGTGCGGGATGGACGCGATCCTGCCCATGAACACCGGCGCGGAGGCCGTCGAGACCGCGCTCAAGCTGGCCCGCAAGTGGGGCTACGAGGTCAAGGGCGTCCCCGCCGGGCAGGCGAAGATCGTCACCTTCGGCGGCAACTTCCACGGCCGGACGATCACGATCGTCAGCTTCTCGGACGACCCGGCGGCGACCGAGGGCTTCGGGCCGCCGACCCCCGGGTTCATCAGCGTTCCGTACGGCGACGCCGCGGCCCTCGAGGCCGCCATCGACGACGACACCGTGGCCGTCCTGCTCGAGCCGACCCAGGGCGAGGCCGGCGTGATCATCCCGCCCGCCGGGTTCCTGGCCGCGGTCCGCCGGCTGTGCACAGAGCGGCGCGTCCTGATGCTCGCCGACGAGATCCAGTCGGGCCTCGGGCGGACGGGCGCCACGTTCGCCTGCGACCACGAGAGCGTGCGGCCCGACGCGTACATCCTGGGCAAGGCCCTGGGCGGCGGGATCCTGCCGGTGTCGGCGGTCGTGGCGTCCGCGGAGCTCATGGGCCTGTTCCGGCCGGGCCAGCACGGCAGCACGTTCGGCGGCAACCCGCTGGCCTGCGCGGTGGGGATCGAGGTCGTCCGGATGCTGTCCACGGGCGAGTACCAGGCCCGGGCGCGCGAGCTGGGGGTCGTCCTCGCGGAGCTGCTCACGGGACTGCCGCGGGACCGCGTGTCGGCCGTCCGGACGCGGGGCCTGTGGGCGGGCATCGACGTCATCGGCCGGACCGGCCGCGACGTGTGCGAGGGCCTGATGCGCCGCGGCGTGCTGGCCAAGGACACGCATGGGGCCACGATCCGGCTCGCGCCGCCACTGGTCATCGAGCGCGCCGACCTCGAGTGGGCCGTCGGCCAGCTGCGCGAGGAGCTGGGCGGGTAGGCGACGTGGGGGCGTGGTAGCGTTTGGGAGCGCTGCCCGGGTGACCGGGAGAGCCGCCGGCGGGAGTAGCTCAGCTGGCAGAGCGGCAGCCTTCCAAGCTGCATGTCGCGGGTTCGAACCCCGTCTCCCGCTCCAATCCTCGCCGCAGCTCCCGATTGCGCAGCCGCTGGCGCTCCCACTCCGCGAAGTCCTTCGGGGGATGGACGATCTCGGCCTCCGGCTTGCGTTCCAGCCGGGCGACGTCATTCGGGCAACCCGTCACGCACAGGCCGCATCCGATGCAGCGACTGCGGTCCACGACCGAGAACCCGTCCCCCTCGGAGATCGCCCCCACCTGGCAGCGCTCGATGCAGGTGCCGCAGTCCGCGCAGAACTCCGGGTCGATGACCGCGTAGTAGTTGGCGTACGCCACCGAGTCCGCGATGCCGAACTCCGTGATGCCGCGCAGGATGCCGCAGCAGCAGCCGCAGCAGTTGCAGACGTAGCCGACGCCCTCGGCCACGTTGCTGACGGTGTGGACGAGCCCGACCTGCTCGGTCATATCCAGGAGCGCGAGTGCCTCGGCATGGGTGATGTCGCCCGGCCGGGGAGCGCGTTCGCGCCCGGCGAAGCTGAGGCAGACCCTGGTCGGGTAGGCGCACGTGTCGCCCAGCTGCTCCTGCTGGAGCCGGCAGATGCAGTCGTTCAGCGAGAACGTCTTCTGCTCGAGGAGGAGGGTGCGCACGTCGTCGTAGGGCAGGATCGCCTCGGACTTGACGGCGCCCTCCGCCGGGACCACCCGGTGCAGCGCCGGCTGGGGCTGCATGATCCCCCGGGCACCGCCGCCGGCGAAGTAGTCCTCCACGAGGTGGGCCAGCTCATGGTCCATCAGCTCGGCCTGCGCCTCGTACAGGCCGACGACGAAGGGCGCCAGCCGGACGCGGACCTCCCCGTCCCGCTTGTCCAGCCAGACGATGCCCCGCCGGACCAGCTTGAACAGCGCCCGGCTGACCTCGCCGGGGGGTCTCCCGGTCCGGGCGGCGACGGCCTCCACGGGCTCGAAGGTCCCGGTCAGGCAGCCGGCCAGGGCGGCCTCCTGGGGCGAACAGATCTTCTCGAGGATCCGGATCTCGAGCCCGGATTCCGTCTTCGGATAGCCGTTGGGAAGCCGGTCGAGGGCGTCTGCCAGGAGCCGGTAGGGCTCGTCACGCATTGCTCGGGCTCTGGTGGCTTGATGCCGCCGCAGGAGGCGGCGTGGCTGCGCCCGACCGTGCGCCGGTGGCCGGTGCGGGGCCAGAGGCATTCGTCGTGAACGTCAGGTGCGTCGATCCCGCCGGATGCCGCGGACGTGGAGGAGCAGCCCGAAGGTGAGGAGCGGGATCGACCACTGGGGGATCGTCCGCGCGATCGGGTCCGGCAGGAAGATGTCCGACACGGAGCCCGAGACCGCCCCGTAGCGCTCCGCGAGCGGGGTGAGGGGGCAGATCCGTGAGTTGCCCAGCCACACCACGCCCTCGACGGCCACGAGCGCCGCCGCGATCGCGACGCTCCGGTCCCGCCGGCCCGTGATCCCCGTGAACACGATCCACAGGATCGACCCCAGCTCGACCAGGAACACGGCCGAGTGGAGCCCGCGGATCGCCGCCAGCGTGGCGCGGCGGTGGATCGTCAAGGTCATGGGATCCTCCTCAGAGGGGTGCAGGGTCGCCCGCCGGGGGCCGTCCGCGACAGGGCCGACGGTCACGACGAGGGCGCCGGGCCGACGGATCCTCACCACCCCGGATGCTTGACCCCGCAACGAGGGCTGGTACCCTTGCACACGTGATCGCGTTCGCCCCCACGGGCTGTATGGACCGGCAGTGCTCCTGTCGTCGGCGAGTGCCGGCGGGAGTCGAGCGCGCGGTCCGTCGCTAGCGACCGCAGCTCACCCTCCGGGCCTCGCACCCTCGTCGATCGGCGTGCCCACGCGCGCCGCGTTCCCCTTCGACCCGGAGTCGTCGTCGTGTCCATCCTCACGCCACCCGCCCGTTCCATCGACCCACGCGGCCAGCGCTTCGGCGCCGGCGTGTCCGCCATCGTGCTCGGGGTCGCCTTCGTCCTCGGCCTGCCGTGGCTGGCGCTCCTGGTGGGCGTCAACCTCGCGGTCTCGTCCGCGTTCGGCACGCGCCTGTTCCTGCCGGGCCGCGCGTGGCCGCTCGTCCGGCGCTCGCTCCGCCTGGGCCGGGCCGAGCCCGAGCACGAGTACCCGCCACGGTTCGCGCAGGCCCTGGGCGCCACGTTCCTGGGCCTCGCGGGGGTCGGCTTCATCGCGGGTGCGCCGGCGCTGGGCTGGCTGCTCGCGGGCGCGGTGGCCGCCCTGCAGACGCTGCTCGCCGTGACCGGGATCTGCGTAGGCTGCCGGCTGTATTTCCTGCGCTGGTGGGTCCCGTCGCAGTTCGCTCGGCTGGTTCGCCGGGCCGACGCACTCCAGGCGCTCGACGTGCCGGCCCTCAACCGGATCGGGTAGGGCCCGGGGCGGGCGCCGGGTGGTCGCGGCCCCGCCGCCGGTCGCGGCCCGCCGCCGTCGGCGCCCCGCCGGACGCGGCCCGCCGCCGCTGCGTCGCCGACCCGCCGCCCCGCCGTCGGCGCCCCGCCGGTCGCTGGGAGACCCAACGGTCGCACCGTGCGACGGTTCGGTCGCCGGCCGCCCGGTTCGTCGCGTGGATCGGTCCAGCGGTGCAACGAACGCGGCGCTGGGCGACCGGTCCGTCTCGCCGCGCGCCCGTTCGGTCGCTGGGCGACCGGGGAGCGGCGCCCGGTGAGCGGCGACGAGGGGCGGCGACGAGGAGCGGCGCCCGGTGAGCGGCTCCCGCGGCCCACCCAGGCTATTCGAGCCCGTGGGCCTCGAGCAGCGCCTCGTCCGCGAGCAGGCGATCGGTCGGCCCGTCGGCCACGACCACGCCCTCGTCCACGATCACCGTCCGCGGGAACACCTCGGCGACCAGCCGCAGGTCGTGCGTCGACACCAGCAGCGTCTGCGCGAGGCCGCGGAGCAGCCCGATCAGCTCCCGCCGCCCGCGCGGGTCGAGACCCGCCGACGGCTCGTCGAACACGAGGATCGACGGGTCCATCGACAGCACGGTGGCCAGCGCGACGCGCTTGCGCTGGCCGAGCGACAGCCGGTGCGGGATCCGGTGGGCGTGCGCCGCCATCCCCACCGCGGCCAGGGCCCGCTCGACGCGGGCGTGGATCTCGGCCGACGGCAGGCCCATGTGGAGCGGGCCGAAGGCGACGTCGTCGAACACGGTGGGGCTGAACAGCTGGTCGTCGGGGTCCTGGAACACGAGGCCCACCTCGGACCGGACGCGCCGGATGGTGTCCCTGCCGACCGCCAGCCCGGCCACCCGCACCGTGCCGTGCTCCGGGCGCAGGGTGCCGTTGAGCTGGAGCATCAGCGTGCTCTTGCCCGCCCCGTTGGGGCCGACCAGCGCGACCTTCTCGCCGGCCTCGATCCGGAGGTCAACGCCCCGCAGGGCCTCGAACCCGTCGGGATAGCGGAAGTGGACGTGCTCCAGGACGACGCTGCCGCGGCCATCGGGCGGGCGGCCATCCGGCGAGGCATCACCAGGCGCCGCGCCACCGGTCGACGAGCCCGGCGCGCTCTCGTCGGCGGCCTCGTGCGCGTGCGGGTGCGCGTGCGCGCCCGCGCCGTCGTGCTGGTGCACGTGCTCGTGGACGGTCACAGCCGGGGCAGCCAGCTGATGGCGACGAGCGCCCACGCCGCGAGCGCGAGCAGCAGCCCGGCCAGCCACGCGACCTCCACCCGGTGGAGCGGGCGGGTGCGCAGGTGCCGGAACTCGCCCTCGAAGCCGCGCGCCTGCATCGCCGCGTAGATGCGCTCGCTCCGCTCGTACGCGCGCAGGAACAGCGAGCCGACCATCCGGCCGGTCACCGTCGCGCGCCAGCGGATCGAGCCGCCGCCGCGGCCGTCAGGCCCACCCGCGGAGCGCGCGTCGCGGGCGCGGAGCATCCGCGAGCCCTCGTCGGCGAGGACCGCGAGGTAGCGGTACATGAACGAGATGATCGCGATCAGGATCCGTGGCAGGCGGAGCTCGCGGAGCGCGTCGACGAGGTCGTGGAACGGCGTGGTGAACGCGAGCAGCAGCGCCACCTGGACGGACAGCCAGCTGCCGACGGCGATCGTCAGGAAGCGGCGCAGTCCCTCGGCCGAGATCGAGAGGTCCAGCGGGCCCAGCACGACGGTCCCGAGGACCTGCTCCGGCACGGTGAACACGAGGGGGAACGCCGCCAGCGTGAATGGCAGCGCGATTGCCGCCGAGCGCGACAGCCGGAACGGCCCCAGGCCCGCCGTCGCCGAGCACGCGACCAGCACCAGCCACACGATCCCGAACGCGAGCGCCGAGCCGATCGGCAGCAGCGAGATCGTCAGGATCGCGGCGATGGTCAGGACGAACTTCACGCGGGCATCGGCCCGGTGGAACGGGCTCGTGCCCTCGACGTAGCGGTCGAGCTCCAGCGGTCCGCGCCCCTACGCCCTGCGGCGCGCGAGCAGGCGGCCCAGCACGACGATGGCGACGACCACGATCGCGAGGCCCACGAGGCCGGAAACGATCGTGGACACCGCCGGGTCGTCGATGCCCGGGATGGCGTAGCCCGAGAACAGGCCGCCGACGACGTTCTGGGCACGGTCGAGGAATCCCTGGTCCTCGGCGACGCGCTCGAGGCCATCAGGGTCCGACGACGCGAGCGGGGCGAGGACCACGACGACGAGCGCGGCGATCGCCAGGCCGGCGAGCCACCAGCGGCGACCCGGCCGGCGGCCGGCCGACGGGGCGGGGGAGGGCTGCGGGGTCATCGTCATCCGCCCTGGATCGCCAGCGGCCGGGCGTCGCCGCCATGGCGCAGCTCCAGCAGGTCCCGGCGCGTGGTGGCGATGAACCCGATCGCCGCGGCGGTGATCAGGGCCTCGCCGATGCCGATCAGCACGTGGGCCCCGACCATCGCCGGCAGGACGACCTCGAGCGGCGACGTGCCCGACACCGCCAGCTGGAGCGACATCGAGATCGCGCCCGCGACGACCGAGACCCAGCCCGCGACCGCGGCCGCCGGGAGCCGGCCGCGCGCCTCTCCGCCGAACAGCCCCGCCAGCGCGCGGTACAGCGCGTACCCGCCGAGGGTGCCGATGACCCCCATGTTGAAGATGTTCGCGCCCATGACGACCAGGCCGCCGTCCGAGAACACGAGCGCCTGGACCGCGACCACCGCGGTCATGACCAGCGTGGCGGTCCACGGGCCCAGGAGCACCGCGGCCAGCACGCCACCCAGCAGGTGCCCGCTGGTGCCGCCCGCGACCTGGAAGTTGAACATCTGGGCCGCGAAGATGAACGCGGCCATGACGCCCATCAGCGGCACGGCCCGCTCGTCCAGGGTCCGGTTCGTCCGGCGGACGGCGATGGCCACGACGATCGCCGTGACGACCCAGAAGGCGACCGACACGGGGACGGACAGGAACCGGTCCGCGGCATGCAGGGCGGGGGTCGGGTCACCGCCGGCGATCGGTGCGACGGCGATGGCGTAGGCGTTCATGTGCGGGTGTGCTCCGGAGCGCGGGGACGGGACCGGCTGTGCCTCGGGAATCGTAGTCGCGCCACGTCGTTGTTGCAAGTGCTTGCAACAACCCAGTGGCTCACCGGATACTACGCGCCATGACGGCATCCGGATCAGCCGCGCGAAGCACCCAGCCCGGCGAGGGCGCGCCGTGGGCGACCGTGCGCGAGCGACTCCACGACCGTGGGCTGCGCTGGACCCCCCAGCGCCGGGTCCTGATCGAGGTGCTGTCCCACAGCGACGGCCACGTCACGGGCGCCGAGCTCGTGGAGCGCTGCCGGGCCGTGGATCCCACGACGATCCCGTCGACCGTGTACCGGACCCTGGACGTGCTGGAGGACCTCGGCATCGTGCGCCACGCGCACGGCATCGACGGCCGCGAGGAGTACCACGTGCTGCCCGTCGCCGACCACGGGCACCTGCACTGCACCGCCTGCCGCCAGACGTGGGAGATCGACGCCGCCGAGGCGGCCGCCCTGGTCAGCGTGCTGTGCGAGCAGCGGTCGTTCGAGGTGAACCTGTCGCACCTCTCGATCAGCGGGCTGTGCGCGGGCTGCCGCGAGGCGGCCGGCGGTCGGTGACCAGGGCGACTCGAGGTGTTGCCGGGATCGGCGACAGGCGGATGGCGGCCCGGAGCGGCCGGTTGCTCGCCCGCTGCTTCGGGTGCCGCAACCTGATGTCACCGAGCCCGCGAGATGCCGCCCGCAAGGTGGTTTGCGGCTTGGGCTGCCGCGCCTGGCGGTCGGGGCCTCGGAATCGCGGCGTGGGAGACAGCGGCCACGCCCACCGGGAGGCAGAGCCAGGAGTGCGCGCGCGGCTGGGCCCCGCGCCGGCCGGCCTCAGCGGCTGGAGCGGTAGATCAGCACCTGGACGCGCTCCAGCGTCACGAGGCCGCCGCCGATCATCGGCTCCAGCTCGTCCAGCACCGGCCGCAGCCGGGACTCCTCGTCCACGACCTCGAGCAGGATCGGCAGGTCCTCGGACAGGGCGAGGATCCGCGTCGTGTGGACCCGCGACGAGCGGCCGAACCCCTCGATGCCCTTGAACACGGACACGCCGCGGATCCCGCGCTCGCGCAGGTGCCGCACGATCGCGTCGTACAGCGGCCGGCCCTCGTACGTGTCGGACTCGCCGATGTAGATCCGGGCGAGGAGCGCCTCTCCCTCGATGGTCATCGGGACCTCCTCACGGCAGCAGTCCCCTCACGGCAGCAGCCTCCCCACGGCGAGCCCGCCCAGGACGGCGACCATGCCCAGCACCACCGACCCGGCGAGGTTCGCGACCGCCAGCACCCAGGCGCCGTCCTCGATCAGCCGCCACGACTCCAGCATGAACGTGCTGAACGTGGTGTACGCACCCAGGAACCCGATCATCAGGGGCGCCCGGACCTCCGCGGGCAGGACGTTGCGCTCGATCACCCACGCGAACAGCACCCCCAGCAGGAACGTGCCGGTGAGGTTGACGACGAGGGTGCCGACCGGGAACGCGGTCGGATTGCGCTCGCTCAGCCAGCCGTCGACGGCCCAGCGGGCGACGGCGCCCGCGAAGCCGCCGAGGCCGACCAGCACCAGCTGCACGTCGAGCGTCCGCGTCAGTCGATGGACGGGACGCCGAGGATGTTGAACCCGCCGTCCACGTACACGACCTCGCCGGTGACCGCCGACGACAGGTCGGAGGCGAGGTAGACGGCCGTCTTGCCCACGTCCTCGATCGTGATGTGGGCGCGCAGCGGGGCGATCTCGTCGAACGGGCCGTAGAGCTTGCGGAAGCCGGCGATTCCGCCCGCGGACAGGGTCCGGATCGGGCCCGCGGAGATCGCGTTGACCCGGATCCCGTCCGGCCCGAGGTCGGCGGCCAGGTAGCGCACCGACGCCTCGAGCGCCGCCTTGGCCACGCCCATGACGTTGTAGTGGGTCACGACCTTCTCGGCGCCGTAGTAGGACAGCGTCATGATCGAGCCGCCGCGGTGGAGGTACGGCCGCGCCTCGCGCGCGAGCGCCACCAGCGAGTACGCGGACACGTCGAGCGCGAGCGCGAACCCGTCGCGGCTGGTGTCCACGAACGAGCCGTCGAGGTCCTCGCGCTTCGCGTAGGCCACCGCGTGGACGAGGATGTCGACCTCGCCGTGGGCGGCCGCCCACTTCGCGAGCACGGCCCGGATCTCGTCGTCCGACTGGAGGTCGGCAGGCTCGACGAAGGTGCTGCCGATGGACTCCGCCAGCGGGCGGACCCGCCGCTCGATGAGGCTCTCGACGGAGCTGAAGCCGACGACCGCGCCCTGGTCGTGGAACGCCTTCGCGATCCCCCAGGCGATCGAGTGGTCGTTCGCGACCCCGAACACGAGCGCCTTGCGCCCCTCGAGCAATCCCATCCGCCGTTCCTCCTCCGATTACGCTGTGCGCATGATGCCCGAGCCGGTCCGATCCGACGACGCCCTGCGTGCAGCCCTGCACGGGGTGCGCGGCCTGCTGCTGGACCTGGACGGGGTGCTGGTGCTGGCCGGCAAGGCCGTCCCGGGCGCCCCCGAGGCGCTCGCCGAGCTGGACCGGCGCGGCGTCCCGTACCTGGTCGTGACCAACACCTCGCTGGTCTCGCGCGCGTCGCTCGCCCGCTGGGGTGCGAGTATCGGCTACGCCACCCCGCCGGACCGCTTCCAGTCCGCGCTGTCGGCGTCGGCGGAGCTGGTGCGCCGGGAGTACGGCGACCGGCCGGTGTACGTGATCAGCTCCGATGACGCCCGGCGCGAGTTCGAGGGGCTCAACGTGGTCGACGGGGCCGCCGCGGACGCCGCGCCGGCCGAGGTGGCGGCGGTGGTCCTGGGTGACTCGCCGGACCAGCTGACCAAGGACAACCTGGACCGCGCGTTCCGGCTGGTGCGGGGCGGGGCGGCGCTCATCGGGATGCACCGCAACGCCTGGTGGATCACGCCCGCCGGCCCCACGCTGGACGCCGGCGCCTTCCTCGTGGCGCTCGAGTGGGCGACGACGCGGCGGGCCCGCATCGTGGGCAAGCCGTCACCGGCGTTCTTCCGCGTCGCCATCGAGCGGCTGGCGCGCGAGGCGGCCGCGCGCGGGGAGCCGCGACTCCGGCGCCGGGACCTCGTGATGGTCGGCGACGACGTGGGCTCGGACATCGGCGGGGGGCGGCGGGCGGGCCTCCGGACGGTGTTCGTCCGGACGGGCAAGCACGGCGACACGGAGCTGGCGGCCGCGGCCTCGGGCGCGCGCGGCTACCGCCCGGACGCGGTCGCGCCCTCGATCGCGGAGGTCGTGGCGGCCCTGGGCTGAGGCGTGTACCCGCGCTCGTTCGATGCCGGACGCGTCATCAGGACGCACGCGTCACCCGGACGGGCGCGTCACCCGGACGTCGTCGACGCCCGCCTCGATCGTCGAGGAGGTCGCCGCGTCCAGGGCCTCGAACCGGATCCGGATCGTCTGCCCGGCCCACGCGTCCAGCGAGACCGAGGCGGCACGCCAGGCCCCGGCGAGCAGCACCCGCCGGCCGGTCCGCTCCCAGACCACGGTCCGCGTGCCGTCCTGCGCCTCGACGATCGCCCGCAGGTGATCCGCCGCGGTCGCGTTCGCCCGGTGCGCCCACAGGAAGCGGAAGCTCAGCGTCTGGCCGAGGCCGGCCGGGAGCCGGATCGGGGCCGAGCGGACCGTGGTCCGGCCGTCGAGGTCGTAGGCGGTCGCCCTCGAGCCCGCCGGCGACCCCGTCACGAGCGCGGCCCGCCCGGAGGGCACCCCGGCCGGCTGGAGCGTGACCCCGTCGGCGGTCGTGCGCGACGGGTCGCCGCGGGTCCAGCGCGCGGTGGACGGCGCCGTGTCGGTCCCGTCCGGGTCCACGACCCAGCCCCGCGCCACCTCGAGGTCGTCGTCGAACGCGCCACACCGGGCGTCCCGGACGGCCGTCCCGAGCACGGCCAGCGGGCACCACGCGCGCTCCGCGAGCAGCAGCACCGCCTCCCTGTTGCGGCCCGTCTCGCCCGGGATCGCCGAGTCACCCGGGTAGTCCGCCTTCGACAGCTCGATCGTGAACGCGAAGATCCGGTACCGACCGTACTGGTAGTCCGCGCTCGTCCCCGACGCGACGTACAGGTCGCTGCCCTGCTGCGCGACGTAGCCGTTGGAGGCGGCCATCGCCCGGCCGATCCGCAGCATCGTGGTGCGGTCCTGGTCGGTCATGTCGGGGGGCACGTTGACCAGCGTGTGCGAGTAGGGCCACATCACCAGCCGGCCGTACTCGTGGAACGAGATCGAGGCCCGGATCTGCTGCCGGCCGTCCACTACCCGCGAGGCGAGGAAGTCGCGCATCGCCCGGGTCTCGGGGGCCGAGAACGGCGCCCTGCCCCGGAACCTGGAGTTGGCCGGGTTGCTGCTCGAGCCCGGGCCGCCCCACCGGTAGCCGTAGTTGCGGTTGAGGTCCGTGCCCACGTACGGCGTCCCCGCGGTGGGCTGCCGGTTGCGGCGCCAGTTGCGGAGCCTGCCGCTTGCGTAGTCGTACGCCTGCCCGTCGGGGTTGACGGCGAACACGATCCAGACCTCGCGCTCGTCCACGATGCCCGTGATCCGGGCGTCGCTGCCGTAGCCCTCGGCCAGCCAGTGGAGGATCCGCAGCGTCATCTCGAGGCCCATCGGCTCGTTGCCGTGGTGCAGGCCGTCGTACAGGACCTCGGGTTCCGGCTCGTCGATCGCGACGTTGTCGCTGACCTTGGCCACCCACAGCGTTCGCCCCCGGTAGCTGGTGCCGATGGACGACAGCCGGACGATGCCCGGGTGGGCCGCCGCGACCGCCTGGATGTCCGCGACCATCTCGGCGTAGGTGTGGAAGCCCGTGTAGCCTGCGGGATAGTCCGTCGCGGCGAGAGCCGACCCGGGGGCCGCCGGGAGCGCCACGGCGAGGGCCAGCGCGGCGGCGGCGAGGGATCGGCGCCGGCGGGGCAGGCGCATGTCAGCCGGTCGGGCGCGTGACGCGGACGTCGTCCACGCCGGCCTCCACGAGCGAGGCGCCCGCGCCGTCCTCCGCCTCGAACCGGATCCGGATCGTCTGCCCGGCCCACGCGTCCAGCGGGATGGTCGCGGTCCGCCACGCGCCGGCGAGGAGGGCGGGCGTCCCGGTCCGCTGCCAGACCACGGTCGTCGTGCCGTCCTCCGCCTCCACGATCGCCCGCAGGTGGTCCGCGGCGGAGCCGTTCGGCGCGTGCGCCCACAGGAAGCGGAAGCTCAGCGACTGGCCGAGGCCGGCCGGGAGCCGGATCGGCGCCGAGCGGACGGTCGTGCGGCCGTCGAGGTCGTAGGCGGCGGCCGTGCTGCCCGCCGGCAGCCCGGTGACCAGGGCGGCCCGGCCGGACGGGGTCGTCGTGGGCTGGATCGTCCGTCCGGACGCGGCGGTGCCCTCCGGGTTGCCCCGCCGCCAGCGCGCGGTGGACGGCGCCGTGTCGGTCCCGTCCGGGTCCACGACCCAGCCCCGCGCCACCTCGAGGTCGTCGTCGAACGCGCCACACCGGGCGTCCCGGACGGCCGTCCCGAGCACGGCCAGCGGGCACCACGCGCGCTCGGCGAGGTACAGCACGGCGTCCTTGTTGCGGCCCGTCTCGCCGGGGATTCGCCAGGCCCTGGGGTAGTCCACGTTCGAGAGCTCGAACGTGTAGGAGAAGATCCGGTACACGCCGTACTCGTAGTCGCGGGTGGTGCCGGAGGTGATGTACAGGTCGCTCGCCTGCTGCGGCCGGTACCCGTTGCTCGCCGCCATGTGCCGGCCGATCCTGGCCAGCGCGGCGCGGTCCTGCGCCGTCATGTCGCCCGGCACGTCGGCCTTCGTGTAGCCGTACGGCCACATCACCAGCCGGCCGTACTCGTGGAACGTGATCGCGACGCGGATCTGCTGCCGGCCGTCCACCACGCGGCTGGCCAGGAAGTCGCGGAAGGCGCGCGTCTCGGGAGCCGAGAACGCCCGGGGCCCGCGGTACGTGATGGCCCGCGGGTTGGTGCTGGTCTTGCCGCCGCCGCCCCATCGGTAGCCGTAGTTGCGGTTGAGGTCGGTGCCGATCGCCGTCGTGCCCTCGTTGGGCTGGCGGTTCTTGCGCCAGTGGTGGAAGCGGCCGCCGCTGATGTCGAACTCGGCGCCGTCGGGGTTGACGGCGAACACGATCCAGACCTCGCGCGCGTTGACGATGTTCGTGATCCGGGCGTCGCTGCCGTAGCCGTCCGCGAGCCAGTGGAGGATCCGGAGCGTCATCTCCAGGCCCATGTGCTCGTCCGAGTGGTGGAGGCCGTCGTACAGGACCTCGGGCTCGGCCTCGTCGGTGACGACGTTGTCGCTGACCTTGGCCGCCCACAGCGTTCGCCCCCGGTAGCTGGTGCCGATCGACGTCAGCGCCACGATGTCGGCGTGGGCGGCCGCGACGGCGTGGATGTCCGCGACCATCTCGGCGTAGGTGTGGAAGCCCTCGTAGCCGGGCGGGAACTCGGTCGCGGCGCGTGACGGCGCGGCCGACACGACCAGCAGGAGGGCGACCAGGGGGACGGCGGCGAGGCGGCGCAGGACGCGGCGGGCCATGGAGCCATGATGCGCCCCGGGGGGAAGCGCCGGCATGGCCCGTGGGTCACGGCCCGCGATGGGCCTTCCGTCGGGCCGGTCGGACGGGCCGAGTCGCCCTCCCGCCTGGTCGACCGGCCGCACTAGACTGGGCGGCAACGACCGTCGTCGAGCCACGCCGGCGCGCCCACCACGCGCGCCGCGCCCCAACGGGAGCGCCACATGACCGCCGAGCGGATCAAGATCACGTACGCGACCCTCCGCGCCGACAACGAGGAGCTCCACGCGCTGTACGAGGCGGGCCTCGACAGGGCGAAGGCGCGCCTGGGCGCCTACCACCGCAACTACGTCGACGGCGCCGAGCGCGATGGCGACGGCACCTTCGAGGTCCGCTCGCCGATCGACTCCGAGATCCTCGTGGGCACCTTCGCGAAGGGAACCCGCACGGATGCCCAGGACGCGATCTCGGCCGCGCGGCGCGCCCAGCCCGCGTGGTTCCGCCTGGGTTGGGAGAAGCGGCTCGCGATCCTGAAGCGCGCCGCGGAGCTCATCTCCGAGCGCCAGATGGAGTACGCGGGCCTGATGGCGATCGAGGTGGGCAAGACCCGGCTCGAGGCGCTGGGCGAGGTGGAGGAGGCCGCCGACCTGATCCGCTACTACGCGCGAACGGCCGAGGACAACGCGTTCTACGACCACCCGATGGACAACCTGGGCGACGCGACCGTCCACACCCGGACGATCCTGCGCCCCCACGGCGTGTTCGCCGTGATCAGCCCGTTCAACTTCCCGATGGCGCTCGCCGTCGGCCCGTCCTCGGCCGCGATGATGGCCGGCAACACGGTGGTGTTCAAGCCCGCCACGGTGTCCGCGATGACCGCGATCGCGATCAAGGAGGCGTACGTCGACGCCGGCGTGCCGGACGGCGTGTTCAACCTCGTGATGGGCCCCGGCGACACGGTGGGCGACGAGCTCCAGAAGAACCAGGGCATCGACGGGATCGTGTTCACGGGCTCGTACGAGGTCGGGTTCGAGCTGTTCCGCAACTTCTCCACGCGCTTCCCCCGGCCGTGCATCGTGGAGATGGGCGGCAAGAACCCGGCGATCGTGCTCCGCAGCGCCGACCTCGAGGAGGCGGCCGAGGGGATCATGCGCTCGGCGTTCGGGTTCGGCGGGCAGAAGTGCTCGGCCAACAGCCGGGTCTACGTGGAGCGGCCCGTCCACGACGAGCTCGTCCGGCTGCTGGTCGAGAAGACCGAGAAGCTGGTCGTCGGCGACCCGCTGCCGCGGACGGCGTTCCTCGGCCCGGTCATCGACGCGCGCGCCGTGGAGCGCTGGCAGCGAGCCGTGGACGAGGCGCGCCGCGACGGCGCCGTATTCACCGGCGGCGAGCAGCTGCGCGACGGCGCGCTGGCGCGCGGGTTCTACGTGGAGCCGACGGTCGTGGGCAAGCTGCCGGGCTCGCACCGCCTGTTCCAGGACGAGCTGTTCGCGCCGTTCACCGCGGTCCACGCGGTGGATTCGCTGGACGAGGCGCTCCGCCTGGCGAACGACAACGTCTACGGGCTGACCGCGGGCGTGTACTCCGCGGACCAGGGCGAGATCACCCGCTTCCTCGAGGAGATCGAGGCGGGCGTGCTGTACGTCAACCGGCGGGCCGGGGCGACGACGGGCGCCTGGCCGGGCGTGCAGGCGTTCGGCGGCTGGAAGGGCTCCGGCTCCACCGGCAAGGCCGGGCTGTCGATGTACTACGTCGCGCAGTTCCTGCGGGAGCAGAGCCACACCGTCGTGGACTGACGGCTGGACGGCGGCCGCGCCTGCCAGCTCGACGTTCGAGGCAACGGGACGTCCGCGCGGCCGCCAACTCGGTTCCGGGGTGGCGTCGCGTGAGATCGCGCAAATCGCCCCGTCTGGAGGCTCGCGTCGGCCGACCGGGGTCCGAATGGCGCGAATCGCTGCGTGAGATCGCGCACGCAACGCCGAGCGCGCCTCCGGGTGGCGCCTGCTGGTCCCCGATGGAGCGGTTTGGCCGATTCCACGCGACGCGGCCACGACCCGCGAGTCGCGCCGCGGGACGCCGTCGCGCCGCGGGACGCCGTCGCGCTGCGGAGGACCCGTCGCGCCGCAGGACCCCGTCGCGCCGCAGGGCCCCGTCGCGCCGCACGGGACCCTGCCATCGAGGGGACCTTCGGGCCGTCGGCGGGCGGTGGGCGCTCTGCTATGCTCGTATTCAGTGTGCATAGGATCTATGCGTCCCGCCTGACAGGCTGAACCCGAGGAGGCCCCGTGTCGACCCCGCTCCAGGCGCGTCCCATCCCGGACATCGTGACCGAGCTGCCGGGTCCCAAGGCCCGCGCGCACATCGAGTTCGACCACGCCTGGACGAGTCCCAGCCTGCCGCGCGCGTACCCGATCGTGCCGCTGCGCGGCCTCGGCTGCGCGATCGAGGACATCGACGGCAACGTGTTCCTCGACTTCACGGCCGGCATCGCGGTCAACAGCACCGGCCACAGCCACCCCGACGTCGTGGCCGCGATCCAGCGCCAGGCGGCGGAGCTCCAGCACTACAGCGCCAGCGACTTCTACCTGCCGATCTACGCGCAGGCCGCCGCGGAGCTCGCCCGGATCGCGCCGATGCGTGGGCCGACCAAGGTGTTCATCGGCAACTCCGGAGCGGAGGCCGTGGAGGCCGGGCTCAAGCTCGCCCGCTACAAGACCCGGCGCCAGAACGTGATCGCGTTCCTGGGCGCGTTCCACGGCCGGACGATGGGCGCCGTCAGCCTCACCGCGTCCAAGGCGAAGTACCACGCCCACTTCGGCCCCATGCTCCCCGGCGTCTACCACGTCCCGTTCGGCAACGAGGGCCTCGAGGAGATCGAGCAGCGGATCTTCAAGCGCCTGATGCCGGCCGACGAGTTCGCCGCGGTCATCGTGGAGCCGATCCAGGGCGAGGGCGGCTACATCGTCCCCGAGGACGACTTCCTGCCGCGGCTCCGCGACCTGTGCGACCGCCACGGGATCCTGCTGATCGCGGACGAGGTCCAGTCCGGCGCCGGCCGCACCGGCAAGATGTGGGCGATCCAGCACTGGGACGTGGAGCCGGACATGCTGCTCACGGCCAAGGGCATCGGCTCCGGCATGCCGGTGGGCGCGCTGATCGCGAAGTCGGAGCTCATGACCTGGGGCCCGGGCGCCCACGGCAGCACGTACGGCGGCAACCCCGTCGCGCTCGCCGCCCTGCTCGAGACGATCCGGCTGCTCGAGAACGGCCTGATCGCCAACGCCGGCATCCGCGGCCGAGAGGTCCAGGACGGGCTGCACCCGCTGCTCTCGCGCTTCCCGAAGCTCGTCCGCGACGTCCGCGGCAAGGGCCTGATGATCGGCATCCAGTTCGACTCCGGGGACACGGCCGATGCCGTCCAGATGCAGGCCTTCGAGCGTGGCCTGCTGGTCCTCGAGGCCGGCGAGGACTGCGTCCGGATGTCGCCGCCGCTGGTCGTGTCCCAGGCCGAGGCCGCCACCGCGGTGCGCATCTTCACCGAGTCCGTGGCGCACGTGGCGGGTCACCGCTTCGCGGACGTCGAGGAGGTCGAGGAGGAGCGCGAGGCCGGCCTGATCATCGAGGGCTTCGGCGCCGCCGGCTGACCCCCGCCTCGGGCACACTTGGCGCGCCGGCCCGCGAGCCGGCGCCACGACCACAGGAGCAGGCATGCCCGGCAAGGTCGCCTCGATGCGCGACGCCGTCGCGGAGCTCGTCCGTGACGGCGACACCGTCGCGATCGAAGGCTTCACGCACCTCATCGGCTTCGCGGCCGGCCACGAGATCATCCGCCAGCGCAAGCGCGACCTCACGCTGGCCCGGATGACGCCGGACCTGATCTACGACCAGATGATCGCCGGCGGCGTGGTCCGCAAGCTGATCTTCTCGTGGCTCGGCAACCCGGGGGTCGGCGGGCTCAACGCCATCCGGAGGCGGATCGAGCCCGCCGCGGTCGGCGAGGGGACGCCGCTCGAGATCGAGGAGTACAGCCACTTCGGCATGGTCGCCCGGTACACCGCGGGCGCCGCCAACCTGCCGTTCATGCCCCTCCGGAGCTACTTCGAGACGGACCTGCCGGTCGCCAACCCGCTGATCCGCCCGATCCGCTCGCCGTACTCCGACGAGACGGTGTACGCGGTGCCGCCGCTCAACCCGGACGTCACGGTGATCCACGCCCAGCGCGCCGACGCGGCGGGCAACACCCAGATCTGGGGCCTGCTGGGCTGCCAGAAGGAGGCCGCCTTCGCCGCGGACCGGGTGATCGTGGTGGTCGAGGAGCTGGTGGACGAGTCGGTGATCCGCGCGGACCCCAACCGGACCGTGATCCCGGGCCTGATCGTGGACGCCGTGGTGGTCGAGCCCTACGGCGCCCACCCCTCCTACGTCCAGGGCGCCTACGACCGCGACAACCGCTTCTACCTCGACTGGGACCCGATCAGCCGTGACGAGGAGAAGACCCAGGCCTGGCTGCGCGAGTGGGTCTACGACCTCGACGGCCGGGCGGCGTACGTGGACAGGCTGGGCGCGGAGCGCATCGCGTCGCTGCGACCCGGCAGCGCCCCGTCCGGCTCCGTGGACTACGGTGACTACCGATGAGCGACCCGACCCGCGCCGAGGCCCCCGCCCCGACCCCCGTCCCGGCACCGGCCGCGACCCCGCGCGACCCCGCGTTCTCCAAGTCCGAGATGATGATCGTGGCCGCCGCCCGCGAGCTGGCCGGCGCGCACGTCTGCTTCGTCGGCGTGGGGCTGCCCAACATCGCCGTCAACCTCGCCAAGCGGACGGTGGTCCCGGACCTCGAGCTGGTCTACGAGGCCGGCGTGTTCGGCGCCCGGCCGGCGCGCCTGCCGCTGTCGATCGGCGACCCGACGATCGTGACCGGCGCCACCGCGGTCGTGTCGATGTTCGAGCTGTTCGCGTTCTACCTCCAGCGCGGCCTGATCGACGTCGGCTTCCTGGGCGCGGCCCAGATCGACCGGTTCGGCAACCTCAACTCCACGGTGATCGGCGACTACGCGGCCCCCAAGACGCGGCTGCCGGGCTCGGGCGGCGCGTGCGAGATCGCGATCAACGCCCGGAACGTGTTCGTGATCATGCGCCAGTCGACCCGCTCGTTCGTCGAGCGGATCGACTTCCGGACGTCGCCCGGCAACCTCGGCGGGGCCGAGCAGGCCGAGGCGATCCGGCGCGCCGGCGGCTGGAACGGCCGCGGGCCGTCGGTCGTGGTCACGGACCTGGGCATCTGGCACTTCGACGAGACGGGCGAGATGCGGCTGGACTTCCTGCACCCCGGCGCGACGACCGACGAGGTCCGCGCGACGATCGCCTGGGAGCCGAGGATCAGCCCGACACTGGCGGTGACGCCGGCGCCCACCGCGGAGGAGCTGCGCCTCGTCCGCGAGGAGCTGGACCCCGAGGGCGTCTACACGAAGTAGGCCCGGCATCTGCCCGACGTCGCCGGATCCGTCACGCGGCCCGGAGCTCCAGGTACACGGTCCGCTTGCCGGTCAGCCGGTGGACGATCGGGACCGCGAGCCGGTGCAGCCAGGGGTGCCGGGCCTCGATCAGGCGGCGGGCCGCCGCCGCTTCCTCGACCGACAGGACGCGCGCGCGGGCCCGGATCGCCGGTCCCGTCGCCCGACCGCGGAACGTCGCCGGCGCGACCTCGACGGTGGGGTTGTTGCGGATCCGCTTGTACTTGCCGGAGCTCGCGTACGTGCGGACGAACCCGTGCTCGCCTGCGACGGCGAGGCTGACGGGGGTGGCGACCGCCCTGCCGTCCCGACGGAAGGTCGTCAGGATGACGGTCGGCTGGTCGGCCAGGGTGGCCAGGGTGCTGGACGTGGACATCTCGGTCCTCCGCTGCGTCGTCGATTCCAGGACGCAGCCGGGATGTCCGGGCGTGACATCAGGCCGGGGGGCCCGCGAGCCGTGCCAGCTTCGCCGGGTTGGCGACGAGGTGGAGTCGGGTGACTCGGCCGTCGGCGACGTCGACGCTCATCGCGGCGACCGCCGCAGCGCCGGACCACACGATGATCGCGGGACCGCCGTTCAGCTCCACCAGCGCTGTCCGCTGATCGGCGACGGGCCGCCCCGCGACCGCGACCAGGAAGCGCACGACGCGCGCCACGCCGCGCACCGGGAGCCGTGGCGCCCGCACCCGGCCGCCGCCGTCGGCGACCAACTCGACATCCGGCGCCAGCGTCCGCAGCAGGCCCTCGACGTCGCCCGATGCGGCCGCAGCGAGGAAGCGCTCCGTGACCTGCAGCCTGAGGGCCGGATCGGGATCGAAGCGCGGACGTCGCGCGGCGACGTGGTCGCGTGCCCGCCTCGCCAGCTGCCGTACCGCGGGCTCCGAGCGATCGATGGCATCGGCGATCTCGGCGTGGGAGAAGCCGAAGGCCTCGCGCAGGACATACACGGCCCGTTCCAGCGGCGACAGGGTCTCGAGAACGACCAGCATGGCCATCGAGATCGATTCCACGACCGCGGCCCGCTCGGCCGGGTCGACCGCCGTGGGCATGGGCTCGGGCAGCCACTCGCCGACGTAGTCCTCGCGCCGAGCGGCGCGCCGGCGCAGGCGGTCGATGGCGAGCCGCGACGCGGTGGTCACGAGGAAGGCGCGCGGGTCCCGGACCTCGCCGGCATCGACGGCCGACCAGCGCAGCCACGTGTCCTGGACCACGTCCTCGGCGTCGGCGACCTGGCCCACGATGCGGTACGCGACACCCACGAGCAGGTCGCGATGCTCGGCGAAGGCGGCGGCTGGGTCGCTGGCCGTCGGCACGCCACCACCGTGCCGCACATCGGCGCGGCGCGCAAGCGCGGTCGCGAGCCTATGCGAGTGGCGCCGGCGCGACCTCGTGGGGGCGGACCACCAGCACCGGGCACGGGGCGTGGCGGACCACGTGCTCCGACACCGACCCGATGAACAGCCGGCCCACGGCACCGCGACCGTGGCTGCCCACGATCACCATGTCGGCGCGCTCGGCCTCGGCCGCGGACACGATCATGTCGCCCGGATCGCCGTCCCAGACGAGGAACGACACCGCGATGCCCGCGTCGCGGCCCCGCTCGACGAGCGCCTGCGCCATCGCCTCGCGCCGCGCGCGGACCTGGTCCATCCGCGCGTGGTACCGTCCGCCGGGCAGGCGCAGCGACCCCGGGTCGATCACCGACACGATGAGCAGCGAGGCGCCCAGCCGGCCGGCCAGCTCGAACGCCTCCTCGGTCGCGGCCGTGGACGCCTCCGACAGGTCCGTCGCGAGCAGCAGCTTCCTGACCCGGGGTGGAGGCGCTGGTCGTGCGGTCCCGAACGCCACGGCGGTCATCCCTTCCGTTCCGTCGCGTCCGCGGCTCAGTCCGGCGGCAGGATGACGAGCGCCGTCACCATGCCGAACATGCCGTCCAGGCCCTCGACGTGGGGCAGGATGTGGCAGTGGAATGCCCACACGCCGACGCGGTCGCAGTCCACGATCGCGTCCCAGCGCTCGCCGGGGTTGACGCCCAGCGTGTCGCACCGGAACGAGGCGTTGCCCAGCGGCGCGCCGTCGCGGGCCACGACGTTCATCCGGAACCCGTGGGTGTGCCACGGGTGCATCATCGTGCCCTCGTTCATGTACCGGATCAGGACCTTCTCGCCCTGCTTGGCGACGATCGGGGTCGTGGCCGGGAAGCCGTGACCGTTGATCGTGAACCCGCCCAGCGCGTCGTTGTGGATGAACACGACCTCCTGGGTGACGCCGTACTTCTCGGCGTATGACTGCCGGGCGTCCTTGGGCTCCACGATGAACGCGCCCAGCAGGCCGCGGCCCACCTGGTCGGTGGCGTTGTGGTGCGAGTGGTACATGTGCGAGCCCGCCGGGGTCGCCGTGAACTCGTAGCTGAACGTCTCGCCGGGCACGAACGGCAGCTGGCTCACGAACGGGACACCGTCCTGGCGGAAGTCCTCGAACTCGATGCCGTGGAAGTGCACGCCCGTGGACTCGGGCAGGTTGTTGGTGAAGTTCATCCGGACCTTGTCGCCCTCGGTCACCCGCATGACCGGCCCGGGCCACATCTTGTTGTAGCCCAGCGCCTTGACCGGGGGCATCAGGGCGTCGATCGGCCAGTCCATCTCGTCCACCGTGAGGTCGAACACCTTGGTGCCGTCCGCCTCGATGGTCGTGGGCTCCAGCGGCTGGTTGCCCTGGACGACCTTGGTGAACTCCGGGTCGTCGGTGTTGGGCCCCAGCACGTTGTCCAGGATGTCCGACAGGCCGAGCGGGCCGGCGAGGTTGCCGACGAAGCGGCGGACCTTGACCTGTGCGGCGAGGTCGTGATCGGTCCAGCCGGCCGGCAGGCTGGGCGACGGGGACGCGGAGGCGCTCGGCGCGACCGACCCGGACGGCGCGACCGACGCCGAGGCGGACGGCGCGGTCGTCGGGGGCTCGGTGGCCGCGCCCGGGGTGGCCGGCGCGCCGAAGCTCCACTGGGGCGCGGCCGCCGGGGCGCAGGCGGCGACGCTCGCCGCCACGATCCCCCCGCCGGCGAGGCCCGCGACGCGCAGGAAGCCACGTCGGGAGAGCGAGTCGATCGCCGCTCCGACGGGATCCTGGGCGGGCTCGACCGGGGACGCGTCGGACGGCTGGGGGACGGTGGGTTCCACGGGCACTGGCTCTCCGGAGCTGGGGGGACGAGTGGGTGCGGGCATGGTCACGGCCTCGGCGGGCGGTGCGAAGTGACACATGGCCCGAATGGCCGGGACGGTGCGCCCGCGTGCGCGGGCGGGGCTGGTAGGCTCACGCCGATGACCTCCGTACGCCGCGACGCTATCAGCCCGTCGCCCCAGTCCGCCACCGCGTCCCAGCTGCCGCTCGCGAGGGTCCTCGAGGCGCTGGAGGCCTGGCAGCGCGACCCGTCCGACGACCGGCGATCGGCCGTCGCCGCGGCGCTCGACGGGATCATGGACGTGGCCGGGGCTCGTGGCGCGGTGCTCGAGGTCTGCGCGCCGCCGCTGGCCACCCTCGAGGTCGGCGTGGGGACGCTGTCGTCACCGCCGCCGGACGCGGAGCGCGGCGGGCTCGAGGTGTTCCTGCTCGGCTCGCACGTGGGCCACGAGACGCTGGGGCGCCTGTTCCTGGACGCGCCCGACGGCGCCGCGGAGCCCATCGCCCGGATCATCGAGCTGGCGGTGGACGCGGCGTGGGCGCGGGCGGAGGTCCACGGCCGCGCGGAGCGCCTGGCGGCGCTCGAGGAGGCGACCCGCGCCGTCGCGGCGGAGCTGGACGTGGACCGCGTGCTGCAGCTGATCGTGGACCGCGTCCGCGTGCTCGTCGGGGCCCGCTTCGCCGCGCTCGGCATCGCGGACGCGCGGGGCCGGATCGAGCGCTTCATCACCAGCGGCATCAGCCCGGAGGGCCGGGCCGCGATCGCGCACGTGCCGCGGGGCGAGGGGCTCCTGGGCGCGATCATCCGCAACGGCGAGACCATCCGCAGCGCCGACATCGCGGCCGACCCGCGCCGCTTCGGGTTCCCGCCCAACCACCCGGTGATGCGGTCGTTCCTGGGCGCCCCCGTGACCGTCAAGGGCCGGTCGGTGGGCAACCTGTACCTCGCCGACAAGGAGGCCGGGGAGCCGTTCTCGGAGGACGACGAGCGACTGGTCGAGATGTTCGCCGTCCACGCCGGGATCGCGATCGAGAACGCGCGCCTCCACGACCTCGTCCAGCGGCTGGCGGTCGTCGAGGAGCGGGAGCGGATCGGCAAGGACCTCCACGACGGGATCATCCAGAGCATCTACGCCGTGGGCCTGTCGCTCGAGGACGTTCCGGACCTGGTCGAGGACGAGGACGGCCGCACGGACGCCGTGGCGCGGATCGACCGGGCGATCGACGCCCTCAACCTCGTGATCAACGACATCCGCTCGTACATCCTCCGGCTGCGGCCGGCCCTGGGCGGCGACGAGGACCCGGTCGAGGCGCTGGCGCGCCTGGGCGAGGAGTTCGGGCTGCACGCGGTGGTGGACCTCGAGGTGGACCTGTCCGACGGGGCCGAGGCGCTGCGCCGCCTGCCGCCGGACCGGGGCACGGACCTGCTGTTCATCGCCCGCGAGGCGCTGTCCAACGTCGCGCGCCACGCCGGCGCCACGCGCGCCGCCCTCGTGCTGGCCGTGGACGAGGGCGACCTCGTGCTGGTCGTGGACGACAACGGCCGCGGCTTCGACCCGGCCCTCGTCGCCGGGCCGGACGCGCTCGGGCGGCACCAGGGGCTGACCAACATGCGCGACCGCGCGGTGGGGATGGGGGGCACGTTCGCGATCGAGCGCCCGGACGGACCGGGCACGCGTATCATCGTCCGAGTGCCGGCGTCGTCGGACGCCGCGTCCGGGGACCGCCGTTCCCCCGGCACCGAGGAAGAGTGACAGTGACCGATCTCAGCTCGCGTCCCCTGCGACTCCTGGTGGTCGATGACCACGAGGTCGTCCGCCAGGGCCTCGTGGCCCTCCTGGACCGCCGCGAGGGGTTCCAGGTCGTGGCCGAGGCCGGCAGCGCCGCCGAGTCGATCGAGCAGGCGCGGCGGTTCCAGCCCGACATCGTCGTGATGGACGTCCGGCTGCCGGACGGGTCCGGCATCGAGGCGTGTCGCGAGATCCGCGCGGAGCTCCCCGCGACGCGGGTGGTGATGCTCACCTCCTACCCGGACGAGGAGGCGGTCCTGTCCGCCATCGTGGCCGGGGCGTCGGGCTACCTGCTCAAGCAGATCCGCGCCCGGGACCTCGTCGCGGCGCTGGAGTCGGTGGGCCGCGGCGAATCACTCCTCGACCCGGCGGTCACGGAGAAGGTGCTGGAGCGAGTGCGGCGGATCGCGACCGGTGCCTACACGGACGAGATGGCCCAGCTCACCGCCCAGGAGCAGCGCATCCTGCTGCTGGTCGCGGAGGGCAAGACGAACAAGGAGATCGCGAGCGAGGTCTTCCTGTCGGACAAGACGGTGAAGAACTACGTCAGCTCGATCCTGTCGAAGCTCAACCTCGAGCGGCGCGCCCAGGCCGCCGCGTTCGTCGCCAAGCACCGGCTGGACCGCGGCGGGGCCTGACCCGCCGCGACGCCGCGCACGGGCGCCCATGGAGGACGACCTCGTCTCGTGGGGGCGCGTCCTGCGCATCGAGACCCGGGGCCGCGTCACCGGCCGCCCGGCGAGCGCGGCGGTCGGCTTCGTGGAGCGGCCGGACGGGACGCTCGTCGTGGCCGCCGGGTCCCCGGGCTCGGACTGGGCGCGCAACCTGCTCGCCGACCCGGCGTGCGGGGTCACGATCGGTGACGCGTCCTGGGCCGCGGTCGCGCGGCCGCTCGAGGGCGCGGAGCACGCCGCCGCGGTGCGCGACCTGATCCTGCGCTACGGGACGCCCGCCGAAGGCCTGGGCGCCGGCCCGGCGTTCGAGCTCCGGCGTGCCGGCGTCTCCGGCGGCGGCCCTGGCGGCCCCGGCGTCTCCGGCGGCGGCTGACGGACGGCTCCGGCGGCCCGGCGGCGGCCCCGGCGGCCGAGGCTGACGCGCTGCGGGCGAGGCGTCCCGCATGGTGGGGGCGGACCGGACCCGGCGAGGGGGCCATCCGACAGGACGCGCCACCGGAGCCCCGACCTAGACTCGCGGCATGCGTATCGTGTCGCCCGAAGAAGCGGTCGCCGGGATCAAGTCACGCGACCACGTCTACATCCAGATGGCGTCCGCGGCGCCCACCGTCCTCCTCGACGCGCTCGTCGCGCGCGCCCCGGAGCTGCGCGACGTCTGCGTCATCCACCTGCACCTCGAGGGTCCCGGGCCCCACCTGGCGCCCGAGATGGCGCCCCACTTCCGTCACCGCGCCCTGTTCATCGGGCCCAACGCCCGCAAGGCCGTCAACGAGGGCCGTGCCGACTTCGTGCCGGTGTTCTTCTCGGACATCCCGGCGCTGTTCCGGTCGGGCGCCTACCCGCTGGACGCCGTGTTCGCCAACGTGACCCCGCCCGACGCCCACGGGTTCTGCTCGCTGGGCGTGTCCGTCGAGGCGATGCACGCCGCGGTGGACGCGGCGAAGACCGTCATCGTCCAGTTCAACCCGTCGATCCCGCGGACCTTGGGCGACGCCTTCATCCACGTGAGCCAGATCGACCTCGCGATCGAGGTGGACCAGCCGCCGTTCGAGTACGCGCGCCCGGTGATCGGCGAGGTCGAGCGCCGGATCGGCGCCTTCGTCGCCGACCTGATCCCGGATGGGGCCACGCTCCAGCTGGGCATCGGCGCGATCCCCAGCGCCACCGCCGAGCTGCTAACCCACAAGCACGATCTCGGCATCCACACCGAGATGTTCACCGACGCGGTCGTCGACCTGGTCGAGGCCGGCGTCGTCACCGGCGACCGCAAGGTCCGCAACCGGGGCAAGCTCGTGGCGACGTTCCTCATGGGGACGACCCGGCTGTACGAGTTCATCCACGACAACCCGATGGTCGAGATGCGGCCGGTGGACTTCACCAACGACACCCACGTGATCCGGTCGCTGGGCAGCATGATCGCGATCAACTCGGCCATCGAGGTGGACCTCAGCGGCCAGGTGGTCGCCGACTCGATCGGCTACCGGATGTACTCGGGCGTCGGCGGGCAGATGGACTTCATGCGCGGTGCGGCCCTGGCGCCCGGCGGGCGCGCGATCATCGCGCTGCCGTCCACGGCCGGCGCGGACGGGTCCATCTCGCGGATCACGTCCCACCTGGCGGAGGGCGCCGGCGTGGTCACGACCCGGGCCCACGTCCGGACCGTGGTGACGGAGTGGGGGGTCGCGGACCTGTGGGGGCTGACCCTCCGCGAGCGGGCCAAGGCGCTGATCGCGATCGCGCACCCGGCCCACCGCGAGCGGCTGACCTACGAGGCGCGCCAGCACCACGAGCTGTAGCGCGGGGCCGGGGGGTCCCTCGTCCGGAGCATCCCGCGCCTGCGCCCTCGTCCCGCGCCTGCGCCCTCGTCCCGCGCCTGCGCCCTCGTCCCGCGCGCCCCGCGCCCGGAGGTCCGGCGCGCCCCGCGCCCGGAGTCGGGCGCGCTTCGCTCGCGTGAACCCGCCCTGATCCCAAGTAGGAGTATCCGGACGCTGATGCGAGGCCCAGGCGGCGCCCGAGCGCTCTCGCATACCTACCTGGGATCCGCGGCGCGATACGGAGCCGATTCGGGGGCCATAGCCGCCACGGTCCGCGGCAACCGGGGGCGGCCATACCTTCTTGGGCTGGGCCACGGTCCTGGGGCCGGCGAGCGCCCTTGGTTGGGTGACCGCGTTCGCGGGGTGCCACTCGCGAGGTCATGCCCGGGACCAGACGCGCAGTAACGACGAGACGGGCCGAGAACGATCGAACCGGCCGGGAACGGAGCCGACAAGCCGGCAACGCCCGGATGGGCCCGGAACGAGCGCGCGGGTTCGGGGCCGGGGTCGCCGCACGGCGCAGGAATCTCGGCCCGGGAATCGAAGAAGCCCCCGCCACCTGGGCGAGGGCAACGTTC
Organism: Chloroflexota bacterium; assembly: GCA_040755495.1. Classification (GTDB taxonomy): domain Bacteria; phylum Chloroflexota; class Limnocylindria; order Limnocylindrales; family CSP1-4; genus CAIXZV01. Next base: position 154,388 of record JBFMAT010000001.1, read on the forward strand.
GGGTGGGTGCCGGGCGTCCCCTCCGGCACCCACCTCACACGCAGTCTCCTTGACGGCAACCGCTCCCCGTGAGTGCCGATCGGACTCCGTTCACGGGACCTGCGGCACCCGACGGTGGGCGTCCCGGCCGGGGACCGCACGCCGCATCGACCGGCAAGCTTGGCATGCGCGGAGGTGGCCCCTGCCGCGTTCGCCTGCTGGCCTCCGGACCGGCGCGAGCGCCCGCGAGGCCCTCCCACGAGGACCGCCATGCGCACCGAACGCGTGCTCATCATGGGCGCCGCTGGCCGTGACTTCCATGACTTCAACGTCGTCTACCGCGACGACCCGTCGGTCGAGGTCGTCGCCTTCACGGCCACCCAGATCCCCGGCATCGCCGACCGCCGCTATCCGAGCGAGCTGGCGGGCGATCGCTACCCGGCCGGGATCCCGATCCGCCCCGAGGCGGAGCTCGAGACGCTGATCCGGGACCTCGAGGTGGACACGGTCGTGTTCGCCTACAGCGACGTCAGCCACGAACAGGTGATGCACGCCGCCTCGCGCGTCCTCGCCGCCGGCGCGGACTTCGAGCTCCTGGGGCCCAACCGGACGCTGCTCGACAGCTCGCGACCCGTCGTGGCCGTCTGCGCGGTCCGCACGGGCTCGGGGAAGAGCCAGACCAGCCGCTACGTCGCCCAGGCGCTCGAGGCACAGGGCCTCAAGGTGGCGGTCGTCCGGCACCCGATGCCCTACGGCGACCTCGTCGCCCAGCGCGTCCAGCGCTACGAGACGTACGCGGACCTCGACCGCCACGACACCACGATCGAGGAGCGCGAGGAGTACGAGCCGCACCTCGACGCCGGGCGGCTCGTGTTCGCGGGCGTGGACTACGAGCAGATCCTGCGGGCCGCCGAGGCCGAGGCGGACGTGGTCATCTGGGACGGCGGCAACAACGACCTGCCGTTCTACCGCCCGGACCTCCACATCGTGGTGGCCGACCCGCTCCGCCCCGGCCACGAGCTGCGCTACCACCCGGGCGAGGCCAACCTGCGCCAGGCGGACGTGGTCGTGATCAACAAGGTGGACTCGGCGACGCCCGAGGCCCTGGCCACGGTCCGCGCCGCGATCACCGAGGTCAACGCGGACGCCGTGATCGTCGAGGCGCGGTCCTCGCTGGCCCTCGAGGGTGGCGAGATCCGGGGCCGGACGGTGGCGGTCGTCGAGGACGGCCCGACGCTGACCCACGGCGGCATGACGTACGGGGCGGGGGTGGTCGCGGCGAAGCGGTTCGGCGCCGCCGAGATCGTGGATCCCCGGCCCTACGCGGCCGGCGAGCTCGCCGACACGCTGGCGAAGTACCCGCTGCTCGACCGGCTGCTGCCGGCGATGGGCTACGGCGACAAGCAGATCCACGAGCTGGAGGCCGCCCTCACGGCGATCCCCGCCGACGTGGTCCTGTCGGCGACGCCCATCGACCTCACGCGCGTGCTCTCGGTGCCCAAGCCGGTGGTCCGCGTGCGCTACGAGCTGGAGCCGCTGTCCGCTGCCTTGGACGAGGCCCTGGCCCCGGTCGTCGTCCGCGCGAAGGAGGCGCTCGCGGGGGCCCACTGAGACCCCTCCGGACGGGCCGGCATCGCGCGCGTCGGCCCGCCCGGCCCGTCGCGGGCAGCCACATCGCGCCACGCGGCGCGCAGGCGGGAGTTGATGGAATCGATCGTCGAACGGGCGCTGCTCACCACCTTCCGGTGGCAGGCGCGACACGTGATGCGCATCGGCGAGCTGGACCTCGCGGGCACGCCCGCGCCGCCCAGCCGCCCGACCTCGCTGTACGCGCACGTACCGTTCTGCGAGGTGCTGTGCCCGTTCTGCACCTTCCACCGGGTGCCGTTCCGCGAGGAGCGGTCGCGGCGCTACTTCGCCGCGCTGCGAGACGAGCTGCGGCTGTACCACCGGGCCGGCTTCTCGTTCACCAGCCTGTACGTGGGTGGCGGGACGCCGACCTGCGCCGTCGAGGAGCTGATCGAAACCCTGGCGCTGGCGCGCGAGCTGTTCGGCGTCACGGAGATCTCGGTCGAGACGAACCCGATGGACCTCCGGCCCGCGGTCGTCGACCGGCTGGCCGCGGCCGGCGTGAGCCGCCTGTCGGTGGGCGTGCAGAGCTTCGACGATCGCCTGCTCAAGTCGATGGAGCGCTACGACAAGTACGGCTCGAGCGCCCAGATCATCGAGCGGCTGGACGCCGCGGCGGGCGCCTTCGCCACGCTCAACGTGGACCTCATGTACAACCTGCCGAACCAGGACGAGGCGTCGATCGACCACGACATCGACGTGCTGCTCGGCCTCCGCTCGAACCAGGTCTCCCTGTACCCGCTGATGACCGCGCGCACGGCCGAGGCGAGGATCCGCGCCACGATGGGCGCCGCGGGGCCGGGCCGGGTGCGCGAGTACTACCGGCGATTCCTGGCGCGGCTGCGCCCCGCGTTCGAGCCGCAGTCCTGCTGGTGCTTCTCGCGGACGGCATCGACCATCGACGAGTACGTCGTGGACGCGGACAACTACGTCGGCGTGGGCAGCGGCGCGTTCAGCTACCTCGACGGCGTGCTGTACGCGACCACCTTCTCGCTCAACCACTACGAGGACCGCGTCGGGCGCGGGCTGACCGGGATCACCGGGATGCGCGCCTACTCGATCGGCGATCAGGTCAAGAACTCGTTCCTCAACCGGCTGTTCGGGCTGGAGCTGTCGAAGGCGTGGGTCGCGGAGCGCTGGGGCGGCGAGTTCGAGGCGCGGCTGTGGTACGCGCTGGACGCGATGAAGGCCGTGGGCGCGCTCACCGAGGACGACGTGGCCTGGCGGCTCACCGACCGTGGCATGTACTACTGGGTGCTGATGATGTCCGAGTTCTTCGAGTCCGTGAACCGCTTCCGCGAGACGATGCGGGCGCGGATCCGGGCCGAGCTCGAGGAGCCGGAGCTGGGTCACGGCGGCCCGCTGTCGCCGGTGGTGGGCGGCGCGGCGCTGGCGCCGAGATCCTGAGGCGGGTCCTGTCCGTCGCCGACTGTGAGTCACCACCGACCCGCAATCCCGGCGTCGAGGGCGTCGAAGCCGACCGCCGTTTCGCGATCTCATGGACGGTGAGTCCACGAACGGCTCCGGGTAGGGCGTGGCCGCGGAGGCGACCGCGGGTCAGTCGCGGGGGACCGCCGGGTCGCACTCGGGCCGGCGCGACCGTGGGTCAGCCGCGGCCGCAGGCACCCGCCCGGTCAGCCGCGGGACGCCACCGGGTCGACGACCAGCACCGCGGTCCCGGCCACCTGCCCGGCGGCCAGCCTGGCGAGGGCCGTGTTCGCCGCTGCCAGGGGGTGCGTCTCGACGTCCGTGGTGATCCCGGTCCGGGCCGCCAGCGTCAGGAACTCGCGGGCGTCGTCGCGGGTGACGTTGGCGACGCTGCGGATCGAGCGCTCCCACCACAGGTCCTCGTAGGGCAGCTCCGGCACCCGGTCCAGGTGGATGGCGTTGATCGCCACGACCCCGCCCCGGTCCAGCGCCCGGAGCGCGGCCGCCACCACGGAGCCCACCGGCGCGAACGTCACGGCGGCGTCCAGGGCCACCGGCGGGCGCTCGTCCAGCCCGCCGGCCCACGCGGCGCCGAGCTCGATGGCGCGGGCCCGCTCGGACGCCGCGCGGGTGGCTACGTACGCGTCCACGCCCCACGCCCGGGCGACCTGCAGCGCCAGGCGCGCGGAGGCCCCGAACCCGTACAGCCCCAGCCTCGCCCCCGCCGATGCCGGCCCGATGCCGGCCACCCGCAGCGCGCGGTACCCGATGACGCCCCCGCACAGCAGCGGCGCGGCGGCGAGGTCCGGGAAGGCGGCGGGCAAGGGCACGGCGTAGGCCGCCCGCACGATGATTGCCTCCGCATAGCCGCCGTCGCGGTCCCAGCCGGTGAACGTGGCAGCCTCGCACAGGTTCTCGCGGCCCGAGACGCAGAACCGGCACGTTGCGTCGGTGCCGGCGAGCCACGTGACGCCGGCCCGGTCCCCGGCCGACCAGCCCGCGACGTCGGGCCCCAGCGTGTCCACCACGCCGACGACCTGGTGCCCGGGCACGATCGGCAGCCGGCGCGCGGGGAGGTCCCCCTCGCAGATCTGGAGGTCGGTCCGGCACACCCCGCAGGCCGTGACGCGCAGCCGCAGCTCGCCCGGCCCGGGCTCCGGGACGACACGCTCCGTCGCCGCCAGCGGCGACGACGAGGCGGGCCCGGTAGCCAGGAGGACCATCGCGCGCATGGTCCCAAGCGTATCGCCGGGATCGGGACCGGTCACGGAACGGGCGGACGGTCTGGCGCGCGGTTCGGGACGAACGGCAGGCGCAGCAGCGGCGGATCGGACCGACGATGACGGTGTCCGAAGGAGAGCGCCATGCACGGAACGACACGCACCCGTCCCACGATCCACCCGGCCGGTGCCGGCGTCAATGCGGTGGTCTGGATCGAGCCCGGGCGGGCGATCGTCGTCCGCGGCACGGCCACGGGCGAGCCCGCATCCCTCGAGCTGCCGATCCCGCACGTCCCCACGGAGACCGCGCCCGCGCTCGCGGAGGTCGCCCACCGGATCGGCGACGTGGATCGCGTGCTCGTCCTGGGAACCGACGACCTGCGGACGGCGCTCGAGCGCGAGATCGTGGCCATCGGCCACCACCCCGAGTCGATCCGCGAGGAGCCGAACCCGGGGCCCTTCGACGAGGCGGACCTCGTCGCCCGGCTCCGCCGCCTCGCCTGAAGGCACGAGCCGTGTGCCCGCGCCGCAGGCCGTCGTCCCCGCCCGGGCGTGCCGTCCGGCAGGGCGCTCCGGCCGACCGGCCCGGTGGCCCCGCGACCGACGGCACTCCCGCAGCCGAGCACGCCGGGCGGAGCATGACGCCGCGGGCCCGGAGCGCGCGACCCGTTCGTGCGTGCCGGCCCGGACCACGTGAGGTCGCCGCCCGATGACGCTCCCGACATCCCCCGCTCCCACCGCGGATCCGATCGCGGCACTCAGCGCCTCCTGGTTCGGGGCAGGGCTGTCCCCAGAAGCGGTGGCCCGGCTTGCCGGGATCGCCGAGCTGCGGGACGTGGCCGCCGGCACGGAGCTCACCAAGGAGGGCCACATCACCGACGCGTTCTCGGTGGTGCTCACCGGGCGCGTGGCGCTCCGGATGCTGGTCCCCGAGCGGGGCATGGTCACGATCCTGACCGTCGAGCCCGGCGACGTCATCGGCTGGTCCGCGATCGTGCCGCCGCACCGCGGCACCGCCAACGCCGTCGCCATCGAGCCCGTGCGCGTCCTCGAGCTCCAGGGCGAGCGGCTGCGGGCGCTGCTGCGCTCGGACCATGCTTTGGCCGCCTCCGTCTATCCACGCCTGCTGCAGGCCGTCGCGCGCCGGCTCGCCGCCACGCGCCTCCAGCTGCTCGACCTGTTCGCCCGCGAGGAGTGGGGCCGCCACGAGGTCCAGCCGTGGTGAGCGACGACCGCTCGCCGTTCCCGTCCTGGCCCGCGGCCGCGCCGGCCGCGCCGGTGCCGGCCCTGCCCGCCGCCGGACCCTGGTTCCTCGCCCGCCCGAACCTCGGCGTGCTCATCGACCTGCTCCGATCCGACGGCCGCACCGTCATCGGCCCGACCGTCGAGGACGGCACGATCGTGTTCGCGGAGATCGCGTCGGCCGACGACCTGCCGGCCGGCGTTGGTGACGTCCAGGCGCCCGGCAGCTACCGGCTGGTGACGCACGCCAACCGGCGCGTGTTCGACTACACGGTGGGGCCGCAGGGCCCCAAGCGCTGGCTGTTCCCGCCCCGGGCACCGCTGAGCGTGGGCCACCGCGACGGCGGTGCGGTCACGTTCGAGCCGGCCGCCACCGAGCCCTCGCGGCTCGCGCTGATCGGCGTGCGCGCCTGCGAGCTGGCCGCGATGGGCGTCCAGGACCGCGTGTTCCTGGGCGGGCCGTTCACGGACGAGGACTACCGGGCGCGGCGGGGGAACGTCCTGGTCGTCGCGGTCAACTGCACCACCGCCTCGTCGACCTGCTTCTGCACCTCGATGGGCACCGGCCCCGAGGCGCGTGGCGGCTACGACCTGGTGATGACCGAGGTGGACGACGGGTTCGTCGTCCGGGCCGGGTCTCCCGAGGGCGCCGACCTCATCGCCCGGCTGCCGGTCCGCGCGGCCGACGCCGGCCTGGTCGTCGAGGCATCGGACGCGGTGGCCCGCGTCGCCGCCGCGATGGGCGACCCGGTGCCCACGGCCGGCCTCCACGACCGCCTGCTCGCGCAGTGGGACAGCCCGCACTGGGTGGAGATCGCCGACCGCTGCCTCGCCTGCGCCAACTGCACGCTCGTGTGCCCGACCTGCTTCTGCTCCAGCGTCGTCCAGCGCTCCGACCTCGACGGCAAGGTGTCGGCGTCGGATCGGGTCTGGGACTCCTGCTTCACGGTCGGGTTCGCCAAGGTCGCCGGCGGCAACTTCCGGACGCGCTACCGCGACCGCTACCGGCAGTGGCTGACCCACAAGTTCGCGACCTGGATCGACCAGTTCGGCACGTTCGGGTGCGTCGGGTGCGGGCGGTGCATCGCCTGGTGCCCGGTGGGCATCGACGTCCGCGCGGAGCTGATGGCCATCGCGCCGCCGCTGGCGACGCGCGCCGAGGCCACGCCGGTGCTGCCGGTCGCCGCGACCCCCGGCGACTACGTCACCGGGCGGGTCATCGCCAAGCGCCCCGAGACGGCCGACGTCACCACGCTCGTGCTGGGCGACCTCGACCCCGCGTTCCTCGCCGGCCGCCCGGGCCAGTTCGCGATGGTCACGCTGCCCGCCTTCCCGCCGCTGCCGATCTCGATCTCGCGCTTCGGCCGGGACACGATCGAGCTCACGATCCGGGCCGCCGGCCCGGCGACCGCGGCGCTCATCGGCCTCTCGACGGGCGACCAGATCGGCCTCCGCGGCCCGCTGGGCACGTCCTGGCCGGTGGACCGCGCGGTGGGCCACGATGTCGTCGTCGTCACCGGCGGCATCGGCCTCGCCCCGCTGCGGCCGCTGCTCGACGCGCTGATCGCCCAGCGCAACCGGTTCGGGACGATCCACCTGTACTACGGTGCGCGGACGCCCGCCGACCAGCTGTACCGCGAGGAGCTGCGCGGGCTCGCGGCCCGCGGCGACATCGACGTCCAGCTGATCGTCGACCGGGCCGGCGAGGAGTGGACCGGACCCGTGGGCGTGGTCACCCACCTGATCGACCGCGCGACCTGGGACGGCTCGCGGAGCTTCGGCTTCGTGTGCGGCCCGGAGCGGATGATGGAGGCCACGGCCGAGGCCCTCGAGGCGCGCGACCTGTCCGCGGAGCGGATCTTCGTCACCCTCGAGCGCCACATGGAGTGCGGCATCGGGCTGTGCGGCCACTGCCAGGTCGGCCGCCTGTTCGTGTGCCGCGACGGGCCGGTGTTCTCGCTGCCACAGCTCGGGGACCTGCTCGGCCGGGAGGGCATCTGATGACGACCCGGGGTGCCCGTGGCCGGCTGCGCGTGGGCGTGGCCAAGCTCGCGTCCTGCGACGGCTGCCAGCTGACCATCCTCGACCTCGAGGAGGAGCTGCTCGCGATCGCCGAGCGGATCGACATCGTGGAGTTCCCGGAGGCCAGCTCGCTGCGCTCGGCCGGGCCGTACGACGTCCTGCTGGTGGAGGGCTCGGTGAGCTCGCCCGACCAGGCCGCCGAGATCGTGGAGCTGCGCCGCCAGACGAAGACGCTGGTCACGATCGGCGCCTGCGCCACGGCCGGCGGCATCCAGGCGCTGCGCAACTGGTCCGATCACGAGGCGTTCCGGACCGCGGTCTACCCCCGGCCGGAGCTCGTGGAATCGCTCGACACCGCAACGCCGATCAGCGATCACGTCAAGGTGGACGCCCAGCTGGTGGGCTGCCCGATCAGCCCCGACCACCTGCGCGAGCTGCTGGCCGCCCTGCTCGTGGGTCGCCGGCCGCAGATCCGCGAGGAGGCCGTGTGCCTCGAGTGCAAGCGCCGTGGCTACGTGTGCGTGATGGTGGCGACCGGGACGCCGTGCCTCGGCCCGCTGACCCAGACCGGGTGCGGGGCGCTGTGCCCGGCCTTCGGGCGGGGCTGCTACGGGTGCTTCGGCCCACGCGAGCAGCCGCACGGGGAGAGCCTGGCCAGGACGTTCGCGGACCTCACCGCGGGGCCCGCGGACGTGGCGCGGCTGTTCGCCGGGTTCACGGCCTGGACGCCGCCGTTCCGCGCGATCGTGGACCAGCACGGGGGCCCGCCGGGACGGACGCCGGGCGGTCCGGCGACCAAGGAAGGAGTCGGCGATGCACGGCGATGACGGCGGCACCCTGTCCGTCGCCGCGCCCGGCGCCGAGCGCGAGTTCCGGGTCGAGTACCTGACCCGGGTCGAGGGCGAGGGGACGCTCCTGCTCCGCGTCCGGGGCACGGAGGTCGTGGAGGCGCGCCTCAAGATCTTCGAGGCGCCGCGCTACTTCGAGCGCCTGGTGGTGGGGCGGACCGGCGACGAGGTGATCGACATCGTCGCCCGGATCTGCGGCATCTGCCCGATCGCGTACCAGATGTCCGCCGTCCACGCGTTCGAGGACCTGTACGGGGTCGAGATCGATCCCTCCGTGCGGGCCCTGCGACGGCTGCTGTACTGCGGCGAATGGATCCAGAGCCACGCGCTCCACGTGTACCTGCTCCATGCCCCCGACTACCTGGGCTACCCGTCGGCGCTGGCGATGGCGGCCGACCACCGCGCGGTCGTCGAGCAGGGGCTGGCGATCAAGCGGGTGGGCAACCAGCTGATCGCGGCCCTCGGCGGGCGGGCCGTGCACCCCGTCTCGGTGCGCGTGGGCGGCTTCTCACGGGCGCCCCGGCGGCGCGACCTCGACGCCGTCCGACGGGCGCTGGACACGGCCGTCGAGCAGTCCCGGGAGACCGTGCGGCTCGTGGCCTCGTGGGATCCGCCGGCGCTCGAGCACGCCCAGCCCCTGGTGGCCCTGCGCCACGCCGCCGAGTACCCCTACAACGACGGCCGGATCGTGTCCACGGACGGCCTGGACCTCGCGCCCGGGGCATGGCGCGAGGCGTTCGCGGAGCAGCAGGTCGAGGGCACCAACGCGCTCCACGCCCGGACCCACGAGGGAGCCGTGTACCTGCTCGGCCCGACGGCGCGGATCACCCTCGCCGCGGACCAGCTGCATCCGCTCGCGTCCGAGGCCCTCGCCGCGACCGGCCTCCGGGACGCGATCCGGGTCAACATCCACCGCTCGATCGTCGCCCGCGCGGTCGAGCTCCTCCACGCCTGCGCCGAGGCGCGCGACCTCATCGACGGGTACCGCCCGCCCGTTGAGCCGCGCGTCGCCTTCACGCCGCGGCCCGGGGTTGCCGCCTGGTCCACGGAGGCCCCCCGCGGCCTCCTCCACCACCGGTACGAGGTCGACGAGCAGGGGCACGTCCTCCATGCCCAGATCGTCCCCCCGACCAGCCAGAACCAGGGGGCCATCGAGGCCGATCTCGCGGCGTTCGCCCCGAGCGTCCTCGACCTCCCGCAGGCCGAGGCCACCAAGCGCCTCGAGATGCTGATCCGGGCGTACGACCCGTGCATCAGCTGTGCCACTCACTTCCTCGACCTGTCGATCGTGGAAGCGGGGGCCGAGGAGTGGACCGGATGACCCAGCTCGCTCCGCCCTCCGTCCGTCTGCTCGTCTGCGGCAACGCGGATCGCGGCGACGATGGCGCGGCCCTGTCCGCCGTCGCGACGCTGCTGCCGTCGCTGCCGTCGGCCATGCTCGAGCGCCTGGAGGTGCGCCGCTGCGGCCACCTCCGGGTGGAGGACCTGCTCGAGGTGCCCGAGGGGGAGGTCGCGGTGGTCGTGGACGCGGCCGTGGGGATCGCGCCCGGCCACGTCGTCACGCTGCCGATCCGCGACATCGTGGCTGACCCCGCCGCGCCCACGCCTCGCTCCTCGCACGAGCTGCCGGTGGACCAGGTCCTGGGGCTGGCCGACGTGATGCGCCCGGGCGGCCTGCCGGAGGGCACGTTCGTGGGCATCGGCGGACGCCGGTTCGGCTACGGGCGCCCGCTCTCACGCTCGGTGCGGCTCAACATGCCGGCGTTCCAGGCGGCGATCGCCGCGGAGCTGTCCCGACTGACGCACGTTCCGGCGGACCGGCCCACCACGCCCGGGTAGGGCGGCGCCCGCGGCCGTCGACGCCCCGCGCTTGCCCGGCCGCCCGGGCCTCGGGCCGCGGTCCACGCTGCTCTCTCGGCGCCCAGCGACCCGGCCCGGCGATCACCTCGCGCTCGGTCGCCCGGCGACCCAACGAGCGCACGGTGCGACGCTTCGACCGCTGGGCGCCGGGTTCGTCGCGCCCACGGGGCTCGCCGCGCAACGAACGACGCGCTGAGCGACCGATCCGTCTCGCGCTGCGCCCGGACGACCGCTGGGCGACCGGAGGGGGCCCCGAGGCCCGCGGCCCGGCGACGCGCTAGGCGCCACCCTCCGTGGCGGGCCGGCGCAGCGCGGCCCAGGGCCGCCCCGTGGACCGGGCCACGATCACGCCGCCGATGCACAGCGCGCCGCCGGCGATCGCGACCAGCGCGGGCACCTCGCCCAGCACGACCCACCCGAGCACGATCACGATCGGCGGCACGAGGTAGGTCGTCGCGCCCAGCCTGCCGGCGGAGGTGTGCCGCAGCGCGAACGCCCAGGTGGAGAACGCGACCGAGGTCGGGAACAGCCCGAGGTACACGAGCCACCCGATGCCCTCCGGCGCCGCCGCACCCAGCTCCCGGACGAGCCCGGGCCCGAACGGCAGGCACGCCAGCGCGCCGGTCAGGCAGGCGATCCACGTGACCTGGAGCGCCGGCACGTCGCGCACGGCGGGCTTCTGGAGCGTGACGCCGCCCGCATACGCGAGCGCGGCGGCCACGCACAGGACCACGCCCAGGGTCGGGTTCGCCCCCGGAACCGGCTCCGCCGACACCGCGAGGGCGATGAGCGCGGTCCCGCCGAACGCGATCGCGCAGCCCGCCAGCAGGCGAGCCGGCAGGCCCTCGCCCAGGAACAGGCCGGCCAGGATGGCGATGAAGATCGGCCCCATGTTGACCAGCATCGCGGCCGTGCCGGCGTCCACGTTCCGTTCCGCCTCGTTGAGCGCCACGTTGTAGAACGCGAACCACAGCAGCCCCGAGGCCACGATCAGCACGAGATCGCGCCGCGACGGCCGCACCCAGCCCCGGGCGGCGACGATCGCCCCCAGCGCGACGGTCGCGACCGTCAGCCGGCCGAGCGCGAGCGAGCCCGCGGTGAAGTCCTCGGCCGCCGCGCGGATGCCCACGAAGGCCGAGGCCCAGAAGACGACGGTCACCAGCGCCGCGATCGTGGCGAGCGTGGGCGGGCCGAAACGGGACGACGGGGTCACGGGCAGGTCTCCTCGGGGCGCCGGCGGCGGGCGCCGCTCAGACGCTACAACACGGGAGCCGGGGCGGCGGTTGCGCCGGTGCCGCGGGCCATCGGGCGGGGCCAGCCCCGCGTTCGGCCCATTCGCCCCCGGGCACGCGGGCGACCATCGGCCCATGGCGTTCGGGCCCCCTCGCCCTCGGGCGTGCGCGCGGGCTCGATCACGCTTGCGGGTGACCAGCGATTGGCGGGCGTCCGCCCGCGGAGGACCACGCGTGAACCTCGTCTCGTCCCACGCCCCCCGCATCGTCGGTGACGTGATGGCGCTCGAGCCGGTCGTCGTCCGCGCGGACGCCCCGATCGCGCAGGCCGCCCAGCTCATGGACCGGCACCACGTCGCCGGACTCCCCGTCGTCGACGGCGCGGGCACCCTGGTGGGCGTGATCAGCCAGACGGACCTGCTCCGGGCCCGGGCGACCGAGTACCTGTGGGCCAACTGGTCCGAGCTCCGCGTGAAGCACCTGATGACCAGCCCGGCCGTCACGGTGCACCGGGACACGCCCCTCGCCCTGGCGGCGCGCCGGATGGAGCGCCACCACGTGCACCGGCTGGTCGTGGTGGGCGACGAGGACGAGACGCTGCCGATCGGCGTGATCTCGGCCTCTGACCTCGTCCACGCGATGTCCGACACCCCGCCCGAGACGACGCCCGGACCGGGCCCGGACCGGCAGGAGGCCGGGGAAGGCGGCGCTTCCGGAGCGCCCGGCAAGCCCGACCCCGTGCCGGGCGGCGACCCCGGAGCGCCCGGCGACACCCCGGGCGCAGGGTCGCCGCGGCCCTAGTCGAGGACGGCCCGCAGCACCCGGCAGGCCCGGAGCGTGACCCACGGGCTGGCCGTGCCCGGCTGGTCCACGTCCGCCCACAGCTTGCCGCGGTACGGCTGCTCGTTGCGCCAGCGGCCGTCGGCGTCCTGCTTCGCGAGCACCCGCGCCACGACACCCGCGAGCGGCCCGGCGTCCGCCCGCCCGAGCTCGGCCAGGACCTCCGCCGTCTGCAGGACGTCCGCGATGTAGCCGGACGGGAAGCCCAGCCGGAACCAGGCGCGCGAGACGCCGCCGCCCCAGCCGGCGGGGTAGGCGGCCGTCGCCGGATCGACCGACAGCAGCAGCGCCACCCCGGCGTCGATGGCGGCCACCACCGCGGGCGTCCGCCGCGAGGGCGGGATCGCCGCGAGCCCGCGCATCGCCTTGAGCGCGCCCCAGGCGCAGGGCAGGCCCTCGTTGACGCCGCAGGCGAACCCCGGCCCGGACGTGCCCGAGGCGTAGTAGCGCGGTGCGCCCGGGCCGCCCAGGATCGCCCGCGCCTGCCAGTCGATCGCCTCGGCCAGCCGCGGATCGTCCAGCCGCCCGAACGCCACGAGCGCCCGCACGAGGTTGCCGTTGAGGCAATGGAGGACCGAGGACGGCGGCGGGGGCCGGTCCGCCCGGTGGGTCCCGGAGCAGCCGAAGCCGCCACCGGGCACCCACGTGTGTGCGAGCAGGTACTCGCAGGCGGCGGCGATCCGCGGATCGGCGGGGTCGGCGCCCAGCTGCTCGAGCACGATCAGGCTCCACACGGTGCCGGTGTACTTGGGCGCGTACCCGGGTCCCGGCTTGACCCACCAGCCGGCCGGGTCCTGGGCGGCCAGGATCGGTGCGATCGGCGGGCCGGCCATGGCCTCGGCCCGCGCGTCCGCGACGTCCGGGTCGTCCGCGGGACGGTCCTCGAGCCAGCGGAGCGCGAGCTGGCGCACGGCCGGCCCGGACCCGTGGAGCAGCCACGGGCGGGAATCGGCGCGCAGCGCGGTCAGCCAGCCGTCCGCCATGGCGTCAGCATGCCACCGCCGTGGGCCGGGCCCGACCCGGCGGGCCTACGCGATCACCTCCTCGAGGCCGGCCTCGTAGCCGGCGTCGAAGGCCGCGCTGTCGAGGGCGACCATGTCCGGTCGCTTCGCGCCCAGCACCCGCGCGAACGCCGCGTGGACGCTCTCGGGCTCGACGAACCGGCGCCGGCCCACGAGCGCCCCCAGCGCCACGACCGACACCAGCTTGTCGTCGCCGGCCCGGCGCGCGAGCGCCGTGCAGGGCACGGACAGGACCTCGATGTCGTCGCGGCCGGGCTCCGCCTCGATCAGCGTGGTGTTGACCACCAGCAGGCCCTGGGGCGCCACCAGCGGCGTGTAGCGGGCCATCGACGGCGGGTTGAGCACGACCGCGTGGTCGGCGCGGTCGACGATCGGCGACCCGATCTGGCGGTCGGCCACGATGACCGTGCAGGACGCCGTGCCGCCGCGCATCTCGGGCCCGTAGGACGGGATCCACAGGACCTCGCGGCCCTCGATCAGGGCGGCCTCGGCGAGCACCTTGCCGGCGAACAGGATCCCCTGGCCGCCGAACCCGGCGAAGATCGTGGAACGTTCCATCGTCACGCCCCCGCCGGCCGGGCGGGACCGGCGTCCTTGGCGGGCCCCGCGGGTCCCGGCGCCGCGGCCGCGCAGCCGCCGGCCGGCGCAGGCCTGCCGACGGGTGCCGGCATCGGCTGCCCGACGCCCTTCGCCCGGTCCACGAACAGCCCGACCGGGTAGGCGCCCATCACCTCCGACTCCAGGCGCTGCATCGCCTCGGTCGGGGTCATGCCCCAGCCCACCGGGCAGGTGGACAGGATCTCGACGATCGAGAAGCCGGCGTCCTCGAGCTGGACGTCGAACGCGCGCCGGATCATCGCCTTGGTCTTGCCGATCAGGCCCGGCTCGGCGATGCAGCCGCGGGCCGCGTACGCGACGCCCGGCAGCAGCGACAGCATCTCCGTCACGGGCAGCGGGTAGCCCTGCGAGCGCACGTCCCGCCCCAGCGGGCTGGACGTCGTCTTCTGGCCCGCCAGCGTAGTGGGAGCCATCTGGCCACCGGTCATGCCGTAGATCCCGTTGTTGACGAAGATCACGGTGATCCGCTCGCCGCGGCCGGCGGCGTGGACGATCTCCGCGGTGCCGATCGCGGCGAGGTCGCCGTCGCCCTGGTAGGTGAACACGACGCGGTCCGGCCGGTAGCGCTTGACGCCGGTCGCGACCGCGGCCGCGCGGCCGTGCGGCGACTCGACCGAGTCGAGCCGCAGGTAGTCGTAGGCGAACACGGCACAGCCCACGGACCCGACGAGGATCGTCCGGTCCGCGACGTCCATCTCCTCGAGGACCTCGGCCAGGAGCCGGTGGACGATCCCATGGCCGCAGCCCGGGCAGTAGCTCGTGGGCTGGGCGGAGAGCAGGATCGGTCGCCGGTAGATCGTGCGGGGTGCGGCCGGCGCGTGGGGTGTCCCCGTCGCCGGCCGCCGAAGCGGGAGCGGCCCGACCTCGGGCTTCGTGGTCATCGGACACCTCCCGGCGCCGTCTCCGGCGTCACGGCTCCCGGGCCGGCGGGCGCCGTCTCCGGCGTCACGGCCCAGGCCTTGCGCATCGCGGCCACGACCTCGTCGGGGCTGGGGACCATCCCGCCCGTCCGGCCGTGGTGGAACACGGGCACCGCGCCCTCGATCGCCAGCCGGACGTCCTCGACCAGCTGGCCCGCGGAGAGCTCGACCGCCAGCACCGCCCGGGCGCCGGCCGCGGCCTCGCGGAGCGCCGGCGACGGGAACGGCCACAGCGTGATCGGCCGGAACAGGCCGGCCCGCAGGCCCTCCTCGCGCGCCCGCTCCACGGCCGTCCGCGCGACGCGCGCGGCGGTGCCGTAGGCGACGACGACGACCTCGGCGCCGTCCAGCGACTCGCCGGCCCAGCGACGCTCCCTGGCGGTGATCTCGGCGTACGTCGCCTGGAGGACGTCGTTGGCCTCCTCCAGCTCGTCGGGCCGGATGTGGAGCGAGCGGACGACCCGCGGATCGCGGCCGGCGGCGCCGTCGAGGATCCAGTCCGGCGTCGGCTTGGGGATCGATCGGAAGCGCGGCACGACCGGCTCCATCGCCTGGCCCAGGATCCCGTCGGCGAGGATCATCACCGGCGTCCGGTAGCGCTCGGCGAGGATGAACGCATCGCCCACGAGGTCGATCGCCTCGGCGATGGACGAGGGCGCCAGCACCGGCACGCGGTAGTCGCCGTGCCCGTGGCCCTTCGTCGCCTGGAGGTAGTCGGCCTGCGAGGCGCCGATGCTGCCGAGGCCCGGGCCGCCGCGCATCACGTTGACGAGCACGACGGGGAGCCGCGAGCCCGCCATGTAGGACATGCCCTCGGCCATCAGGCTGATGCCGGGGCTGGAGCTGGACACGAGCACCCTGGCACCCGCGGCCGCGGCGCCGAGCGCCATGTTGATCGCGGCCAGCTCGCTCTCGGCCTGGACGAACGCGCGGCCCTCCTCGGGCATCCGGCGCGCCATCCACTCCAGGAGCTCGGCCTGGGGGGTGATCGGGTAGCCGAAGTAGGCGTCGCAGCCGGCGGCGATCGCGGCCTCGGCGATGGCCTCGTTGCCCTTCATCAGGACCCGATCGGGGAGAGGCGCCTCGCCGCCGGTCCCGGGCGGCG
>JBFMAT010000002.1:0-147880 GCA_040755495.1 Chloroflexota bacterium
TTCCCATTCCCGTTCCCGTTGCCGTTCCCGTTCCCGTTGCCCTGGCCGGGCGGGGTGCCGAACGAGTTGCCGCCGGGGCGCGTCGCCGGCTCGGGTGTGCTGGAGTCCCCGGTCGCGCCGGGCGTGGCGCTATCGGTGGGGAACGGGGACATGAGGCCCGGGTACCCGGATCCCAGGGCGGCGGCGGATCCACGGTCGCCGACGCGGACGAGGATCGAGGTGGGCGGGCCATCGGGTGACACGTACACCCACAGCACGAGCGCGTCGTCCTCGTAGCCGTGCCACCCGTCGCGGGCGCCGACGCGCCGGAACCCATCCGCGAGCAGCAACGCGTCGTAGGCGGCGAACGCCGCGTCCGGCGCGTCCGGGGAGTCGAAGGCGACGAATGGCTGGCCGTCGTCCACCCCGGGCGCGTCGGCGCCGATCGTGACGACAGCGGACGCCGGCATCGGGATGCTGCGAAGGGCGGACTCGGCGGGCGTGTCGCTCACGCCCGCGCAGCCGACCGCCACCGCGGCCAGCAGGCCGACGAGCAGGGCGCGCGCCACCCGGACCGTGGGTGCCGCCGGATCAGGTCGTCGCATCGGTCCCTTCGCGGCCGCAGGTTCGCGGCGATGGGGGCACCCATGCGCGGCGCGCGCCAACGCACGCGCCAGGTACCGGCCGCAGGCGGCCGGCACGCTCGAGACCGCCATAGCCCCCGGGCTGGCGATCCGCGAGCGAGTGTAGTCCCCGCCCCGGCTGATCGTCATGGCCCGAAAGGACCATGACGCGAACGGGTGGCGACTCCTGGCACCACCCCATCGGCGCGCTTATGGCCTTTGTTAGGGCGCCGTCCGTAGCGTCGGGGGCATCGACACCCGCACCTGGATGCCTCCGCACGCCATGACCAGCGTCCACCGCTCCATCCGGCACCGTGCGCTCCCGGGACTCGTGGGCCGTCCGGATGCGCCATCGCGCGGCCAGGCGCTCGTGGAGTTCGCCCTCGTCGTGCCCCTGTTCCTGACGCTGACCCTGTCGATCATCGAGTTCGCGTTCGTGTTCAACGCCGTGCTCGCCGTGAACTTCGCCAGCCGCAACGCGGCGCTCCTGGCCGCGGAGGGCGGCAACGAGGCCGGCACGGACTGCATCGTCCTGCGCACGATCGACGAGGAGCTCACGGCGCCCGCCGATCGAGCGCGCGTGGAGCAGGTGGAGATCTACCGATCCGACGAGAGGGGCGAGCGGATCGGCAGCGCGACGGTCTACGCCCGCGACGGCGGCAGCACGACCTGCCACTACGCCGGTGGCCTGTCGGTCACCGTCCCGTACTCGCTGATCGCGGACGGTTACCCCGAGGCGTCCCGCTGCAACTACCTCGCCGGGTGCCAGCCCGGGTCCCCCATCGACACGGTGGGCGTGCGCATCCAGTACCGCCACCACTGGGTCACGCCGCTCGGCAGAGCAGTCGGGCCCGGGACGATCGAGTTCGACCGAGCGAATGCGACCCGCATGGAGCCGGTCCTGTGATCCGGCGGCGCGCCACGGCGGGTACGGCAGCGCGGCGGGCGGACCGCGGCCAGTCCACGGTCGAGTTCGCGCTGATCGTGCCCGTGTTCATGCTCCTGTTGCTCGGGCTGCTCGAGTTCGGCATGGCCTTCGACCACACCATCACCCTCAGCTATGCCACGCGCGAGGGGGCGCGGACGGCGAGCGCGCTGGTGAACGGCGGCGGCGCCCTGGGATGCGGGGGTTCGGCCTCGCCCGATGCGGCGACCGTGGATCCGCGGATCGTCGCCGCCGTCCAGCGCGTGCTGACGTCGCCCGGCTCGCAGGTCGCCATCGCTCGCGTGTCCGAGATCCGGATCTACCGGGCGACGGCGACCGGAGCCGAGACCGCCGGCGCGGTCAACGTGTGGCACTACGACCCCGGCAACGGCCCGACGGTCGACGGCGAGCAGCTCGACTTCTCGGTCGCCAGCGTCGGCTGGCCGGCGTGCACCCGCTCCAATGCCAACCCGCCCGAGTCCGTGGGCGTGAGCCTCCGCTACCGCTACGAGTTCGCCACGCCGCTGGCGGCTGTCCTGAACCTCATCGGCGGCAGCGGTGCGACCGGCCTCGACGTGTCCGACCGGACCGTGATGGCGATGAACCCCACCTGAGATGAGCGAGACAGCGATGCGCTTCCAGTCCCCGTCGCGCCGTCGATCGGCCCCCCCGGGCGCGGGCGACCCCCGCCGCGGGCGCGGTGGCTCCGACGGCCAGGTGATCGTGATCTTCGCCCTGTCGATCGTGATGTTCACGCTGATGTGCGCGGTCGTCGTCGACATCGCCTGGTACTGGACCAACAACCTGCGCATGCAGCGCGCCGCGGACGCCGCGGCGCTCGCGGGCGTCGTCTGGCTCCCCGGCGACCCCGCGTCCGCGTATGTCACGGCGAGGGCCGAGGCGCGCAAGAACGGTTACGTCGATGGGGCCGACGGGATCGTCGTCACGCCGGAGCAGGATCCCGCCAACCCGCGCCGCCTGCGGGTGACCATCAGCGGCCCGGTCGGCCTGTTCTTCTCGCGCGTCGCCGGGATCAACTCGTTCCCCGCCCGGCGGACCGCCAAGGCCGAGTTCGTGCTCCCCGTGCCGATGGGCAGCCCCAACAACTACTACGGCGTGGGCTACTACGTGAAGCCCGAGACCACGACCAGCACCAGCACCAGCCACGCCCTTGGCAACACCGGGTACCTGAACCCGGGCGCTGCGCCGTCCGGCGGCCAGTGGTCGTTCACCCCGACCGGCGGCGGCCGCAACATCTGGAACATCGTCGGGTCCAACAACAACGAGTACGCGACCGAAGACACGAACGGCCAGCAGCAGCAGTGGTCGACCTTCGGGCTGCTGTCCGGCGGATCGGCGATCCCGAACCCGGGCGCCAACCAGACCCTCGACATCACCGGGCTCGAGGTCCGGCTCACCGACGCGTTCCTGTCGGGCAGCTGCGCGGGCTCGTCCATCCGCGCGGAGCTGTCCTGGGACGGCGGCGCGTCGTGGTCCGCGTCGGACTCGACGCCCTCCCTCGGGACGAACCAGAACAACGGCGACTACACGCTGGGCAGCAGCACGACCACGGCCGACTGGGGGTCGCACAACTGGGGTCGCAGCAACTTCAGCGACGCGAACTTCCGGGTCCGCCTGACCGCGGTCAAGGGCTGCGGCGGCGGCGCCACGATCAGGCTCGACGAGCTCGAGGTGCGGGTCAGCTACGACCTCGTGACGACCACGACGACGACCACGACGACGCTCGTCCAGGGGGCCGAGGTGCCCCCGCCCGGCGGCCAGGCCGCGATCACGAACCCCCAGGGGTTCTGGGGGGCGATGCAGAGCCAGGGCGCGCCGAGCATCCAGGGCGACGCGTTCATGACCAAGTACGAGACGCGTCAGACCGGCGGCGGTGGCGGCCTCCTCAACACGCCGTCGGGCTCCGATCCGGACGCCCAGTACGACCCCGACGGCTTCTACAACTACGCGGTCGAGATCCCGGCCGGCGGCGGCGGGAGCGTGTGGGTCTTCGACCCCGGGTTCTGCGACGCGACCACGCAGGCCGGGACGGGCGAGGCCTGGACCGTGAGCTCCTCCGGCCAGTCGAACCCCAACGGCCACCCGACGCGCGAGCCGGTCACCAGCTACTTCGAGCTGCTGGACACGCGGGAGACGCTGCTCGACAACGCCGACGACATCTCCGTGGCAACCACGGGGACCGGCTATCGACGGCTGTCGCTCGAGGACCACGTGGTGTTCGACGAGCTCGGCCAGGCCACCCACACCGCCGACTGCTCGAGCACGTCCTGGCACTACGGCTGGGTCCAGCTCGCGGCGGGACTGCCGGCCGGCACCTACCGGCTCCACAGCTGGTCGACCGACGCGGGCGCCCCCAACGACCAGAACAACACCACGGCCCTCAACGCGTTCGCGTTCTACGCGTCGTCGGCGTCGGGCACGCCGCGGATCTACGGGATCGGGGCGATGGAGGCCTACGTCCGGCTCCCGGGCGGCCGGGCATCGGAGTTCTACCTCGCGCAGATCGACGCGGTGCACGCGGGCAAGACGATGGTCATCAACCTCTGGGACCCGGGTGACACCGGCGCCCTGTCCGCCAGCCTCGAGATCCTGCACCCGACCGGGTTCGGCTTCGCGTCGACGTCGTTCAACTACCGGGCGACGCCCGGAACCGCCAACCCCGGCCACTCCGGCTGCTCCGGTCGGTCCGGCACCGGGGTGACCTCGGTCACGACGAACACGGGCGGCAGCAGCCTGTACAACGGCTGCTGGCTGACGATCGAGGTCGCCCTGCCGGCCAACTACGACGCCCCGGTGGATCCGGTCTCGGGCGAGCGCGGCTGGTGGAAGATCAAGTACACGATGGGCGGCAGCTCCACCGACTACTCGACCGACCTCACGACCTGGGCCGTGAACATCCGCGGCAACCCGGTCCACCTGGTCCTGCCGTGACGCCGCCGCTCGATGGGCCCGGCGATCCGCCGCGGCCCGGACGGACGCGGGGCATGGCCCCGGCGACGCTGTTCGTCGTGATCGTGACGGGCGTGGTCACGGGCTTCGCCCTGCTGGTCGCCATCTGGATGTACTGGCTGTCGGGGTTCATGGTCTCGTGAGCTCTGGTGCCTCGCCCGCGGGTGGGGCCAGGGCGGTCAGGGCGCGGGTGTCGGCTCCTGGGCCGGGCTCGAGCTCGGACCGGGCGGGGTCGTCGGGGCGTCCTGCCCTGCGGACGGGCTCGGAGTAACGTCGGGCGGCGGGTCCGCGATCGGGTCCGGGTTGGGCGGCGGGGTCGGGTCCGGCGGCGTGGTCGGCGACGGCGGCGGGGTCGGCGACGGCGTGGTCGGTGGTGTCGGCTCCGGCGGTGGGGTCGGCGACGGCGGAGTCGGGGTGGGGGTGGGGGTGGGGGTCGGCGGCGGCTCCGTGGGCGGCGTGACGCGGATCCGGGCACCGAACGCCGCCGTGAGGCCGTCGCGCCCGTCGCCATAGGCGAAGTAGATCGTCCGGCCGTCGGCGAGCAGCACCGCCCGGTCGCGCAGGCCCGGGCCGTTGTAGGTCGCGATGATCGGCCTGACCTTCCAGCGGTGCCCGTTGACCGGTCGTGGCCCCACCCACGTGGCGCCGCCATCGAAGCTCACGGCCACGGCGTTGCCGGCCGTCCGGCTGGTGCCCGATGCGTCCACCGTGTGGAACAGCACCGCGACGAAGCCATCACCCACGACCAGCTCGGGCCGCATCGAGCGCTGGACCCTGCCCCCGGCCGCCGGGGCCTGGGGCAGGTAGCGCAGGCGCCAGGTCCGGCCGCGGTCGTCGCTGGTGAGGATCCGGATCCGCCCGTCGCCCGCCACCGCGAAGTAGATCCGGCCGTCCTCGTCCACGACCATCCCCGTCGCCCAGCAGGGCTCGGCCAGGCCCACGTTCATGCCCTTGAGGGCCGTCGCCCAGCCGAGGTTCCAGGCGGTCTCCGGCAGCTTCGTCGCCAGCACGGTCGGGCCGAGGGACAGGCGGCGCGCCTCGCGGTCGAAGGACAGGCGGGTCACGCCGAACGCGATCCGCCCGATGTTCGAGTAGCCGCCCTTGAAGAACGGGGCGGTGTAGCGCCAGGCCTTCATGTCCAGCTGGTAGCCGGCCACGTACGCCGACCCGTCGGGGGCGGTCGCGAGCTTGTAGCCGATGCGCCAGGCGTCGCCGTAGCCCGCCGGCGGCGCGAGCTTGGGCACCTCGGCCTCGGCGAAGGTGCGCCCGTAGTCGCCCGACGCCACCACGCGCAGGCCGGTGCCCCTCGCCCGGTCCTTCGGCCAGTTGTAGGCCAGGTAGAGCGTGCCGTAGTTGGGGCTCGCGGGGTTGGTGTCGACGACCAGGTCCTCGTACCCGCCGAACCAGCCCCGGGTGTTGTCGGCCACGAAGCCCTGGCGCCAGGTCCGCCCCTCGTTGTCGCTGTAGCTGACCACGAAGTGGTAGTTGCCGGGCTCGCCGCCCATCGCCGTGTAGTAGAGGCGGGCCGTGCCGGCCCGCGGCCCGGGGCCCCAGGCGAGCATCGGGTGACTGCCGCCGCCCCGCGGCCGGCCGGTTGCCGTGCGCCACGTCCGCCCGCCATCGTGGCTGATCCGGATCACCGGGCGGCTCGCCTCGCCCGGCCCCGCCGCGTACACGACGGCCAGCCTCGTCGCGTCGAAGGGGTGGGCAGTGACGATCGGCTCGCGGCTGCGACCGGCGAGGCTCGTCGGCCGGGGGCTCACCCGGTGCTCGCCGAGGACCGACCAGGTGCCCGCGGACCCGGCGTCGGCCGCGAGCGCGACGCGCGGCGTGACCGGCGGGGCGAATGCGGTTCCGGCGAGCAGGACGGCAACGAGCAGGGCGGCGATCTGGCGCAGCGGAGCGACCCCGTCTCACGCGGCCGGTGGGCTCCGGCCTCCGATCCATCCTCGGGCTCGCTCGGCGCGACGGTCAAGGTCCCGGGTCCGCTCCGGCCCGGTCCGAACGGCACCAATGCGGACCCCCCGGCGAACCAGGTGGTGCCCGCAGGCACGCCTATCGCGCAGCCTCAGTAGCCAGGTCGATGCGGCCCGTGTCCTGCACGCCGCCGCCTGACGGCCTCCCGCCCGTACCATTCGGGCGTCGGCCAATCGCCCAGCGGTCACCGAGCAGGGACCGGGGCTGGGGGCCGGGGGAGGAACGTCGGATGCGCGGCAGCATCGTTCGTCGAGATCGTGGGCGACGCGACACGCGGTGCCGGCCGGGATCCATGCGATGACCGACGTCTGGGTCTGCTCGGCCTGCCACTCGATCAACCGCCAGCGCGACAGCCGCTGCTACAAGTGCGGCGCGAAGCAGGAGACGGCGATGCAGGGCGCCGTCGCGGACGTGCGGCTGGAGGCCGCCGTGGCCAACCGGGCGGTGCGCGGCTACCGCCCGGCCTGGCCGCTCGCGCTCGTCGCCTCGGCGCTGATCCTGTTCGTGGCGGGCCTGGGCGTCTACCTCGTCGTGGCGAGCTTCCCCGCGATCGAGATCCTCAAGGCGGACTTCGCGGCGCTGGCGAGCGGCACGACGCACACCATCGACCCCCGGCTGGCCGCGAGGATCGAGGAGCTCGCGACACCCGGGTTCATCCGGGCGCTGGCCCTGATCGTCGCCGTCGTCGCCTTCGCGCTGTGGCTGAGCCGCGTGGTCGACAACGTCCCGGTGCTGGGCGGCGGGCAGCCGTCAACGACGCCGGTGAAGGCCCTGGTCTACCCGTTGATCCCGCTCGTCAACCTGTACCAGGTCCCGGGCATCATCCAGGACGTGCTCTACCGCGTCGACCCGCGGGCGGGCGGGTTCTTCATGGTCATGCTCGCCTGGTTCGGGCTCGTCGGGAGCTGGTTCGTGGACCTGATCGGCGGCTGGGTGCTCGCCGGCGTCGCGACGAGCGAGATGTTGAACGCCGCATCCCTCGAGGATGCCGTTCGCGTGTTCGACGCCTATGTCGACCGGGCGTACGTCGTCGACATCGTCATCGCGGCGATGATCGCGGCCGGCGCCCTGTTCCTCGTGATCCTGATGTTCCGGATCGAGCTCCGGTCTGCCGCCCGGGATCGCGAGATCCGCGCCGCCGTGCTGACCTGAGCCTGGCGTCCCGGCCGCAGCTCGCCGTGTCGGGCGAGGCGTCGGCTCAGTCCACCGTGAGCGTCTTGGACAGGTTCCGTGGGAAGTCCGGGTCGAAGCCGCGGAGCACGCTCATCCGGTACGAGAGCAGCTGCAGCGGCAGGACGGCGAGCAGGGCGCTGACCTGCGGGTCGGACGGCGGGATGGCCACCAGGACGTCGCCGTTGGCGCGCAGGCGCGGATCGTCCTCCGCGATCGTGATCGTCCGTGCGCCGCGCACCTTGACCTCGTTGATGCCGCTGATGATGAGCGGCGTGTCATCGGGGCCCGCGACGAAGATGATCGGGAACCCGGCGGTCACCGCGGACAGCGGGCCGTGCTTGAACTCGGTGGAGAGCATCCCCTCGCAGTGCGCGTACGTGATCTCCTTGAGCTTGAGGGCACCCTCGAGGGCGATCGGGTAGGTCGCGCCGTAGCCCAGGCAGTACAGGTTGTCCCAGGCGTTGACCTCGCCGGCGATCGCCTCGATCGGCCCGGCCACCGCGGCCAGCGTCTCGTCCATGAGGTCCGGCACGCGCGCTAGGCGACCCGTGTCCGTCCCGGCCATGCGGTAGGCGAGGTAGAGGAACGTCAGGACCTGGTTGGTGAATGTCTTGGTCGCCGGCACGCTGATCTCGTAGCCACAGCCGAGCGGCAGGCACAGCCGGGCGGCGCGCGTCAAGGTGGAGCCCACGACGTTGGCGAGGCCGAACGCCGTCATCCGGCGCCGCTCGGCTGCCTCGAGGGCGTTGAGCACGTCCTTGGTCTCGCCCGACTGGCTGACGAAGATCCCGACGTCCTCGGGACCCACCGCGGGCGCGTACTGGGCGATGAACTGCGGCGCCAGCACGGGGATCGCGGCGCGGCCGGCGAGCTGGGCGAGGTAGACGGAGCCGACCGAGGCAGCGTGGAAGCTCGTGCCGCAACCGATCAGGTAGAGGTGCCGGGCGCTGCGCATCTGTTCCACCAGCGGCGCCACGTCCGTGCTCGCGTCCAGGAGGTGCAGGAGCTCGCGCGCGACCTGGGGCTGCTCGTGGATCTCCTTGTCCATGAAGTGCGCGTAGCCGCCCTTCCGGACCGCGTCCATCGACTCCGTGACGAGCTCGGCCGGGCGGTCCACGAGGCTGCCGTCCGCCACCGAGCGGACCTCGACCCGGTCGGCCCACAGCGTCACGATCTCGCCGTCGAGCGGCCGGATCACGGTCCGCGTCAGGGGCAGGATCGAGGGCAGGTCCGACGAGACGCAGGTGAAGCCGTTGCCGATCCCGACGACCAGGCCGGAGCCCTTCTTGAACGCGTGCAGCCGGTCGTCGTCGGCGCGCCCGATGACGAATGCGTAGTCGCCCTCGAGGTCGTCGTACGCCAGGCGGATCGCCTCGACGAGCTCGTGGCCCCGCCGGACGTATCGCTCCACGGCATGGACGCAGCTCTCGCCGTCGTTGTCCGAGCGGACGGTCATCCCCTCGTCCCGGAACTGGACACGGAGCTCGGCGTTGTTGACGACGTTGCCGTTGTGCGCGCCGACCATCCCGCCGTCCGAGTCGAGGTGCGGCTGGGCGTTGACCTGCGACGGCTCGCCGAACGTCGCCCAGCGCAGCTGCGCGATCCCGCGACTGCCGCGCATCGCCGCGAAGTCGTGGCGCGCGGCGACCGCGTCCACCTTGCCCACGTCCTTGCGCAGGTCGATCGTTCCGTCCCGGAACGTGGCCGCCCCGACGGAGTCGTAGCCGCGGTAGGTGAGGCGCCGCGCGGCCTCGACCAGGATCGGCCCCAGCGCCTCGTCGCGGTCGGTCACGTAGCCAAAGACGCCGCACATTCGCTTGCACTGCTCCCGGTTCGCCGGTGTCGGGGTGGATCGCCGTACCTGGCGCTGCCCGCTATCGTGCCGACAATCGGGCATCGGTGCTCGGCCGGCGGTCAGTGGGCCCGCATCGCCCCGAGGCGGCGCGGGCGTGGCCGAGTCGAGGACGCGTACTGTGTGTTCGACACGCGCGCGGAGGAATCAGATGAGCGAGACAGCGCTGGCCACGGCGAGGACGGCGTTCGTTCGGATCATGGCCGAGCCCACGCCGGCGGACCTGTGGCAGCTCCAGAAGGCGCTCCTCGTCATCGGCGGCGAGCCCGCGGCGCGGGCACGATCGGTCGCACGCGCGTTCCACGCCTGCCTCCGCGGCCTCGAGAGCAAGTCCGCCTCGCGCACGGCCAGCCGCTGGGGCGCCGCCCTCGGCACCGCGGCCGTCGCCAGCGTCAGCGTCAACGAGATGGCCGACGAGCAGGACGACCCGCTCCACAACCTGCTGCAGAGCGGGGTCCCGGCGATGCTCGAGATCGGCTCCGCGCTGAAGTCGGCCCAGGCCTGGGAGGTCGAGGCCGGGCTGGTCTACGACGACCTGGCGTGGCTCCTCTACGACGAGCTGTGGGATGTCTCCGCGACCGCCCGGCCCGAGCTCTCCCCCTCCGAACGGCGCGACCAGATCGGCCTGGTCCTCGACCCCCTGCTCGACGCCGGCGTGTCCGACGGCGATCGGGCCGCCCTCGCGGTCAATGTCTTCCGGGCGGTGCTCGCCGCACGCCTGGTCCCGCTGCTCGACGGGTCGCACGCGTCCGAGACCCGCGCCTAGCGGGCATCGCCTCCGGCGCGTTCCTGCGCAGCCTGGCTCTAGTCCCCAATCAGGTTGTAGACGGGCTGAGGGTCCCTATCGTTCGGCTGTCGGATGCGATCGTGCAGCGTGGGCGAGTCGAGCGAGGTCAACGTCGACCACGTGAGCTCGACGACTCCGTGGTGGTCCAGGTCGCCGACGCCTTCATGGAAGCTTCTGCCGTCCGCCGGTGAAGGCCCGCCTCGGACTCCGGTGCGGCGGTCGGCCCGGCCCGCTTGACCCCGGATCAGGCCGCGGGCCAGCCCCCGAGCTGGGCGAGGGTCGGCGGGTCGGCGCCCGGGCGCTCGCAGACCATCGCTGAGGCGCGGACCGCGAACCGGACCGCGCGCTGGACGGCAGCCGGGTCCGCGATCGTCTCGCGCCCGCCCCCGCCCGCAAGCAGGCAGGCGAGGAACGCCCCGCCGAACGTGTCCCCCGCCCCGACGGTGTCGACGACGGTGACCGTCGGCGCCTCCACCTCGCACACGGCGCCGTCGACCCACGCCTGCACCGGCCGGGCACCGTCCGTGACCAGCACGACCCGCGGGCCGACCGCCACCACGCGCCGCGCCGCGTCGTCGGCCGTCGCCCCAGGCACGAGGTACGCCAGGTCATCGATGCTTACCTTGACGACGTCAGCCCGGGCGAGCACCCGGCCGATCCGCGCCCGGA
The DNA here is from genome assembly GCA_040755495.1 of Chloroflexota bacterium. Lineage (GTDB taxonomy): Bacteria > Chloroflexota > Limnocylindria > Limnocylindrales > CSP1-4 > CAIXZV01. The sequence continues at coordinate 10,956 of JBFMAT010000002.1, forward strand.
ACCGGTCGGGATCGGGGATGATCGAGGGGCGGCAGTTGGGATCGACCATCAGCAGCACATCGCCTGGGAGCTCGGCGACCAGCGCCTCGAGGGTCATGGCCATCGGCTCGAGCACGAGGCCGAGCGTCCCGACGTGAACCGCTCGCGTCGCGCTCGGCAGGCCGGCCGCGAGCACCGCGGCCGCCACAGCGGGTGCCGACGTTCCCGCCACGTAGAACCGGTAGGTCGCCGCGCCGCCCTCGTCGATCTCGGCGACGGCGAGTGTCGTCGGCAGGTCAGTCCGCTCGGCGAGCGCGAGCGAGACCCCGTCGGCCACGAGCCCGGCCTCGAGCATCTGCCCGAAGTGGTCGCGCGACAGCCCGCCGAGCCAGGCCACCTCGAGCCCGAGGCGCCCGATGGCGCGGGCCGTGTTGTAGGGTCCCCCACCGGCCACGGGGACCAGCTGGCCGTCGGGGCGCACGATGAGATCGATCAGGGCTTCGCCGGCGACGACGATCATGGCTCGTCCCCGGTCACGGGTCGCCCGGCGAGCGCCGCGAGGCTCTCGGGGTGGGGGAGGCGGGTGTCCACCATCGGGGGTGCTCTCCCGCGGCCTGCAGATCGGAATGCGGCACGGCTCAGGTCGCCGGCCCTGGGCCCCGTGCCAGGCCGGCATCGACCCGAGACGAACGCAGGCCGGTCAGCGCGGTGCCCTTCGCCCGCTATGGTGGCGGTGCCCGGATCGGGCCCGCGTGACGGGAGGAGGCGTCGTCACGCGGGCCCGGTGGAGGGCAGCGACGAGCCGCCGCGCGGCCGGCGCCCAGGTTGCGGCGATCTCGTCGTCCAGTGTCATGAGATCGTTCCGGGGACGGAATCCCCCATGACGTCGGCGATCGCCGACGCCAGGACAGGGTCGACCTCGATTGCGGCCGTCGTGGTCGCGCCCACCGCGGCTGACGTCCGGAGCGCCGCGCTGGCCGCCGCCACGACCTGGCGGGCGGCATCGTCGATCGAGGTGGCACCGGTGTCGACAATCAGCCCGTAGCCGGCCGGCTCATCGGAGTGGCGATTGTAGAAGCGGTGTACGAACTTGCGATGCCCGATGTCGTCCTCGCGCAGGTGTTCCTCGGCCGCCGCGGCATCGGTCAGGCCGTGGCTGCCCGCCATCCGCTGGACCCGCCGCGCCATCGGCGCGACGATGCGCACGTTGAGCGCGTCGGCGTAGCCGCCCAGGACCGCGAACCCAACCCGGCTCAGGATCACCACCCTGCCGCGTCGGGCGAGCGCCTCCAGGATCTCGTTGTACATCGAGATGATGAGGAGGTTCTCGACGCGCACGAGATCGAGGAGGCTGGGCCCCGAGTCGTACAGCTCCTTGAACTTGGTCAGCCCGTACTGGCGGAGGATGCGATCGGACGTGTGCTCGTCGACGAGTGCGTAGCCCAGCTCCGCCGCCACCCGACCGGCGACCTCGACGCCGCCGGTCCCGAGCTCGCTCGAGATCGTGATGACACCCACGGTGAGCGCTCCCGTCGGATCCACGTCAGGCACCTCCGGATCCGACCGCGAAGTGCATGACGGCCTCTTCGCTGGCTTCAGCCCGCGACAGCTCCTTCACGATCCGACCCTGGCGCATGACCATGATCCGGTCACTCATGCCCAGCACCTCGGGCAGCTCCGACGAGATCATGATGATCCCGACGCCCTGCCTGGTCAGTTGGTCCATGATCTGGTAGATCTCGGACTTGCTGCCCACGTCGATGCCGCGCGTCGGCTCGTCCATCAGGAAGATGCGCGTGCCGACGCTGAGCCAGCGCGCCAGCACGACCTTCTGCTGGTTGCCGCCGCTCATGTTGACGACCAGGAAGCTCGGAGTCGGCGTCTTGATGCGCAGCTCCTGGATCATTCGCTTGACGAGGGTCAGCTCCCTTCCGAAGTTGATCACCCCCAGGCGGGTCAGCCGTCTCAGGCCGGAGATCGTGGTGTTGATCCGCACGCTCAGCTGGAGGAACAGCCCCTGGGCCTTCCGATCCTCGGTGACCAGCGCCACGCCATTGCGGATGGCCGCGGCCGGGGAGTGCGGCTTGAAGGGCTTGCCGGCGATTCGCATCTCGCCGCTGGACGGGTCCGCGCCGAAGATCGCCCGCGCCAGCTCCGTGCGCCCCGATCCCACGATGCCCGCGAACCCGACGATCTCGCCGGCGTGGAGCTGGAACGAGATGTCCCGGAGCAGCTTCGACTGCGAGAGGCCGCTCACCTCGAGCAGGACCTCGCCGTGCTCGGCGGTCCGCTTCGGGTACACGTCCTTGAGGTCGCGCCCGATCATGAGCTTGACCAGGTCGTCCATCGTCACGTCGGCGACGCGCTGCGTGGAGATGTAGCGCCCATCCTTGAGGACCGTTACCTCGTCGGCAAGCGCGAAGATCTCCCTCAGGCGGTGCGAGATGTAGATGATCCCGATCCCTTGGGCCTGGAGCGAGCGGACGACCCGAAACAGGTTCTCGAGATCCTTCTCGCCCAGCAGGGCGGACGGCTCGTCCATGACCAGGATGCGGGTCTTCCGGTTGAGCGCCTTGGCGATCTCGACGAGCTGTTGCTCCGCAACGGACAGCGACGAGATCGGGGCATCGACCGAGAACGTGACCCCCAGCGTGTCGAGGATCTCGCGCGTCCGGGCCTTGACCGTCGACCAGTCCACCCTCGCCCGTCTCGTGGGCAGGTGTCCGAGGAAGACGTTCTCGGCGACGGTGAGGTCGCGCGCCAGGTTGAACTCCTGGTAGATGGTCGAGATGCCCAGCGCCTGCGCGTCGTGCGGGCCACGGATCTCGACGGGCTGTCCCTCGAACAGGATCTGCCCCTCGTCCTTGGCATAGGCACCCGAGAGGATCTTGATCAGCGTCGACTTGCCGGCGCCGTTCTCGCCGAGGAGGGCGTGGACCTGACCCTCCTTGACGGCCAGGTGGACGCCTTCCAGCGCCCGAACGCCGGGGAAGGTCTTGCCGATGCCCCGCATCTCCAGCAGGACGTTGTCCGGGGAGGTGAAACCACTCACCGCGACATGCCTCCCAACTCGCTACTTGCTGCGGTGCGACAGCGCGTCGACGGCAACCGCGAGGATCACGAGGACGCCGGTGATCAGGACCTGGTAGTTGGACTCGACCCCCATCAGCTGGAGGCCATTCCGGAACACGCCCACGATCAGCGCCCCGATGAGCGTGCCAAAGATGAGGCCCCGTCCCCCGAACAGGCTCGTTCCGCCCAGCACTACGGCCGTGATGGCGGCGAGGTTGTCCTGCGTCCCCGCGCCTCCGGAGTTGGGGTCGCCGACGCCGGTGCGCGCGACCAGGAGCAGGCCGGCAATGGCATAGAACAGGCCGGCCGTCGCGTACACGCCCATGAGGACGCGGTTGGTGTTGATGCCGGCGAGTCGCGCGGCCTCCGGGTTGTCGCCGACCGCGTACACGGCCCGTCCTGCGCTCGTCGAGCGGAGCACGTACCACACGATCCCATACAGGATCAGCATCACCACCGAGCCGTAGGTGATGTCGGTGCCGGCGAGCGTGAACGTGTTCCCGAGGAACGTCTGGGCTTCGGGCAGCCGGTTGATCGTCTCGCTGGTGTAGATGTGGACCAAGGCGGTGGCGATGCTGAACGTGCCCAGCGTCACGATGAATGGTGGCAGCCTGATGGCGGTGACGAGCCATCCGTTCAGGAGGCCGAACGCCATGCCGACGAGGAGGCCGAGGAAGATCGCGACCACGGGATCCACGCCGGTTCGCATGGTGAGCCCGGTCATCATCACGGTCGACAGGGCCATGATCCAGGAGCACGAGAGGTCGATCCCGGCCGTGAGGATGATCAGCGTCTGACCGATGGCCAGGGTGCCGACCACCATCACCTGCTGGAGGATCAACGAGAAGTTGGATCCCGAGAGGAACTTGTCGCTCTGGGTGGCGAAGACGACGATCGCCAAGACGAGCGCGGCCAGGGGGCCCATGATCGCCGAGCCCCCGATGACGCCCAGGGCACCCGATCGCCGCGCGGTGACCCTGCTGATGAACGCATTCATGGGCCATCCTCCGCCGAAGAAGGGAGTGGCGGCGGGGCGGCGCCCGCCGCCAGCCAGTCAGGTTGACTCTACTTGGTGCCCCAGCAGTTGGCCGTGCCGTAGGCGGAGTCCTTGCTGTCCACACCGGTCTGGGCCTGATCCGTGATCAGCGTCACGCCCGTGTCCGTGTAGCCGCTTGGCTTGGTGCCCTTGGTGGCGAAGTCATACAGCGCCTGGACGCCGAGCGATGCCATCTTGAGCGGGTACTGCTGCGACGTCGCGGCGATCTGGCCATCCACGACGCCCTGGACGCCCTGACACCCGCCGTCGACGGAGACGATGGTGATGGCGTCCTGCTTGCCGGCGGCCTTGATGGCCGTGTAGGCGCCGAACGCGGCGGGCTCGTTGATCGTGTACACGAGATTGATGCTGGGGTTCTTGGTCAGGCAGTTCTCCATGGCAGTCTGACCTTCGGTCTGGTCGCCGTGGGTGTCCTGTGAGCAGACGACCGCCGCGTCGGTCGCGAGATCGGTCGAGTTCGGGTCGATGCCGCTGACCAGTCCAAAGCCCTGGAGGAAGCCGTTGTGGCGCTGGGCGCCGACCGTGATGCCGGGCTGCAGGTCGAGCGTGGCGATGACCGGGGTCTCGCTGCCCATGTAGGCCTTCGCCCACTGGCCGATCAGGAGGCCGGCGTCGAAGTTGTTGGTGGCGAACAGGGCATCGACCGCGGACTGCGGATCGGTGGCCGTGTCGAGCGCGATGACGACGACGCCCTTGTCCCGGGCCTTCTGGATGCTCGGGACGATGGCCTTGGTGTCACTCGGCGTGATGAGGATGCCCTTGGCCCCCGCGTTGACCATGTTCTCGAGGGCCGTGACCTGGCCTGCGTTGTCGCCGTCCTTGGCGCCGGCGCCGGTGAGCAGCTTGATGCCGAGCTCATTCGCCTTCGCCTGGGCGCCTTCCTTCATCTTGACGAAGAACGGATTGGTCTCCGTCTTGGTGATGAGGCCGACGATGATGTCGCTTCCGCCGGAAGCGGGCGCCTGGGTCGCGCTCGAGCCGCTACATGCGGCCAGCATGACTCCGGCGATCAGCAGGGCTGCAATATGCTTGACGGACACCGAACTGCTCCTCCTACGATGGGTTCCTGAACCTGGCTTGGCGCGCACGGAGCCCCGCTTGGGTCCCGTCCCACGCTGGTCTGTGATGGCTACCTCCGCCGAGGCTGCCGCCGACCCGCGCGATCGCGCCATGCGGCCACGGCAGGGGCGATTGCGCCCGCGCGCGCCACCTCGATCGCGACGGATGACAGGTTGGCGCGACGGCATCGGACAGCACCGGCACGTCGTGCCCCGTTGTTCGCGGGCGGCGCGCCCAGTGCCCTCGGAAGGACCACGAGGCCCGATGGGGTCGTCGCCCGCTTCTCCCCACCCTCGATTGGGGCTCCCGACCGTCCGCCGGGTCCTGCTGCAGGTGTCCCGATTCGCTGCGTGGCCGCTGCCTCCTTTCCTCTCGACGAGCGGCTGACAACGTTGTCAGGCGGACAATAGGCTGACGTTCCGCGGTTTGTCAATACCCATCTTGATTACGCGGTTCGGAGCGCGTACTATGCATGGGTGTCCAAGACGACAACGTTATCAACAGGAGGCCCCGAAGACCAGTCCCGACCGACCATGCGGGACGTGGCCGCGCTCGCGCGAGTCGGTCTCAAGACGGTCTCGCGGGTGATCAACGGCGAGCCGGGCGTGTCGCCGGAGCTTCGCGCGCGCGTGCAGCGCGCGATCGACCAGCTCGACTACCTCCCGAACCTCACCGCGAGCAGCCTTCGCCGCTCGAGCGGGCGGAGCGCGACGATCGGCCTGATCCTCGAGAACATCGCCAATCCGTTCTCGTCCAGCCTTCACCGCGCGATCGGGGATGTCGCCTGGGCACGGGGCGTCCAGGTGTTCTCGGGCAGCGTCGACGAGGACGCAATCCGCGAACGCCTGCTGGTGTCGACGTTCGCCGGTCGGCGGGTCGACGGCCTCGTCGTGGTCCCCGCCAGCCACGATCACAGCTACCTGCTCGGCCACAAGCAGGCCGGGACCGCGATCGTGTTCGTCGACCGCCCGGCCGAGTTCCTCGACGTGGACGCCATCGTGAGCGACAACCGGGGTGGCTCGGAGGAGGCCGTGCGCCACCTCCTCGCCGCGGGCCACCGCCGGATCGCGTACCTGGGCGACCTCGCGACCGTCTACACCGCGCGGGAGCGGCACGCCGGCTACGACCGGGGGCTCGCGTCCGCCGGGATCGCCGTCGACCCGGCCATCGTGCGCCACGACCTCCAGGACAGCGAAGCCGCCGAGGCTGCGGTCGCCGAGCTGCTCGCCTCGCCCGCCCCGCCGTCCGCGCTGTTCACCAGCCAGAACCTCGTCACCATTGGCGCGGTTCGAGCGCTTCGTGCGGCCGGCGCCCAGCACCAGGTCGCCCTGGTCGGCTTCGACGACGTCCTGCTCGCCGACATGCTGGAACCGGCCGTGACTGTGGTCGCCCAGGATCCGCGCGCCATTGGGACGCTCGCGGCGCAGCTGCTCTTCCTCCGGATGGACGGCGACTTGGCCCCAACCGCGCTCCACGTCGTCCCGACGCGCCTCATCCCGCGAGGCAGCGGCGAAATCGGTCCCCCGGTGGCTCGATCGGGACGCGGGTGAGCACGTACAGCGCCCACGGGTACCGCCTCGTGATCGGCCTCGTCGGCGCCAATGCTTGACGAGCTGACGCGGCGGGCGGCCAACCTCGCGGAGGGCGGCCGCGCCATTCTCGGGATCACGGGTTGTCCGGGGTGCGGCAAATCGACGCTTGCCGAGCGCTTGGTCGCGCGCCTCGACCACGAGCAGCGTTGGGTGGTGCGGGTCCCGATGGATGGGTTCCACCTCGCGAACGTCGCGCTCGACCGCCTGGGCCGCCGGCAGCGCAAGGGAGCGATCGACACGTTCGACGCGTTCGGCTATCTCGCGCTGCTACGGCGGATCCGGACCGAGCAGGACAACCCCGTCTATGCGCCCGACTTCGAGCGGGACCTCGAGCAACCGATCGCCGCGAGCATTGAGATCGGGCCCGAAGTCCGGCTCGTCATCACCGAGGGCAACTACATCCTTTCCGCCACCTGGCCGTGGCCCGCTATCCGCGAGCTCTTTGCCGAGGTCTGGTATGTCGAGCTCGGCGACGCCGTGCGCAGGAACCGGCTCGTCGCGAGGCACGCGGCGTTCGGGAAGAGCCAGGCCGAGGCCCGCCGTTGGGTGACCGAAGTCGACGAGCCGAACGCTCGGCAGATCGCGTCGACGCGCCACCTGGCCGACCTGCTCGTCGACTGGGCTGAGCTCGAGGACGCGGATCGCTGACGTCGCGACGGGGGACCAGCGCCGCTCAGCCGGTCCGTCAGACGTCCGCGGCGGAGAGGTCCTTGTCCTCCATCTCCCACGCGTGGTCGAGCGTGTGGTAGGCCGAGTGACGGAGGAGGAACGGCAGCGTCCACGACCGCATGCGCCGCGCGACCTCGCCGGCGTTGTACGCGCGCAACGCCGCGACGTAGGACTCGCGATGCCGGCGCAGGCCGTCCGGGCTGAGCGCCGCCTCCTCAGGGATCCGCAACCCCACCTGTTTCGCGAAGTCCTCGCTCTCGGTGCGGATCGTGTGGCGGATGATCCGGTCGCGGTCCCGTCCGCCCCCGCGCGGCCCCTTGCGCATCTCCGGGGAGACGCGCGCCGCGACGCCGTCGAAGAACGCCCAGCAGGCCCGCAGCAGCGTGATCCCGCGCTCGAGCTCCGCCTCGCCCATCGGTCCATGCTCGGTCGCGGACGGCGAGAACGAGATGCCCCAGAAGTCGGTCGAGCCTGTTCCGACCTTGTCCTCCACGATCTCGAGGGGACCGGCGGCGTCGAAGTCGCGCGACATGCCGGCGAGGCTCGCGACGGGCCGATAGCGCGCCCGATAGGACTCGAGTGTCTCCAGGGCGAGCTCGGCGGTCTTCGCACCGCGGCTCCACCCTGGCCAGTCGATGGCGAACGCCACGGACCGCTTGTCCCTGGGCCCGTGTTCGACGACGGTGCGGACAGGCATGCCTCATTGTGGGGCGGGCGCACAAGTCACCCAGGATTATCGTCCGGAACGGCGAGGCCGCGATCGTGCCAGGTCCGTGAGCGAACGAAACGCGGCCTCGGCGGATCAGATGGGATGGGTGGATACGACGATGGTGCCTCGCGACGCTGACGCCCCCACCGTGGGGGCGAGCTTCGAGGCCCTCGTCGGCCCCTGGGTGGACGAGATGTACCGTGCCGCGGCTGCGATCGTGGGAGAGGCGGATGCCCGGGATGTGACGCAGGAGGCGCTCGTCGACGCGTGGCGCGGCTTCGCCCGCCTCCGCGATCGCGCGCGGGTCCGGCCGTGGCTCCATGCCATCGTCGCCAACCGCTGCCGCAAGCACCTGCGTGCACGCCGAAGCCGGCCGCGGTTCGTCCCGGTCAGCACCTGGCCGGAGGGTACCGAGGACGACCGGTCGACCGTCGTCGCCGATCGTGACCGGCTGGATCGAGCGTTCGAGGCACTGCCCGCAGACCAGCGCATCGCGCTCGCGCTTCACTACGCGCTCGACCTGTCCGTCCCGCAGGTGGCGGCCGTCCTGTCGGTGCCCGACGGGACGGTCAAGTCGCGCATCCACGCCGGCGTGGAGCGGCTGCGGGCGGCGTTGGCTGCGGAGGACACAGGATGAGCGACGAAGAGCGCATCCGCGCCTACCTGCGTCGGCGTGCCGACGTTCCCGTGCCCGACGATCTGCGCTGGCCGACCACGGACCCCGGGCCGCGGCGGCGGTGGGCCATCGGGTCGGTCGGCGCATGGGGGCGGGTGGCGGCCGCCGCGCTGGTCCTGGCGGTCGTGGTCGTCGGCGTGTCCGTGGGCCTGGCAATGCCGAGCGGGCCCGGGCAGCCCTCGGCCCCGCCCGCCGGTGGCTCCGCCGCGCCAACGAACCAACCGCCGGACACGACGTTCCCGTCGGAGGTCGCCGGCCTGCCGGTGATCAGCGTCGCCGATGCTGTCGAGCTGCTGCAGTCGGGCGAGCTCGACGGTCGGGCCGTCGCGGTGGCCGGCTACTTCGACCAGTTCACCCCGTCGTGCCCGTACCCGGGGCGGTACATCGGCCCGCTCGAGGGCTGGTGCCGGTTCGTGGCGTTCACCGACAGCCGCGCCGGCGCCAGGCTGTGCCAACCAATCGGCGCCAATGGGATGAGCTGCGGCCAGCCGTCGTCCGGCCCGAACCTCTCGCCCTGGTTCATGACCGAGACGAGCGGCAACGCGTGGTCGTGGTCGTCGACGGGTGCCACGGGTGAGCCGACCGCCCTCGTGCTCATCGGCCATGCCGGCGACGCCCGGCAGTGGCAGTGCACCGCCGCGACGCAGGCCGAGTGCGCGAGCGCCTTCGTCGTCGACCGAGTCGCCTGGGCCGAGGGCCAGGACCTGCCCCCGGCTGCCCCGGAGACCGGCGACCAGCAGACGGGCAAGGTGATCACGCCCCGGATGACGCTCGCGCAGATCGCGGCGGCCGCCGGGCTCGGCGACGATCTGCTGACCGGGGCGGCATTCAGGAAGGGCGACATCGCCAACATCGACCCGCGCTGGAACCTCGCGGGTGACGACATCGTGTGGCTGGTGCGGTCGCTCGGGCCGGCTGCCGGGTCGGACACCCAGGGGGCGCGCCCGGTGACCGTCTGGCTCGTTGATGACGCCACCGGGCATGTCCTCGACAGCCATCCGCTGAAGCTGGCCGCCGACTACCAGCCGGCACGCTTGTGGCAGATGGCCACCATCCACAGGGTCGAGTGCTGCGCGGGCGACGTGTACCCGTTCTACCGCATGGCGTCCGGCGACGGCACGGTGGTGTACGAGGGACTGGTGTCCGGCGGCTCGTCGGGCGACGGCGACTCCACGACCTACGGCGGCGGGTACGGCTCGGGCGTGCTCGTCCTGCCCGCCGGCAGCTACTCGATCACCGTCTGGTTGGCGACCTACGACGGAGGCGTGACGGGCACGCCGCGCGACGAATGCTCCATGCAGGTGACCCTCCGGCCGCTCGACGACGTGGCGCTCAACGCGGACTACCCGCCCAACGGGGCGTGCACCTTCCAGCCCGCGCCCGCGCCATCGCCTGGCTCGTAGCTGGCGGGTGGTGAAGCGGACGGGCCCGAAGGCTGGGGCGACGCGCAGGCGGCCACGTCCCTCACCGGAGCTTCGCCTGGAGCGGCAGTGTCCGGATCAGACCGGGTGATGCCCCGCCCGCGAGGCGCCGACGTACACCGCCTCGCGGCAATCCGCTCCTGGGGTCACCGACGCGACCGGCGCTCCGCGAAGCGCGGCGCCCACAGCCCGATCCCGATGCCGAACGCGATGTGGCCGACGAGCATGATCCGGTTGAGCCGCCCAGCCTCCCCCGACCGGAGGCCGAACCACCCGTACCCCATCGAGGGAAACATCATCAGGAGCGGCAGCACGGCCGTCGAGATGCCGTACCCGGTCCCCGCCAGGAAGCTCCGTCGCCCACGCCAGCGACGCGGCACCAGCAGGAATCCCTGCGTGAGCGCGACGCCCGTGACGTAGTGGGTGGCCAGGCCGAGCGCGAGCTCACCGCGCTGCGCCGGCTCGTGGCTGATGTCGACGCGGCGCCACCGGCCGCGCAGCAGGCCCGCGGCCCAGCGGCCGATCATGTCGGGCCCGAGACGGTTGGAGCTGAACGCACTCCCGCCGAGCACCTCGGCGGCCACCATGGCGACGTCCATGGTGACGGTCGCCAGCACGCCCGCCGGAACCCCCGCCGGAACGCGGAGGGAGCGGATCGGACGGGGGCCCATCACGCAACGCTTCCGGCGGCGAGCATCAGGTCGACCTGCTCGGCGACCCTGCACCCGATCGTCCTGCACCGCGTGATCTGCTCGCCGTCGATGTACCTCGAGACACCCGCCGGGTCGGCGAAGTCGCAGCCGGTGACCTTGTGGCACTGGGTGCTGCCGAACTCCCCCGCGAACCACTTCGCCAGGCGGTTCCCGCGGTTCATGCTCGCGTTGAACTTGTTGAGGTGGTCGCCGAAGGCGTCCCCGCCGACCGTCATGATGGCGAGCAGGCGGACGACCCGCAGGCGGCTGTCCTCGATCTCCCCGTCCTTGAAGCCGATCGCCATGACGCCCGCCGTGAGCGCGCTGCACGTCCTGCCCAGGAACAGCGTCCCGCCCATGAACGCCGAGGTGGCATCGAACAGCTCGCGGTGCTCGGTGGCTGAGTAGCCCAAGTGGCCAAGCACGGCCTGGGCACAATGGAACTCGTTCTCCACGAAGTGCGAGTACAGCCTCGCGTAGCCTGCCCTGGTGTCCTCCGGGATGGCGTCCGACTGGTCGCCGTCGAGCGCGCCTCGCCAGAGCTCCGCCGAGCGCAGGACCGGACCGATGCACTGCCGCGGAAAGCCGCCCTTCGTTCGGATCTCCCGGCACTGGAGCGAGTGGTGGCAGGCGAGGAAGTCGCGGCACAGCGCATGCCCCCGGTCGAAGATCACCGGGAGACCGCGGTCAACCTCGCGCAGGCCGTGCTGTGTGCCCATCACCGCGAGGGGCGAGGTGACGGCCCCGCACTCGTGCCCGGTGTTGCCGATGCCCCCCGGCATGCCGGCGCTCAGCCTGACCAGCCATTCCTTGTCCGTCGAGGAGACATCGAGGATCGTCTGCATCGCCGTCGGGGCGCAGTGGCCCATCCTCAGGAGGTTCGAGAAGCCTCGCCGCCGGTAGGTCCAGTTCGCGCGCCGCTTGGGTCGCTGCCGGCTTCGTGTCTCCATCAGATGCGCCTCTCAGGATCTCGCCCCATCTGATCGGATCGGCGGTCCTCGCCGCGACCTCCGAGTCCCTCCGGCCTGTCGCGCTGGCATGCCAGCACTCGGGCGCGAGGTTCGATCTCAGAGCGGTTCCGTGCGGCCCCGGCGACCCAGGTCTGGCCGCGCACCGGCCCCTCCCGCTGGCGGTCAGAGTGCCGCGCCGAACGTGCCGTTGGCGAGAGCCGAAGGGCATGCCCTCGATCCCGGCCGGCTCGAGGCGACGATGGCCAGACCCAACGCGGAGGCGGCGGGGCTGCGGTCGTCCGGCCATCACGCATGCCGACGGCCGCCGAGGCGCGCGCCCTACCTGGAGCCGCTGCCGGACCCTGACGTCCCGGTCGGGCGGCCGCCGCGGGTGCGTCTCGCCGCACCCGACCAGCCCGCCCTACGGCGACAGCGCGCCGATCGGGATCACCGCGACGCGGGCGAAGACGGCGCTCGTCCGCTCCGGCGTCCGGTCGCGTCGCGTGACCACGGTCGTGCGCCCGACTCCCGGCACGGCGATCCGCGCTCCGTGGCGAGGTGGGGGGCCCTCATCCGGCCAGCTCGACGTACAACTCGGGAGACTCCCAGGGCAGCAGGTGCCCAACGCCATCGATCGTGCGCGAGCTCCAGCTGGGATGCGCCGCCTCGACCTCGTCGATGAGGCGCCGCGGGATCACCCGGTCGTCGGCACCCCAGAGCAGCAGCGTCGGGGCCATGATCGAGTCGAGCGCCTCCCGAGTCCTGGCTTCATCGACGGTCAGGGCGCGGACGACCGAGATGGCAGCGTCCACGGCCCCCTCGACGCGCCATGGGAGCACGAGGCGCCCGATCTCCTCCGCCGCGAGCGACAGGAGCTCGGGCGACATCCGGGACACCTCCGTCCCGAGGCGAGGGTCCCGATCATCGACCCAGCGACGCCACTTGCCGGCCTTGAGGCGGAGGCCGGCGCCCACGAGGACATCAGCCGCAGGCCGCATCATGCGGAGCCCCACACGCCAGGCGCCAGGGAACCGCGGTGGGTCCGGGAGGCCGGGAAGGGGCGCGGAAGTGAGCACGAGGCGTGCGATGCGATCGGGGACCCGCCCGGCGAACAGGCCACCGACGAGGCCGCCCATCGAATGCCCGTGCACGACCATGCGCTCGATCCCGAGCGCCGTCGTGAAGTCATCCAGGAACTCGGCGCCTGCGAAGGTGTCGCCAGCGCGATGCCGCAGCGGGCGGCTCCGTCCCGACCCCGGCAGGTCGGGGGCAATCACGAGCCCCCTTGCCGACAGCGGGCCGATCACATCCATCCACGACCAGGCGCCCGTGCCCATCGGGTGGATGAGCAGATGGGTTAGACCGTTGCCCTCGGCACCGGCCCGCAAGTAGTGGACCCGGGTACCGCCGATGTCCGCGACCTCGCTGGTGATTCCCGCCCACCGCGGTGATCGTTGTCCCCAGTCGTATCCCGGCCCGATGCGCGTCATCCGACCAGCCTACGGCGCGAGCGCGCTCCCGCAGGCGCCTACAGCGCGCCCGGTGGGCCGCGTCGGCCCCAGAGCCTCCAGTCGCGACGAAGGCCGTGGGGATGCTCACGCGGTTGGCTGGTGGGCGGGTGGGCCGGACAGGATCGTCGGCACGTACTCCAGCAGTTGGATGCGGCCGTCGAACGTCCGACTCTCGACCATCTCGAGGGCGACGTCCGGGTAACCGTCGTAGATCCGGTCGCTACCCGTTCGTCCGGTGATGACCGGGAACACGACGACCCGGAAGCGGTCCACCAGCCCGGCCTCGAGCAACGACCGGCACAGGGTGAGGCTGCCGAGCGTGCGCAGCGGAATCGAGCCGTCCCGCTTCATGGCGCGCACGCTCTCGACCGGGTCACTGCGGACCAGCCGGGTATTGGGCATGGCGAGAGGTTCCTGCAGGGTCGACGAGAACACGACCTTGGGGGCGGCGGCGAACTCCCCGATGCTGGCTGCCTCGTCGCTCTCGGGGTCGATCCCGGATGCCTCCGGCTGCTCCGCGAACCCGGACATCAGTCGGTAGGTCGTCGCCCCCATCAGGGTCGTGTAGTCCCGCGGCTCCTCGGCGAGCCAGGCGAGGTACTCGGGACCCTGGAGGCCCCACCATCCCGGCCAGCCCTCGGCTGCGCCGTAGCCGTCAAGCGAGGTGATGAAGTCCACCATCAGTTCCTGCATCGGTGTTGCTCCTCGTCTCATGGCTGGGCATCACGCTGAGTGGCGGCCTGTCTCCAGGCCGAGGCATGAAGGTAGTCCAGGACTGCGACACTGGGTGCCGCCGCTGACTGGGTTCTGACGGTCATGCCCCGCAGGCGTAGCGCCGGGGCAGATAAGCCACGCCATCCAGTCCGCGGACGATTTGCGGGTGAAGCTGTGCACCCCAGGCGCGCGGATGGGCGGGCGCGATTGACCGGGGAGTTCACGCACGAAGTGCGTCAGACTGGTCGGGGCGAGAGGGCTCGGACCTCGGGTATCCGGCAGATCCGGGGCTGCCGCGTCAGCATGGGCGGCCGGCGCGTGCCGCTGGCGCTGGTGCGATCCGCCTGATGGCCGCCAGCACTAAGCCAGCCGTTCGAGGGAGGAGCATGCTCGCTACGTCCGCCACGCCCGTCACGCTCAGCCCCGGGGAGTCGGTCAAGCTCCGCAACCGCCGCATCCGCGAGCTCATCGCGGCCGGCTGGTCGAACGCACAGATCGGCGCCGAGGTCGGCCTGTCCGACGAGCGCATCCGGCAGATCCGCGCCGCCCCGGACCCTGAGGAGCGGCTTGCCGAGGCCGAGCGCGCCCTGCGAGCCGAGCACGCGATCCTGCGGGCAGCCATCGACGACATCGAGCGCCGGCGACGCACGGTCGCCAGGGCCCTGCAGCGGATCGAGGAGGAGCGCGAGGACCGGCGGATCGACCGGATCCTCGGCCTCACCGGCTGACCCCCGGCGCCAACGGTCGGGGTTGGCGGGCGGCGGTAGGGTCCCGGCCGTGTCAGACCTTCGTCGCGCCCGCCCCGCCGATGGCTGATGAGCGGCTCCCTCGCACGCCCCGCCGGCGGGCGTCCGACCAGAGCCTGGGGACTCGCGTGACCGTGCTCGAGAAGCAGTTCGTGTGGCACCAGCGGGCGTCGGACGCGACCCACCGCGAGTCGACGGAGCTGCTCAAGAAGCTCGACGAGCGGGCCGACAAGCAGGAGCTCCGGATGTACGGCCTGGTCGCCGCCCTCACGGTCCTCGGCGTCCTCGGCCAGGCGTTCCTGCCCCTGATCCGCGACCTGCTGAGGCTCCCGGCGTGACCCCGCCCAGCCTGCCCGGCGCGCTGCTCGGGATCGACGTCTCGCACTGGCAGGCGCCCGGCGACTGGACGCCCACGGGCCTGCACTTCGTCATCGCCCGGGCGACCAACGGGACCAGCGTCGACGAGCGGTACGCCGCACACGTCGCGAAGGCGCGCAAGGCCGGGCTGCGGGTTGGCGCCTACCACTTCAACGGCGACGGCACGATCGCGCGGCAGGCGGAGGCCTTCCTGCGCGCCGCCGGCGCCGTCGACCTGTACGCCCTCGATGTCGAGGGAAAGGGCGCGTTCACCCGCAGCCAGGCCGCCGAGTTCGTGCGCCGCGTCCAGGCGGCCGGCCACCGGTGCGGCCTGTACATGAGCGAGTCGGCGTTCTGGGACGTCGGCCAGGACTGGGACTGGGTCGCGAACTGGGGACCGTCGGGGCAGGCCACGACCGAGCCCAAGCGGCACTGGGACATCTGGCAGTACGGCAATCACCGCGGCGAGGACGGGGACCTCGTGCGCAGCCAGGCGGTGCTCGACCGCATCACAGGAGGCGCCATGGCCACGGCCGTCAACGGGGGAGCCCGGATCATGGGCTCCGACTACGTCCGGGATGTGCCGGCCGGAACGGTCCTCTACCGGGACACCTCGGGCACGCGGCTCGTGACCCTCGCCAGGGCCATCGTCCTCGACGACTTCGGCATCCCCGCGGGGACCGGCGGCTGGGCGTACGTCTACGTGTCCAGCGCCCACTTCGACGCCGACGCCGACCAGGAGCGGGGCCTCGCGCTGGTGAAGGTGACCGACGTCGGCCCGCTGCGCCGCAAGACCGCGGCCGAGCTCGAGGCGACCGCCCGGCGCTTCGCTGCCGCCGACTGTGCCGACGCGATCGACGCTGCCGAGAAGCTCGCGGCCGCGGCTGTGAAGGATGCCGCCGACCGCGCGGCCGCCACCTACGGAGCGTGACGACATGATCGACCTCACCAACGGACTGTCCGTCGAGGACCTGCTCACCCTGTTCGGGCTCGGCGTGGTCACGGCGATCATCGTCGAACTCTGGAAGCGCACCTTCGCGCTCACCGAGGCGACGGTGAGCCGCTTCGGCCCGGCGCTCGCCATCGTGTCCGGGATGACGCTCGGGATCCTCGCGTCGGTCTTCCTCGGTCGCGAGCCGGTGCAGGGCGCCCTCACGGGCTTCCTCGCCGGCGCCCTGGCCGGCGGGCTGTACGACCTCGCGGGCGCCCAGATCGGCGCCCTGTGGGCGAAGCTGCCCAAGCCCGGGGCGTGAGCGACTGTGATCTGCGCGGCATGCGGCCTCATCCGGGATCCGGCTGACCTCGTCGCCTTCTGGCCGGTCGGCCGGCCCGCCGAGCGCCGCTACGTGTGCCGCGTCACCCGCCCCTCGCCGGTCTCGATCTCGATCGAGTCGTGCTTCCGGGCCATGGTCGGCCCTGCGTCGATCCACGAGATCGGTCCCGCTGAGACAAGGGCCGTCACGGTCGGCGAGGACGGCCCCGAGGTCCTCGTGCCATCGCGCAAGAGCAGCCTTGTGCCGGCATGAGCGCACGGACGAGCCGGTTCCTCGGCGCCCGCAAGTCCTCGACGCCCGAGGCGTTCGGTCGGCACGCCACCCGGCTGCTCGCTGACTGGCAGGAGCACCGGATCCGGACGGCCCTCGGCATGGAGTTCCGCCAGACGTCGCGGGTCCTGATCGCCAGGCCCTGGTGGATGCCCGGGTGGCTCTTCCGCCGGCTGATGCGCTCCGTCCTGATCGAGACGAAGGATGTCGGTGCCCGATGACCACCGATCCGAAGCGCCAGTGCGGGGCGAAGGGGAAGCCCGGCCGCACCGAGCACTGCCGCCAACCGAAGGGGTTCGGCACGTCGCACCCGGGAACCGGGCGCTGCAAGTTTCACGGCGGATCGAGCCCCAACGGCCGCCGCCATGCACGGCGCGAGGCCGCCGAGCTCGCGCTGCTCGCCCTCGGCGTCCCGCACGGCGACGGTGATCCCTTCGCCTTGCTCCGCGACGTCGTCCGCCACGCCCACGGCCAGGTCCTCGCGGTCGGGCGCCTCCTGGTCGAGGTCGTCGACGACATCCGCGAGGGGAAGACGCCCCGGATCGCGCTCGCCGAGGCGATCGCGCTGGCCGACCGTACGCTCCGGACCGGCGGGCTCGTCGGCAAGGAGACGGTCGACTCCGACGTCGCCGAGCGCGACATGAAGCTCTCCGAGGAGATCGGGTTCACGATCCACCAGGTCCTCACCGCGGCGCTCGACGCTGCCGGCGTCGCCGGCGAGGCTCGGACGAAGGCCGAGGAGGCGCTGGTCCGCGAGCTCGTCGCAGTCGGGCCCTCGGCCGACGAGCGGAACTGATGCAGGCGACCGCCCCGAACCCGTTCCAGATCGCGGCCGGCCTGTTCGAGCAGGGTGCCGCGGTCCGGGCGAAGGCCTGGACGCCCGAGCCCTACCAGCGGCGGCCCGACGGCGCCTGGCGCTACTGGCTGCTCGTCGCCGGTCGCGGCACCGGCAAGAGCGACACGGGCAGCTTCGACATGGTCCGGCACGTGCGAGAGGATCCGCCCTGCCTCCGCGGCCCGATCCCCCACCGGATGAGCATCATCGCCCCGACGCTGGGCGACGCCGTCGAGGCCTGCTGGAAGGCCCCCGCCGGAATCAGCGTCCACGAGCCCCGGGCCCGGATCGTGCAGACCGGCGGCGGGACGATCATCCGCTTCCCGGGCGGCTCCGAGGCGAAGCTCTTCGGCGCGTTCACCCCCGACGACGTCGAGCGCCTCCGCGCCGGCGGCAACCGGTGCCGCATCTGGGCCGAGGAGCTGGCCGCCTGGCGCTACCTCGACGAGGCGTGGGACCAGGCGATGTTCGGCCTGCGCCTGGGGCCCGACCCGCGCGTCGTCGTCACGACCACGCCGAAGCCGCGCAAGAAGCTCAAGGAGCTGCTCGCCGACCCGCGCAGTGTGCGCGCGCTCACCGCGGACGGCCGCATCCCCACCACCGACGACAACCCGCATCTGCCCGAGGACATCCGGCGCGAGCTCTACAAGCTCTTCGGTGGCACGCGGAAGGGCCGCCAGGAGCTCGGCGGCGAGATGCTCGACGACGTCCCGGGCGCGCTGTGGCGGCGCGAGACCCTCGACGTGATGCGGGTCCGCGAGCACCCGGACCTCGTGCGGGTGGTCGTCGCGGTCGACCCCGAGGCGACGTCGTCCGAGGACTCGGCCGAGACCGGCATTCTCGTCGTGGGCATGGGCATCGTGCCGGCGCATCCGGTCACGGACCCGGCCCTCGCGGAGGCCCATCCTCCGGTCCGCCACCTCCACGGCTTCGTCCTCGAGGACGCGACGCTCCGCGGCACCCCGCGCGAGTGGGGCAGCGCCGCGGTGACCGCGTACCACCGCAACCGGGCAGACCTCATCGTCGGCGAGGTCAACAACGGCGGCGAGATGGTCGAGTTCGTCATCCGCACGGTCGACCAGCGCGTGCCGTTCAAGGCCGTCCACGCGAGCCGGGGCAAGGCGATCCGTGCGGAGCCCGTGAGCTCGCTCTACGAGCAGCTCCTGGTCTCGCACGTCGGCGAGTTCCCGATGCTCGAGGACCAGCTGTGCGAGTGGGTGCCGGGCGAGGGTGACAGCCCCGACCGCCTCGACGCCGTCGTCTGGGGCTTCACCGAACTCGCGTTCGAATCGCTCGAGATCCCCGCCGGGAGCTCCGAGCCCGAGGAGAGGATCAGCCCGCTGTGACCACCAAGACGAAGGCCGACGTGCTCCGCGAGAACGGGCAGCTCCTCGACACGATCGGGCTGTTCACCGAGCGGCTCGCCGAGCTCGAGCTCGCGCTCGAGGACACCGACTGGATCCGCCTGAGTCTCGAGGGCGCGACGGAGTTCAGCCGTGACGGCCTCTCCAAGATCATCACGCTCGCCCGCCTGGCGTACCTCAAGAACCCGCTCATCAACCGCGCCGTCAACGTCCAGGCGTTCTACGTCTGGGGCCAGGGCGTGAACATCGAGGCCAAGCCCGACGAGATCGATGCCGTCGTCCAGCGGTTCCTCGACCATCCGAAGAACCAGGCCGAGCTCTCGAGCCACCAGGCGCGGACGATGAAGGAGATCCAGCTCCAGATCACGTCGAACCTGTTCTTCGTGCTGTTCACGAACAACTCCAGCGGTCGCGTTCTGGTGCGCACGATCCCGGTCGACGAGATCCTCGCGGGCGACATCATCACCAACCCCGAGGACGACAAGGAGCCCTGGTTCTACAAGCGCGTCTGGCGACAGCGCACGTTCGACGTCGAGACGGGCAACACGGGGAGCGAAGAGCGAACCGCCTACTACCCCGACTTCCGGTACCGCCCGCCGGCGGCCGGGCGCCCGGACACGATCGGTGGCCACCCCGTCCACTGGGACCAGCCGGTGCTCCACGTGAAGGTCGGCGGCCTCGAGGGGATGCGCTTCGGGGTGCCCGAGGTCTACTCCGCGCTCGACTGGGCCAAGGCCGTCACGAAGGACCTCGAGCGCTACGCGACGCTCCGGGCCGCCCTGGCCCGCTGGGCGCACAAGCTCACGACCGAGGGCGGGTCGGCCGCCGTCGCCGCGGCGAAGACCAAGCTCGGCAGCACCCTGGGCAGCGGCGGCGGCCAGGAGACCAACCCGGCGCCCGTCACCGGTTCGACGTTCATCAGCACGCCCGGCGCGAGGCTCGAGGCGATGCAGACGCGCAACGCGCTCCCCGATCCCGACGACGGTCGGCGCCTGGGCCTCATGGTCTCGGCCGGCACCGGCATCCCCGAGACGATCCTGTTCGGTGACGCCGAGGTCGGCAACCTCGCGACGGCGAAGACGCTCGACCGGCCGACCGAGCTCAAGATGCTCGACCGCCAGACGCTGTGGGCGGACACGATCACGGACATCCTGCTGTACGTCATCGAGCAGGCAGCGCGAAAGGCGAACGGACCGCTCGCCGGCGTCGTCACGCTGACGGCCGACGAGGACGACGCCGAGCTCGTGCGGCTCGCGGTCAGCGTGACCGATGCCGACGGGACCGAGAGCGATGTCCCGCCGCCGATCGACGTCACGTTCCCGGACATCCTCGAGCGCGACATCGTCGCGCGCGTCGAGGCGATCGTGAATGCCGCGACGCTCGATGGGAAGCCGCCGGCCGGGACGATCGACCCGCGAACCGCGGTGACGCTCCTGCTCCAGGCCCTGGGCATGGTCGACGTCGACGAGATCCTCGATCAGCTCGTCCCCGAGGGCACGACCTGGGCCGAACTCCGCCCGGAGCCGCCGGCGGCACCCGCAGTGCCGGGCTCCGGATCCACCGTCCCGCCCGCTGACGAGGTCGCGGAGACGCTGCGCGAGGTGCGCGACGCGGCGCGCAAGCTCCTCGAGGTCGCATGAGGCCCGCGGCCGCGGCGGCCGCTCGCGAGCTCGCCGCGGCGCTCGACGTGTTCCTCGAGGCAGACGCCCGGCGCCGCAAGGCCCGGGCCACCGCGCCCCACCAGCGCGCGCTCCAGGCGGCGATGGCGAAGGCGTTCCGGCGGCAGGGCTCCACGTTCCTCGCCCTCCTGGGCCGACGCGCGCCGGCGACCGAGGCCCGTCGTTCCGCGCGGAACCTTCGCGAGGCGCTGCCCGAGGAGGAGGTCTGGCGCCGGGCCTTCGGCGAGGCCGCGCTCGCGACGCTCGTGCTGTTCGAGGGCCCGCTCCGCCAGTACGCGGCGCTCGCGATGCTCGACGGCGCGAGGGCGGCGATCGCCGAGCTCCGGATCCGGGATGCCTTCGAGCTCTCGAACCCGCGCGCCGTCGCCTGGCTCGAGACGCATCCGGCGCTGCGGGTGGCCGGGATCAACGACGCGACGCGTGACGAGATCGGCCGGATCATCAGCGAGGGGGCGGCGGCCGGCCGGAGCTACAGCGCGATCGCCCGCGAGATCCGGGCGGCGTACCGGGCGTTCGCCGTCGGCTCCCCGCTCGAGCACATCCGGAGCCGCGCCGAGCTCGTGGCCGTCACGGAGATCGGCGACGCCTACGAGGCGGGCAACAGGATCGTCGCCGACGGCGTCGCGGCGGCGGGGCTCGAGATGGAGAAGAGCTGGCTCGACGTCGGCGATCGCCGCGTGGATCCGGACTGCGTGTCGAACGCCGCCCAGGGTTGGATCCCGATCGACGCGGCGTTCGGCTCAGGCCACCAGCAGCCGACCGCCCACCCGGGCTGCCGCTGCACCACGCTCTACCGCCGCAAGCCGTCGTGAGCCCGCCAAGGGGGGCGTTTGGCGCCCACCCGTACCCTGCCGGCCGATGAACGCCCTCACCCGTCTCGTCGAGATCGCCCGACGTCTGAGTACCGTGCCGTCGCTCGGCGACCTCTCACCGGCGGACCTCGATCGCCTCTCGCTCGCCGAGGCACGGACCATCCTCGAGGAGGCCGAGCTCAGCCACGACGAGGTCCGCAAGCAGCTCTCGGCTGCCCTCAAGGCCACGAAGCCCCAGGGCGCCGGCTTCTACTGCTGGATCCGCGACGTGTACGACGACCGCCTCGTGTACGAGGAGGAGACGCCGACCGGGACGACCCTCTGGCAGCAGGCCTACACGATCGCCGACGACGGCACCGTCACCCTGGGCACCGCGACCAAGGTCACGACCTCGACCGTCTACACGCCGGTCAAGGAAGCCGCCGGCGGGGATGCGGATGACCTCGAGGAGGCTGAGCTCGTCGGCGAGATCGTGCCCCTGGTCGAGAAGGCGGTCCGCACAGACGGCAGCTTCCCGATCCGGATCATCGCGCCAGGCTGGGGCTCGTCGGGCTACTACAGCGAGGCCGTGCTCAAGCGCGACATCCCGAAGGTCTTCCCGGCCGGGACCCACATGCACTTCGACCACCCGACGGTCACCGAGGCCAAGGAGCGCCCGGAGCGCTCGGTGAAGACGATCGCCGCGGTGACGACGTCGGCGCCGGTCTGGCAGGCGCAGGGTCCGGCGGGGCCCGGGATGTACGCCGAGGCCAAGGCCCGGACGCCCTACCGGGCCGACATCGAGGAGCTGGCGCCGCACATCGGCGTGTCGATCGTCGCCTCGGGCCACCGCAAGACGGGCGTGGCCGAGGGCAAGAAGGGGCCCGTCATCGAGTCGATCGACGCCGGCGGCTCGATCGACTTCGTCACCCAGGCCGGCGCTGGCGGCCAGGTCATCAGTCTGTTCGAGGCGGCCCGCGGCCGCGCCACCAGTGAGCCCATCGCGGAAGGAGACGATGTGTCCGAGCAGGAACTCAAGGAGGCCCGCGACGCGCTCGCCGAGGCGCTGCGTGAGCGAGACACCGAGCGGGCCGAGGCCGCGCGGCTGCGGGAGGGCGCGATCCTGCGCGAGGCGCGCGACGTCGTCGCAGCCGCGCTCGCCAAGGTCGAGGGCCTCCCGGACATGACCCGCGAGCGACTCCTCGAGGCGGTCGCCAAGAACCCGCCGACCAAGGACGGGAAGCTCGACGTGCCGGTGCTCGAGGAGGCTGTCACCAAGGCCGTCGGGGCCGAGGTCGAGTACCTCGCGAGGGTGACCGGCTCGGGCCGGATCACCGGGATGGGCTCGGCCGGCGGCGACGCGCAGGTCAAGGAGAGCGAGGCCCGGATCGGGACCGCCCTCGGGCGGGCGTTCGGGCTCTCGGAGGCGGAGGCAAAGGTCGCCGCGGGCGGAAGGAGCCACTAGGCCATGGCCAAGAACCGGCGCCGCGCGGACGGGCGCTACCTCACCCTCAACGTCTCGGCCGTCAACGGCTCGGGCGCCGGCGACCTCGTGCTGTCCGGCGATCCCGTCGCCGTCGGGCAGATCCCGGGCGTCGCGATCATCGACGAGGTGACCGACGCCACCAAGGGCACGGTCGGGACCGCGACCGTCGACACCGAGGGCGTCTACGCCCTCGCGGTGAAGGGGGTCAACGACGTCCCGGCGAACGTCGCGGTCGCCCCGGGCGACATCGTCTACTGGGACAACGCGCTCGGCGAGCTCGACCTCGGGCCCAACGGCGTCAGGTTCGGCTACGCCCTCGAGGCGGTCCTGGCGGGCGCCACGACCACGATCCTCGTGCGGCTGGGGTACTGAGATGGACACCTTCCTCTCCCTCATCGAGTCCATCCGGTCCGACCAGGCCGATGCCGCGCGGATCTTCTCCGGCGAGGGGGCATCGGTCCGGCTCGCGAGCCAGGGCCGGCGTGCCTCGGAGCCCGCCTACCTCTCCCGCCTCGCGCTGTTCGCCGAGGTCTTCGCGAACGCCGTCACCGGCGGCTCGCACCGTGACATCTACCTCCTCAAGGAGGCGATGTCGACGAGCGACTTCCCGCTCCTGTTCGGCGACGTGATCGACCGCTCGATGCTCGGCAAGTACCGCGAGTGGGCGCCGACCTGGCCGGCCTACGCCGGCCGCAAGGAGGTCCGCGACTTCCGCGACGTCAAGGAGTTCGACGTCATGGGCGGCGAGGCGCCGCTCGGCATCGTGCCCCAGGGCGACGAGTACCCCGAGCGCAAGCTCGACGAGTCCAAGATCCAGTGGGGCGTGAAGAAGTACGGCGCCGCGATGCCCTTCCTCTGGGAGGCGTTCGTGAACGACGACTTCGACGAGCTCAGCAGGGTCCCCGAGCGCTTCGCACGGGCCGCCCGCCGGACCGAGGACCTGTTCGCCACGGAGCTCCACGTCGACGCGAACGGCCCGCACGCCAGTCTCTACACGGCCGGCAACAAGAACATCATCAACGTGGCCAACGGCGGCGCGTCGAACAACCCGGCGCTCTCGATCGCCGGCCTCCAGGACGGCTACACCGTGCTCGCGGGCCAGACCGACTCCGACGGCCAGCCGATCCTGATCGAGGTCGTCACCCTCGAGGTCCCGCCGGCCCTCCAGGTCACGGCGGAGAACATCCTCAACGCGATCCAGCTCGAGCTCATCGAGGCCGGCGGCGTGACCAACCAGAAGCTGATCGCGCAGAACTGGATGAAGTCCAAGGTCCAGCTGGTCGTGAACCCGTACATCCCGTACGTGGCCTCCACGGCCAACGGCAAGACCTCGTGGTTCCTCCACGCGGCGCCCGCGGCCGGCCGGCCGGCGCTCCGGATGGGCTTCCTGCGCGGCCGGGCCGAGCCCGAGCTGTTCATGAAGGCCCCCAACGCGGTCCGCGTCGGCGGCGGCGAGGTCAGCCCGTTCGACGGGAGCTTCGAGAACGACGGCATCGCCTACAAGATCCGCTACGTCCTCGGGGGCTCGCGGATCGACCCGAAGATGACCGTCGCCAGCAACGGCTCCGGCGCGTAGGGAGGCGACGATGGCCACGACCAAGTGCAAGGCCTGCCCCGCTCGCTTCACGGGCGCGGACGCCGCGGAGGCCCTCGAGGCCCACGTGGCGGGCTTCCACCCGGCTGGCGCTCCGGCGCCGGCCCCCGCCGCTACCC
The DNA here is from genome assembly GCA_040755495.1 of Chloroflexota bacterium. Lineage (GTDB taxonomy): Bacteria > Chloroflexota > Limnocylindria > Limnocylindrales > CSP1-4 > CAIXZV01. Next base: position 35,572 of record JBFMAT010000002.1, read on the forward strand.
GGGCGACCGGGCCGGCCGTCGACGGGGAGGCGAGAGCGGCGATCAAGGCGCTCGAGGACCTCGTCACGGCGTTCGGCGGAGTCGTGACGGCGCTGGGCGAGCGGGTGAGGGCCCTCGAGGAGGCGGCCACCGAGCCAGCACCAGAGACCGAACCCGAGCCGGAGCCGTCCGAGCCCGGCAAGGCGGGAAGCCCGCCGACGTCATAGGCCCATTGCCTGGCGACGCCCAACGTGCCCCCGACGTCCGGCGTCGGGGGCACGTTCGTTTCTGAGGCCACGATCTAGGAGGCCCTGATGCAGGCAGCGAATCTCGCGTTCGTCATCGACCAGGCGACCGACGAGCGCCACGACGAGCCGTTCGCGCTCGCGGTGCGCGGCGCGATCGAGGTGGGGGTGGTCGTCCCCTCCATCCTGCGCGCCAGGCTCGCCGCGGCGCGCTTCACCGTCACCGAGGATGAGGCCGCCCTCGCCGACTACGGGTTCCGGAGCACGCAGCACCTGCGCCGGACCGTGGTCGCCGACGCCTCGGGGGTCATCGTCGCCATGGGGGCCGCCGGCGACCACGACGAGGCCGTCCTCCATGCGGCCCTCGGATGGTTCCGCGAGCATCCGCTGCCCGAAGCCGACGTCCCGGCCGGGCTCGCCACGCTGCCCGGGGAGGGCTGACCCATGGCCGCAGGCACCTGGACCCTCCCGAACGGGGCCCGAACGAAGCTCCTCGACGGCACGTTCGACATCGACACGGACAGCTGGAAGATGGCGCTGCTCCTGTCGACGTCGAACATCGGCCCGGCCTCGACGACCCACGCGGGCGTCACCAACGAGCACGCGAACGCTAACGGCTACACCACCGGCGGGATCGCGATCACCCTCACGCTGTCGGGCACGACGACCGTGACCGTCGACATCCAGACCGACCCGGTCTGGACCGCGGCGGGCGGCTCGATCACGGCCCGCTTCGGGGAGATCTACGAGGTGGCGGGCAACGTGCTCTGCTACTGCCTCCTCGACTCGACCCCGGCTGACGTGACCGCCACGGCCGGCAACACGCTGACCGTCGCGGCCAACGCGAGCGGCGTCCTCACCCTGGCCTAGCCGCCATGGCGGCCTCCGCCAAGAACGTCGGGGCGTGGGCCGACAGCAACTCCGCGACGCAGGTGGTCACGCTGCCCGCGCACGCCGCGGGCGACATGCTGTTCGTGGTCGCGGCGTGCAAGCCGTACACGGCCGACCCGACGATCACGAACCCGGCGACCGGCTGGACGCGCCTCTATACCTACGCTGACGGCACGGTCGCCAACGGCAACGGCACCGGATCGGTCCGCCAGGTCCTGTTCTACCGCGAGGCCGCGAGCGCGGCCGAGACGAACCCGACCGTCAGCTGGGGAACGACCTCGGCGCCCGGCATCGCGGTCGCGGGCGTGCTCCAAAAGGACGCGGGCGACACGTGGAACACGCCGCTCGCCACCAACGGCAACACGACCAACGCGACCGGCATCAGCGTCAGCCTCGCGGATCCCGGCATCGCCGCCGGTGGCATCGGGCTCGTCATCCACACGACCCGCGACAACAGCGCGCTCACGGTCCCCAGCTGGACCCAGACCGGCGCCACACTCGGCACCCTGACCGAGTGGCCCGCGACGGCCATCAGCTCCGCGACGTCGAACGATATGGCGGGCGACATGGCCTATCGCACGGTCACGACGCCGGGCACGGGCGACATCACGGCGACGGGCACGCAGGGCGCGGCCGAGACCGGCGTCACCTCGATCGTGTTCTTCGGCGTGTCGGTGCTCAGCTCGCTGCTGGAGGAGATGCTCTCCGACGGTCCGACGATGCTCCTGCGGGGCAACGAGACCGGCGGCACGACCGTCAGCGACGCGTCCGGCAACGGGCACGACGGCACGCTCCAGACCGGCGCCACGTTCGGGGCCACGGCGCTCGTCGCCGCCGATACCTCGATCGACCTCGACGGCTCGACCGGCCACATCACCGTCCCGACCGGCGCGTGGATCGACCGCGCGGACGGTGCGTTCACCCTCGCCATCGTCGTCGCGCGCGACGTGGTCGAGAACGGTGAGCTGTTCCTGAAGGGCAACACGGGCGGTGACGCGCCCCGCTTCGGCTTCGACTCCGGGGGCCAGTGGATCAGCGCCGGGCAACTCACGGGCGGTGTTCACACCTACAGCTCGGTCCTCAACAACACGTCCCGCCACATGTACGTGGTCACCTACGACGGGACGACCCACGTCCTGTACGAGGACGGCGTCGACATCACGGACTCGACGGCCAACCCGACCTACGGCAGCAGCACGGACGCCATCCACATCGGGGCCGCGGTCGGCGGCACGACGCTCAATCTCGACGGGCGCGTCGGCTACATCGCGTACTTCCCCACGGCCATCAGCGCGGCCCGGATCGCCGCGTGGTGGGCGTCCATCGATGTGGCACCGCCGGACAACAAGGTCGTCACCCCGGCGACTGCCAGCCTTGCCCTGACGGCGTACGCGCCGACGGTGGTTGTTGACGGACCGAAGGTCGTCACCCCGGCGACTGCATCGCTGGCCTTGACCGCGTACGCGCCGACGGTGAGCAACCTCAGCGCCGTCGGCTTCGGACGCAACGCCCTGTCCGCCACCGCCCGGAGCGACTATCACGTCACCGACGGCGGCAACGGGACCGGAGCCGGGACCCTGCGCGACGCGCTCTCGGCCAGCAACCGCAACATCATCTTCGACGTGGCGGCGGTCACGCTGGCGACGAGCGAGCTCCAGCTCGACAACCTGACGAACATCGTCATCGACGGCTCGAGCCAGTCGAGCGGCGTCACGATCAGCGGGCAGGCGCTCCGCTTCGACGGCTGCCGCAACATCGTGATCCGCGACATCGCGTTCCGCGACTGCGCGACGCAGTGGGAGGGCGCGCTCCAGTTCCGCGATTACGCGGGCACCAAGAGCCAGGACATCCTCGTCGACCACTGCTCGTTCTCCGGGTTCGCGTGGCGGGGCGTCGACATCACCGAGGGCACGCACCACGTCACGGTCCAGTGGTGCTTCTTCGGCCCGAACGGCGACTACGGCGGCTCGCCGCCGGCGTACAACTACCCGGCCTACGTGGGCGACCTGTCCGACCGGGTGAGCTTCGACCACTGCCTGTTCTACAACGGCGGCTATCGGCAGCCCGGTGCGGCCTACGACATGAACGAGATCGGCAGCGTGCCGTCGTTCATCACGATGGACGTGGCCAACTGCCTGATCTGGTCAACCCAGCCGGCGTACAACGCCAGCACGGCACCCTACGGCTACTTCGCGGGCACGACGGTCCTGGTCAAGAGCCTCGCCAACGTCCGGCGGTGCTACTACCACGCGACGGCGTACACGACCGACAACCATGCGCTCTACACCGAGCGCCCCGCCAGCTACCCGACGTCGGCCGAGGGGTTCATCTACTCCGAGGGCAACAAGTTCAAGGACGACGCCGGCAGCCTCGTCACGACCTACACGGTCGGATCCCCCTACTCGGTCGAGTCGGGTGCCGAGCTGGTGCTGGAGAGCACGGCCACCATCGCGGCTAACAACACCCTCGCCGGAGCAGGCCGCTTCCCGCGAGACGCGACGGACGCCGGGTTCGCGGCCAACATCATCCTCGGGACCGTCGTCACCCCGGCGACTGCCAGCCTTGCCCTGACAGCGTACGCGCCGACGGTCTCGCCGTCCGATCACAAGACCGTCACCCCCGGTGCCGCGAGCCTCACCCTGACGCCACTGGACCCGACCGTCACGGCCAGCGACCACCAGGTCGCCACCCCGGGCGTGGCATCACTGGCGCTCGCGGCGTTCGCCCCCACGGTGGCCGTCTCGGACAACCTCACGGTCACGCCCGTCGTCGCGTCCCTCGCGCTCTCGCCGCTTGCCCCCGTCGTCACGTCGTCCGATCACCAGGTCGTCACCCCGGCGACTGCCAGCCTTGCCCTGGCGCCGCTGGCCACGTCGGTCATCCTCGGGACCGTCGCGACGCCGGACCCCGCGACTCTCGGGCTCACGGCCTTCGCCCCAGACGTGACAGCGTCGGACCACAGGCTCGTCACGCCCGACCCGGCCGCGCTGACACTGACCACGTTCGCGCCAGGCATCACCGCGGGCGCTGGGCTCACCGTTGTCCCAGGCGCCTCCAGTCTGGCACTCATGGCGTTCGCGCCCGATGCGGTCGTGAGCGACCTCGTCTCCATCTCGCCGGCGCCCCGCACGCTGAGCCTGACGGCGTTCGCGCCGGAAGCCCTCCTCTCGGACCACCGGGTCGTGACGCCGGCCGCGCTGGCGCTCGCTCTCGGGCTCTACGCCCCGAGCATCCTGGTACCGGCCGTCGCGGTCCCGGGTGCCGCCTCGCTCGGGCTCACCGCGTTCGCGCCCGGTGTGATGGCGACGGACCACCAGCTGGTGACGCCTGGCTCGATCGCGCTCGTGCTCGCGGCCTTCGCGCCGACGGTGACGGCCACCGGTGGCGGGCCGCCCAGCGGGTCGATCGAGCTCGGGCACGACCCGGCCCGGATGGGCCGTTCCCAGCGGGCGACCGCCTCCTCGGACACGATGACGTCGTCCTAGGGCGTCGGGGCAAGCGGTCGCCTTGGCGCCCACTCGTACCCTGCCGGCCGATGACCGTCGCGACCGTCCGCCTCCTGGCGGCAGACCCCGAGTACCACGATCGAGCGACCGCGACCGGCGACGGCGCGACCGTCGAGTTCCGCGTCCCCCAGAGTCCGGTCGTCGCCGGGAGCGTCACGGTCTTCGTCGCGGGTGTCGTGAAGACCGAGGGCGTCGACTACACATTCGACCTCGCACCGGGCGTCTGCACGTTTCTCGTCGGCAGCATCCCGCCCCTGGGCGCGGCGATCGTCATCACGTACCGTCACACCCTGATCTCGGACGCGGACCTCGCCACGCTGCTCACCCTCGAGGGCAACGACGTCCGCCTGGCGGCCGCGCAGGCGCTCGACATCATCGCGAGCAGCGAGGCGCTGGTCGCGAAGAAGATCAAGCTGCTCGACCTCGAGACCGACGGCCCGGCGGTAGCCAAGGCCCTGCGCGAGCACGCGGGCCGGCTGCGGGACCAGGCGGCCGCCGCGGTCGGCGAGGTCGCCGCGTTCGACTGGGCCGAGATCGTCGTCGACGACTTCAGCGCCCGCGAGCGCATCGTCGCCGAGGCCATCCGAGGTGCCTAGCAGCCTCGTGCACCCGCGGCTTGCCGAGCGGCTCATCGCCCACGGGTTCTACCCGAGTGCCGCGACCGTCGAGGCCGACACGCCCACCCGGACGGCCTCCGGCGCCGAGGTCCACGCCTGGAGCCCGGTCACGGGCCTCGCGGACATCCCGGCGGCCGTTGCGCCGATGATCTTCACCCGCCGCGGCGAGAGCCGGAGCTCCGAGCTCACCGCTGCCGAGACGACGCACCGCATCGGTCTCGCCGGCGCGTGGCCCGCGATCACCGCGGCGATGCGCCTCGTCGTCTCGGGCCAGCACGCCGGGATCTACGACATCGTCCGGCCCGACACGGACAGCCAGACCGGGTTCACCGTCCTCGAGGCCCGGATCGCGTCGCCGGTCGCCGAGGCGGGCCTCTGATGGGCGACGGGTTCACGATGACGGTTACGGGCGGCCGCGAGCTCCGCCGGGCCATCGCGCGCCTGGAGGCCGCGACCGCGGGCAAGCTGCTCCTCGACGCGGCCACCGCAGGCGCCCTGCCGGTCCTCAACCAGGCCAAGGTCAACGTCCACAAGGTGACCGCGACGCTGGCCAAGTCGCTGCACATCGAGCCCGTCCGCTCGAGCCGCGACGAGGCCGAGGTCATGGTCGGGACGGACGTCGAGTACGCGAGGCGCGAGGAACTCGGCTTCATGGGCCGCGACAGCCTCGGCCGGCGCTACAGCTTCGCCGGTCACCCGTACCTGCGGCCGGCGTTCGACGAGAAGCGCGACGAAGCCCGCGACGAGGTCGGCGAGGCGCTGCGCGACCTGCTCCGGAAGGCGGCCCGCGGGTGACCACCCTCACGGGCGGCGGCCTGTTCGCCTACCTGTCCGGCCGGACGGCGGCCGGCGATCGCATCTACCCGCGGCGGATGCCGCGCGAGCCTGTGTTCCCGCTCGTGCTGTACCGGCGGATCGACACCGCTCGGGGCCTGAGCCACACCGGGCCCGACGGGCTCGCCTCGCCGCGGATCCAGCTCGACGTGTGGGCGGAAGACCCCGACCAGGCGGACGCCGTCGCAGACGAGCTGCGCGTCCTGCTCAATGGGTACCGGGGTGCGATGGGCGACGTGCCCGTCGGCCTGTCGCGGGTCGTGGCCGACCTCGACGACGACGAGCCCAACACCGGGCTCTACCGGCGGATCCTCGACGCCGAGATCACCCACCGGGAGGCCACCGCATGACGGCCAAGCGGCGTTCCGCGCGGAACGCTCCCCCGAAGCCCGATCCCGAGACCTACCAGATCGGGACCTGGGCGGGCCTGCCGAACTACGGCTGCCCGCTCTGTCCGTACGCGACGCTCGAGGGCACGGCCCTCGTCGTCACCCACCTCGCGACCGTGCACCGCGCCCAGTTGTCAGAGGCTCCGAAGGAGGAGTAGCCGCCGATGGCTCGTCTCGCCGTTCCCGTCCAGGACATCACGCCGGGGTATCCCCCGACCCTCCCGATCGCCGCGAACAGCGCCGACATCGTGTTCACCAACGCGGGCGCGTCGTTCGCCGACGGCGCGGGCTTCCCGCTCACCGGGCGCGAGGTTCTCGTCGTCAAGAACGGCAACGTCGGCGCCCAGACCCTGACCGTCTCGAGCACGAAGGACGACAAGGGCCGTACGGGCGACATCACGGCCTACTCGCTCGCCGCCGGCGACATCGCGATCTTCCGGTTCCCGATCGAGGGCTGGCGCCAGGCCGACGGCCAGCTGTACTTCGCGGCGAGCGCGACCGACGTCGCGTTCGGCGTCGTGCGCCTCCCGGCGCTGAGCTAGGAGGCTCCCGATGAGCGGCGCCCTGTCCAGCTTCGGCACCCTCCTCCAGATGGGCGACGGGGGCGCGCCCGAGGCCTTCACGACGATCGCCGAGGTCGGCGACATCGCGGGCCCCGAGCTCTCCGTCGACACCGAGGAGACCACCAACCACTCGAGCCCGGGCGGCTACGAGGAGTTCATCGCGACGATCAAGCGGTCGGGCCAGGTCACCTTCCCGATCAACTTCATCCCGACCGACGCCACCCACAACCAGTCGACCGGCGTCCTCGCGGCCCTCAAGAACCGGACGCTCAAGAACTGGCGGCTCGTGCTCACGGACGCCGGCCCCTCGCGCTGGCAGTTCGCCGCGCTCGTCACCGGGTTCTCCGGCGCCTCCCCCGTGGTGGGGAAGCAGTCGGCCGAGATCACGTTGAAGATCTCGGGCGAGCCCGTCCTCGTCTAGGCAGGAGGCTCCCCAGATGGCAGGCAGGAACACCGGCGCCGGCGCGCTCCTCTCGCGCGACGCGATCCTCGCGGCAGCCGACTATGTCACGGCCGACGTCGCCGTCCCCGAGTGGGGCGGCACCGTTCGGGTGAAGGGGCTCACCGGTCGCGAGCGCGACAGCTATGAGGCCTCGATCCTCTCGGGCAAGGGCAAGAACCGCGACATCAACCTGCGCAACGCCCGGGCGAAGCTCGTCGTCATGGCCGCGATCGACGAAGCCGGCAACCGCGTGTTCGACGACGCCGACGTCGTGGCGCTCGGCCAGAAGAGCGCCCTCGCGCTCCAGCGCGTGTTCGACAAGGCGTCCGAGCTCGCCGGCCTGGACGACGAGGCGATCGAGAACCTCACGGCCGAACTGGGAAACGACCCGAGCGGCGATTCTGGCTCCGCCTGAGCCTCGCGATGGGGATCCCGATCGGCGAGCTGCAGCTGAGGGTCTCGTCCCGCGAGTTCGCGGAGTACTGGGCCTACGACCAGCTGGAGCCATTCGGGCCCGAGCGAGACGACCTGCGGGCCGGGGTCGTCGCGTCGACGATCGCCAACGTCAACCGCGACCCCAAGCGGCAGCGCACGCCGTTCACCCCTGACCAGTTCACCCTCAGGTTCGAGCCGTTCGGTGCGGGCTCCGATGAGAGCCCTGACGAGGACGAGGACGACGAGTCGTTCGAGGCACGGCGGTCCGCGCACCACGCGAAGATCAACGCGCTGATGCTCGCCCTGGGCGGCCACCCGGCTGACCCGAAGGCGCCGCCCGCATGACGCTCGCGAAGCTGCTCGTCGCGATCGGCGCCTCGACCGGCGGGTTCCACCGCGGGCTCGCGGGCGTGCAGCGCTCGGTCGACAAGCTCGACGGCCGGCTCGGGAAGCTCCGGGGCGGCTTCTCGCGCGCGGGTGGCGCGCTGGCGCGGATGGGCCGGCAGGCGGCCAAGCTCGCGGCCGTCACGCTCGTGGCGCTCGCCCTGGCCCTGGGCTCGGTCGTCTCCGCCTCGATCGCCTACGAGGACGCGTTCGCGGGCGTCCGCAAGACCGTCGACGCGACGGAGCCCGAGCTCGCCGCGCTCTCGAAAGAGATCCGGCAGATGGCGACGGAGATCCCGATCGCCGCGACAGAGCTCGCGGGCCTCGGCGAGACCGCGGGCGCCCTCGGCGTCCCGACCAAGAGCATCCGCGAGTTCATCCGGGTCACCGCGCTCCTGGGCGTCACGACCGATCTGTCAGCCCAGCAGGCAGCCGACTCGCTCGGCGTCCTCGGCAACGTCCTCAAGCTCCGCGAGAGCGACTACAGCCGGTTCGGTTCGGCGCTCGTCGCCCTGGGCAACGCCGGGGCCTCGACCGAGAGCCAGATCATCCAGATCGCCCAGCGCATGGGCGCGGCCGGCAAGCTCGCCGGGCTCTCGACGCCCCAGATCATCGGGTTCGCATCGGCCATCGCCTCGCTCGGGATCGAGCCTGAGGCCGGCGGGTCGTCCCTCCAGACCTTCCTGATCCAGGTCACCAAGATCGCGTCGGCGGGCGGCGACAAGCTCCGCCTCCTCGCGAAGACCTCCGGGCTGACGGGCAAGCAGTTCAGGAAGGCCTTCGAGAAGGACGCCGGCGGCGCGCTGCTGACCTTCTTCAAGGGGATGAACAAGCTCGGCAAGGCCGAGCGCCTCGCCGTGATCTCGGCTCTGGGCTTCAACGACATCCGGATCACGCGCGCCCTGCTCGGGCTCGCCGACAACAGCCAGCTGCTCGAGGAGCAGCTGAACCTCTCGGCCGATGCCTGGGAGCGCAACTCGGCGATGACCGCGGAGGCCGAGAAGCGGTTCGCGACGACGAAGAGCCAGCTCGCGCTGCTCAAGAACAACCTGCTCGAGATCGCGATGACCCTGGGCGACGCGATCCTGCCCCTCGTGACCCCGCTCGTGAAGGGCCTCAACGAGTGGATCACGGCCAACCACGAGCTCATCGGCCAGATTGCCGGCCAGCTCGTCACGGGCCTGCAGACCGTCATCGGCTGGATCGCGACCTGGGTCGCGCAGAACCAGCCGCTGATCCGGCAGGTGTGGGAGTTCGCCACGGGCGCGCTCAAGACCCTCTGGAGCGTCCTCACCACGCAGGTCATCCCCGCCCTGTTCGGCAAGGGCGGCAAGGGCGGGATCATCCCGGCGGTCGTCGAGCTCGGCCGCCAGATCTTCGAGTGGCTCGTCCCCAAGGTCCAGGCGTTCATCACGACGCTCACGCAGCCGGGCGGGGTCATCGAGTCGGTTACCGAGGTCGCCGGGCCTGTGCTCACGGGCCTGATGGCGTCGTTCGGCAAGGTCGTCGACGCGCTGTTCGGGACGAAGGGCCAGCGCGGCCTGATTCCGGCGCTCGGTGACCTGATCGGCGTGCTCTGGGGCGACGGCAAGGGTCCGCTCGCCGTCGCGGTCAAGGCCATCGGCGGCGGCATCTCGTTCTTCGTCGACAACACCGTCGCGCCGGCGATCCGGACCATCGCGACGCTCGTGGACTGGCTGAGCACGGCGGTCAGGGGCGTGTTCGTGCTGATCGACGCCCTCAATGCCCTGACCGGCAACACCACTCCCAAAGGCATGCGCACGCTTCCGCGGTCGGGCATCCCCGGCATGGCGGACGGCGGCTGGATCAGCCCCAACCGGCCGACCCTTGTCGGCGAGGACGGCCCCGAGGTGGTCGCCTCGCGGACAGCCGCGGAGGTCATCCCCAACGGCGAGTGGCAGGGCCTGGGCCAGGGCGGTGACATCAACGTCACCGTCGAGGGCCTGCTGCGCGCCGAGACGCCCGACGACGTCGGTCGAACCCTGCGCCGATACGCGGCCCTCGGGCTCATCGGCGCGCCGCGACGAGCGGGAGCCATGGCATGAGCCCCACCTGGGAGGGCCTCGACCTACAGCCCGCGCACCGGCGATGGCGCTTCTGGATCGAACAGGGGCGCGACGAGCTGCCTGATGCGCGGACATCGAGCGACCTCATCCCGTTCCGGCGAGGCCGTCTCCACCAGCCGGCGGCGGCGGACCGTCGCGTGCTCGAGGTGCGCGGCTACATCCAGGAGGCGTCGCTCTCCGCGTTCCGCGCCCAGCACGACACGCTCAAGGGCCTGCTCGACCCGGAGGCCGAGACGCCGGGCACGCTCGTCGACGATTTCGAGGATGGGTCCGCTCGCTGGATCCGGGCCGTGCCACGCAACCTCATGTCGCGCCACGGTGGCGAAGCGACCCGGCTGCTCTCGATCGAGCTCGAGGCGCTCGACCCGTACTGGTACAGCGCCTGGGGCTCGCTCGCGCTCGACGCGGGCTACGCGCTCGACGAGGGGCTCACGCTCGACTCGTCGGCCGAGATCATCGTCGTTCCGACCTCGACCGCCCACGTGATCCCGATCGTGATTCCCGGCACGGCGGACTGCGAGCGGGTCAGCGTCCGGATGACAGGGCCCTCGGTCGCCGCGCCCGGCGTCGACGTCCCGGGCTCCACGCCGATCGGGTTCCTCCTCGGGACGCCGCTCGCGGCCGGCGAGGTCGCCGAGCTCGACAACGCCGCGCGGTCGGTGACCGTCGATGGCGTGACGGCACGCGCCTCGCTCGACCTGCTGCCCGGCAACCGGCACGGCGAGTACCTCCGCCTGCCGCGCGGCACGACCGCCCTGCGCGTCCTCGGCCAGCCCGCGGAGGCCCGGATCCTATTCACGCCGACGTATCAGTGAGGTTGACGCCGTGACCACGAACCACCACACCGCGCTGGCCTTCGGCGGTCCGCTGACCGCGGCCGCCATGGAGGCCCCGCTGGGCCAGCTCGACGCGGCGATCGCCGCCGTCATCGCGACGGGATCCGGCGCCTCGACGACCCTGACCGCGCAGGCCGCCGCGGGCCAGGCGTCGCTCGTGGTCGCCTCGTCGGCGGGGTTCCTCGTGGGCGACCCGATCTACATCGGCACGGGCACCACCTTCGAGAGCCGGATCGTCGGCGCGATCCCGGACGGGACGCACATCACGGTCACGGTCAACCTCACGAACACCTACGCCATCGGCAAGCCGGTGAGCAAGAGCCCGGTGGAGATCGTCGACGCGCGGGCCGGGTTCACGACCCTCGGCGGGCGGGTCGTGATGATCGAGTCACGCTCGGTCGACGTGCGCCTCTACGGGGCAGTGGGCGACGGCGTCACGGACGACACGGCAGCCATCCAGGCGGCGATCACCGCCGCCGGCTCAGGCGGCCGCGTGATCCTCCCGCGCGGCACGTACAAGGTGAGCGACATGCTCACCATCACCGCGGCGAGGGTGCAGCTGGAGGGCTTCGGGGCGACGCTCACCCAGGTGACCAACACGACGACCATCCTGGAGGTGACCGGCGACAACGTCACCGTCGCGGGCATCCGGTTCGTCCAGACAGGGACCAGCGGCACGCCAGTCGGGACGAGCGAGCTCTACGGCGCCGGCGTCGCGTTCCGGTCCTGCTCGGGCGGCGCGGTCCTTGGGTGCGTCTTCGAGTCCTGCGGCACGGCGGCCGGCGCCGGCGCCGCCGTGTGGTTCACCGGGACGACCGGCTGCCGGGCGGTCGGGAACCGGGTGACGGGCGGCGGGATGGCGATCAACACGGACGCCTTCTTCGGGGCCTCGGGCGGGAACCTCGTCGCGGACAACGAGGTCGAGGGATCCTACCGGGGCTACGTGCTCGACCTCCAGGGCGCCAACGTGGCGACGAACAAGGGCGACATCGTCCGCGGCAACACCTTCCGGTCAGTGACCAACCGAGGCATCGAAATCGACAGCGCCCGCAATGGGTTCTCCGTCGAGGGCAACCGGATCGTGTCGCCGGGCGAGTACGGCATCAGCCTCGCGCACCAGTGCTCGTACGGCGCGATCCGGGGGAACCTCGTCACGGGCGGCGCCAGCCACGGGATGGCCCTCAATCACCTGGGCGAGTTCATCGGCCCCCTCGAGGTCAGCGGCAACACGGTCACCGGCTGCGCCTTCATCGGCATCGCCTACTACGGCGTCTTCGGCGGCGTCTTCGCGAACAACCTGATCAAGGGCAACGGGACCACCGGGATCCTGTCGCCCGCCGCCTCGTACTCCAGGAACGTGGTGATCGCGGACAACGTGATCGCCGAGAACGGGCACGACGGCATCGACATCACCGACGGCTCGGACTGCGTCATCAAGGGCAACGCGATCTACGGCAACGGCACCGTCCTCGCCAACACCTACGACGGGATCGTGCTCCGCAGGGTGAACGTGGACCCCAAGGGCTACCTCATCGCGAACAACCTGTTCGAGATGACGTTCGCGCCGTCCGCGAAGCCCCGGTACTGCATCAACTTCACGGCCGCGTTCGGGGCCAAGGTGCTGATCCTGGGCAACATCTTCGGCGACTTCGTGACCGCCAACCGGGCGAGCGCGTGGGGCGGGGAGACCGTCGCCGACAACGTCGGCTGAGGGCGGGACGGCCATGAGCATCGAGGCCTGGGTCACCGATCCGGCCGGGACGTACCTCGCGCACCTCGATCGAAGCGAGGCCAGCCCGTTCCGGCACTTCCGCGTCAGCCGCCCGCTCAACGGGGCTGGGCACGGGTCGCTCGAGTACCACCTCGACAACGAGCTCGTCGCCTCGTTCCCGGACCTGTTCGCCTTCGGCAACCTCATCTGGATGCGATACCGCGGCCGGACCATGGTCTGGATCGTCGAGGAGCGCCAGAGCGTCCTGGACGAGGGCGAGCACCTGACCGACTGGGTGGTGGTCGGCGGGCGTGGCGCCCGCCAGCTGCTCGGCGACCGGATCATCTGGCCGACCGAGTTCGACGAGGACCACACCGACCCGCGCCTGTGGGGCGTCGGCGGCTGGTCGACGAAGACCGACGCGACGGCCGCGGTCGGGCAGAACGTCGTCCCGGTCGCCTCGACCGCGGCCGCGAGCATCGGGATCCCGGTCCAGATCACCGGCGGCGGGCACAGCCAGCTGGGCATCGTCGAGAGCATCGTCGCCGGCGTCTCGGTTACGGTGCGCGACCCGCTCGCCTACACCTTCCCGGTCGGGTCGCGGGTCGTGGGGGCGACGAGCCAGTGGCGCCGGTTCGTGAACCGGGCCGCCGGCGAGATGCTGTGGGACCTCATCGACGAGTCCAACCCGCGGTTCGCCACGCAGCTCGTCCGGGGCACGATCGAGACGACCGGGGCCGACGGCTGGACTCAGGACTTCCGGTTCGACAACCTCCTCGAGGTCGTCGACGCCGTGTGCGACCTCTACGGCGACGTCGACATGGACGGCCTCACGTTCAACTATCGGAACGTCCTCGGGTCCGATCGCACGGACGCGGTGATCCTCGAGGAGGGTGCCGACCTCGTCCGCCTGACCTTCGAGGAGAACGACCGCGACACGATCAGCTGGGTCGTGGCCGAGGGCACGGGCGAGGCCGTGTTCGCGAAGCTCAAGCCGAAGGCGAAGCCCAAGCGCCGGACCCGCAAGACGCCCGCCCTGCGCCTCAAGCCCCACCGGCGCCGTGCCCCCGAGGCGCCCAAGAAGGTCGAGTACCAGCGGGTCGAGTTCCCGATCTTCGCGGCCGAGGAGGAGGAGGACGTCAGGCGCCGGCGAGAGGCCTACCTCGACGCGAAGGATGTCTCGACCGAGGCGCTGCTCGACGAGTTCAACCGGGCGGCCCTCGAGGAGCACGCGATCGCAGACAGCATCGGGGTCCAGTTCGTCGAGACGCGCTACCAGGCGGGCGTCGACTTCGATCTCGGCGACTGGATCCGCGTGGTGTCGCCGTCGCGTGGGACCGACGAGGACGTGCGGATCGTCGCGCTTCACCTCACCGAGACCGACGACGAGCTCGTCCGCGCCGACGGCGAGTTCAACACGGCGCGCGAGGAGTGGCTCGGGCAGCTCGACAAGGGCAACCGCGACACACGCTCGTCGCTCGGGGTCCGCAACCGCCAGCCGCAGGGCCAGCTCGTCCCATTCAGCTTCTCGGGGCAGGGCGTGTTCGACCAGGACGACACGCTCGAGGTCCACCTGTTCATCCCCGACCGGATGTACATCACGCTCGAGGCGAGGGCCGCGATCGACTTCCGACCGTTCTTCGCGCCGGCCAAGAGCGCGGCGTCGGGCGGCGGCTCGACGTCAGGGGCGAGCTCATCGAGCTCGTCTGGAGCCTCGAGTGACTCGACGACCGGTGAGGAGGGCTCGCATGACCACGGCTTCGCCTTCGTCGGTGCGGCAGGCGGGTTCACGGTACGGCGGTTCGCCGGTCGCGACGGTGCGGGCAACAGCAACGACGTCGATCTGCCGACCGAGCAGGCCGACTCGCTCTGGACAACGGTCAACGAGAATCATCTCCACGGGATGGCGCACACCCACGGGATCGCGCACACCCACTCGACGCCAAATCACACCCACGGGCTCACGTACGGCGTGTACAAGGAGGCCTACCCGGCCAGCCACTCGGTCACGCTCAAGGTGTACGAGCTCGAGGCAGGCACCTGGACCCTGCGCGGAACGATCCCGGGCCTCGTCGCCGACCAGGAGGACCTCGACCTCTCGACGTACATCACCGGACCAGGTCAGTGGCTGCTCGAGCTCGTCTCCGCGGCCGCACAGCCGAACGGCGGCCGTCTGGGGGCCTACGTCAGCGGCTACGTCCTGGGCGCGATCCAGAGCGCCTGAGGCAGTCGACTCCGCTAGCCGTTCGTCACGGTGAAGTGCTGCTCCTCGGAGCAGATCTCGGGGCCGCCGTCGCCCAGATCCATGTACGCCGTGCAGATGTCGAGGGTGATCGGGCCGCCGTTATTCCAGAAGAGGCGGCCGCGGTTGTAGCTCCCCGCCGCGGCGTCGCTGGCCGAGCCGTAGGCGAACAGCGTGAAGCTGTCGGCGCCGAGGCTCCACTCGGCCGTGAAGGCGCCCATGGCGGCCAGGATCTCCTGAGGATCCTTGCTCGCGATCGCGATCTTGGCCGTCGTCTTGCCCTGGTAGCTCTCGGCGATCTGGAGCTCGAGCTGTTCCGACGAGCCCTGGCAAGCCGCGAGGTCCGCATAGGTGCGCGGCGGCAGCTCGCATCGATCCGCGGGAGCTGGCGGCGGCGCTGGCGTCGCTCGCGAAGGCACGGATGACACGCTGGCTTCTCCCCCACCGCCGCACGCCGCGACCAGGGCCGCGATCACCAGGAGCCTGCGCATCCCCGCCTCCCCACCGCGTCAGCCGCTACTTGACGAGCGTGAACGTACCTTCCGCCAGCAGCGTCGCGTCCCGCAGGTAGCGCATGACGTAGGTTCCTGCCTTCCTGTCGACGAGCAGCGCCAGGTCGATCGCATTGCCGAGGGTGTCGAACGCGGGGTCGGCCACGTCGACATCGGTCTTGATGAGCGTCTTCTCGACCCCGGCCTTGTTTCGCGATGCCAGGATGAGCGTGAGCGACGTCGCGCCGGCGGGCTCGGACAGGTGGGCGACCCAGGCGATCTGACGCGACTTCGTCTTGAACTTCGAGTTGCGCTTCTCGATCTCGAGGTTCTCCTCGTCGAGGGAGGCACCAAACTCGATGGTGCCGGCAAGCGGGTCGGCGATCGGGAGATCGATGGTAGGGGCCGGCGTGGGTACACTCGTCGGACTGTCCGGGACGGCGGCGGGCCCCGATCCGCCTCCGCTGCAGGCTCCGATCACGAGCGCCAGGATCGCCGCAGTCAGGAACGCGCGTCGCATCCCCCACCTCCCCACCAGTAAGCCGCGGTTGAGTCGCGGCGGCGATCATTGTGCACCCGGCTCCGCGCGCCGTGGACGCGATCTCGTTTCCGCGCGGAACGACCAGCTCGAGCGGCGGCGTCCGGGGCCTATCGCCGCTTCGTCCGCCTGGACACTTCGGGAGCGGGTTGCACTTCGACGATCCGGTCGGGCGGTTGGGGATCTTGCCCACTCGACTGGGCGAGCGCCTCCCTGACCCGATCGACCAAGGGCGACTCTGGGACCAGCGGCCTTGCGGAGCGGGGCTGCCGCATGACCTGGGAGCTCGAGCGCCGTCGCGGGGGAGGCACGACGACTGGAACCTCCTCGGGCGCGAACAGGGTTGGGCGGTAGACCGTCACCGGGGCGGGAGGGTACTGGATGCCTTTGCCGGCAAGCAGCTCCTCGACAGTGCGAAGTTGGATCCGGGGATACGCATGGCCAGTCGAGCTGTAGAAGCCTGCGCTCGCCGCCTCCGCCTTGATCCCAGGCGTCGGCTCTTCGAACGAGATAAGGACTCCGATCTCCGCGTCCTCCCGCACAAGCACCCCACGAAGGTCGCGGACGTGTGCCGGGACAAGGTGGCCTGACTTGACTGAGAGGACGATCTGCTTCGATGCGCCGCGCGGCCCTTCGTCGTGGAAGAAGAGGCGTCCGTCAATGCCCTTGTCGCCGCCCTTCTTGTCGCTGGTGGCCACCCGCGCGCCCACAAGACCGAGGGCCCAGGCCTGGAACTGGAACGGGTCCTCCTTGGCCAGCACGCGGGCGTCGTCCACCGTGGTCGGCTCGCCGATCACCCGGTACGTCTTCGCGATGTCCAGGTCGTGGCGGAGCAGCCGGTGCTTGATGAGTCCGATGGACAAGTGGGTGATGTCGATGCCGACCCAGCGGCGCCCGAGGTCCTGCGCCGCGTCGATGGCCGTGCCGCAGCCGCAGAACGGATCGAGGACGAGGTCGCCAGGGTTCGAGGACGCCTCGATTAGACGTTCCAGGAGCCGGATCGGCTTCTGGGTGGGGTAACCGAGCCGCTCCCGAGCCTGCATGTTGATCGGCGGGATGTCCTCCCAGACGTCGCCCACTGCCCGACCCTTGGAGTCCTCCTCGTACCGGATCACGCGTGGCCAGCCGTTGTCCTTCGGGAAGTAGATGCGGCCCTCCGCATCCATCTCGTCCAGCCGCTCCACGGTGGTGGACCAGTGCCGCCCGATCGCGGTGACGTCGAAGCCCCGCCAGACGGCGCCGCTCTGGCCGTGGCGGATGCCCGGGGCTGTGAGTTCGCCATGCGTGTAGACCCGGCCCTCAGCATCCTTCTGGCTGTAGTGCCGTCGGCGGTGCTCCTCGCCGAGCGGGACGTGGGGTCGGTTCCACGTCTGCTGCCCGCGCTTCTTCGCGTACATGAGAAGGGTGTCGTGAACCGGTCCCCAGCGCTTGGCCGACGAATGGGTGCCGGTCCGCTTCCAGATGACCTCGCTCAGGAACTGCTCCGGGCCGAACACTGCGTCCAGGAGCAGCTTGAGGTAGTGCGCGGCGGTCGGATCGCAGTGCAGGTAGAGCGACCCGGTGAGCTTCAGGGCCCGCCGAAGTTCGATCAGCCGCGGCGCCATCATCGAGAGGTACGCGAGCATGTCGCTTGTACCGAGCAGGGTCCGGAAGGCCAGCATCGCCTTCGCGACCTCGCCGCCACGCTCGACGACGTCCTGGTAGGCGGCGGCGGCCTCCGTGTTCCACTTCCAGGTATCCGTGAATGCTCCGATCTGGGCGGCTGACTTCTCGCCATGCTCGCTGAACAACACGTTGTAGTCGGCGTTCGAGTTGAACGGTGGATCGAGATACACCAAGTCCACAGACTCGGTTGCGACGTGCCGGGCGAGCACATCGAGGTTGTCACCGTAGGCCAACAGGTTCCGCGGTTGCCCAGATGTAGCCATGGGCGGTCAAGGATGGTCTTGGGTAGTCGCGCCGTACCTGGCTCGATGGTCCTGGGTGGTCCTACGGTTCCACAGCACGCTGGCCTGCCGGGGCCGGCGCCGGCCCCGATCGGGGGATCCGGGAAGGCGCTACGGACGGATCCGGGACCGGGCCACCTGACTGGGGGAGAACAGGCGAACAGGCCAGACCTCGATCACGTCCTGCCGCGGCCCGGGGAAGGCCGCAACGCGTGAGAGCATCGGGCATCGGGGGTGAAGCGGCCAGAGGCCGTCACGCCCGACGTTGGCAGGCCGGCGGGCGCGAATCTGCGCAAACCTCTCAGGGTCTCAGCTCACGGTGCGCCGGCGCACAGGCGCAGCGGCCGGTCGCCGTAGCCCGAGCGGGGGATGACCCTCGACTACCGGGCCTCATACGGTGCACGAGCGTGCGGAGTGGGATCAGCGTCCGGAGGCGGCGTGGCGCTCCGGTTGCTGGGTCGGGGTGACATCGCGCTCGCGCGCGGACTTCTCAGCGACCTGCTGCTCGTACTGCGATCGGGTGATCTCCCCCTTGATCAGGCGACCGAGAGGGCTGTCGACCGACGGCCGAGCGCGGCGGATCTGCTCGTTCGTCACCATCTTGACGTCCTCCTGCACCGGCGCGACCGCCGGTTGGGCGTGAATATAGACGGTCCTACGCCTACGCGCGTTGCGACGAAGGTCCTGGGAGAGGTGGTGCAGCTCTCAGTTCCCAGACGACGGCGCCGAGCGACGCGAGCTCACCGAATCTCCAGATCAGCCATTGGGTCTCTTCGGGGAAGCCGTTGGCTTGCCGGGCGTCCACGGTCATGACGCCCCAGCGGTTGTTGATGGTTCCAAGCGCGAGCCCGAAGACACTCTCGAAGCTGGGCGGGATGCTCTTGCGCGGCTTGAACTGCGGATCGGTCCGACGATCGCGGCAGTAGTAGTACATGTTGGGTGAGTCGAACGCGAGCCCACCGATCGTGTATCTCCGTTCGAGGAAGTCCATGTCGGTATCGTCCTTGTTGAACAGCCCGTGGCCAACGCCTACGAACCGGTCTCGGTGCTGCGGGTCGTCGAGCCAGATCGCCACTCGGTAGTGGTGATGCCGCTCCTCCTTCAAGCGGGTGGCGAGGCGCGTCGCGAGCTCGGAGAACCAGTGTCGCGCGGCAGCCTCCACCTCATCGGGGCGTGCTCGCAGCAGAGCCTCTAGGGCGGCCGTCACCTCGCCGTACTGCTGCAGGTCGATCCGCGCGGCCTCGAGGCGGGCCTGCGGATCGGACAGACGGTTGTCGCCTCTCTTCGCACCGAACCCTCCCGGCAGCTTGAGCTCGACCCACCCCAGCTTGGTCGCCACGACGAGGAGCACGATCAAGAGAACGAGGACGATCGCGGGCGCACTGGCCACGCTCTGAATGGACTCGAGGATCTCCATCTGCTGCTCGCAGGCGATGCTGTCGCCGTCAGCTGCGCTGTGTGCCGAAGATCTCTCCCGCCGTCGTCTCGTCGTCGCGGTGCCCTGGGGTCTTCTCCACTGACGAGGCGAGGTGCTGGTAGGCCGCCCGGAAGCGCTTCAGGTAGCGGATCTCGGACTTCGCCAGTTCGCCTGCTGGCAACGCCTGCCTTGCGATCGAATCAGCGAGATCGATCAGTCGGATCTTGTAGTCGTCGGTCACAGCCTGTTCCCTCCACCACTTGTCCGTCGTCCGTAACGGCCCACCTGTCACGGCTCAGCGGCGTACCTCAGCAGTAGACCGCGCTGCCTGCCCCGCTGAAGCTGCAGCGGTCGATCACCGTCCCGGCCGCGTTCTTGACCGTCGCCCGGTCGCCGTTGTTGTTCCAGATGTAGTACCGCGAGGCCCAGTACCGGTGGCCGGCGGTGTTCGTGCCCTTGCCGGTGTGGAGCCTGACGGACGCCCCGGCGCCGAGTGAGAACGACCCGAACCTGTAGATGTGGCTGGACGTGTCGCGGACGGTCCAGCCGGTCAGCGACTTCGCCGACGAGCACCGGTTGCGCAGCTGGATCCACTCGGCGTTGAGGCTCGAGTTGCTGCCGCTGTCGGCACCAGGCGAGTCGAAGTAGATCCTGTAGATCTGGATGCACGGGGCGGCGCTGACGTCTGGCGCGGTCGCCGGGCTGGCCGCGAGCGAGAGACCGAGCAGCGCTGCGACCGCCAGCATCGTGAACGGGCGCTTCATGTTCCCCACCTCCACCACTTGTCCACCGCTCGCGACAGGCGAGCTGTCACAGTCTAGTCGCGGTTGTCCACACCGATCTCGGGACGCCGCGTAAGTCGTGAATAAGTGGACTTGTGCATGTTGGCCGCGCAGGCGACGCTGTGCCGCTCGACGGACGCCTCCCGCGACGGCGGGGTCGGGAACCACCGGACGAAATCCGGACGGACAGGCTCCCGCTCCCCTTGTAGAGGACAGAGGGCCCAGCGTGGCCCGATGCATGGGGGTTCGTCGTGGGGAAGCCCGTCACCGATCCGCTCGTCACGCTGCGCCGGCTCCTCGAGGAGCTCGTTGACGCGGCACTCCTCGAGCGTCTAGGGCCGCCTCGACGACCTCGGCCAGCATCTCGCGAGCCCGCTCGGACTCGAGATCGACGACCTGGTCCCGACCGTCCATCGCGGCCACGATCTCGTACGTCTCGACCTTGAGCGCGCGGGCGACGTCGGCCAGGGTCTCGAGGTCCGGGTAGCGGTCGAAGCTCGCGTTCGTCCACTTCGAGATCGTCTGGCGCTTCACGCCGGACTCGGCCACGAGCCGAGCCTGCCAGCCCGGAGCACCCCCCGTCCGGGCGAGTAGGTACGCGCGCAGCCGTTCCCCTCGCGTGGTCATTGGCAAAAGCCTATTGACACGCGTCGTCGGTAGCGGTACCTTCCGCGGCGTCGGGAGTGCCACGAGCGTGGACATTTGTAACCCGACCGTAGCGGACGAACTGACGGCGTGGCTTCTCCTTCGAAGGTCGAGCGAGTCCTCGAGCAGCAGGGCCGCTCGATCGCCTGGCTCGCGCGCAAAGCCGGGGTCTCGGTGGCCTACGCCTGGCGGATGCTCCGCGGCGAGCGGCCCCTGACGGCTGAGTTCCGGGCCGCGGCCGCCGAGGCCCTGGGTGTTCCCGAGGACCTCCTGTTCCCGGTCGAGCCCGAGAAGGCGGCCTCCTGATGGGCGACGTCGTTTTCCTGGCTCGTCGCACCGGCCGCGGCCGCCAGCCCGCCGAGGTCGAGGCCGTTCGCGACGCGCGCGACGAGCTGACGGCGCTGATCGACGAAGGCCGGGTCCTCGGTGCCCTGATCGTGGCCCTCGCCCGCCGCGCCCAGGTCAGCCTCGCGCGCGGCCAGTCGCCCGCCACGACCCTCGACGAGCTCGAGCGCGCCGGTCTCCGCCAGCTGGCCCGGATGACGGCCGCCGGCGTCGAGGCCCGGCGCGAAGCGCTGTGCCCGGACGGCGAGGTCACCCGCCACGCCGGCCACGGAGCGGCGGCATGAGCCGCCTGCGCGCGACGTGGTTCGGCTGGCGCTGGCGCGCGGCATGCGTCGGCGGCACGTTCGCCGCCTCCTGGCTGGGCCCGTGCCTGCTCGAGGGAGCGGGAGCGTGATCACCCGGGCTCTCGTCTACCTCGCGATCTACGGCGGCTCGGCCGTGCTCAGCATCGTCGTCGTCTGGCTCGTGGTGCTGCCGCTGATCGGCCACGTCCTCGCGGCGTTCGACTCCGTGCTCGACGCCCTCGATGCGGCGGGCGGGGTGGTCCGGTGAACCCCGACATCTGCACGTTCCTTCGACACCAGACGAAGGTCCGCCACGTGGGCGACCTCGTCGCCATCTGGTGCGACTGCTGCGGCCTGTACGTGCCGCCCGAGCCCACGAGCCATCCCGACTTCTCGCAGGGTGCGGGACGCGAGGCATCCCCCCGCTCCTCGTCCCGTGCCCTGCGAGGCGCCGCGCTGGCGACTCAGCCCGCCTAGAGCGGGCCCACCACAGGCCCGGCCGGACCACCACCCGGCCGGGCCGACCTCGACGAGAGGAGCGGGGACATGACGAACCCAGAGACGGCCGTGACCGTAATCGAGCCCACCGCGGCGCTGCAGGTCAACCTCGACGCCTGGCCGACCGAGCGGTTCAACCGGCTCCTGCCGATGCAGACGCTCGGGCTCGCGACCGACCTGATCAAGCCGATCGTGCAGGCCGTCCAGCTGACCCCGGCCGACGGCGAAGGCTACTCGCCCGACCACTACGCGAGCCCGGACATCCCCCAGGGCAGGCGTGCCCTGACCGCCCGGTCGCTCAACAAGCTCGCGTCGACCGCCGGCATCGACTTCACCGAGGAGGTGCGGCTCGACGACGGCCGCGACCCGCTGATCTGCGGCGTGCGCTGGCGCGCCGAGATGCTGCTGCCGACCGGCCGCCGGATCACCACGACCGGCACGAAGTGGGTCGACATGCGCCGGATGAGCTGGAAGGGCGGACTCGACTCCGCCCAGGCCATGAAGTTCCGGGCGATGCTCTACGAGCACACTTCGACCCGGGCGCGCAACCGGGCGGTCCGCGCGATCCTCAGCCTCCAGTCGAGTTACTCGATCGCGGAGCTCCAGAAGCCGTTCGCGGTCGTGTCGTTCGTCCCGAACATGGACCACCCGGACATCCGCGGCCGGATCCTCGACGCGATGGCGCCGGCGATCGCCGCGACCTACGGGCCGACGGCGCCGCGGCTCGCCGCCGGCGGGGACGTCACCGTGGTGGACGAGGCACCCGACGAGGACGAGCCCACGCAGACTCCGCGGGCGCTGGCGCCCGGCGCGCCGGTCGCGGCGGCCACGGACAGCGGCACGGCCGATCCGGGCTCGCAGCGTGGCTCAGAGGCCGCCGGCGAGCCCGACTGGATCACCGGGGGTGCCCCGAAGCCTGCGACGCCCGCCCTGGCCGGCCTCGTGGCCGCGCGCCTGCGCGACGAGGGGCAGCCCAAGGGCCCCGTGAACGAGAACCAGAAGGCGCGCCTGCGGGACCTGTTCGCGCCCCTGGGCGAGGCGCGGGGCGCGCTGTTCGTGGCGGGGCTCGCGGCGCTCGACATGTCCGCCGAGGGCCTGACCTGCGCCCAGGCGCGGGCGATCGAGATGTCGGCCACCGAGCTCGGCGACGAGCCGTTCCGCGCGGCCTGGCAGGAGCTCGCGGGCGGTGCCTCGTGACTGCCTACCGCATCTCGGTCGCCGTCGACGTCGACGTCAACACGGCCGGCCCGGCAACGCGCGGCGAGCTCGTGAAGATCGGCGAGCGCATCGCCCTGGGCACGCCGCCAAACGGCGCCCTGCTGGCGAGCCCGGTCACCGAGACGATCGCGGTCGTCGTCCAGGATCCCGAGTGCCAGGACACGGCCCACCGGCGCAACTCGATCGACGACGCCACCTACCAGTGCGGCGCCGCCGAGTCGGACGCCATCCACGGCTCGCTCGAGGCGTGCGAGGCCGGCCGCGGCTCACCGTGCCACGCGCCCGCGGAGCACCACGCCTACGTGTCGCCGGGCTTCGAGGCCCCGGCGTCATGAGCGGCCTCGTGTTCCGGCCCATCGGCCCCGTCGAGGGCGCACTGGTCGTGCTCGACGCGGACCGGCGGCTGTACGCCGGCCTGAGCCGCCAGGGCGACTACTGGCACGTCGTGTCGCCCGCGCTCGAGGACATGGCCAACGCCGACGGCGCCGTGATCAGGCGAGCCGGCCAGCTGATCTGTCGATGCCGCGGGGGCCTCTTTCGGGGCACCTGCTACCGGGTCGAGCAGGCCGAGGCGTTCGAGGCCGGCCAGGCCTCGCGGTTCGAGTCGGTCCCGCCCGACTGGCTCGTCGGCCTGGACTCGCCCTTCGGCGCCGGCGAGGCCGTGGAGGCGAGTCGTGGGTAGCGGGTTCGTCACGCTCGCGCCGATCAACGGCGGCTACCGCGTGTGGGCCAACCTCGAGGGCGAGTTCGGCGGCATCGAGCGCGTCCACATGGGCGACGTCCTGCGGCGCGAGCGGCCGTCGCACATCCGCCGCGGCCGCATGCAGGCCGATCCCTGGTGGATCGCCGTGCCGGCCCAGCGCGCTGAGCCGGTGACCGACGTCGACGGCGGACCACGCTGGTTCCAGACCCGGCGCGAGGCCGTCCGCGCCCTCGGCGAGGGGGTGCCGGCATGACCCGGATCGCCTTCACGGCCGACCTGCACATCGACGCCTACGGGAGCCGGATCGACCCCGCGACCGGGCTCAACGCCCGGCTGCTCGACTACCTGGCCACGCTGCGCTTCGTCGCGGACGAGGCGACCCGGCAGAGCGCGTCCGCCCTGGTCGTCGCCGGCGACTTCACCGAGCGCCGGCATCCGGCGCCCTGGCTCGTTGCGAAGATCCGAGACGCCCTGTCGGGCGGGCCGAGCGCGCAGCTCTACCTCCGCGGCAACCACGACGGCGAGATCGACGGCAGGTCGATCGTCTCGATCCTCGACGACGGCTACGGCTCAAGCCTGCTCGACGAGAGCGGGCGCTTGGGCGTCAGTCGGCCACAACTCGTGCCGGTCGCCTTCGACGCGGTCGTCGCGGCCGTGCCGTACCTCGATCGCCACTGGCTCCGCGCGCAGCCGGGCTTCCAGAGCGTGCCCGACGCGGACCTCTTCCGTGTGCTCGGCGACCAGTTCCTGACCATCGCCCGCGGCCTGTACGCGGAGGCGCGGCGCGACTACCCGGACGCCGGTGTGGTCCTCGTCTGCCACCAGACGCTCGCCGGCGCCGCCATGAGCGACAGCCAGCGCGCGTTCCTGGGCGACGTCTCGCTCGTCGTCGACTCCCGGGCCCTCGCCGACGTCGGCTTCGAGGCCGTCGTCGCGGGCCACCTGCACCGCCACCAGGTCGTCGTGCCCAGCGATCGCCCGGTCCTGTACGCGGGCTCGATCGAGCGCGTCGACTTCGGCGAGGAGGGCGAGGAGAAGGGCTTCGTCGTCGCCGACGTCGGGCCCGGGCGGTTCGACTGGGAGTTCGTGCCGACGCCGGCGCGCCGGTTCGTGACGCTCCGCGAGGAGTGCGGCTACAACCTCGACGACGTTCGCGACGCGATCGTGCGGTGCGTCGACGTGGACCCCGAGCTCGACGTCGCGCACCTGCGCTCGATGCTCGAGGCCGACGGCGCGTTCGAGGTCGTGTCGATCCAGACGCGCCGGCCGGAGTCCACCGTGGCCGCCGGCGGCCTGTCGGAGGCCCTCGCGCCCGCCGAGGCGCTCGAGGAGTACTTCGTCGCGGATCCGGATCGCGAGGTCCTCGTCGGTCGCGGCCGCGAGCTGCTCGCAGAGGTGGCCTGACGATGCGGCTCGAGCGGATCGCCCTCCACCACTTCCTCTCCCACGAGGACACTGACTGGGCGCCCAACGGCGCCCGCCTGGTCAGCCTCGTTGGGGCCAACGGCGCCGGCAAGAGCAGCCTCCTCGATGGGCTGGCGTTCGCGCTGTTCGACGCCGCGCGCGGGCGGACCGACGACCTCGTGCAGCTCGGCGCGACCGACATGAGCGCCCGGGTCGAGTTCACCTTCGGGGGCCAGCTGTATGCGGTCGAGCGCGGCCGCACCCGCAAGGCGGGCGGCAAGAGCTACCTCGAGTTCCAGGCCCGCGACGGCGACGGCTGGCGGCCGCTCACCGGCGACTCGATCCGCGACACGCAGGACCGGATCGCCGAGCTCCTGCGGATGGACGCGGCGACCTTCGCCCAGGCCGCACTCCTCATGCAGGGCCGGCTCAACGCGTTCGCCGAGGCGACGGCGGCCGAGCGCAAGCGCGTGCTCGGCCAGGTCCTGGGACTCGACGTCTGGGCCCGCGCGGAACAGGCCGCCCGTGGCCGCGCCCGCGACCTCGAGGCGCGGACCGCCGCCGAGCGCGGCCAGATCGAGCGCATGGACGAGCGGCTCGCCGACCGCGGTCGCCTCGAGGAGCTCGTCGCGATCGCGCAGCGCGACCTCGGGCAGGTCGAGCGCGACACGGCCGAGCGCACCGCGGCGCGCGACGCGATCACGTCGGCGATCGCCGCGCTGGACGCGAAGCTCGCCGCCGGCGACGCGCAGCGTGCCCTCCTCGCGCAACTCGAGGCGCGCGTCGCCGAGCTCGCCGGCCGGTACCGCGAGGCGCAGGGCCGCAAGACCACCGCCGGCCAGGCCGTCGAGCGCGCCCGCGCCGCGATCGCCGCCGGCGAGGGTGCCGCGGCCGCGGCAGCCGCACTGCCCGACGCGGCGGCCGAGCTCGGGCGGCTCGAGGCGCTGCGCGACGAGGCCGCATCCCTCGACGAGACGATCCGGACGCGCCGCGAGGCGCACGCGGCCGCGTCGGCCAACCGCCGCGAGGCGACGGCCGCCTGGCAGGCGAGCCGCGGCGCGGCCTCGGGCCGGGTCGACGAGCTCACCGCGGCGGTGGCGGCGCTCGTGCCGACGCCGTGCCCCAAGTGCGGCACGCCGGTCACGCCCGGGCGCGACGACCTGGTCCGGCGGCGCGACGACGCCTCGCGGATCCTGCGCGAGCTCGGCGACACCCCGCCGTCGAAGCCGGGCTGGATGCGGCTCGAGGTCGAGGCCACGCAGATCGGCAGGCTCGAGGCGCGCCGGCGCGAGCTCGGGCACGACCCGGCCGCGCTGTCGGCCGCGCTGACCGAGATCCGCCGGCTCGAGGCCCTCGCGGCCCGCGCCGATGCGGTCGCCGACGCGCAGGCGTCGCTCGCTGAGGCCGAGACGGCGATCGCCGCCGCCGACGACGAGATGGCCCGGATCACCCGCGACGGCGCGGCCGCGCGCGCGGCCGTCGTCGAGGCGCAGCGCGCGCTCGAAGCGCTCGAACCGTTCCGCGAGGAACGAGCCGCGCGCACCGAGGACCTCGCGGCCGCCGAGCAGGCCCTGCGCTACCTCGGCGCGCGGCTGCGGCAGGCCCAGGAGGCCGCGGTCCACGCGTCCGCGGGGATCGCCGCGCTCGACCAGGTCGGCGCCGAGCGCGAGGCCCTGGCCGCGGCGATCGCCGCCCTCGACGCCGAGGTCGGGGTCCTGCGGCGCCTGGTCGCCGCGTTCGGGGTCACCGGGATCCCGGCCCGGATCATCGAGGGCGTCCTGCCCGAGCTCGAGGCGCACGCGAACGAGCTGCTCGCGGACCTGCGCCCGGGCATGAGCCTCGCGATCCGCGCCCAGCGCGCGAAGAAGGACGGCTCGGGCGTCGTCGAGGCGCTCGACCTGGTCGTCCGCGACGACGCCGGCGAGCGGCCGCTTGCGCTGTTCAGTGGCGGCGAGCGGATGTCCGTCTCGCTCGCCCTCGCGGTCGGGCTGTCGCGCCTCGTGGCGCGCCGGGCCGGCACCGCGATCCGGACGCTCGTGATCGACGAGCCCGACGGGCTCGACGCCGACGCGCGCCGCGCGTTCGGCCAGGCGCTCCGCGTGCTCGCCCACCGGGGCGAGCTCGAGCGGGTCGTCCTGGTCTCCCACCACGAGGACCTCGCCGACGTCGCCGATGAGGTCTACCGCGTGAGCAAGAACGGGCGGGGATCGCTCGTCGAGCTCGTCAGCTGAAGGAGGAGATCATGGCCCGTCGTCCGCGCGCCCCCAAGGCGCCGCCCGTCCCCGTCGTCTACGAGGAGCACTCGGGGGTCGCAGAGGTGGCCCACCGGCTGATCCGGCTATTCCCGGCCAGGTTCGGCTGGACCGCCAACTTCCGCCTGGGCTACGTCATGGTCACGGGCTCGAAGCGCCGCGACGACCGGCGGTTCGACGCCATGGCCAAGTTCCGCAAGACCCCGCCGCTCTATCACGGCCTGTCGGGCTTCGATGCCGTCGTCGAGGTCCACGCGTGGGCGTGGGCACCACTCACCGCCGAGCAGCAGGAGGCGCTCGTCGCCCACGAGCTGTGCCACGGCTCGATGAGCGAGAAGGGCACCCTGCGCGTCGAGCGCCACGACCTCGAGGAGTTCGTGTTCGTGGTCCGCGAGTACGGCGCCTGGCAGCCCGACATCGCGGAGTTCGACCACCAGCTGCGCATGTTCGACGAGCGCGGCGCCACGATCCGGACGCCCAAGGCCGAGCAGACGACGTTCGACGAGCCGACGGCCGAGGGCGAGCGCCCCGCCGCGGCCGCCGTCGATCGCGCCGTCAGCGCGGCCGCCACGCGTGGCGAGCCCGTCCCGATCGTGAGCCGCCGGCCCAACGGCCAGCGGACCCCGGCCCCGCTGTCGTGATGGACAGGCCGAAGGTGGCGGCCGCGAAGCGCCGCGGCCAGATCGAGGACCCCGTGGCCATTGAGCTCGCCCTGCTCGAGCGAAAGCTCGGTGAGCTCGAGGCGACGACCCGGCTCCTGCTCGCCCTTCGGATCGAGAAGGACGGCCACGCGAACAACCTCGGCCAGGCGCTCCGGATCGCGAAGGACCTCGACCGCGTCCGTGCGCTCTACCCCGAGGCGTTCGATGGCCCGTAGGTTCGCCGAGGGCACCGCCGTGTCGGTCGACTCCTCGCGCGGCGAGATCACCGGGATCCTCGCCAAGCACGGCGTCGAGCGGATGGCGTGGGCGCACGAGCCCGAGGGCGACGTCCTCACCTTCGAGCTCGGTGGCCACCGGTACCTGTTCCGGATCGCCAAGCCAACCGCCGCTGAGGTTCAGGCGCGCGACGGTGGGCAGTACACCTACCCGCACAACGTCGACTGGACGGCGAAGGCGGCCGCCGAGTGGCGCCGGCGCTGGCGGGCGAACGTCCTGCTGCTCAAGGCCAAGCTCGAGTTCGCCGAGGGCGAGGCGTCGACGGTCATCCGCGAGCTGATGCCCTACGCGCTGCTGCGCGACGGGCGGACGCTCGAGGAGGCGATCGTCGCCGGCGACGCCGCGGTGCCGCTGCTGGGCACCGGACGATGAGCGAGGTCCTCCTCTTCGGCGCCCTCGTCGCCGCGGTGATCGGCCTATGCCTGGCGCTCGACGAGAGCGACGAGCGTGCCGACGCACGCCGGCGGAACCAGGCGAGGCCCTGGCAATGATCGCGGCGAGGTTCGCGCTACGCGACGCGCGCCCGGGCGTCGCGCTCGAGGTAGCGCAGGAACAGGGCGACGAGCTCGGGATCGAACTGCGTGCCGGCGAACTGCACGAGCTCCTCCATCGCGCGGATGTGCCCCAGCGAGAGGCGGTAGGGCCGGTCGTTGGTCATCGCGTCCCAGGCGTCAACGATCCGCACGATCCGCGCCTCGAGCGGGATCCGGTTGCCGCGGAGCCCGTCGGGGTAGCCGGTCCCGTCGAGGTTCTCGTGGTGCCAGCGCGCGATGCGGCGCGCCGTCTCGAACATCCGCGGCCCGTCGAGCAGGTCGGCGCCCTGGCCAGGGTGCATCCGGATGAGGGCCCACTCCTCGGGGCTCAGCTCGCCCGGCTTCACGAGCACGTGGTCGGGGACGTAGAGCTTGCCGATGTCATGGAGCATCGCCGACCATCCGATGTCGGCGACCCTCGCCTCGGCGAATCCGACCTCGCGGGCGAGCACGGTCGCGAGGTCGCGACACCGGTACATGTGGTCGCCCGTGGTCGGGTCCTTCGTCTCGGCGGCCCGGGCGAGGGTAAGCATGCTCTCGCGCTGCTGATCGATGAGCTCGGTCGCCGTGCTGCGCCAGCCGGTTGCGGCAGCCCGGCTCCGGTCGAACAGCGTGCCGACGAGGAAGCCGATCCCGGTGAACGCCGCGCCGCGGTACAGCCAGGGCAGCATCGGCTCGCCGTTGCCCTCGAGGTCGAGAGCCGAGAGGACCGGCCCGAGCGCGAGGCTCACGAACAGTCCCCCCAGGATCCCGCCGCGCCTGCCCCACAGGTACGTGCCAAGCATGACCGGGATGTACCCGAAGTGGTTGAGCGGGCTGGGCGAGCCGCCCGTGCCCAGGAGCAGGAGGAACGCCGCGAGGGTCGAGGTGCCGACCGCGGCGAGCCCGGTCAGCTCCTTCGTGGAGACGTGGGCCGACAGCCCCGCCGCGGCGGCAGGCTTCCAGTGCTCGCGGGTCAGACTGTGGGCCACGAGAATCCTTCCCCCCGGAAGCAACGAGACGCGCTCTCCGGGAGCGTAGGGCGCGATGGTCGGGTACCTCCGTCCCCCGTTGGTACCGCTGCGGCCCAGTACCCCCGCGGCCACACCGTGAGGAGGATGACGCTACCGAGGGGCACGGGGGGGTACCTCTTCGAGTTCCTGCAGCGTCATCCCGTGGTTGCGCTCGGCGAGCCAGGCGCCACCAGGCGAGATCCGGATCACGTCGCCGTATGCGCGCTGCGTGGCGCCCACCACCACGACCATGTAGAGCCGTCCGCCCAGCGCGGCCGGCATGATCTCGATGACGCTGCCCTTGTCAGGAACCATGGCTCAGCGCCTGGCGGGCCGGCCCGGCTGCCCGAGCGACTCGCGCCGGTAGCGCTCGACCTCGTCGCGGGTCGTGATCCAGGTCTTGCCGATCAGGCGCGCGCGGAGGCGGCCGGCCTTGACCTGGACCCGCAGCGTGCCCGGCGACCGGCCGAGAAGCTCGCCGGCCTCGGCGAGGGTCAGAATGTCGAGATCATCCACGGTGATGCTCCTCGAGGAGGTGAGAGCAGCGATGAGCGACGAGCGGGCGAAGGCGTTCCGCACGGACAACCTCACGCGGGCCGGCCTGGTGACGCTGCTCGCCCGAGCGGGCGGGACAGCGATCTTCACCGAGGCGGAGTACCAGGCAGTCGCCGCGCAGTACGGTGGCACGGCCAGCCTGGCGGTCCACATCGATGTGCTCCAGGAAGGCGAAGGCGAGCGGGAGATCCAGCTCACCCTCATTCGCAAGGAGCCGGCGAACGCCGAGCTCGTCAGCTAGGATCCGGGTCTCGGAGCGGGGCCGGTGGCGGTAGCGCCACCACCGGCCCCAGAGGGCTAGCCCTCGTCTGCCGAGGGATCGATCTCGAGGATGTCCACGACCGCTTCGTCGGGCATGTCCACGATGATCGGACCCGCCTGCAGATCGATCGCCATCACCATGGCGCCGCGCACCTCGGCCGCGCCGATCAGGACCTTGGTCGGGTCCGTGACCGGTCGTCCGAACACGAACGCGGTGCCCTCGATGAAGGCGACCTGGCTGACCCGGATCTTCGTCACTGCTCTCACCTCCTTTCCTCTTCGCTAGGCCCCGGGCCGTCCGGGGATGCCACTAATGTATCGGATATCCGATACCTTGTCAAGCGGTTTCCGATAGATTTCTGCGCCGATCGTCGCGCGCCGGGAGTCCCCTGATGCAGGCGCTCTCCGGCACCAGCCAGCGCCGCTCGGCCGCGGCCAAGTTCGCCCACGCGCTGCGCGCGGCGAAGGCCCGCAAAGGCGTCGGCAACCGCGTGATCTGCGAGGCGGCGGGCATCCCGCGCTCGAACCTCGGGTACTACCTCACCGGCCGGAACCTGCCCACCGTCCAGGTCGCGAAGCTGCTCGCCGACGTCCTCGACGAGCCGCTCCTGGCCCAGATCGCGCTCCGCGCGCGGACCGTCGCCTGTGGCCGGCCGGGGTGCAGCCGCTCGTTCGTGTACGAGGGCGGCAAGCCGAAGGTCTACTGCAGCGAGGACTGCCGGGCGCTCGCGACGAAGCTGCGCGCCGGCGACGACGAGTTCGACACGGGCGGCAAGCGCCTCTACGCCCTGGTCGCGGGCGAGCTCGAGGACGCCCGGGCCTCGGGACGGTCGGTCAGGCGCGCAGCGCTCGACGTCGGCCTGGTCGCCTACGCGCGCGCCGACGCGAAGCGCCACGCCCGGTTCGCGACCTACCAGCGCCGGATCGACGGGCTGCAGGGCTCCATCGACGAGATGTGCCGCAGCTGCGAGCCCGAGGGCCTGTGCCAGACGCCCGACTGCCCGCTGCGCGCCTTCTCCCCGCTGCCGATCGAGGGGACGTTCTCGGCCCAGCGGCGCGCCGGCGAGGTCCGGCGGCCGGAGGGCACGTGGGGCCCGACGAACAGGGGCCGGATGCTCGAGGTGGTCCGGGCCGCCAACGAGCGGCGCTGGGCCAAGCCGGGCGAGCGCGAGGCGGCGCGCGAGGCCATGGCGAGCCGCGGATCAGCCATGCGCGAGCGGTCCGCCGCGGCGATCGCGCAGCGACCCCGTGAGTCGTTCTCGGAGGCCTCGAAGCGGGCCTGGGAGACGCGCCGCGCCCGCGCCGCGGCACCTGAGGAGGAACGCACCGCATGACCGCCCAGGCGACCCCTTCCGCGCGGAACGCCGCGCGCCGCGTGCCCTGCCCGCACTGCAGCTACCGCGCCGAGAACGCGGGCAGCATCCCGGCCCACGTGGCCATGGCACACCCCGAGCTCGCGGCCGCCGGCGACGCGCCCGCGTGCGTCGGGTCGAACCACGTCCCGGGATGCGATCATTTCGGGGCGGCGCCGGCGGCCACCCCCCCGCCTGCCGGCGCCGCGATCCTCGAGCTGCCGCTCGAGCTCGTCGACGTCGGCGACAACGTGCGGGTGAACCCCGACGAGCTCGAGGAGCTCGCGGCGTCGATCGCCGAGCACGGCGTGCTGCAGCCGATCAAGGCCACGGGCCCCCACGACGACGGGCGGTTCCTCGTGACCTGGGGTCAGCGCCGGACGCTCGCCTCGCGCATGGCCGGCCGCGCGACCGTGCCGGCGATCGTCCTCCCGCCCGATGCCGACGTCGACGCCCACGGCGCGCCTAGGGCGATCGAGCAGCTGGTCGAGAACCTGCACCGCGCCGACCTCAACCCGATCGACCGCGCGACCGCGATGCGCGCCGTGGTGGACTCGGGCATCAGCGCGGCTGACCTCGCCCGGAAGCTCGGCATCGCGCCCAGCACGATCTCGAACGACCTCGGCCTCCTCGATGCGCCGACCGAGATCCGGCAGCTGCTCGGGGACGGCCGGCTGACGCCGGCGCACGCCAAGGCGATGAAGGGCCTCGCCCCGAAGAGCCAGCTCGAGCTCGCGAAGGAGGTCCTCGAGCGCGGCTACAGCGCCCACCGCACCGAGCAGGAGGTCCAGCACCGCCGTGAGCAGGCCGAGCTCGAGGCGGAGCGCCGGAAGGCGGATGCGGCCGAGCTCGAGGCGCGCCGGAAGGCCGTCGACGCCGTGATCGCCGAGCAGGTCGCGAAGGGCGTTCCACTCGACGTCGAGGTCGTCGTCGCCGGCAGCTACTACTCGAACGACTCGTCCGCCTGGCTCATCGGCCGACTGAAGGCCGGCGGCTTCGCGAGGGCTCGGAAGGCGAACGGGTGGCAGGAGACGGAGCCCCGGCCCGGCGGTGGCGTCTGCGACTGCCGGGCCTTCCGCGCCCGGGTCACGGAGTCGGTCCGCTACCAGGGCAGCAAGCGCGTCGTGACCAACGGCCTCAAGTGGGAGACCGCCTGCCTCGAGCCGAAGCACCGGGCGGCGAAGGCGGCCGCGGGCGAGGAGAAGCGCCTGGCGAAGGAGGCCACCGCTCGCCGCGTCCAGGAGCACGTGAAGCGGACCGCGTCGGCCTGGGCCGTGCCCGGCGCCCGGGCGATCTCGATCGACCGGATCCTCGCCGAGGCCGTCCTCTGGGACATCCTCAGCTACCGGGTCCCGGAGTGGGCGGTGGCGCACGGCGGCACGAGGAAGAACCCGTTCGCCGCCATCCACGCCCTGTCTGACGAGGGCCTCGCGAAGGAGCTCGCCGACGAGATCGCACGCGACTTCCGTGACAAGGCCGGCTACCACGTCGACTGGCCGGCGCTCGCGGCCGAACTCCTCCACGAGCCCGAGGCCTCGGCATGATCGACGAGCGCCTCGCGCTCCTGCAGCTGGGCATCGCCAAGAGCCGCGCGATCGAGGACGCCCAGCGCGGCCGCGACGCGGCAGTCCGCCGGCGGGAGGTGGCGAGCGCCCGCACGCGGGCGTGGAAGGCCGCGGTCGCCGGCGAGGTCGGAATCCGCCGGCGCGCCCGGGAGCTTCCCTGATGCCCTGGGGACGGCTCGACGACGGGCTCTACGACCACCCGAAGCTCGACGCGCTCGGGCGCGACCGGCTGGCCGGCGTCGGCCTCTGGGCGCTCGCCATCAGCTGGTGCAACCGGCGGCTGACCGACGGCGTCGTGCCGGCCGACCGGATCCGCCTCCTCGGCGGCACCGCAGCGATCGCCGATCGCCTGGTCGAGGTCGGGCTCTTCGATCGTTGCGAGGACGGCTACCGCGTCCACGACTTCCTCGCGTTCAACGACTCCGCCGAGACGGTCATGGCCCGCCGCCAGGCGGCCGCCGAGCGGCAGCGCAAGCACCGCTCGTCACAGGTGGAGTCACAGCCGCAGTCACGCGGTGAGTCACGCGAGAAGTCACAGCGTGACAGCACGCGTGACAAGCCCCCCATGTCACAGCGTGAGTCACGCGATTCCACGCGCGCGCCAGCGGCTGCGCGTCCCGACCCGACCGAATCCCGACCAGAGAGAGTTCCTAGGTCGAATCGGAGGAAGCGCGCGGGCGCGTCGGACGCCGAGGGACCTCTTCTCACAGCTGCCCAGCTCGACGCCTGGCGCTCGTTCGGGCCCGAGTGGGACGCGTTCAAGGCGGCCTGGCTCGAGCGGGGCCTGCGGCTGCCGCCCACGGGTGGCGCCGACGAGGAGGGCAGCCAGCGCGCGGTGCTGTTCCCGATCGTCCGCGACTGGCCGACCCAGGTCGCGACCTGGGTGCGTGGCGCGCCGAAGGGCGCGAGCGGCGCCGACATCGTCGGGCACGTCATCGGGTGCTACCGCGACGCCGTCACCGGTGGGCGGCCCGACGACGAGGCGCCCGACTGGCTGCGGCCGCCGACGCGAGCCGAGGCAGCCGAGGCCGTGGGCTCGATCCTCGGCCGCATGGGGACAGCGACGTGAGCCGGCCGATGTCCTGCCTGCGCTGCGGCGACGAGAGCGCCGACGTCCGGATGGCGCTCGTCGACCTCGAGGCCGAGGCCCGCGAGGACGGCGAGCCGCTCGGCACCGTCACCGTGGCGATCGCCGACGGCGAGGGACCCCGCGGCCCTCGAGGCCTGGCCTACGCCGTGGTCCCGGCCCGCTACGCCCACGAGCCGCGCTGCCGCGACCGCGACGCCTGCCGGCGACGAGCGGCCGACAACCGCGAGCCCGAGCCCTTGGCCGTCGTGCCGCCGGCGGAAGCCCATGACGAGGAGGTCGTGCCGTGGCTGTGACCACCTCGAAGTGGTCCCGCCCGGCCCGCGAGGCCCGGGCCCGCCTGACCGACGAGGAGCGCCGCTTCCGCGACCTCTCCGAGGCCGACTTCCAGCGCCAGGTGACCGACCTTGCCGAGGTCCTCGGCTGGACCTGGTGCCACTGGCGGGCGCTGCGCAACAGCCGGGGCATCTGGCAGGTCCCGGTCGAAGGCCCGCTGGGCAAGGGCTGGCCCGACCTCACCCTGATCCGCGTCCGCGACCGGCGCCTGGTCTTCGCCGAGCTCAAGCGCGAGGCGCAGGACCCGGGGCCCGACCAGGTGGCGGTGCTCGAGGTCCTCGGCGCGCTCGATGTCGCGCTGGGCCGGACGCCGCGCCCGTTCGAGCTGCCGCCTCGCGTCGAGGTCCACGTCTGGCGCCCGTCGGACCTCGCCGATCCCCTCGCGGACAGCGTCATCGGGCGGATCCTGCGGTGACGACCCGGACGAATCGTTGCTCGGATCGTTGCTCGGCTGACGCCGCCGTGCGACAGAGCGGCCGGCCCCTGCGGTTTTCAAGACCGCAGGGGCCGGATCGTGGCTCCAGTGCTCAGGCAGCCGTTCCGCGCGGAACGGCCGACCCGATCGTCCGGGCCCTCGTCGCCTGCCTGCGCGAGGTGGCGGAGCGCCGGGCGGCAGAGGCGGTCGAGCGGCGGCGTACCATCCGGGTCGTCGAATCCAGCAAGGGGAAGCACGCTGCATGAGTGAAGAGCACAGCGCCTGGTTCAGTGTCGTGTCAGGTGCTGAGTCGGACCCGATGGTGCACCGAAACACCAAGTTCCATCTCGCACAAGAGGTCGAGGCAGCCTGCGGGCGATCCTGGCGAGGGCCGGACCTCGTCTTCCAGTGGTTCCACGATCACCAGGTCCCCGAGGACCGGCGCTGTCCAGGATGCGCCGGAATGTCCCGGCCGTGACCGGACGCCTGCCGTTGACTGTCGAGGACCTCCGCGGCCGCCGCGCCGCGCGCTGGATCCGCGAGTCGACGGCCGGCCAGTTCGACCGGTACGGGCCCGACGCCCAGCGCGAGCTCCAGGACCGCGCGACCGCTCGCCTCGGCCTCGGCGATACGGGGCTCGAGTGGTCAGCGGCCCACTCCGGCGCGACGGTCCACCGATCGCCGGCCATGCGGGCGATGCTCGAGGCGGCCCGTGCCGGGGCGTTCGACGTGCTCCTGGTCGGCTACGTCGCCCGGTGGCAGCGCAACCTCCGCCAGACGCTCAACCTCCTCGAGGACGACCTCCACCCTGCCGGCGTGGCCGTCTGGTTCTGCGACGAGGAACTGCTCTCCAGCTCCGAACGGCACTGGGACCAGCTGGTCGACGAGGCGAAGGGCGCCGACAGCTGGCTGCGCCGTCACCGCCGGCGGGTCCGTGAGGGCTACGCCGCGAAGCGCGCGACCCAGGCCGACCCGGGCGGCCGGCCGCCGTTCGGCTTGCGGCGCGACCCCGGGACGAAGCTCATCGAGCCCGACCCCGAGCGCCTGGCAGCGGCTCGCAGGATCTTCGAGCTCGCGGCCGAGCGGCTGACGGACCGCGACGTCGCCGCGGCGACCGGCGTCCCGCTGCACACCATCCGGGGCATGCTCACGAGCCCGCTGTACGTCGGGCGGCTGCGGACCGGGGAACGGGCGCACTGGGCACCGGTCGTCGATCCCGCGCTGTGGGAGGAGGTCCAGGCCAGCCGGGCCCGCCGGCGGACCCGCGACGGACGGCCTGGCCGCCGGCGAGACTACGCCCTCACGATGCTCCACTGTGCCGCCTGCGGCCGCCACCTGATCGGCGACACCGGCCGCTACCGGCACCCTGAGCCCTGCGCGGCGTTCACCGCTGGCCGGCGCGAGCCGAGACGCCGGCTGCGCGGCCAGCGGAAGGCGATGCCCGGGCACTCCTACCGGGCCGATGAGTACGAGGCGATCGTCCGGGACATCCTCGCCGCGGTGTCACTCGGCTCCGACCGGATCGCTGCCGTGGTCGGCGAGATGCGAGCACCCGAGCCCAACCGCCTGGCGCTCGCCCGGATCGGCCGTGAGCGGGACGCGGCAGTGGCCCGCTATAGGCGCGACCGCGATGCCCGGGCGCTCGAGGCGACGATGGCGGCGCTCGACGCGCAGGAGGCCGAGGCCAGGTCGGGCGAACCAGCACCAGCCCTCGAACCAGCAGAGGTAATCGCCTACCTCGGCGACCTGCCGCGGCTGTGGGACGAGGCGCCCAAGGGGCGGCGCGGCCTGTCCGAGGCGCTGTTCGAGCGGATCGACGTCCTCGGCCTCCGGCGGATGCATCTCGAGCCGACGCCATCGGCGATCGCCGCGGGGCTCGTGGAGGCGTTTGCGAGCGCATCTGCCGGTTATGGTCGGGGCGAGAGGATTTGAACCTCCGACCTCATCGTCCCGAACGATGCGCGCTACCAAGCTGCGCCACGCCCCGACCGAATTGCCGCTGAGGGCCGGGCGATGATAGCGCATCCCCCTGGAACCATCGAATGCCGGCCGGCCCGAGGCACGACGCGCCCCGTCAGGCTACGGTGGCACGCCCGCCCTCGAGGTGCGCCGGGATCCGGATCCGCAGGGTCGCCACCGCCGCCGCCAGCGACGCCCCGGCCATGAGCCAGAACACCGTTCCGAGGCCGCTCCCCGGCCCGCCGGCATCGACCACCGCGCCGTAGACCAGCCCCCACATCGACCCGACCCCGAACGCCAGCGCGAAGTAGGTGCTGAACGCGGCGTCGCGGAGCGGGCGCGGCGTCACGTCCGCGAGCAGCGCCTGGAGCTGCGGGCTCTCGACAAACGAGAACAGGCTCAGCAGCGCGATCGCGGCCCACAGCATCGTCCGGTCCTGGCCGGCCAGGACGAACAGCGCCAGCGACGCCGCCCCGGCGAGATAGACCGCGATGATGACCGGCTTGCGCCCCAGCCGATCCGACAGCCAGCCCGCGACCAGCGGCCCGGGCACGCTCGCCGCAAGGAGCACGCCGTACATCAGGCCGATGGTGGCGGCGTCGAGGCCGATGACCTGGTCGAGGTACAGGGGCACGAAGATGTTGAGCACGCCGAGCCCGCGCGACCCACCGCCCATCACCGCGGCCACGTACAGCCAGCGCAGGTCACGGTCGGTGAGGACCGCTCGGTAGAGGCTCCGCACCGGTCCGTCCGCGTGTCGCTGACCGCGATCCGCATGCGCCTCACGGACGACAGCCAGGATCGCGACCGCGACGAGCGCCGCCAGCACGCCGAGCGCCGCCACGGCACCGCGCCAGCCGAGCGCGGCGATGGCGATGGCCGCGCTGAACCCGACCACGACGGTGCCCACGTTGCCGCCCGAGACGTGGACCGCGATCGCCGTCCCGATCCGCCGGGCTGGAAACTGGTCGGCGAGCAGCGCGTTGCCCACCGGGTGCTGCGGCGCGCCACCCACGCGGGACACGACGTTCGCGACGGCGAACAGCCCGAACCCGCCGGTGATCGCCTGGGCCGCCGTCCCGGCACCGACCACCAGCCCGCCACCGCCGATGAGGGTCGGGCGGCCGATGTGCCGCGTGATGGCCCCGAACGCGTACTGGAGCAGGCCGCTCGCGATGCTGCCGACGGTCGACAGGATGACGATGGTCGCCGCCGTGACGCCAAGCTCATCGATGACGGCGAGGTAGACCAGCGGGTAGAGCGCCGCCTGGCCATGGATGAGCGCGTGCTGGACGGACAGCAGCCCGAGGCTCAGGCGGGGACGGACGCGGGCTTGGGCGGGCTCCACGCAGGGAGTCTCGCACGACGGGCGCTCCGCGCGTGGCCGACGACGCGCGTAGCCGACGACGCGCGCGGCGTCTCAGCCGAGCCGGGCCGCGATCAGGCGGTCTCCCGCGACGCTCGTCCAGGCGAAGCCGCCGGCGTCCGGCATCGGCCTATCCGGGTCCCTGAGCGCCGCGAGCCACCCGGCCGATGATCCCGGGTAGCGGGCCGCGACCAGCGCTCCGAGGTCGCGGACCAGCTGTCGGTTTCGGCTGGTCCGGCGCAGGAGGAGCAGCCCCTCGACCCGCCAGCCCGGCCCGAGACGCTCGCGGGTCGCCGTGACCTTCGCCTCGAGACCTCGGATCGCGGCGCCGCCGTCGGTCAGCAGGTCCCAGACCTCGACGACCGCGGCCTCTCGGCGGGCGGCACGTGTCAGGAGCACGTCGATCGATCGCGGCCGTGGGCCATCGTCGGCCAGCGCCGCCTCGGGCTCGGCGTGCCAGCCTCCCTTGGCCGCCAGCCCGATGACCAGCGCCTGCCGCCGGAGGTGCTCGATGTCCCGCGGCAGGCTCGCGCCCGGGGTGGACTCGATGAACGCAGCGAGCTGCAGCCCCACGGCGGCCGCACACGACGCAAGGGTCTCGATCGACACCGCGGTCGTGCGGCCGCGTTCGAGCCGGCTCCAGAAGGACTGCGCAACACCGGTTCGGCCGGCGGTCTCGCGCTGTGTCATCCGGGCGGCGAGACGCGCCTCCCGGAGCGCGACACCGATCCGGCGTACAAGGTACGCGGCACGCTCTCGACCGGCGAGGCGAACCGCCCCGGCGCGGCGACGCTTGCGGTTGGGCATGTCCGAGATCCATGGGCGCGGCGGGGCGCTCGGCGTAGCCCAAGAAGGATTACTCGGACGCATTCACCGCCACTTACGTCTCGCGGAAGACCGGCAGGGCCATGCCGGCAAGCCATCCATCCCAGGAAGGCATCAAGCCCCCGTCAAGGGCCATCGCGAGGAGGCGCGGCGGGACGGTCCGTGGCCGGATAGACCTTCTTGGGATCGGATCGGAGGCAAGCGGCGATGAGAGACCGTGGCGGGCGCGACCGCCGGGCACGCGCTCAGTACTGGAACAGCAGCTCGCGGTACTTCGGGAGCGGCCACAGGTCGTCCGCGACCAGCGTCTCGAGCTCGTCCGCGACGGCCCGCAGGGCGTCCTGGGCGGGGATCACCTGGTCGCAGAACGCGCGGGCCTCGTCCTGGACGGAGCCGGCCTCGTGGGCGCCGTGCTGGGCGTGCTCCAGCGCGCCGATCGCGTCCACCAGCCGGTCGGCCAGCCCGGCCACCCGCTCCGCCACCGACGCGATCCCCCGTGACGACGACGCGCCCGCGGCCAGCCGGCCGAGGTACGCGGCCGTCGCCGGCAGGATCATCGTCCGGGCGATGTCCAGCGCGCAGTTGGCCTCGATGTTCTGGACCTTGACGTAGCGCTCCCAGTTGATGTCCACGCGCGACGCCAGCTCGCGCTCGGACAGGACGCCGAGTCCCGAGAACAGCGCCTTCGCCTTGTCGGTGGTCAACGCCGGCAGCGCGTCCACGGTGGTCCGGTTGTTGGGCAGGCCTCGGCGGGCCGCCTCCTCGTGCCACTCCGGCGAGTAGCCGTTGCCCTCGAACAGGACCTGCTTGTTCGCCCGGACGATCCCCGACAGGATGCCGGTGAGGCCCTCGAAGTCGCCCGGATCCAGCGTCTCGAGCGCGTCGGCAAGCTCGAGCAGCGAGTCCGCCACGGCGGTGTTGAGCACGGTCTGCGGCCAGTAGATCGGCGCCGACGAGCCGACCGCCCGGAACTCGAACTTGTTGCCGGTGAACGCGAACGGCGAGGTCCGGTTGCGGTCGGTCGCGTCCTTGGGCAGGACCGGCAGCGAGGTGACGCCCAGCTCCACGTGGCCGCCCCGCTTCGATGCCGATGCCGCGCCCTGCTCCAGCTGGCCGATGACGTCCTCGAGCTGGGAGCCGAGGAAGATCGACATGATCGCGGGCGGCGCCTCGTTGGCGCCCAGGCGGTGGTCCTGGCCCGCGTCGGCGATGCTCGCCCGGAGGATGTCCGCGTGCACGTTGACGCCGCGGATGACGGCCAGCAGGAACGCCAGGAACTGCGCGTTGGCGTGCGGGTCGTGGCCCGGGTCGAGCAGGTTCTCCCCCTCGTCGGTCGCCATCGACCAGTTGTTGTGCTTGCCCGACCCGTTGATCCCGGCGAACGGCTTCTCGTGGATCAGGAACATGAGCCCGTGCTGGGGCGCCAGCCGCCGCATCGTGCTCATCACGACCATGTTGTGATCGGAGCCGACCGAGGTGGGCTCGTAGACCGGCGCCATCTCGAACTGGCCGGGCGCGACCTCGTTGTGGCGCGTCTTGGCCGGGATCCCCAGCCGCCACAGCTCACGGTCGAGATCCATCATGAACGCCAGGATCCGCTCCCGGATCGGGCCGAAGTACTGGTCCTCGAGCTCCTGGCCCTTGGGGGGCGGGGCACCGAACAGCGTCCGGCCGGTGAGGATGAGGTCCGGCCGATGCTCCGCCAGCCGGCGGTCGACCAGGAAGTACTCCTGCTCGGGCCCGATGCTCGTGAACACCCGCGTCGCCGTCGTGTTGCCGAACCAGCGCAGCACGCGCAGCGCCTGCCGGCCCAGGGCCTCCTGCGAGCGGAGCAGCGGGATCTTGTGGTCCAGCGCCTCGCCCGTGAACGACACGTAGGCGGTCGGGATCGTGAGCGTGACGCCATTGGGCTCGACCTGCAGGAAGATCGGCGACGTCACGTCCCACGCCGTGTAGCCGCGGGCCTCGAACGTCGCGCGGATGCCGCCCGACGGGAACGAGCTCGCGTCGGGCTCGCCCTGGATCAGGTTCTTGCCCGAGAACTCCGCCAGCGTGCGGCCGTCACCGGTCGGGGCCAGGAACGAGTCGTGCTTCTCGGCCGTGGACCCGGTCATCGGCACGAACCAGTGCGTGTAGTGGGTCGCGCCGTGGGCCATCGCCCACTCCTTGACCCCGTGGGCGACCGCGTCCGCGATGATCTCGTCGAACGGCTCGAGGCCGGCGATCGTGCGCTGGAGCCGCCGGAAGATCGGCTTGGGCAGGTACTGCCGCTGGGCGCCCTCGTGGAACACGTACTGGCCGTAGATGTCCTCGCCGGCATGCTCGAGGTACTTCTGCGTGCCGGCGACCCGGTGGCTTGCGATCGCGGCGATGGCGGCGGAGCGTGTCATGGGACTCCTGCTGAGCGGGCGGTGGGCGGGTGGCGGTGGCGGGCGGTGGCGGTGGGGGTTCGGCGGGGGCGATGGGTCCGGGCTAGAAGGCCTCGAGGTAGCGGTCCAGCTCCCACTGGGTGACCTGGGTTCGGTACTCGTCCCACTCGGCGCGCTTGGCGGACACGTAGTGGGACAGCACGTGGTCGCCCAGGGCCTCCACGATGACGGGATCCTTCTCGAGCTCGTCGATGGCCTGGCCGAGCGTCCCGGGCAGCTCGCGGATGCCCTTCTCGGCGATCCGCGCGGCGTCCATCTCGAACAGCGACTCCTCGACCGGGTCGTGCAGCGTCAGCCCCCGCTCCACGCCGTCGAGGCCGGCCGCGATCATCGCGGCGAACGCGAGGTAGGTGTTGGACGACGGGTCCGGGCAGCGGACCTCGCACCGGGTGCCCTCGATGGACTTGCCGGGCGAGATCATCGGCACCCGGATCAGCGCGGACCGGTTGGTCCGGCCCCAGGTGATGTAGGTGGGGGCCTCGTAGCCCGGCACGAGGCGCTTGTAGCTGTTCACC
Organism: Chloroflexota bacterium; assembly: GCA_040755495.1. Taxonomy (GTDB): domain Bacteria; phylum Chloroflexota; class Limnocylindria; order Limnocylindrales; family CSP1-4; genus CAIXZV01. The sequence goes on from JBFMAT010000002.1 coordinate 78,384, forward strand.
AGGGGCGCCAGGACCGCGATCATCCCGCGCGCATGGGCGAGGATGCCGGCCATGTACGACTTCGCGACGTCGGACAGGCCGTAGGGCGCGGTCGGGTCGGCGAAGGCGTTGCGTCCCTCGGCGATCGAGTACAGGCTCTGGTGGGTGTGCATGCCGGAGCCGTTGATGCCGTGGATGGGCTTGGGCATGAACGTCGCGTACAGCCCGTGCTGCTGCGCGACCGCCTTGAGCGCGAACTTGAACGTGATCGCGTTGTCCGCGGTCTTGAGCGCGTCCGCGTACTCGAAGTCGATCTCGTGCTGGCCCTCGGCCACCTCGTGGTGGGCGGCCTCCACGCTGATCCCGAACGCCTCGAGGGCGTCCACCATGTCCTGGCGGACCTCCTGGGCGAGGTCGGTGGAGAAGTCGAAGTAGCCGGCCTCGTCGTGCGGCAGCGGCGCGATTCGGCCCTCGTCGTCGCGGCGGAACAGGAAGAACTCGAGCTCCGGGCCGGTGTTCACGATGTATCCCAGGCGGCGCGCGCGCTCGACCTGGCGGCGCAGGACGTAGCGCGGGTCGCCGGCGAACGGCTCGCCCCGGGGCGTGTACACGTCGCAGATCACCCGGGCGGTGCCGCGCGGGCCGCTGCCTGGCTGCCACGGGATCTCGTTGAAGGTCGCCATGTCCGGCTGCAGGTACTGGTCGGACTCCGCGATCCGGGTGAACCCCTCGATCGAGCTGCCGTCGAACCAGGTGCCGTGGCCCACCGAATCCTCGAGCCGGTGGATCGGGATCGTGACGGCCTTGACGACCCCGAGGATGTCGGTGAACTGGAGCTGGACGAAGCGGATGCCGCTCGCCCGGGCGGCCTCGATCTTCTCGATCGCGTCGCTCGTGTCCGCGAGTACCACGGCAGCGCCTCCCTTGTGTCCGGAGCGGCGCCGGTCCTCGGCCGGACCGGCCCGCGCATTGTGCGACCGGCACGAAGAACACGCCGGGCGCTCGGAGTTGGGCGCAGTCTACCGGGCCAGGGCCCGCAGCGGCGGGCGCGTCGCCGCGTTCTGGTGGCCTAGAGTTGTGCAGATTGCACGATCCGAACGGCCACCGAGAGGGCAAGCCGCAGGTCCGGATCGGCCAGGTCCCACCCCGTCAGCGCCTCCAGGTTGCGGACCCGGTACGCGAGGGTGTTGCGATGGATACCGAGCGCCCCGGCGGCCTCGCCCGCCGAGCCGTGGTCGAGGACCGCCCGGAGGGTCGCCAGCCGCTCGCGCACGCTCGGCGGCCGTCCCCCGAGCAGCGGCTCGAGCAGCGCGGTCGCCTGGAGCCGGTCGTCGGGCAGGTTGCCCAACGCGGCCAGCAGCCGGTAGGCGGGCAGCCGGTCCGCCCGGGCGACGCGCGGCGGCTCCGCGAGCCGCTCGGCGGCCTCGAGCGTGGCCCGGGCGGCCGCCTCCTGGGGCGGTCGCGCGGACGGGTCGTCGAACGGCCGGGACAGGGCCACCGTCCGGCCCAGGAACTCCGCCACCCGCCCGGCGATCCGCACGCCGGCCGGGTCGCCGGGCTCGAGGGCGGCGATCGCCCGCAGCTCCACGCTCTCGCTCGTCCCGCGCAGCGACAGGCGGCGGGCCGCGAACCGGAAGCGCAGCTCCTGGCGCACCTCCTCGCGCGTGGGCCCGCCGTCCTCCGGCTCCGCCTGGCGGGCGACCAGCACGACCCACGGCGGGCCGTCGGATGGCAGCGCCTCCCCCCGGCCCGCCTCGTCGCGCGCCCGGCGCACCTCCGCCTCGAGCATCAGCTCCAGCGACACGAGCGGCGCGATCCGCTCGGTGGCGATCGTCTCGAGGTCGCCCGGCGGCCGGTCGCCGAGGAGCACCAGCCAGCCCGCCGGCGCGGTCTCGCCCGGCGCGCCCGCGAGCGCGATCCGCCGGCCCACGCCCGCGGGCCGCGCAAGGTACGCCGCGACGGCCGCGGCCGCCCCGGGCACGTCCGCCGGGGCGTGCACGGCCAGGGCGTCCGATCGCCGGCCCTCGAGGGCCACCGCCCGCTGCAGGAACCCGCCGATGGCCGCCACCAGCGCGTCGAGGCCACGGCCGGCCATCGCGAGCCTCGCGAGGTCGCGCTCGAGCCCGGCCGCCTGCCGTTCCAGCTCCCCGCGCCGGTCCACGAGGAACCCGATCAGCCGCCGCTCCAGGGCCGCCGGGTCCGTGCCGTCCACGCGAAACGCCGGCAGGCCCGCGTCCGCGGCGGCCTCCCCGGCCGCCGTCAGGGCGTCGCCCGCCCCGGCGACGGGGTCGCCTCGGACGCCGCGGACCTCGGCGGCGGCACCCGTGCCCTCGCCCGTGCCCGGCCGGGGCACCAGCAGCAGCCCCGCGGCGCCGCTCCGGGCGAGCGTCTGGACGAGGTCCGCCACGTCGGCCGGGGTGGGCGCCACGACGCCCAACGAGGTCGCCGGCACGATCACGACGTCGCCGGCCTCCAGCACGTCCAGCGCCGGCACCCGGGCCCGCAGCACGCGAACCCAGCCCACGCTCGGCGCGGAATCGGCGGCGGGGACGCCCGCGCCCACGGACTCGGCGCCCGGCAGGAGCGCCTCGAGGATCTCGTGGAGCGTCGCCACGGGACGCGCCGCTCAGCCGGTGCCGCGGCGGCGGGCCGCCACGAGGTCGTCGAGCAGCCCCCCGAACTCGCGGCCCACGTCCACGTAGCGGTCCGCGCGGAACACGAGCGCCAGCCGCCCCTGGCCATCCAGCCGCCCCCATACCCGCCGGCGGGGCATCCAGAAGGTGATCACGAGGCCCGTGATCAGCAGCCCGAACGCGATCCACACCAACCCCTGGCCTGGGTCGCGCTTCGCGATCAGGAGCGTGAAGTCCGAGAACCCGCGCAGCTCCACCGAGAAGTCCGTCCCCTCCGACGTCGCGCTCTCCCCGCGCACCAGCGCCAGCGGGAGGAAGCCGATGACCTGCGGCGTGCCGTCCGGGTTCGTCCCCACGGCCCGGTACGGCGCCACGAGCATCACGCCGGTCCCGTCGGGCTGCCGCTGGAGGAGGAGCTGGAGCACGACGTCCCGGCCCGGCACGGCGAACTCCGTGAATGGGAAGCCGCCCGCCTCGTCGGTCATCGGAATGGGTCCGGTCCACAGCACGCGGCCGGCCTCGTCGCGGATCGCCACGTCGGGAGCGGGCCCGAAGCCGTTCTGGTGGAACGTGTAGCCGCCCACCTCGAGCGGATCGTTGACCCGGATCGTCTTCTCGGCGATCTGCCGGCCGTCCCGGTAGACCGCGAGGCGGGTGGTGAAGTCCGTGGGGCTGCCCGTCTCGAAGCCGGGCGCCTCGAAGCCCAGGTTGCGGACCAGCAGCAGGCCCGGCGTGCCGATCGGCTGCACCGTGAGCGACTCGCCCTCGGCGACGACCAGGCCCTGCTCGTCCCCGAACCGCGACGTCACCGCCGCCGCCACCAGGAACAGCACCAGGCCGGTGTGGGTGAGCAGCGTCGCGAGCTTCGTCCACCGGTTCCGGTCGCCGTACAGCCAGGTCACGCCGTCCGCGCCCTCGCGCCGCACGCTGAACCGCCGGCGCCGGAGGGCGGCCTCGACCGTTGCTGCGTCCACCCCGGCCAGCAGCGCGCGGTCCGGGAGCGCGGGATCGAAGTAGGGGTCCGGCTGGACGACCCGGATCTCGGCGCCCTGGCGCCACAGGCGGGGCGTGCGGTCGATGGTGCAGGCGACGATCGAGATGATCAGGACCACGAGCCCGATGCTGAACCACGTGGAGCTGAACACCTGGAACAGCTGCAGCCGCTCCAGCGCGTCCACGAGGCCCGTGCCCAGGACCAGGTCGTACAGCGCGTGGAGCCGGCTCATCTCGTTCGCGTAGTCGGTCGGCGAGCGGAAGGCGAACCCCGGCAGCTGGCGGAGGGTCATGCCCACGACCGCGAGCAGCGCGAGCGCGATGATCTGGAGCACCGCGAAGTCCACGGACGTGAGCAGGCCCCAGACGGCGTTGCCGAGCCGGGCGGCGGGTCCGGGGAGGGGGCGCGCGGCCGGACGGCGCGCCGCGATGGTCGCGATCGGGGGCCTCCTACCCGGCGGTGGACGCGGGGGCGGGCGCGTGCGTGGGCGCCGGCTCGGGAACGGCTGCCGGCGCGCCCGCGGCCCGTGCGGCCGCGAGGGCGGCGTCGAAGTCCGCCACGAGGTCCGCCTCGTCCTCCAGCCCCACCGAGACCCGCAGCAGGCCCTCGCCGATCCCCGCCGCGGCCAGCGCCGCGGCGTCGAGCGCCCGGTGCGATGACGTCGGCGGGTGGACGACCATCGTGTGCACGCTTCCGAGGCTCGCGGTCCGCTCGGGGATCGTCAGCGCGTCGCAGAACGCGCGGCCCGCCTCGCGGCCACCCGCGAGGTCCACGGACAGCATCGCGCCACCCGAGTCGAGGATGCGCTCCGCGACGGCACGCTGCGGGTGGCTGGCCAGCCCGGGGTAGATGACGCGGCTCACGCCCGCCTGACGCTCCAGCCGCGCCGCGAGTGCCGCCGCGGTGCGCGCCTGGCGCTCCATCCGGACCGCGAGCGTCGCGATGCCCCGCAGCACGAGGAACGCCGCGAACGGCCCGAGCGTGGCCCCGGTGTCGATCTGGGCGGACCGCACGGCCGCGATCCGCTCGGCCGACCCTACGACGGCGCCGGCCATGACGTCCGAGTGCCCGGACAGGTACTTGGTGCCGGACTCCATCACGAGGTCGGCGCCGTGCGCCAGCGGGCGGCACACGGCCGGCGAGGCGAACGTGTTGTCCACGGTGAGCAGCGCGCCGTGGCGGTGGGCTGCCTCGGCCAGGGCCGGGATGTCTGCCAGCACGCAGGTGGGGTTCGCGATCGTCTCCACGTGGAGCACCCGCGTCGGGGCGGCGGCCAGGGCGGCCTCCACGGCCGCGACGTCGGTCGTGTCGACGTACGCGACGTCGACGCCCAGCCGGCCGAAGGCGGAGACCGCCTGGGTGCGGGTCGTGCCGTAGCCCACCTGGCCGACGAGCAGCCGGTCACCCGCCCGGAGGAGCGACAGGAACGCGGCGTGGATCGCGGCCATGCCGGTGGCCAGCGCGATCCCGGCCTCGGCGTCGTGGAGCTCGGCGATCGCGTCGCCCAGCGCGGTGACGGTGGGGTTGTCGATCCGGCTGTAGGCGTACCCCGGCTGCTCTCCGGTGAGCACGGCGGCCAGCTCGTCGGCGTCGGCGGACGCGAACGTCGCGGTCTGGTAGATGGGCACGGCCGTCGGCCGCTGGGCGACGGGGGGCAGGCGCGACGCGGCGCGGATCGCGCGCGTGGACGGGCCGGGCCGGGAACGCGGGTCGCTCACCGGCCGATCCTACACCGGGCGGCCGCGACCCCCGGCCGGGGCGCCCTCGGCGCGAGCTCCGTCGGCGTCCATGACCGGCACCCCGGTCACGCGGTCGCGCCCGGAGCGCTTCGAGCGGTACATCGCCTCGTCCGCGCGCTCGAGCAGCTCGTCGATCGTGGTGGCCTCACCCGGGTAGGTGACCAGCCCCACCGACACGGAGGTGGCGATCCGCTCGCCATCGACCGCGATCCCCGCCTCCGCGACGCCGCGCCGGATCTTCTCGGCCAGCACCCAGCCGCCGGTGGGATCGGTCTCGGGCAGGAGCACGACGAACTCGTCGCCGCCGAACCTGGCCCCCGTGTCGATCTTCCGGATCCCCTCGCGGATCACCTCGCCGACGGTCCGGAGCGCCCGGTCGCCCGCCAGGTGGCCGTACCGGTCGTTGATGCCCTTGAGCTCGTCGAGGTCGATCATCAGCAGGCAGAAGCCACGCCCGGTCCGCTCGCTCCGGGCGAGCTCCCGCTCCAGCGACGTGAACAGGAATGCGCGCGTGCGCAGCCCCGTCAGGGCATCCACCGTCGCGTACCGGAACGCGGCCTCGCGCGCCCGGCGCTGCTCGCGGCGGAGCGCCACCGCCGCTGCGAGCGCGACGCCCGTCAGCACGGCGATGGCGATCAGCGCCAGGCTCAGCTCGGTCTGCACGCCTTCGCCCCCGTCGGCGGCCATCGCGGCCGCGTGGTCGAATGCTACTCCGTCGCCGCGCCGGGCCTCGTGGCCGGTCGCGCGACGCGCCATCCGCTACCGCGTCCCCCACTGGTAGCTCTGCTTCATGAGCCGCAGGTACACGAACGTCTCGGTCTCGCGGACGCCCGGGATCTTGCGCAGCCGCTCGGAGAGGAACTGGAGCAGCGCCTCGTTGTCCTCGGCCACGGCCTCGACCAGGATGTCGTAGCTGCCGGCGGTGACGACCACGTAGTCCGTCTCGGGAAACGCGGCCACCGCCTCCGCGACCTCGATCAGGCGAGCGGCCTCGCACCGGATCCCGATCATCGCCCACTGCTGGAACCCGAGCTTGAGCGGGTCGGTCACCCCCACGACCTGGAGGATCCCGCGCTCGATCAGGCGGTTGGTGCGCGCCCGGACGGCCGCCTCGGAGACGCCCAGGTCCGCGGCGATCTGGGTGAACGGGCGGCGACCGTCCTCCTGGAGGTGCTCGATGATCCGCTTGTCCAGCTCCGAGATCTCGAGGCCGCGGCCGTTGGAGGCTCGGCCGTTGGAGCCGCGTCGTGCCTCGCTCATGGGCGCTCCCGCTGCGGGTCCCGGGTCGTCGGTGGGGCGGGATGCTAGCACCCCGCCGGTTCCGGCAGAACCCCCCGCCGCATGCCGCGCGACGGCCGTCTCAGCCATGGTCCAGCCGCTCGAGCACGGGCGCCAGCGCGGCGATGGACGCCTCGTCGATCGGGTCCACGACCAGCTGGACGTGCCCGATCCCCTCGCGCGCGTAGGCCCGCAGCGCCTCGGCGACGGCCTCGGCATCGCCCTCCAGCGGGGGCACGTCCTGGCGCGGGTCCGTGTCGCCCATCACCCGCCCGCGTCCACCCGGCATCCGGACCTGGACGGCCACGGTGCGCTCGATGCCCGCGGGGTCACGGCCGGCGGCGCGCGCGGCCTCGTCCACGACGTCGCGGAGGCGCGCGACGCCCTCGGGCCGGTTGCCGGTGTCCGCGTACCAGGCGTTCCACGCGTCGGCGTAGGGGAGCGTGGCCGCGAGCATCCGCGGGCCGCTGGACCCGATGAGCAGCGCCGGCCCGCCGGGCCGCGCGGGGCGGGGCAGCAGCTCCGCGTCCCGGGCCGTGAAGTACTCCCCCTCGAAGTCGATGGCGCCGTGGGCGAGCAGGGTGCGCACGATCGTGAACGCCTCCTCGAACCGGCTGATCCGGTGGTCGAACGGGGCGCCGAGCGCGGCGAACTCCGTGTCGTTCCAGCCCGCCCCGAGGCCCAGCACCAGCCGCCCGCCGGCGATCTCGTCGACGGTCGAGGCGAGCTTGGCGAGCATGAACGGCGCGTGGAACGCGGTCGCCGCCACCAGCGGCCCGAGGGCCACCCGCTCCGTCGCCTCGGCGAGCCCGGCCAGGGTCGTCCAGGCCTCCCACGGCCCGCGCGTCTCGCCCGAGGCGTACCGGTACAGCAGGTGGTCGCCCATCCAGATCGAGTCGAACCCGGCCTGCTCGGCCGTGCGCGCGATCGCGCGCAGCTCCGGCCACCGGACCTCGCGCTCCACCTCGGGCAGCTGGATGCCGACCCCGAGCGGTCGGCCTGGCGCGCGGGGGATCATCGGATGACACCTTCTCCCTTGATCAGGCTCACGATCACGTCCACGTCGGCGCTGCCCACGATCCCGGTGTACTTGGCCCGGACGATGCCCTCGCCATCCACGACGAAGATCCAGGGCATGGCCAGCGGCGACCACGTCTTGTCGCCGATGCCGAAGGCGCGCGTCTGGTCGTTGAGCGGCGGGTTGGCGAGGTCCCCCTGGAGCACGGGCTCGCTGGTGACGATCGAGTACTCGAACGGCTCGAGGTGGATGAACGCGACGTCCGTCCAGCGGTCCAGCAGGTACCGGATCATCGACAGGGCCCGGCCGCAGGCGGGCGAGACCTTGAACGCGACGGAGTCGATGACCAGGACGTACGGCTGCCCGGCGGCGCGGGCGTCCGCGGTGGACGTCCGCGACAGGCGCAGGTCCGGCTCGGGCTGCGTGGTCACCGCGAGCGCGAGCCCGCCGACGTCGTCGACGGTGGGTGTCCGGACGTCCGGCGCCGGAGCACCGATCGGGGTGGTCGTGCCCGGGTCGAGGGCGTTGACGGGCACCGAGCCGGTCGCGCCGGTGGACGCGGTCAGGACGATCCGCCAGGCGCCCGGCGACGGGATGTCCAGGCTCGCGACGTAGGACGTGGCCGTCTCGCCCGGCGGGCGGATCGCGACGGCGTCCTCGTCCGGCCCGGCCGGGGTGCCGTCGGTCGCGGACACGACGCGGGCCCGGATGCCGGTGGTGCCGTCGAGCGGCGTGCCCGCGGCGTCCGCGACCTTGAAGATCACGGGGCTGTCGCCGCCGGACCACACGGACGACGAGACGATCATCGCCAGCAGGTCGCCCGTGGCCGTTCCAGGCGTGGCCGGGGCGATCGTCGGGCTCGGGCCCGGGGTCGGGGCCGCCGAGGTCGCCGGGACCGAGGCGAGGGGCGTGGCCGGCGGCTCGGACGGGGGCGGCGTCTCTGCCAGCAGCCGCTCGAGGAAGGCCGCCATGGGCGCGGCGTCCGTGCCGAACGGGAACACGGCGCGCAGGCGGCCCTGCCCGTCGACGAGGAAGGTGTCGGCCGTGTGCGACATCGCGTAGCCGCCCGCGGACCCCGTCTCGACGCGCGCGTACCGGACGCCCCAGCCATCGGCGGCGGTCCGGATCGCGACGGGGGACCCGGACAGGCCGATGAACGCGGGGTGGAGGTAGCGCAGGTAGGCCTTCATCTCGGCGACGCCGTCGCGCTCCGGGTCGATCGAGGTGAACACCGCCCGCGGGCCATCGCCGACCGCCGTCAGCGCCTCGGTCACGGTGCCGACCGTGGTGGGGCAGACATCCGGGCAGTGCGTGTAGCCGAAGAACAGGAGCACCGGCCGCCCGGCCAGCGAGTCCAGCGAGAACGGCGCCCCGTCCTGGTCGACCAGGTCCAGCGGCGGCGCGGGCGCCACCTCGGCCATGGCGTAGTCGTCGGGCGAGCGGGTTGCCGAGGCTGCCGGGAGCGCGCCGCTCCGCTCCAGCACCACCAGCGCGACGAGGCCGGCCGCCAGCAGCCCGACGATCCCGAGCACGACGGCGCCGACGACGGCGGCGCGCCGGTCGATCGGCGGCGGGGCGGGGCTCGCGGGACGCGGATCTCGCGCCCCCACGACGGGGACGAGCGGCTCGGGCGTGGGACGCTGGGTCATCGTCAGTTCGCGCGGACCTGGGCGGTCACCTCGACCTCGCCCGCCTTCTCGAAGGTGAGCGTGAGCTCGATCGTGGAGTCCGCCACCAGCTCCCCGGTGAGGTTGATGAGCATGACGTGGAACCCGCCGGGCTCCAGGGTGACGGTGCCGCCGGCCGGGATGTTGATCCGCTCCACCGGGTGCATGCCCATCATGCCGCTCGCGTCCTCGGTGGTCTGGTGGATCTCCGGGTTGGCGGCGGCGTCGGTCGCCACGCCGATCAGGGCGTCGGCCTGGCCGGTCTCGTTGGTGATCGTCATGTAGGCGGCGCCTGCCATGTCCATGCCCATCGAGGTCCGGGCCCAGGCATCGGTCACGACCATCGCTCCCGCGGACGGCGACGCCGCGGACGAGCACGCCGCGAGCGCCAGCGCGAGGGCCAGCGACACGAGCATCGCGACGAGACGCTGGGACATGGGTCGGCCTCCGGTCTGCTGCACGTCCCCATCATCGCCCGGGGCAGGGAAACGGGCCGGCTCCGGGCAACGGCGCCCGTCGCCCGGCCGGACCGCGGCGCGCGGGCACGCGGACCCGGTGTCGAGGGGGTCGGCCGGAGCGTCGCAGGTGCATGTGTCCGGGCCATGGTCGGGACGTCACGAAGCGAGGGTCCGGACGGACCCCGGCGCCGCTGGCATCATCCTGCGATGCAGTACGGGATCATCGTGACCAGCGGCGACCCGCGAGTCGCGGCAGAGCTCGCCGCGCTCGCCGAAGGCGTGGGCTGGGACGGCGTGTTCACGTACGACGCGATCGCCATCGGGCCGTCGCCGATGTTCGACCCGTGGGTCGTCCTGGCGGCGATGGCGATGCGCACCGAACGGGTCCGGCTGGGCGCGATCGTGTTCGCTCCCGCCCGCCGGCGGCCGTGGAAGCTCGCCCGCGAGGCGGCCTCGCTGGACGTGCTGTCCGGCGGCCGGCTGGTCCTGCCCGTGGGCCTCGGCGCGCTCGATGACGCCGGCTTCGGCAACGTGGGCGAGCCGACGGCGCCACGAACCCGGGCGCGGCGGCTGGACGAGACGCTGGCGATCCTCGACGGCCTGTGGTCCGGCGAGCCGTTCGCCTTCGCGGGCGAGCACTACCGGTTCGGGCCGATGACCTTCCAGCCTCGGCCGGTCCAGCGGCCGCGGATCCCGGTCTGGGTGGTGGGCGCCTGGCCACACGAGCGGTCGATGCGCCGCGCGGTCCACTGGGACGGGCTGATCGTGCAGGCGCAGGGGCCCGGGGGCGGCCCCGCGACGGGGCCGGACGTGCTGCCGCCGATCGTGGACTGGGTGCGGCGCGAGCGGCCGGCGGAGCTGCGCGACCGCCCGTTCGAGATCGTCGTCGACGGCGTCACGCCCGCCGATGACCCCGCGGCCGCCGCGGCGATCGCGCGGGCGCACGCGGAGGCCGGGGCCACCTGGTGGATCGAGGCGGACTGGATGGACACGACCCCCGAGGGTCTCCGGCGTCGGATCCTGGGGGGACCGCCGCGCTGATCAGCGCCGGCGTGCGGTCAGCCTGCCCTGGCGCAGCCAGATCGCGCCGGCCACGACGAAGCGCAGGATCAGCGACAGGCCGTACAGCGTGCACCACACGCAAACCGCGCGGATGATCGCCGCCTGCAGCCACAGGAAGTAGACCTCGAAGATGACGCCGACCAGCGACAGGCCGGCGTGCAGGTCAAGGAGCACCGGGTTGTCGGTCCGGATCCACACGATCGCGAGCGTGAGGAGCACCAGCGACAGCCCGACGCCGTACACGGCCACGGGGAACGGGCCGATCCACGCGTACTCGCTGAGGGCGACGGTCTCGCAGCCCTTGAGCGGCCCGCACACCGGCACGCCGCCGCCGAGCTCCACCACCGACAGGTAGCCGGCGATGGCGAGGCCGATGATGTCGAGGACGACCAGGATCCAGCCGGGGTGGATCGTGCGCAGGCGGGCGGCGGTGGTGGACATGTCGGCGTCACGGTAGCGGGAATCGGCGAATCGCCCAACCTGCCGAAGGTCCCGTCCGCACCCGCCGCCCCGGCGGGACGTGGCATGCTGAGCCACGCTGGCGCGCCTGCCGGCGCCGATCGAGAGGACGCGATGCAGTCGCTGCGGACCACGAGCGAGGATCACCACGCACGGCTGCTGCCCCACGTGGACCGGCTGCTCGTCCTCGCGGACATGGTGGGCCACGTGGACTGCGACGCGATCCACGCGCTGTACGAGGAGGAGTACGACTTCATCGTGGGCCAGCTGGTGCCCCACATGGAGGCGATCGAGCGGACCCTCTACGGCCAGGTGGAGGAGGTCCTGGGCGGCCACCACTCGATGGCTCCGATGCGCGCGGAGCACGCCGCAATGCGGCAGCTGGTCGAGGAGCTGGGGCGCTACCGGCGCCACGCCGAGGGCTGCCGCTGGAGCGCCGTGGAGGGGCTCGCGCTGCGTCGTGCGCTGTACCGCCTCCACTCGATCCTCAAGGTCCACCTGGCCGAGGAGGAGCTGTACCTTGGCGTGCTCGAGCAGCGCCTCGACGACGCGGAGAAGGACCGACTGGCGCGCGGGATCGCTCACGCGATGACGGAGCCCCTGTAGGGCGGGACCGCCCGCGGGTCCGGCCGGACCGGCACCGGGGCGCCGCCGGTCGCCCTAACGGCGCCGGACCGCGACCACCTCCAGGAACCGAGCCTCGAACTCAGCGACCAGGCGCGCCCGCTCCTTCATCACCGCGCCCCACTCGTCGAGCGCGGCGTGGCCGCCGTCGGTGAGCTCGTAGTCCCGGCGCGCCGGCCCGGTCCCGGTGGTCCACGAGGAGCGCACCAGCCCGGCCTCCTCCAGGTCGCGGAGCGTCCGGTAGACCTGGCCCACGTCGACCGCCCCGTTGGTGATGCCCAGCTGCGCCAGCTCGCCGACGATGGCGTAGCCGTGGGTCGCGCCCCCGGCGAGCAGCACCATCACGAACGGCTCCATCCACCGGTGGCTGCCCACCGGCGCCCAGCCGCGATGGACGGGGACGCCCGCCGGGTCGCGGTCGGTGGCGATGGTCTGCGACGCCGCAGCGGCGCCCGTGGTCTCGGCGACCGGCGTCTCGGCGCCGTCGTCGGTGGTGCGGCTGGAGGCAGGCATATGCCCCCGGAGCATAGGGGCTCCGCGCCCCCTCGAGGATGGCGCCGGCGCGCGCATCGCTCAGGCCGTGTGGGTGCCCGGGTGCTCCATCGCGGCCGCGAGCATGTCCGCCACGTCCGTCGTGACGCCGTGCTCCACGATCCGCAGGTAGGCCTCCTCCTCCGCGAGGTGGATCTTGAGCAGCGAGTACAGCTGGAACATCACCCGCCGGACGGCGAGGGTCTTGCCCAGGGTGAGCCGGCCCGCATCGATCTCGGCGGACTGCGACGCCAGCTCCGCGACGAGGCGTCGGACCTCGCCGTGCTCGCGGCGCATCGGCGCCATCGAGTGACGGTTCTGGAACATCCGCTCCAGCTCCGGGTACAGCGTGTGCTCGGCGGCGTCGACGTGCGGGATCAGCGTCCCAGTCAGGAACCCGCTCATCTCGCCGAGCGCCTTGGCGGCCTCGTCGGCCTTCGCGGTGAGCAGCGCGTCGGCCACCTCGGGCATCCGGTTCACGTGATGGAGGAGCCGCTCGTGGTGCTCGTGGGCGACCTGCGGCAACGTCTGGGTCATGGCTTGGCCTCCTTGGCAAGGGCAATGTAGAACAGCGCGACGGGGCGGTAGACCGCGTGGGCGAGCTTCATGAACGGCGCCAGCAGGACGAGCTCCATCGCGACCGCCACGTGGAGCAGGAACATCCAGTAGCCCCAGGCCGGGACGCCCGGCAGGTACAGCGCCAGCTCCAGGATGAAGCCGGTCGCGCCGGTGACCCACAGCAGCCCGAGCAGCATCCAGTCCGCGGTCGTGGACCGGGTCACTGAGCGGTTGGCCGACCGGTAGCGGTCGATGATCATGACGCTGGTGCCGTAGACCAGGGCGATGCCGGCCAGCGTGCCCAGCAGCCGGACCGGGTACCAGACCGGCACGGGCGTGCCAGTCGCCTTGACGCCGACGATGTCGAGCCCGTAGTCCAGGACCGTGGCAGCGAGCAGGCCCAGGAAGCCCCACACGGTCAGCGCATGGACAAGGCCGCGGCGCCGGTACCAAGGGATCGCGTCCTGATCCGTGTCGCATTCGGCGCGGAACTTCGCCTGGGCCAGCGACTCGCGGCCGATCGCGGACCACAGGGCTCGTCCCGACCGCGCAACGGCGGCGCGACTGCCCAGCACGTCGGCCCAGCCCACGCCCTCGCGCCGGCCGATCCGGCGGGCCATGGTGGCGATCCCCGCCAGGCCGGCGAGGACGACGACGATCATCACCGCGATCCCGATGTCGTGGATCAGGTGGGCCGGGATGAACTCGAACACGGCGAGGGACTCGCCGCTCTGCGGCCCGTGGGCCCGGTACATGAACGCCGCGAACAGCAGCGCCACGACGACGGCCAAGACCGTCGCCAGGACGGGCCGCGTGTACATCGTCCGGGCGATCCGGGTCCGGTCGTAGGCGGCGATCGCGTACCGCCGCGTGGCGGCCATGAACGCGGATGGGTCCGCCTGCGTGGGACAGGTCTCGGCGCACTGGCCGCACTGGTAGCAGGCCCACAGCTCCTTGCTGGACAGCAGCGCGTCCTTCATCCCCAGCTGCGCGTAGCGGATGATCCGGCGCGGGAACGTCGCGTCGGTCTGGGACAGGGGGCAGTTGGCCGTGCAGGTGCCGCAGGAGAAGCAGGCGCTCACGTCCGTCGCGCCGTAGCGCCGCAGCTCCGGGTACAGCCCGGGATCCAGGATCGCGGGCGCCGGCACCGGGACGGCGACGGGCGTCGTGATCGCGGCCATCAGGAGGTCCTCCCGGTGCGCTCGTACTGGAAGTAGCCGTCCACGGTGGCGCCCTTGATCTCGGCGAGCCACCCGTAGCGGCGCATGCCCATCACCCAGAACACCGTCTCGTGGGTGGGAGCCTCGATCGCGGCGGCGATCTCGGGAACGGTGAGCGGTCCGTCGGCGAGCGCGGCCAGGATGCGGGCGCGCATCACCGGCTCCTCGCGGATGACCTCGCGGTCGTCCCGGATGGTCGGGGTCATCGGGCGGGCACCTCCACGAGGCTCTCGATCATGGCCGTGACCTGGGCGTCGGTGTAGCCCAGGAGGTCGATCGCGTTCTCCGGGCACATCGGGACGCACCCGCCGCACCCCTTGCAGCCGGTCGGGCTGATGACCGCGACGTGCCGGTCACCCTCCTCGGCCATCGAGATGGCGTCGTACGGGCAGGCCGCCAGGCAGTCGCCGCAGGCCGTGCAGGCCGCCGGGTCGACGGTCGCGACCAGCGGGTCGAGCTCGGTGAACCCCTTCTTGAGGATCGCGGCGCTCTGGGTGACCGCGGCGAGGCCTGAGGCGACGCTTTCCGCGGACGTCTTGGGCCCCTGGCAGGCGCCGGCGATCAGCACCCCGTCGACGACGGTCTCGACCGGCCGGAGCTTGGGGTGGATCTCGTTGAAGAAGCCGTCGCTCCCGGCGGGGAGCTTGAGCACGCCCACCAGCGACTCGTTCTCGCGAGGGACCATTCCGGTCACGAGGACCACGAGGTCCGCCGGCAGCGCCAGCTCCTCGTCGTTGGTCAGCAGGTCGCGGACGGTCACGGTCAGGCCGCCGCCGTCGCGCCGCTCCACCGCGGGCGGGGCGTCGTTGTCGAACTTGACGAACACGGAGCCGGCCGTGCGGGCCTCGGTGTACAGCGGCTCGAACTTGCCGTACGTCCGCATGTCGCGGTAGAGGTGGAACTGGCGGATCGTCGGGTCGAGCCCGGAGACCTGGACGGCGGTCTGGACGGTGGCCGCGCAGCAGTAGCGCGAGCAGGCCGCGTTCGCGCAGCCGCCGGTGTTGCGGCTGCCCACGCAGTACACGTAGGCGACGCTCCGGACCGGCCGGCCGCCGTGGGTGAGCGGCCCGGTCGCGCCGTCCACGAGCGCCTTGAACTCGGGCAGCGTGACGACCCCATCGATCCCGTAGCCGAACTCCCCGGCCTCCGGTTGGTAAGCGTCGAACCCGGTCGCCGCGACGATCGACCCGGCCGCGACCTCGATCGAGCCCGCGCCCTCGCCGCCCACCCGGACGGTGACCCGGTAGTTGCCGAAGCCGCCCGACTTGGCGACGACCTCGGCGCCGGTGAGGACCGTGATCGCCGGCCGACGCCTGACCCCGGCGACCAGCGTCTCGACGAGCGCCCGGCCGTGCCTGCCGTGCGGGTACATGGGGCCGAAGCGGCGGACCCAGCCGCCCAGCTCCAGCTCCCGCTCCACGAGCGTGACCTCGAGGCCGATGTCGGCCAGCCCGATCGCGGCCCGGAGCCCGGTGATCCCGCCGCCGATGACGAGGGTCCGGGGGAGCGTCTCCACGACCATCGGCTCCAGCGGCGTGGTCAGGCGGGTGCGGGAGATCCCGGCCCGGACCAGCGCCGTCGCCTTGTCGGTGGCGGCCTCGTGGTCGTCGGTGTGGACCCACGAGCACTGCTCGCGGATGTTGACCTGGGTGTACTCGTACGGGTTGAGCCCCGCGCGCGAGGCCACGCCGCGGAACGTGTAGGTGTGGAGCTTGGGCGAGCAGGAGGCGACGACGAGGCCGTCGAGCTGCTGCCCCGTGATGTCCGCGACCATGTCCTGCTGGGTGGCATCCGAGCAGGCGAACATCGCGGTCTTCGCGACGACGACGTCGCCGGCATCCTCGATGTCCGCGATGACCTTGTCCACGTCGACGTAGTCGGAGATGTTCCCGCCGCAGTGGCACACGTAGACCCCGATGCGCCGAGACCTCGGGCCGATGGCGTCGGGGACCTCCGCCTCGGGCCTCGGTGAGCGATCGCTGACCCCGCGCTCAGGTTGCCGGTTCTGCGTCATGCCGACACCATCACGATCTCGGCGAGATCGGCCTTCGCGCTCTCCAGGTGGGCCGCGACCTGGGCGGCGGCAGCGCCCGCGTGGATGATCGAGTCCGCGATGTCCTTGGCACCCGACGCGGCCCCGGCAACGAACACCCCGGGGATGCTGGTCGCGCCGGGGTTGAGGTCCTCCTCCGGCTCCGCCACGTAGTTCCACTCGTCCAGCGACAGCTCCCCGACCTCGAACAGCTGCTCCGCGTCCCGGTTGGGCTGGACGCCCACCGCCAGCACGACCAGGTCGTACTCGGCCTCGGTGATCGCGCCGCCGTGCTCGATGTCCTCGTACCTGAGCACGAGGTTCCCGTCGGGCGTCTCCGTGATCCCCGAGACGCGTCCCTTGACGTAGCTGGCGCCCATCGCCTTCGCCTGCTCGTAGAACTCGTCGTAGCGCTTGCCGGGCGCCCGGATGTCCATGTAGTGGACGGTGATGTCGGCGAGCGGCAGGGCGCCCATCAGCAGCTGGTTCTGCTTGATCGAGTACATGCAGCAGAACCGCGAGCACAGCGGGTTGCCGACGGTCTCGTCGCGCGACCCGGTGCACAGCACGTACGCGATCCGCTCGGGGACCTTGCCGTCCCCGGGCCGGAGGATCGTGTTGAACGGCCGGGTGGGCGCCAGCAGCCGGTCCATCTGCATCCCGGTGATGACGTTCCGGTACCTGCCGAAGCCGTACTCCGGCTTGAGGTCGGCCGGGAACAGCTTGAAGCCGGTGGACACGACGACCGCGCCCACGCGGGCCTCGAGCTGCTGGTCGCGGGCGTGGAGGTCGATGCAGCCGTCCACCGGGCAGGCCGCCACGCACTCGTTGCACTCGGAGCACACCGCGCAGTCGATGCACCGGCCGGCCGCGGCCTGGGCCTCGGCCTCGGTCAACGGGGCCTCCACCTCGCGGAAGTCCGCCGGCGCGGCGTCGAGCGCGGTGCCGTCGCGCGTCGGCGCGCGGAACGCGTATGCCGTCTGGCGGGCGAGGACCTGGCCCTTGTCCACGACCGGGAGGCGGTCGTCGAAGCCGTCCAGCGTCCCGCCGGTGAGCCAGCGGTCGATCATGTGCGCGGCCCGCCGGCCCTCGCCGACGGCGCGCGTGATGTCGGTCGCGCCGTTGACCGCGTCACCCGCGGCGAACACGTACGGGAGCGACGTCCGGCGCGTGACCGCGTCGGCCGCGAGGATGCCGCTGCTGGTGGCGGCCAGCTGGCCGGCGAACGCGCCGGGCTCGGGCGTCATGCCGATGGCGGCGATGACCACCTCGCACGGCAGCACCGTCTCGGACCCCGGGATGGGCTCCGGGCGCCGACGGCCCGAGGCGTCTGGCTCCCCCAGGCGCATGCGCTGCACGCGCAGGCCGCTGACCGCGCCCTGCCCGTCTCCGAGCACCTCGAGCGGGGCGACCTGGAGGCTGAAGGCCACGCCCTCGCGCTCGGCGTCGGCGGCCTCCACGTGGTGGGCCGGCATCTCGTCGTGGCCCCGCCGGTAGGCCACGGTGACGGACGCGGCGCCGAGCCGCCGGGCGGTCCGCGCGGCGTCCATCGCCACGTTGCCGCCGCCCACGACCACGACCCGCCGCCCGGCGAGATCCATCGGCTGATCCAGCTTGACCCGGCGCAGGAAGTCGGTCCCGCCGAGCACGCCCAGGCGATCCTCCCCCGGGACGCCGAGACCCGTGGAGCGGTGGGTGCCGGTCGCGACCAGCACGGCGTGGAAGCCGTCGGCCTTGAGCGCGGCGAGATCGCGGACGGGCGTGTCGGTGAGGATCTCCACGCCCAACGCCCGGACGTTGTCGATGTCGCGCTCCACGGTCTCCACCGGCAGCCGGTAGGACGGGATCGCCAGCCGCAGGAACCCGCCGGGCACCGGGGCGGCCTCGTAGATCCGCACCGCGTATCCCTTGCGGGCCAGCTGCCAGGCAGCCGTCAGGCCCGTGGGACCGGAGCCCACGATGGCGACCCGGCGCCCGTTGGGCGGGACAACCTCGATGCCCAGCGCCTCGCCGCCCTCGTTGTGGACGTCGGAGATGAAGCGCTTCAGGCGGCGGATCGGGAGCGTCCCTTCGAGCGAGCCGCGGGTGCACTCGCCCTCGCACGGGGCATAGCACGCTCGCCCGAGCGTGCCCACCAGCGGCGTCGCCTCGAGCACCAGCCGGTGTGCCTTCTCGTACTCCCCGCTCCGGATCAGCGACACGTAGCCGTGGGCCTGGATCCCGGCCGGGCAGGCGTACGAGCAGGGCGAGCTGCCGGCCCGGTCGATGACCGCCTTCTTGGGCACCGCCTGGGGAAACGCGATGTGCGCCGCGCGACGCGCCACCAGGTCCGCGTTGAACTGGTCGGGCACCGCCACCGTGCAGGCCGTCTCGCACTTCTGGCAGCCGGTGCACGCGTCCTCGTCCACGAACCGCGCCTTGCGCGTGACCGAGACGTGGAAGCGCCCGTCGGCGGACCGGCGGATCCCGTCCACGCGGCTGTAGGTCAGCGCCGTGATGTTCGGGTGGTGGATCGTAGACGCCATCTTGGGCGTCGAGATGCAGCTCGCGCAGTCGAGGGTCGGGAACACCTTGGACAGCAGGATCATCTTCCCGCCGACGCTGGCCTCCTTCTCGACCAGCAGGACCTTGTAGCCCATGTCGCCGAGCTTGAGGGCCGACTCCATCCCGCCGATGCCGCTGCCGACGACCAGGACGTCGTAGTCCACCTCGTCCGCCACGGGCAGGGCGCATGCCTCGGTCATGGGATCACCTCGCCGCCGCCGGCCCGAGGGCGGCGAGCGCTGTCGAGAACTGGCCGAGGTGCTTGGTGAACGGCTCGGCACACACCGAGCAGATCGCGGCCAGCCGGAGCCGGTTGGCATCGATCCCCCGCGCCCGCATCTCCGCCTGCGCCTCGCCGACGATCCGCGACGAGCGCTTCGCGCAGTCTGGCAGGTAGGCGCACTCGTCGCCGTCCGAGGCCACGAACACGCCGTCGAAGCCCGTCTCCAGCGCGCGCACGATCCACGACGGCCGGATGCCGCTGGTGCACGGCAGCCCGATCACGTTGACGCCGGGCGAGTAGTGCATGTGGGCGCTGCCGGCCAGGTCGATGCCCGGGTCGGAGATGTTGTTCGTGGAGAACACGAGGATCCGGGGGACGAAGGTGTTCCCTTGGGCACGCGGCTCGGTCGCGACGGGAGCGGTCATCGGTCGGCGGCTCCTGGAGCCGGCCGGCCGGGCGAACGGATCGGCGTCACGCTCGCCCGGGGGCCGGTGGCTGAGTTGCTGCTACTTGCGGCGGATGACGAACACGCGGTCGTAGCCCTCGGCCTCGAGCGAGCCGAGGAACTCGTGCCCGACCTTGCCCGCCCAGGCGCCGATGTCGGTCTTGGTGACGGGATCCGTGGACATGATCTCGATCACGGCGCCGACGGGGACGGCGGCCATCCCCTTCTTGGCCTCGAGGAGCGGGCCCGGGCAGGCGGCGCCGCGGGCGTCGATCACCTTGTCGGCGACGATGGCGGAGAGCTCGGTGAGCGTGGCGGTCATGTGACGGGTGCCTCCTGGATGCGCGTGGTGACTGGGTTGGCGCTCAGATGAACAGGACCTGGCCACCCTCGGCGGCCAGGAGGAAGGTGGCGATCCCGCCCGAGTCGTCGACGAGAGGGTCGAGGGTGGTGACGTCGATCCCAAGCACCTCGAGCGAGCCGGCGCAGGCGAGGATCTGCATCTCGCCCAGCTCCTTGGCCATCCGGAACGTCTCGAGCCACGGGATCGCGGCCGCGCCCTTGACCGGCCGGCTGGCGTAGGCGGCCATCGAGTCGTAGGCGAGGCCGTGGTCGATCTCGATCCGTTCCGAGCGGAAGGCGTCCAGCGCCCAGTACTGGAGCAGGACGTTGACCGGCCTTCCCATCGCCGCGGCCCCGGCGGCGAGCGTGGCCGCGGCGTGCAGCTTGTCAGCCGTGCCGGAGAACAGGACGAGGGACAGGCTGTCGTTCATCGATGGGTCACCTGGCTGAGGGGTGTGGCGAACGCGGTCGTGGTGACCGGGGGCGCGTCGGTCGTCGAGGCCGTGGCGGCGGCGGCGAGGCTGCCCAGCGCGGACAGGCGGCGAACGATGACCGCGCGCATCAGGTCGCAGGCCTCGAGCACCTCGGGATCCGCAAGCCGGTACCGCACGAAGCGGCCGTCCCGCGTGGCCTCCACGAGCCCCACGCCGCGCATCGCGGCGAGGTGCTGGGACACGGTCGCCTGGCCCAGGCCCAGCCCGCCGGCCAGTTCCCGGACCTCGAGGGGGCCGTTCCCCAGCAGGTGGATGAGCCGGAGCCGGTGCGGGCTGGCGAGCGCGCGGAGCAGCGACGTCTGGATGACGTCGATCTCGCTCGTGGCGTTCGACACCGGGTCTGCCTCCGATCCTGGCTGGCGTCACATGCGGCCGTTGCCGTATCTGTGCTGCATATATGTATGTCAGAAACATCTATAGCACCCGAGCCATCGGTCACCCGAATCCCGGGACCGGTGGCACGGTCGCAGGGGGGCCCGGCGGCGCGGCGGAGCGGCGCGGCGCGGGCGTACCGTTTTGGGCGCGGGTCGCCGCAGGCCGGCGATGCCAGCGGGCGTGGAGCGGCGCGGGCGCGGGAAGCCGGGATCAGGCCCCGGGCAGGTCGACCTCGAA
Organism: Chloroflexota bacterium; assembly: GCA_040755495.1. Taxonomy (GTDB): domain Bacteria; phylum Chloroflexota; class Limnocylindria; order Limnocylindrales; family CSP1-4; genus CAIXZV01. Next base: position 99,296 of record JBFMAT010000002.1, read on the forward strand.
ACGGGCGCCGCCGCCGGGCTCGTTCGCCGCTCGGACGCGGCCGCCGTGGGCCTCCGCGAGCGCACGGACGATCGCGAGCCCGAGACCGGACGTGGCCGTGGCCCGATCCCGTGCGGGATCGGCCTGGTAGAACCGGTCGAAGACGTGGGGCAGGTCCGCCGGGGCGATCCCGACGCCCGTGTCCACCACGGCGATCGTGACCCGGCCGCCCGCCTCGCCCCGGGCGTCCAGCCGGACACGGCCGCCGGCCGGTGTATGGCGGATCGCGTTGTCCGCGAGCGCCAGGACGATCTGCCGGACCCGGTCCGGATCGGCGTCCACGGCCAGCCCGTCGGCCGGGCCCGCGGCGATCGACACCCCCGCCCCGGTCGCCCGCGCCTCGAGGTCGCGCGCGACGGATGCCAGCACCGGCGCCACGTCGACCACCCGGCGGTCGAGGGGCAGCGCTCCGGCCTCGGCGAGGCTCACGGTCCGGAGGTCGTCCACGATCCGCGACAGCAGACGCGACTGGTCGCGCACGGTCTCCAGGTGCCGGTCCTCGTGGGCGTACACGCCGTCGAGCACCGCCGTCGTGGTCGCCTCGATGACGGCGAGTGGGGTCTTGAGCTCGTGCGCGGCATCCTGGAACAGCCGCCGGCGCGCGTCCTCCGCGGCCTCGAGGTCCGCCGCCATCGCATCGAACGACCGCCCCAGCGACCCGATCTCGTCGCTCCGGTCCCCGAGCCCCGACCGGGCGGCCAGGTCCCCACCGGCGACGGCCGCGGCGGTCGCCTCCAGCCGGGCGAGCGGTCGGACCGTGCGCGAGGCGATCCCGAGCCCGAGCAGCGACGCGGCACCGACCGCGAGTGCCGCCACGATCACGAGGGTGAGAATCGTCTCCTGCTGGATCTGCTCGATGTGCTGGCCGGCCATCGGGCCGTTGCCCTGGCCGCGGCCCTGTCCGGGCGACGCGCCCTCCGCCTGCATCCGAGCGAACCCGCGCCCCACGATCGCCGGCGCCGAGATCGCGACCGCGACCGCGGTCAGCAGGGCCACCAAGGCGAACGCGGCGGCGAGGCGCGACCGCAGCGTCACGATCGCACCCCCCGGTAGCCGACGCCGCGCACGGTGTCCACGTAGCCACCGCCGGCTGGCGTCGGGCCCAGCTTGCGGCGGAGGTTCTTCACGTGGCTGTCGATCGTGCGATCGAAGGCGTCGAAGGCCTCGCCGAACACGTGCTCCCCCAGCTGCTCGCGCGTGAGCGCCACCCCCGGATGGGCGGCGAGGGTGGCGAGGAGGTCGAATTCCGCGCGCGTCAGCGGCAGGGCGTCGGCACCGCGACGGACCTCGCGCGCCGCGCGGTCGATCTCGAGGTCGTGGAAGCGCTCGGTGGCGGTCCCCTCGGTCGCCTCGCCTGCCTGGTTGGCCCCCGTCGGCCCGCCGGCCGTCCGGCGCAGCACGGCGCCCACGCGGGCCACGAGCTCGCGGGGCTCGAACGGCTTGGTCACGTAGTCGTCGGCGCCGATCTCCAGGCCCGCCACCCGGTCGATCACGTCGTCCCGCGCCGTGAGCATGATCACGGCCGCCGTGCTGCCGGCGGCGCGCAGCTCGCGGAGGACCTCGAACCCGGACCGCCGGGGCAGCATGACGTCGAGCACGACGAGGTCCGGGGCGGAATCGCGGGCCTGGGCGAGGGCGGCCTCGCCATCGGCCGCGGTGACCACCTCGTGGCCGTCGCGCACGAGGTAGGCGCGCACGATGTCCAGGATGTGCGGCTCGTCGTCGACGACGAGGATGCGGCTCATGTCGGGGCGAGCATACGGAGACGGCCGGGCCCGCGAACAGGTCCGGCCGTCCCCGCGGGGGAGGGGGCGTCGATCAGGGGGTGGGGCCGCTGCCGTCGCACACGCCCGTTCCATTGCCACCGGCCCCGTTGCCGCGGCCGCCCATGCCGCCCGGACCGGCCCCCACGGCCGACCCGCGCATCCCGCCCGGGGCCACCTGGTTGACCATGGCCTTGGCCTTCACGGCGAGCTGCGTCTTGAGCTCGGTCGCCTCGGCGTCCGTGAGCGCACCGTTGGCGACCCGGGCGTCGATGCGGATGGTCCACCGGGCGACGAGGGCGTCGATCAGCTCCTGGACGTCCACGCCCTGCTTGTCGGCGATCTGGGCCAGCGTCAGCCCGTCCTGGCGGAGGTCCATCACCTCGGCCTGCGTCAGGCCGAGGATCGCGGCCAGGGTGCCCCGCGCCTGGACCTGGTCGCCCGCCTGGTTGCGCGGGCCGGCGGCTGAGACCGCCGTCGCCAGGGCGAGGAGCGCGAGCCCCGCGACCGCGAGTGAGATTCCGATTCGCTTCATGTTCAGCCTCCGAGGGCGTTGCGGAGCCGGGGGGACCGGCGACACCACCTTCGGTGCCGGGTTCGATGCTCAGGGCCGGCGATGGAGGCCCGATGGAGCCCGCGTGGAGAAGGCGCGGAGGAACGGGTCGCAGGGCGGCGAGGCTCAGGTCGCGCAGGCACCACCCGACCGGCGCAGCCGGAATCGCCAGGCGAGCGTCGCGGCCAGGAGGACCAGCGAGGCCCCGCCGATGACCGGCTGGAGCGGGGTCCAGATCGTCAGCGCGCCGCTCGTGCCCAGGAGGACCAACGCGACCTTGTTGCACACCGGACAGCCGATGGCGAGGAACGCGCCAAGCCCGGCGATCGTGCCCAGTGTCCGGCCCTGGGGCGTCGTTGCGGGCCGGAGGGGCGCCGCGACCGCCGGCGCCGGGTCGCGCGGCGGCGCCGTGTACGTGGCGCCGACGAGGCCCATCAACGGCGCCGACGCGAGCCACACCCAGTAGGCGAACGGCTGGGGCGGGATCTGGCGCCCGAACACCGGGTTGGGGATGATCGCCGTGACGAGCCCGAAGGCGATGAGCGAGATCGCGGTCCAGGCCAGCGTCCAGCCGAGGAACCGCCGGTCCAGCCGCAGCGACGCCACGCAGTCGACCACCGCGTCGGCGCTCAGCCGGCCTGGCCCGCCGCGCCGACGGGGTCGGTGTCGGGCCCGAGCACGACCACCTCGGCCCTGACCTCGGGCCCGGCGCCGTCGCGGACGACGTAGCCGTGGTGGATCTCGGTGATGCCGCTGGCGAGCGTGGCGCCGACGGAGCAGTACCTGGTCGCCGACAGCTCGATCGCGCGCCGCACCGCCTCCACGTCGAGGGCCGGGCCCTCGACCACGTGGGTCACGTCGATCCGGGTGAACGCGTGCGGGTGGTCGTCCATCTGGGTACCGCTCGACAGCACCTCGTAGCGGGTGACCTCCTGGCGCTTCTTGCGCAGGATCGAGATCACGTCCATCGCGGTGCAGGCGGCGACCGCGAGCGGGACCAGCTCCGCGGGCCGGGCGCCCCCGTCGCCTGTGCCGCTGTCGAGCACGATCGAGTGCCCGCTGCCGACGCTGCCGACGAAGCGCAGGTCGCCGCCATCGAGCGTGACGGACGCGGTCTTGACTGCCATGGGTCGTGGGCTCCAATGGTGCCGACGGGACGCGGTCGGCGGCGTGGGTTCGGTCGGGTGGTGGGCGGGTCCGATCAGGCGGGGACGAGGCTGGCGACGGCGCGGCGAAGGCGGGCGGCGGCATCCTCGGCGACGGCGTGGACCGCCGCCTCGCCGACGATACCGAGCGCGGCCAGCGGGTCCATCGCCTCGATGATCGTGCCGTCGCCGTCCGTGCGCAGGACCACGTTGCACGGCAGCAGCGCGCCGACCGACGGGTCCGCCATGAGCGCTCGGTTGGCGAGCGGCGGGTTGCAGGCGCCGAGGATGAGGTATGGCTCGCGCTCGATGCCCAGCTTCGCCCTGAGGGTGGCCGCGACGTCGATCTCGGTCAGGACGCCGAAGCCCTCCGCTCGCAGGGCGGCTTCGACGGCCGGGCGGACGTCCGCCACCGTGCCCGGGAGGCGGGTGCCGAACGTGAAGCCGGTCTGGATGTTCATGCGCTCACCTCGAGAGGAGTCGTGACGGGGCCCGCGGGCGTCGGGGCGGGAGCGACGGAGAGGCGCGCACGGGCCTGCTGCCGCCGCTCGACGATCGCGTGGATGATGTCGCAGGCCTCGACGATGCCTGGCTCGGCGAGGCGGTACCGGACGCTGGTCCGCACGCGACGGCTGTCGACGAGGCCGGCCGACCGGAGCACCGCGAGGTGCTGGCTGGCGTTGGGGAGCGCGACGCCGAGCGCCGCGGCGAGCTCGCCGACGGAGCGCTCGCCATCGCGGAGGGCGTCGAGGACCATGAGGCGCTTGGGGTCCGTGAGGACCTTGCAGATGTCCGCGTGGGCGCGGTAGCGCTCGATGACCTCGTCCGTGCTCATCGGGCGAGGATACCGGGTAATTGCGTTGTTGCGCAAATAGCGGAGTCAGCGGCGGGCGGGGCAGAGGGGGCCTCGCGCCGGGCCGCCATTTGACGCCGGGCCCGCCGCCCGGACCTGCCGCGCCGGGGCGCGCCGGGCTGCACCTTCCGGTCGCAGCTCGTCCCGGTCGTGTGCGTCTGGGCATACATGATCCGCGGTCGTGTGCATCCAGGCGCACACTCGGGCGCCGGGGATCCCCGGCGAGTCAGCCCAACTGCACCGATCGCGGCGCTGCCGCCCGCCCGGCGTCGATCCTGTCCGCCGTGATGCACATCTGCCCGCGCTGCGGCGGCCGGTCGCCCCTCGCGTGTCGCGAAGGTGCCGGCAGATGCACACGCGCCTGGGAACACGAGGGTGGCCTCGCCGCCTGGGACACGAGGGTGGCCTCGCCGCCTGGGACAAGAAGGCGGCCGGGCCCCCCGGGACACGAGGTGGCCTCGCCGCCCGGCCGCCATTTGACGCCGGGCCCCGGGCGACCCGACCATGACGCCCGAAGGGGAGTAGGCCTGCTCCGGACGATCGACATGCTGGCGCGGATGCGCGCCCGGTCGCCGGGTCCGCCAACGCGGACGGACGAGACCTTCGACTGGCGACACCACGCACGGGTGTCGGGTCGAAGGCATGGCTTCCGGACCCGAGCCCAGCACCGGAGCCCCGAATGGACGCGTTTCTCCTCTCGACCGGCGTGATCCTGCTCGCCGAGCTGGGCGACAAGAGCCAGCTGATGGCGCTCGCGTTCGCCGCGCGCTACCGCGCGATGACGGTGCTGGTCGCGGTGACCATCGCCACGCTCATCGTCCACGCAGGCTCCGTCCTCCTCGGCTCCGCGTTCGCCGTTGCCTTGCCCACGGCGGCGATCCAGGTCGCCGCCGGCGCCGCGTTCTTCGGGTTCGCAGGCTGGACGCTGCGGGGCGACGAGCTGGGCGAGGCGGAGCAGGGCCGCGCGAAGCGGACCGGGCGCTGGGCGCTGGTCACGATCGGGACCGCGTTCTTCCTCGCCGAGCTGGGCGACAAGACGATGCTGGCGACGGTCACCCTGGCCACGACCGAGGAGCCGATCGCGACCTGGCTCGGATCCACCGCCGGCATGGTCGCGGCCGACGCGATCGCGATCGCGATCGGGGCGCTGCTGGGGGCCCGGCTACCGGAGCGCGCGATCAAGCTGTTCGCCGCCGCGGCGTTCGTGGTGTTCGGCGCGATCCTCATCGCGCAGGGGCTGGGGTTGGTTTCGTTCTGACGTTCACTCGGCCCATCGGACCCTGAGCCGCCCCTGGACACCCGGCAGCGGCAGGCCCTCGGCCTCCGATTGGACGGCGTCACGCTCCTCCGGTGAGAAGGGGCGCCACGGCTGGATCGTCAAGGCGGAGTCGGCGCGCCGCCACGTGCCGGCGAGCTCGCCACGCACGAGCACGCCACCCGGCCACACGCGCGACGGCCACAGCTCGGAACGACGGTCGGCGTCGGGCACGAGGAGCTCGCGATGCGCGCCCTGGAGCAGGAGGAACGCGTCGCCGCTCGGGAGGAGCCGGGCGTCCGCGACCGGCCCGGGCGGCGCGCGGAACGACGCCTCGTCGCTGGCCAGGATCCAGGCGTCCCCGATCGGGGTTCGGGCCGGTGCCAGCGAGCCGCCGAGCGCTTCGAACGTGGACCGGCCGACCGCCGGCGCGATCCCGGCCCACTCGGCGAACGCCGATGCCGTCGTGGGTCCGAACACGTGCAGGTATCGGCGCGCGAGCTCGAGGCGGGCGTCGGCCGGGTCGTCGTCCGGTGCCGGCACCGTCCACACGATCGGCTGGCGAGCACCGTCCCAGCGGAGCCTGACGCGGCCGGTCGGTGCGGCGTACCGCAATCGGTTGGGCCGGACGCCGAGCGTGTGACCCGCCTCCCCGTACGACATCCGCCTGCCGTCGAGGATGGCGTCCAGCGCGTCCGCCGTCTCCTGTGCGAACCGTCGCCCGCCCTCATCGGCCGGCAGCCTGCCGAGCGTGAACGGCGCCACGTCGCGCGCCGCGACGACGTAGGCGCTGTAGCGCGGCCCCCAGACCTGGACCAGCGCCGGATCCTCCCAGGTCGACGCCCGCGTCGCCTCGACGCGCGCGTGGATCGACAGCAGCGCGGCCCGCGGCATGCTGTCCTGCAGGCCGGCCCACGCCGCTCGGCGGAGCGAGTCCGGACCGGGCGGCAGCCGTTCGTCGAGCCCGCCGACGGCGCGCCGATGCGCGAGGACCTGCGCCCGCGTGGTGTCCAGCCGCTGCCGCGTCACGTGCGTGAGCTCCGCTCCGGCGTCAGTGTGCGTGCGCGGGCTCGACGGGTGCCGGCGCTGCCGCCTCCACGACTTCGCAGATCCCCGCGGCGACCGGTGGCTGCGCGGCGGCGGCGCGCTCGGCATCGAGCTGGGCCTTGATCTCCGGGTAGGCGTCGGACAGGCAGCACGAGCAGCTCTCGTACCAGCGGCGCATCCCCTCGTCGATGACCGGCAGGCCCATCGCCGTGGGCTGGTGTGCGGCCGCGGCGGCCTGGGCGACGTACTCGGCGGGGCGCTCGACGAAGGCACGCCGGCAGCCGTCGCGGCAGAAGGCGTAGGTCCGGCCTTCATGCTCGAGGAGGAGCCCGGCCTCCTCGGCGCGGGCCACGTCGACGGTCATCCCGCAGACGGGGTCGATGAGCTGGTCGGGACGCGTTGCCTGCATGGGGTCTCCTGTGCTCGAGGGTTGATGGTAATGCTCGCCCCAGCGAAATCACACAGGTACGTGGCGTGATCTCGGACGTCCACGCCCGCGGCCGGATCCCTGGGCCATCATCCGGCACGCCGCCGGCTCAGGCGGCCGGCAGCTCGAGGTGGAAGGTCGCGCCGGTTCCCGCGCCGCGACTCTCGGCCCACGCCCGGCCCCCCATCGCCTCCGCGAGCGCCCTCACGATCGCGAGCCCGATTCCGGATCCACCGGCGGCGCGGCTGCGAGCGGGATCGACCCGGTAGAAGCGCTCGAACACGGCCTCGACCTGGTCGCCCGCGAGCCCAGGACCGGCATCCGCGACCGAGAGCCGGACGCCGGCGCCCACCATCGTCGCCGTGACCGTCACTCGCGAGCGATCCGGCGCGTGGCGGATGGCGTTCGAGAGGTAGTTGGACAGGATCTGCGCGACCCGGTCCCGGTCGGCGGCGGCGACGGCCGGCAGCGCCGGGAGCTCGAGCGTGATCCCTCGCGGCAGGGCCTGCGGCAGGAACCCCTCGCCGACCTCCGTCGCCACGGCCGCGACGTCCACCGCATCGATCCGGAGCGGCAGCTGGTGGGCCTCCGCCCGCCATAGCTCGGAGAGGTCGTTGACCATCCTCGTCAGCCGGGTCGTCTCGCTGCGCAGCAGGTGCCAGGTCTGCGGAGCGGGCTCGATCACGCCGTCCTCGAGTCCCTCGAGATACCCGTCGAGCGTCGTGAGTGGCGTCCGGAGCTCGTGGGCGACGTCGCCGACCAGCTGGAGCCGGCGCCGCTCGGTCGCCTCGAGCGAGCCCGCCATCTCGTTGAACGAGGACGCGAGCTCGCCCAGCTCCCCGGGTTCGTCGTCCGCGACGCGCTCGGCGTAGTGGCCGCCCGCGACGCGGCGCGCCGCGTGGGCGAGGCGGCTGATCGGTCGCGCGATGCGGGCGGCCACCGCCAGGCTGACGACGGTCGCGGTCACCACCGCGATCACCGTCGCCGCGAGCAGCGCCTGGCGGATCGCGTCGGTGAACGCCTCGCGGGTCGCCTCGCCCATCGCCTCGCCCATCGGGTCGCCGGGCAGGTGGCCCATTGCCTCGGCGAAGTAGCCGGGGCTGATCAGCAGCACGGCGATCCCGACGGTCCCGAGCGCGGCCACGACGACCACGAGAAAGGCCGCCAGGAGCCGTGCCCGCAGCGAGCGGGGCAGCATCACGTTGCCTCGCGGAGGCGGTAGCCCACGCCGCGGACCGTCTCCACAAAGCGCGGGCGCGCGGGGTCATCGCCGAGCTTCCGCCGCAGGTTGGCCACGTGCACGTCGACGAGGTGATCGTCGGCGACGAACTCGGCACCCCACACCTGGTCGAGCAGCGACTGGCGCGTCACGACGATGCCCGGCTCGCGGGCCAGGGCGGCGAGCAGGTTGAACTCGAGGGCCGTCAGCTCGACGGCCGCGTCGTCGACGCGCACCATCCGGCGGCCCTCGTCGATCACCAGCCCGGCCGGCGTCGCGCCCCGCGGCCCGCCCGTGCCGGTCCGCGGGCGCCGGAGCAGCGCCTTGACCCGGGCCACGAGCTCGCGCGGGGAGAACGGCTTCACGAGGTAGTCGTCCGCGCCGACGGTCAGGCCCATGATCCGGTCGATCTCTTCGCCGCGCGCGGTGAGCATCAAGACGTAGGCGTCCGAGAAGGTCCGCAGCTGCCGGCAGACCTCGACGCCGTCGAGCCCGGGCAGCATCACGTCCAGGATCACGACGTCCGGGTCCAGGCGCCGGACGGCGTCGACCGCAGACGGCCCGTCCCTGGCCGTTTGGACGTGCCAGCCCTCGCGCGCGAGGTAACCGGTCACGAGCTCGACGATCGGCGGCTCGTCGTCCACCACGAGGATCCGGGGTGCGGCCGGACGTTGCTCCATCGCGCAAGTGTGCCTCACGGGTCAGCGGAGCCCAACGGCGCAACCCGTGGCCGGCCGGGCGGCGGCCTCAGGCGGGAACGGCCGGTTCGGTCAACGGCGCGGACCTGACGGATCGGGGCCCGCAGGCCTCAGGTCGTTAGCTCCCCCGAGTCGCGCCGGTCGCTGATGGTCACGCCGAGGGCCGCCGCCGTGACGGAGGCGACGGCAAGCACTCCCTGCAGCCCCATGGCCTGGCCGAGCAGGAGGGCGCCGACGGTCGCCGCCGCGGCCGGCTCCAGCGTCACCAGGATGCCGTAGGTGCGCGCCGTCATCCGCTTCAACGCCGCGTACTCGAGCGACAGCGGCAGTGCGGTCGACAGGACGGCGATGGAGAGTGCCCCGGCCAGCAGGCCGAGGTCGAGCCCGCCCAGGCCACCGACCACCAGCTCCACCGGCAGGACGACGAGCGCCGCCACCGCCATCGCGATCGCCAGCCCCGAGTTGCCGGGCAGGGCCCGGCCGATGCGCTGGCTCATCACGGTGAAGGCCGCCCAGCACAGCCCGGCGGCGCCCGCCAGCGCCACGCCGAGCGGGTCGAGCACGCTGCCGATCTGCGGCGTCAGCAGCACGATTCCGAGGACCGCGAGCCCGATCCAGGCGAAGTCGCGGGGCCGGCGCGAGGTGGCGACGGCCAGCCCCAGCGGCCCGACGAACTCGATGGCGACCGCGATGCCGAGCGGGATGCGGGAGATCGCCCCGTAGAACGACAGGTTCATGACGCCGAGGATGGCCCCGTAGAGCAGCAGCGATCCCACATGGCGCCGCGCGCTCCGGCCGATCGTGCGCCGCGCCGCGGCGAGCAGCAGCACGGCCGCGAAGGCGAGGCGCAGGAAGGCCGTGCCGACCGGGCCGAGGACCGGGAACAGGTCGACCGCAACCGCCGCCCCGAGCTGGATCGAGACGATCGAGATCAGCACCAGCCCCGGCGGAGGTACCGCGGCGGCGGCACGCGCCAGGGCACCACCCGCGGGCGTTGGGCCAGGCGCTCCAGGAGTGGCGGTCAGCGAGTTGACCATGGCGTTCGGCCGAATCGGCTCACGATGCTTCCTTCAGCTGCCCGAGGATCGCCTGGCGTGACTCGTCGGTGGTGCTCGCTGCGCGATCACGTGAGCCGGAGGAAGACCCGGATCCTGACTCCCGGGAGAAACGCCATTGGTCGGGGCGGTGGGATTCGAACCCACAACCTCGTGCTCCCAAAGCACGTGCGCCACCGTTGCGCCACGCCCCGACCGGTTGCCGGCTCGGGGAGCGCATGGGCGTCCCGAGTCGCGCCGGAAGCCTAGCCTACATCGATCCTCCGCCGGGCCCACGGGCGAGGTAGGGGCCATCTGCCTCTGGCGCTGCGCGGTGGTCCCGCCCACGGTGTCCGCTTGACGGGAGGCTCTGACGCGCGGCCCACCACGGCCGCCCGGACCGCGCCGAGCCACTGGCGAGACCGGCCCGCTGTTTCCCGCGCCCCAAGGGGCGCGGGCAAGGGAGGGCAGCCATGCGCAGGCTCGCCTTGGCATTCGTCGTCGCCGGGTTGCTGGTCGCGGCCGCGGCGGCGCCCGCGGCGGCGAAGACCACCCGGATCCCGGTCTCGACCGCGGCTCAGGCCATGACCGTGCTCGACCCGGGCACGACCACGATGCACGGGTCGGTGATGTCGGTCCGCGGCATGGTGATGCGGGAGGAGGGCAACTGGCACAACCCGGTTGTCGATGGGCCCGCGATCAACGTCGTCAACTACGACCTCGACCTCGCAACGGGCGCGGGCGAGCTGTGGGGCCGTGGCGAGCACCGGCCGACCGCCGTGCCGGACGGCGCCTGGGAGTGCCACTTCCATGCGGTGTTCGTGAACTACTCGTTCACGGGCAAGGGCGTGTGCCACGGGATCGGATCGCTGCGGTCCTGGCAGTGGCGGGTGGAGCTCACCCAGACCCCGCAGGGGACGGCCGCCGAGGGCTACATCTTCCAGCCCGGGCATTGATCCGCCGCACGTCCGCCATCTCCGCTCCTTCCGGCTAGCCCTGGGCGGCCGCCGCCTCGATCGCCGCTTCGAGGACCAGGCGGATGCGATCCTGAGCGTCCTCGAAGCGCAGCGAGCCGCCGGAGACGACGTACTCGAGCACCATACCGTCGGTCAGCGCCCCGATCGTGCGGGCGAGCGCGTCCACGTCGGTGCGCGCGGGAAGATCGCCCCGTTCGACGCACTCCTGCAGCATGATCGAGGTCATCGTGATCCCGCGCTCATGGCGCCTGGCCATGAGGTCACGAATGAGCGGCCGGCGCGACGCCTCGCCCCATGCTTCGGCCAGGAACGCGGGCGCTCCCTCCGCCTCGATCGTGTATCGCCACCAGCCCTGGATCCCCCGCTCGAGCCGCTCACCGACCGACCCGGCCGCCCGGGTGTCGGCCAGGACCGCATCGGCTTCCTCCCGGTTGGCGTCGAGGATGCTCGCCCGGATCAGCTCGTCCTTGTTCGGGAAGTAGGTGTAGATCGAGCCGACCGAGAGGCCGCAGGCGGCCACGACGTCGTCGATGCTGGCGCGGTGGAAGCCCTTCTGGACGAAGACCTGCCGAGCCGCCCGCAGGATTCGGCGGCGAGTGGCTTCCTCACGCTCCGCCGAGATGCGCGGCATCGGGTCCTCCGTCCTACCAACAAGAGCGAACGCTCACACTCGAATGGTATCGATCGCCTGTCGCAAGAATAGGGCCGAATGGCACATGTAAAGCGAGCGCTCGCTCTTTATGGTGACGCCGTCGGTGAGCTGGTCGACCCAACCTGACCAGGGCCGACATGAGGGTGGCTGGGCCACCGGAGAGAACCCACGTGACTGGCATGGCGCACACGACCAACCTGACCCACCGCCTCGACGTCCTCGGCTGGGGCATCTTCTTCCTCATGACCGGCATCCTGATGCTCTTCCCGGGCCTGCCCGAGGGCACCTGGCTCGTCGGTCTCGGCGTCCTGCTTCTCGGCCTGGCCGCGATGCGCGTCGCCCTCGGGCTCGCCTTCGAGTGGTTCGGCGTGATCCTGGGTGGCGGCGCCCTCCTCGCGGGGTTCGGCACGATCGCCGGCCTGTACGTCCCGGTGTTCGCGCTGTTCCTGGTCGCCTGCGGCCTCGCCCTGATCGCGGGGGTGCTTTCGAAGAGCCGGGCCGAGCGGTGATCCCCTGGATCTCCTGAGCCAGGTGTAGCGATCGATCCGCCGACGCGAGCGTCTCGGGTGGTGCGCCGCCGCAACTCCCTGCCGGTTGGGGGCGGTCCGGCCCCCGGTCAGCGTGCCGGATGGAGCGTAGCGCGCGGGCGCGCAGCACCGACCCTGTAGGCCACGTCCTTGGTCAACGCTCGATGGTCGGTCACATGGCCCATCTCACCGTCGCCTTCGCGTCCCCGTCCCACGCCCGGGATGCGATCGGCTTCCTCGCCCGCTCCACCCTGTCGCTGACGCTGTGCGCGCGGCCCGTGCAAGGCGACGCCGACATGGCCCTCGTGGACATCGACGTCCCGACCGCCGAGCGCGACCGGCTCGGCACGCTGCTCGTCGGGGTGCACGCCCTGGTGCTCGAGCGCGAGGAGGCAGTCGCGACCGTCGCGTAAGCCGCCGCCTCCGAGGCCCGGCGCCACCCCTCGGCGCGGCTGGTGGCGAACGGCCCACTGGAGGCGTGACCTGCGGCGTTTTGCCGGATCGGGCGAGTTAAGCGATAGTTGTCTCGGCGCAGGATCCAGATCGGCTCCTGGCAGGCAAAGCGGGTCGCCTGGGGGGACCCCATCGAATCGGCGTCGGGCGCGTGACGGCGACCGGGGCCGTCTCCCGGGATGGGTGCCCGGGCCGGTGGCTCCCCCTCCGGTCCGGGCACGCGTCCACCCGGATGCCATCGCGCCCGAGCGGCACCCTCGCGCCGCTGATGCGCGGCGGGCCGTCGCGCCTACCGCTGCGGGGGCCGTTCGCCTCTCGTCAGGCCGCCGGCCGCCCCCCTACCGTGACCGCGATGCCGGGTGGCTCCCGGGCACCGCCCAGCCGGCGACCGCCGGCACGCCCGAGCCGCCCGTCCGCCGCCCACCGTTGCGTCCCAGTCTGGGGTCTCGATGGATCGCGAGCTGCAGCACGACGTGGTGATCCTGGGAGCCGGCCTCGCCGGGCTGCGCGCCGCGGTGGAGATCGCGCGGCGGCTCGACGGGCGAGTGGACATCGGGATCGTGTCCAAGGTCCAGCTGATGCGCGCCCACTCGGTGTGCGCCGAGGGTGGCACGGCCGCGGTCCTGCGCACGGACCTCGGCGACTCGAGCGAGCTGCACGCCTGGGACACGGTCAAGGGCTCCGACTTCCTGGCCGACCAGGACGTGGTGCGCCGGTTCGTCGAGACCTCGCCGACGGAGATCCGCCAGCTCGACCACTGGGGCTGCCCGTGGACGCGCGACGACGACGGCTACATCTCGCAGCGCCCGTTCGGCGGCCACAGCTACCCGCGCGCGACGCTGGCGGCCGACAAGACCGGCTTCTTCGAGATGCAGACGCTCTACGACCAGCTCCAGCGGTACCGCTGCGTCACCCGCTACGACGAGCTGTTCGTGACCGACCTCCTGGTGCACGACGGCGCGTTCGCCGGGCTGGTGGGGCTGCACATGGGCTCGGGCGAGACGGTCGCGATCCGCGGCAAGGCGCTGCTCATCGCCTCGGGCGGCGGCGGCACGCTGTACGGCTTCACGACGTACTCCCAGACGGTCACCGGTGACGGCATGGCGATGGCCTACCGGGCCGGCCTGCCGCTGGAGGACATGGAGTTCCTCCAGTTCCACCCGACCGGCCTCGTGCCCAGCGGCATCCTCATGACCGAGGCCTGCCGGGGCGAGGGCGGCTACCTGCGCAACCGCCTCGGCGAGCGGTTCATGGAGCAGACCGCGCCCAAGCTGATGGAGCTCGCCCCGCGGGACATGGTGTCGCGGGCCGAGTCCGAGGAGATCCTCGCGGGCCGGGGCTTCAGGACGCCCGACGGCCAGGACTACCTGCAGCTCGACCTCACCCACCTGGGCGCGGACCGGATCAACACCCGGCTGCCGCTGATCCGCGAGGTGACGATCAAGTTCCTGGGCCTCGACCCGATCGACACGCCGATCCCGATCCGGCCCGTGGCCCACTACTCGATGGGCGGCATCGAGACCGACATCACCGGCCTGACGCGCGTGGCCGGCATCTGGGCGGCCGGCGAGGCCGCCTGCGTCTCGCTCCACGGCGCCAACCGCCTGGGCTCCAACTCCACGGCGGAGTGCCTGGTGTGGGGCGGCATCGCCGGGGGCGAGATCGCCACGGCCCTGGACGGGATCGGGGCGGCGGCACCGCTGCCCGCGGGCGAGGCGACGGCCGCCGAGGACCGCACCCGTCGGGTCATGGCCCGGCGCGGCGACGAGAACCTGTACCAGCTCCGCCACGACCTGCGCGCGACGATGGACGCGCACGTCGGCGTGTTCCGGACCGGCGACGACCTGGCGATGGCGCTGGGCCACGTCCGCGACATCCGCGACCGCGCGCAGCGGGCACCCGTCGTCGACCGGTCGCGCGTCTACAACTCCAATCTCGTCCACGCGCTGGAGCTCGACAACCTCCTCGACCTCGCGGAGGTGACGGTCGCCGGGGCGCTCGCCCGCGAGGAGTCGCGAGGCGCCCACGCCCGGCGCGACTTCCCCGTCCGCGACGACGAGCGCTGGCTCAGGCACACGCTGGCCTTCCACGCCGCCGACGGCCCCCGGTTCGAGCACAAGCCGGTGACCATCGACATGTGGCGGCCGGTCGAGCGCAAGTACTGACCCGGAGGAGCACCGTGGAGACCCGAGGACATCCAAACCGGCTGGGCATCCTGGGCTGGATCGCGGGCGGGCGCTGGGGCTTCGAGCGCTACCTGTACGCCCTGCACCGCGTCACCGGGCTCGGCCTGCTCGCCTACTTCGTGCTCCACATCTTCGTGAGCTCGGCCCGCGTGCTGGGGCCGGAGAGCTGGCAGCAGGCGATGGACGTCGTCTCCGGCCCGCTGTTCCGGGCCGGCGAGTACCTGGTGTTCGCGGCGTTCGCGTTCCACGCCCTCAACGGGGTCCGGCTCGCGATCCTCGAGCTCGGCTTCGGCGTCGGGCGGCCCATCGACCCCGTGTACCCGTACGCGACGTCGGTCGGCCGGCAGCGCCCGCTGGCCCTGGCCGTGATGGTGCTGGCCGGCATCGTCGCGCTGTGGGGCGGGCTCGACTTCTTCGTGCTGCAGTAGGAGCCCGACATGCGCGATCGAACGCTGTGGACGTGGCACGTCGGGGCCGGCCTGGTGATCCTGGTCCTCCTCGGCCTGCACATGGCGATCATGCACCTGGACGCGACGCTGGGGCTGTTCGGCACCGGGGACGTGGAGCCCGTGGACTGGGAGAGCGTCGTCTCCCGGATGCAGGACCTGTTCTTCACCGTGACCTACGTGCTCCTGCTCGGCGCGGCGCTGTACCACGGCGGCTACGGCCTGCGGAACATCCTGCTCGAGCTCAACCCCGGGCCGGGGCTGCGGCGGGCGATCGATGTCGGGCTGTCGGTGGGCGGCCTCGCGCTGTTCGCGTTCGGCACCTGGGCGGCGCTGGCCGCGCCCGGCGCGGCGACCGCGGCGGGGGGCTGACGTGGACGGCATGGGATCGCAGTCGGTCACCTTCCGGGTTCGCCGCTACGAGCCCGGCACGGACAGCGAGCCGCGCTGGGAGGACCACCGGATCGCGGCCGCGCCCGGGATGACGGTGCTCGACGGGCTGTGGCTGGTGAAGGAGCACGACGCGCCGAGCCTGGCCTGGCGGTCGTCGTGCCGGATGGGGATCTGCGGGTCATGCGGGATGCACATCAACGGACGCCCGCGACTCGCCTGCAACACGCAGGTCAGCGAGCTCGGCGGCGACATCGTGTCGGTCGCCCCGCTGCCCAACTTCGCCATCGTCAAGGACCTCGTCCCGGACCTCGCGCCGATGTTCGAGGCCCACCGCGGCCTGGCGCCATACCTCGTTCGCGAGGACACCGCCGAGCAGGAGGCCCCGACCCGCGAGTACCGGCAGACGCCCCACGAGCTGGAGCGCTACCTGCAGTTCAGCTACTGCATCAAGTGCGGCTGCTGCATGGCCGCCTGCCCGACCGTGGCGACCGACCCGCAGTACGCGGGCCCGATGCCCCTGGGCCAGGCCCAGCGCTACGACGGCGACAGCCGGGATGCGGGCTTCGGCCGGCGCCGGGCGGTGCTGTCGGGCGGCTCCGGGCCGTGGCGCTGCCACTTCGCCGGCGAGTGCTCGCAGGTCTGCCCCAAGGGCGTCGATCCCGCCAAGGCGATCCAGCTGCTCAAGCACGACCTGGTGTTCGACCTGCTGCGGCTGCACCGGCGGGCGCCCGCGGCCCCGGTCGCCGAGGCCCCGCACGGCGCGCCGCGCGAGGGCATCCCCGCGGCCCCGGCGAGGAC
Source organism: Chloroflexota bacterium (assembly GCA_040755495.1). GTDB lineage: Bacteria > Chloroflexota > Limnocylindria > Limnocylindrales > CSP1-4 > CAIXZV01. The sequence goes on from JBFMAT010000002.1 coordinate 115,761, forward strand.
CGTCACGGACGGCTGAGACCGCGGGACGACGATCTGTCGCGTCGTGATCGTTCGGGGATGAAGGTCCAGCCCGCCATACTCCGGTCCATGACGAGGTTCCTGGGGTGGATCGCCGTTGTGGCCGTCACCGTCACCGCCACCGCCTGTGCCGGCCTCCTGCCGGGAACCACTCGCCTGCCTACCGACCCGACCTGGCAAGGCGGGTGCGGCGTCGGTGTCGGTCTCGACGCCGTGCTCCACGGCAGTACGAGCGACCCACGCCTCGTCTGGGCAACCGATCGTTCCAGCGGCGACCGTATCGACCTCGTGTGGCCCGCCGGCTACGGCGCTCGCTTCATCCCCGGTCTCGAGGTGCTCGATGCTTCGGGAGCAATCGTCGCTCGCGAGGAGGACCTCCTGATCGGGCAGTGCGTTACGGACGAGCCCGGCGGGGGCCCCGCCCCGGTCGATGCGAGCGACGTTCGGCCACCGACGTGGCAGCCCGGCGACGGGTAGTCGTGCTCCTCGGGACCCTGATCGATCACTCTGGCAAGGTCGTTAGGTGCATCAGGGACCGCACCGAGCGGGCGCGTTCAATGGCAGGCTGCCGACCGGACAGCTGATGGTCGACTGCGTGGCGGGCTGGACCAGGCCGACCGCGAGCCACGCGTTCACGGCGACCAGAACGGCCGCGACCATGACGAGGACGCCGAGCCAGGCCCCGGGCGGGCGGCGCAGAGACGGATCTGCTGCGACACGAGCCACGAGGCGAGCATTCGCCGTCTGCGCCGCAGGCTCAAGCAGCGATGACCCGCAACGACCTTCCCGGGCTCACCACCACGGGTCGCGCATTCGTGGGCCGCCGACGAGCACCGGCATTGGACGATCCGCGGCACCGGACCTCCGGCTCTCGACACCGGCGGGCCGCCGCGCCACGATCATGGCGGCAGCACGGGAGGTGAGCCATGCCGGACACCATGGGCTTCGCGCTGGCGACGGCGTTCCTGGCCAGCGTGTTCACGGTCTTCGGGGTGATCGACCGATTCGTGGCCGGCATCGCGAGCGAGATCCGCTACTCGGTCGCCCCCGCGATGGTCTCGGGCGTCCGGGCGTGGGGTGCGGAGCGGGCGCCAACGCATGAGGCGTCGCCGCGCGCCGAGGAGGCGCCGGGCGGCGCGGGCGGCGCGGGCGGCGAGGGTGGCGAGACGATCCCCGACCGCCACGACCCGGGCCTGGTCGTCCCGGTGACGCCGGTGCCTCGCCGGGGCTGGCACCTGTTCGGCCGGGTGATGGCCGCGCTGCTGGCCGTGCGGCAACGCCAGGCGGGGGTGTCGCCGGGGGCCTGACGCGGCCGGGGCGATGCGCGGAGGGTAATCGCGAACGGCAGCGATGATCCGCGCGGGCCACCACGGAACCCGGCCCGGCGCGGCCTCGTCAGGGACGGGACGCCGGACGGGCCAGCTCGGCAGGCGACGGCCCGCCGGCGTCGACCATGCCTGCCAGCCTCAGAACCCGCGGGCGCGCAGCACCGGCGCCATCCGGCGCGCCGCCCGTGACCGGTGCGAGATCGCGTTCTTCGCCTCCGCGGACCACAGGCCCAGCGTGTCGCCGCCCGGGGGCTCGGACCAGGGCTCGAAGATCGGGTCGTAGCCAAAGCCGCCGTCGCCCTTCGGCTCCGTGGCGATCCGCCCCCGGCAGGTCCCGCGGCGGATCACCGTCCCGAGGCCCCCGCGGGGCCCCGCCTGGTCGGGCATCGCCAGCGCGAGCGCGCACACGTAGCGCGCACCCCGCCGCTCCGGCGGCAGCCCCGAGAGCTCGCGCAGCAGCTTCGCGTTGTTGGCCTCGTCGCTGGCCGTGGGCCCGGCATAGCGCCGGGTCCGGACCCCGGGGCCGCCGCCCAGCGCATCGACCTCGAGGCCCGAGTCGTCGGCGAGCGTCGGCAGGCCCGACCGGCGGGCGTACCAGCGCGCCTTGAGGCGCGCGTTGGCCTCGAACGTCTCGCCGGTCTCCTCGGGCTCGTCGGGGATCCCCACCTCGTCCGGCGACACGAGCTCCACGCCGGCGGGCAGGTCCAGCAGCTGCGACAGCTCCCGGAGCTTGTGCCGCGAGCGGGTCGCGACAAGGAGCCGTCGCGGCGTCGGGCCCGTCACGCCTAGCGCCGCACCGTCGCGATCGCCGCCGCCTGCGCCTCGAACAGCCGGCCCAGGCCGACGTTCGCGAGATCCAGCAGCTCGTCCAGCGACGCCCGGTCGAACGGCTTGCCCTCGGCCGTGCCCTGGAGCTCCACGTATGCGCCGGCGTCCGTGCCCACGACGTTGAAGTCCACCTCGGCCCTCGAGTCCTCGCTGTAGTCGAGGTCCAGCAGGTGCACCCCCTCGATGATCCCGACGCTCACGGCCGCCACGTGCCCCACCAGGTGGCGGTCCATGCCGTACGAGATGAGCGCCGCGGCCAGAGCCACGTAGCCGCCGGTGATCGACGCCGTGCGCGTCCCGCCATCGGCCACGATCACGTCACAGTCCACGGTCACGGTGCGCTCGCCGAGCCGGGCCAGGTCCACCACGCCGCGCAGCGACCGTCCGACCAGGCGCTGGATCTCGTGCGTCCGCCCGCCGATCCGGCCCTTGGCGCTCTCGCGCTCGGAGCGCTCCGCCGTGGCGCGTGGCAGCATCTCGTAGGTGCCCGTCACCCAGCCGGTGCCCTTGCCCCGGAGGTGGGGCGGGACGCGATCCTCGATGGTCGCCGCGCACAGGACCTGGGTGTCGCCGAAGCGGATCAGGCACGAGCCCTCGGCCCACTTCTGGACCCCGAGCTTGATCTCGATGGGCCGCAGGTCGTTGGGGCCCCGCCCGTCCGCCCGCACGTACCCGCGATTGCCGATGCTCATGCCGTCGCCTCCCGGCGCTCGTCCGCCTTCGCGGCGTCCCACAGCGCGTCCAGCTCCTCGAAGGAGAGATCACGGAGGGCGACGCCGCGCGCGGCGGCCGCCAGCTCCACGTGCCGGAACCGCCGGCGGAACTTCTCGTTGGCCGCACGCAGCGCGGCCTCCACCTCGACCCCCGTCTTGCGACCCACGTTCACGAGCACGAACAGCAGGTCGCCCAGCTCCTCGGCGCGATGGGCCAGGTCGTCGGCCTCGACGAGCTCGCCGACCTCCTCGCGCACCTTCTCGAGCACGCCGTCGATCGACGGCCAGTCGTAGCCGAGGTTGGCGGCCCGCTCCTGCATCTCCTGGCTGGCGGCGAGCGCGGGCAGCGACCGGCTGATCCCGTCCAGCGCGCTCGTGGGCGCCTCGGCGCCGGTCTCGTCGGCGGCGACCGCGCGCTCCGCGGCCTTGATCCGCTCCCACTGGCGGTTGACGTCCGCGGCGGTGCGGGCCTCGGACTCGCCGAACACGTGGGGATGGCGGCGGACGATCTTGGTCGCGATCGCGGCCCACACGTCGGTCATGTCGAACACGCCCGCCTCGGCCGCCAGCTGGGCGTGGAGGACGACCTGGAGCAGCAGGTCCCCGAGCTCCCCGGCCAGGGCCGGCGTCGCCCCGTCGGCGAGCGCGTCGTAGACCTCGTACGCCTCCTCGAGCAGGTGATTGCGCAGCGACTCGTGGGTCTGCTCGCGATCCCACGGGCAGCCGTCCGGGGCGCGCAGCCGGTTCGAGATCCAGGGCATGCCCCAGGGCGACGCGGCGTCGGCGACCGGCGCCAGCGGGGCCAGGTACAGCGGCTGGGCGAGGTCCGCCGCCGTCAGCGCCCCGATGCTCGTCCCGTCCTCGAACCCGAACCGTCCGACAACGTGGTCGGCGGGGTACAGCCGGGCCAGCACCGCCAGCGCGTCCCGCCCGCGCGGGCCGTGGCGCCCGGGGAGCGGCGTCGCCGGCGCGTCCGCGGCGGCGCGGAGGCGCGCCGCGGGGATCACGAGGACCGGCCTCGATGGCTCGATCGGGGTGCCGACCAGCCGCTCGGCGACCACCAGCGCCAGGCCATCCGCCGGGTCGAGCCCCCACCGGAGCCGGGCCTCGGCGAGGAGCGCGTCCAGCATCGTCCGGCCGCCGGGGCCGTCAGCCCGTGATCGAGGTCGTGATCGAGCGCTCGATCGTGAACCCGGCCTTCTCCCTGGCATACCAGGTCGAGAACGCCGAGGCCTCGAGCTCCGCACGCTGCTCGGCATCGGGCTCCCGGGTCTCCTCCTTGGTCACCTGGAACAGGTAGATCCCCTCGCCCTCCACGACCAGCGGCTCGCTGACCTTGCCGACCGGCGTGGCGAAGATCGCGTCCTCGAGCTGCTGCGAGAGCTGGCCCCTGCCGACCCAGCCGATGTCGCCGCCCTCGGCCGCCTCCGCGTTGTCCGAGTTGTCGCGGGCGAGATCGGCGAAGTCCTCGCCGCCCTCGACCGCGGCCTTGAGCTTCCTGGCCCACTCGAGGTCGGGCGGGAAGTGCATGACCTGGATGACGTGCCAGCCGAACGAGGACTTGACCGGCTCCAGCAATTGCCCCTCCGTGAGGCCGGGCGCGAAGATCGCCGCCGCGAACACGGGGTCGATCGCGTCGTCCGTGGAGAAGTAGGGCAGCTTGCCACCGCTCGTCGCGGCGAGGCCCTCGTCGCTCTCGGCGCGCGCGATGGCGTCGAACTGGCTGATGTCCTCGCGCAGCTTGGCGTACGTCTCGTCGGCCTTGACCTTGGCCTCGGTCCAGGCCGGGTCGTCCTCGGCCACCGTGGACGCGCCGTTCGGGTCGCCGTTGGGCGAGTACAGGATGTGGCGCACCCGGATCGCGCTGGGGCCCGTCTCGCTGGTGCCCTCCTCCATGAAGATCTCGCGGACCTGGCGCTGCGGGCCGGGGGCCAGCACCCGCGCGAGCACGGCCTCGTCGAGCTTGTCGCGGAGGGCCTCGCGGCGCATCGCGGCCCGGAAGTCCTCGAGGGCCACGCCCTCGTCCTGGACCTGCTGGACCAGCGTCGCGTCGACCACGGCGGCGATGACCTCGGTCACCCGTCCGACGCGGAAGACCCCGTCCTCGCCCTCGACGACGTCCGTGGGCGTGTCCTCGGCGGCGGCCATCAGCGCATCCACGAACGTCGCGTCCAGCGACGCGTTCTCGTCGATGAAGCCGAGGTCGCCGGCCTGGTCCTTGCTCGCGTCGGTGGACACGGCCCGCGCGACCGTCTCCCAGTCCTTGCCGGCCCGAAGGTCGGTCAGCGCCTGCTGAGCCTTCGCCCTGGCGGCGGCCTTGGCGGCGTCGGTGGGCGTGGACTCGCCCTCCGCCAGCTCGGGCTCAACGGCGATCATCCACGCCCGGCGGAGCTCCGGCGTCGTGGCCTCCTCGGTGACCTTCGCGTCCACGTCGGCCTCCGAGACCGTGACGCCCTGGCCGGCCGCGAGCTCCTCCATCACCCGGCCGTCGATCAGCTGCTCCAGCGCGATCGTGCTTGCCTGCTGCGTGTACTGCTCGAGGACCGACAGCCGGTTCTCCGCGTCCGCGGTCCGGATGCGCCCGGCCGTGAGCAGGGTCCGGATCCGGCGCTGCTGGTACTGGATGCGGAACGCGTTGACGGCCAGCTGCCTGTTGTAGGCGTCCTTGGAGATCGAGGCGCCGTTGACCGTGGCGGCGGAGGCCAGGTGGTCGCCGTACCACGACACGCCGAAGGCGACCAGGAGCAGCAACAGGGCGGCGACGACGGTCAGACCGAAGCCCACGTTCAGCAGAAACGTGCGCCGGTCCCGCTCGTCCCAGGTTCGAGGCCGGTTGGAGCCGGTCCGGGCGCGGAACGTCATGGGGTCGGGTGTTCCTCGGTGTGTGGCGACCGTCGCGGCGACGGGTTCGTGTGCGGACGGCGCGGCGCGCAATGGTACCCCATGCGCGCGCGGGACCCGCGCCCACGACCCCGTGCTACCCTCCGCGCCGTGACCGCTCGATCGGAGGCGCCGGCCTCCTTCCGGTCGTCGTCGGTTCGTCCCGGACCCCTGGAGCTGATCCAGATCGGCGCCCGCGACGTGCTGTCGCGACGGCGCCTGATCGCCTATCTCGTGCGAGCCGACCTCAAGAAGCGCGGCTCGGATACGCTGCTGGGCAACGTCTGGTGGGTGCTCGACCCGCTGCTCCAGATGCTGGTCTACGTCGTCCTGGTGGGGGTGATCCTCCAGCGCGGCGGGCAGGACTTCCCGCTGTTCATCCTGTGCGCGGTGCTGCCCTGGAAATGGTTCCAGGCGACCGTGGGCGAGGGCCTGAGCTCCGTGGTCGGGATGGAGCGGCTGATCAAGCAGATCAACTTCCCGAAGCTCGTGCTGCCGGTGTCCGCGGTGATGGCGGGCGTCGTCAGCTTCGCGTTCGGGCTCATCCCGCTGTTCGCGATCACGCTGCTCGTGTACCCCCACCACGCCAGCGCGTGGATGCTCCTGCTCCCGGTCGTCGCGCTGGTCCAGCTCGTGTTCTCGCTGGCCGTGGCGACCGCACTGTCCGCGATCAACGTGTTCTACCGGGATGTGGGCAACCTCGCCCGGCATCTGCTCCGGTTCTGGTTCTACCTGTCCCCGGCCCTGTACGGGATGGACCTGGTCGCGAAGATGGCGGAGAAGTACCCGGCGGTGAACACCTGGTTCGCCCTCAACCCGTGGACCACGCTGTTCAACGGCTACCGCGACCTGGTGTACGAGGGCCGCTCCCCGGACTGGTCCGGGCTCCTCGTGCTGGGGCTCGTCTCGCTCCTGCTCCTGGCCCTCGCGACCTGGCTGTTCAAGCGGGTCGAGCCGATGTTCGCCAAGGTCCTGTGACGAGCGCCGCCAGCCGGCCGCAGGCCATGCGGCGCGACGGCCGCGTGGTGATCGGCGTCGAGGATCTCGGCGTCCGCTACAGCCTGCGGCTGACGAAGAAGACCACGCTCCGCGATTCGATCGTGCGGCGGGTGCGGCGCAAGGGCGAGACGTCGTTCTGGGCGCTCCGCAACGTCAGCTTCAACGTGCTCCAGGGCGAGTCGCTGGGCGTGATCGGCCCCAATGGGGCGGGCAAGAGCACGCTGCTCCAGGTGCTGGCCGGGATCATCACCCCGTCCGAGGGCGAGGTCGCGGTGGACGGCCACGTGTCGAGCCTGCTCACCCTCGGCGTGGGCTTCGACCAGGAGCTGTCCGGCGTGGACAACATCCGGCTGGGGGGCGCGTTCATGGGTCTCGACCACCGGATGGTCGAGGAGCGGCTGCCGACCATCGTGGAGTACGCGGACCTCGGCCAGTTCATCGACGCGCCGATCAAGACCTACTCGGCGGGCATGCGGGCCCGGCTCGGCTTCGCGATCGCGACCTCCGTGGAGCCGGACATCCTGCTCCTCGACGAGGTCCTCGCGACCGGCGATGCGGCGTTCCGGGAGAAGTCGAAGCAGCGGGTGCTGGAGCTCGTGACTCAGGCCAAGGCGATCGTGCTCGTCACCCACGACATGAACTGGGTGACCGAGTACTGCAACCGGGCGATCCTCATCGAGCAGGGCCGGGTCGTGCTCGAGGGACCGCCCGGGGACGTCGTGGCCCTCCACCAGGAGCACTCCGAGCAGCGCCGGGCCGAGGCCGCGGCGAGGGGCGTGCTCCAGGTCCGGGATCGCCGCTACCGGGGCCGCTGAGCCGGCGCCCGGCGACCAGCCGCCTCACCCGCCGGGCGGACACCCTGGCCGGCGGACCGTTCAGCCCCGGTTGCGCAACGCCCGCCAGGCGGCGGTCACGACGCCGAACGCCGCGCCGGCCACCAAAGCGCCCCGCCAGTCCAGCACCGGGCGCACCTCCCCGGACACGTGCTGGGCGACCATCACCAGCACGCCCGTGGGGCGGTTCACCGTCACCCGCTGCGCGATGAGCGTGCGGACGAAGCTCTGCTCGAGGGTCGCGTCGCGGCTGACGACGCTGCCCGCGATCCCCTGGCTGACCTTCAGCTCGCCGGCGAGGCCGGCTCCGAGGCTGCCGAACTCGATGCCCAGCCGGTCGGCGCGGGCCGCGCCGACGCCGCCCCACTGGACGAACACCTCGTCCGCGTCCAGCCGCCCGATGCCGCCCAGCTTGACGTCGACGCTGCCGGCCGTCGCCTCGGCGATGCCCCCGCGCTCGAGGCGGAACACGGTCTCGCCCGCGGCCGGCGCGGCCAGCGACACGGCGGGGCTGGGGACGACCACGGGTGCCGCGGGCGCGAGGGGCTCCGGGGCCGGGGCAGGAGTCGCGCGGCGGCGGGTGCGGCGCGGGGCCGCGGGCGTGTCGTCGGTCATCGGACGGTCCTCGGAAGGGCGGCCGGCTGGATCGGCCTGGACCCCGCAGCCTACCCCACCGCGGACCCGCCGCCCACGGCCGGATGGCCCGGTGCGGCCACCCCCCTGCGCGTTCCCCGTGCACCCGCTATCCTCCGGCCGTTCCGGGGCGATCGCCCCGCAGGGGCGCGCCCGCGCGCGAAGGGGGCTTCGACGTTGATCGAGCACCTGCAAACCGGCCGGGGAACCCGATGAACCGCGTGCTCGCGGGTGGGCTGGCCGTGGTCGTCCTCGTCGCGGGAGTGGCCATCGGGATCGTGGCCGGCTCGGCCGCCGGATCGCCGTCGCCGTCGCCCGTCGCGGTCGTGTCCCCCGCCCCGCCCACGCCATCGCCATCGCCGGCTCCGACCTCCGGCGCCACCCCGCCACCCACGCCGACCCCCACCGTGACCCCGGAGCCGACGCCCACCCCGGAGCCGACCCCGGTCCTGGTCGCGGCGCCGCTGACCGGGCGCCCCGTCACGGAGGCGCTCGCGAGCCGGCGCGTGATCGCCGTGATGATCGACGACCTGTACGCCGCCCGGCCGCAGTCGGGGCTGTCCGAGGCGAGCGTCGTGTGGCATGCCCCGGCCGAAGGCGGCATCCCGCGCTACATGGCGCTGTTCGCGGAGGGCAACCCGCCGCAGGTGGGTCCCATCCGCAGCGCGCGGATGTACTACATCGCGTGGGCCGCGGAGTGGAACGCCGTGTTCGTCCACGCCGGCGGCTCGCCGCAGGCGATCGACTACCTGGCGAGCTCCAAGGGCCGGGGTGACGTCGTCTACAACGCCGACGCGCTCCGGGGGAACGGCCACAACTTCACCTGGCGGGCCAAGTGGCGGGATGCGCCCCACAACGTGTACTCGAACAACAACCGCCTGCGCGCCTGGGTCAAGAAGGTCGGCGCGGGTCCCAACGAGTCCGGGCCCGCGTGGCGGTTCGCGCCGGACGCCGACCTCGCGCTGCGGCCGGAGGGCGGCAAGATCATCGTCCCGTACCCCTACAACAAGGTGGTCTACCGCTACCACCGCGGGTCCAACACCTACCTGCGCAGCGTCTCCAGCGAGGGCAAGCAGGTGGACCGCGCGACGAAGGTGCGGATCGCGCCCAAGAACGTGATCGTGATGTTCATGCGCTTCGGGCCGCTCGACGACGGGTCGCACAAGGGCCGTCTCGAGGCCGACTACATCGGCAGCGGCAAGGCCCTGATCGCGACCAACGGCAAGACCATCGTGGGGACCTGGGTGAAGCGGTCGATGAAGGGGCCAACCCGGTTCTTCGACAAGGCCGGCAACCCGGTGACGCTCACGATCGGCCAGACGTTCGTCCAGGTGATCCAGCGCGGGGCGAACGTGACGTACGAGAACGGCAAGGTCCCGGCGCCGTCCGCGTCGCCCGCGGCCTCGCCCTCGCCCTCGGCCATCCCGTAGCTCAGAGCAGCGGGCCCGGCCTGGCGACCTCCGCCCAGATCGCCCGCGTCTCGCGCGCGACGTCCGCCCACGTCCGCGGCTGCCCGGCCCGCTCGAGCGCGACGGCCACCAGCGACGCGTGGAGCTCGTCGTCCGTCCACGCCGCCCGGAGCGCGGTCGCGAGGCGCCGCGGGTCGCGCGGGTCCACGAGGATCCCCGCGGCGCCGATCACCTCCGGCAGCGCCCCCACCGACGACGCCACGACCGGCACGCCGGCCGCGAGCGCCTCCAGCGCCGCGAGCCCCGAGGCGTCGGAGCGCGCCGGCTGGACGAGGAACCGCGCCCCGGCGACGAGCGCGGCCAGCCGCTCCTCCGGGAGGCGCGGCGCGTAGGCCAGGCAGTCCGCGATCCCCGCCCGGGTCGCGGCCCGCGACAGGGCTGCGCGATCGCCCGGCGAGGCCCCGATCAGGCAGATCCGGGGCGGCCACGCCTCGACCCCGGCCGGCGCGGGTTCGGCGGCCATCGCGGCCAGCGCGTCGAGCAGCGTCGGGAGGTCCTGGCGGGCGTCGTAGCGGCCGGCGTAGACCGCGTACCGCTCGCCGAGCCCCAGCCGCTCGCGCTCCCGGGCCGCCCCCGCGACGGCCTCGGGCCGGAACGACGGGCGGGCCGCGAGCGGCACCAACCGGAGCCGGCTTGCCCGGATGTGCAGCAGGCGGCGGGCCTCGCCGGCGGTCACCGCGGCCGGCACGATCACCGCCGCCGCGTCCTTGAGCAGCCGGGCCCGGATGCGCTGCCCGAAGCGCGAGGCGGTGCCGCGCTGGTAGGACTCCGGGAGCTGCCACGGGGCGAGGTCCAGGAGCACGGCGACCACCGGGATCCCGGACGCGATCGGGAGCGCGCCGGCCGCCGCGTGGTAGACGGTCCCCACCGCGCCGTCGCGCTCCGCCCGCCAGCCCGCGCCCAGCGACGCGCCCCGCAGCAGCACCGGGTCCACGGTCAGTGCGCCGGCGCGCAGCAGGCGGGTCGGCGGCAGGAGGCGGCGGCCCACGACCTCGAGGTTCGGCCAGCGCTCCGTGGGATCGTCCTGGTCCGAGGCCATCAGGAGCGAGAGCGATTCGCCCTCCCGCGGGTCCGCGTCGAGGGCCCCCAGCAGCCCCTCGAGGTACGCCGCGGTGAGCGGCGCCCGCTCCGGATCCTGGAGCGGGCGGATGTCCAGCACGACCCGGACGCCGGGGCCGGTCTCCGCGACGGGAGTGGACCTCCCGGGGCGCCAGGCGGGATGCGCGCCGCCCGTCACCGCTCAGGGCGGCGTGGGCCGCGACCCCGCAGCTCATCCCAGCGGAGGCCGATCACGACGAACAGCGCCTCCACGATGATCCGGCGGCTCATCTTGGACTGGCCGGCGCGCCGGTCGCGGAACGTGATCGGGACCTCGACCACGCGCGCGCCGAGACGCGAGGCGCGGTACGTCATCTCGATCTGGAACACGTAGCCGCCGGCCCGCACGCCCTCGAACGGCAGTGCCTCGAGCGTCGTGCCGCGCCATGCCTTGAAGCCCCCGGTGAGGTCGTGGGGCGACAGGCCGAGCACGATTCGGGCGAAGGTCGAGCCGCCGCGCGAGATCAGGCGCCGGACGATCCCCCAGTCCGTGACGCCACCGCCCCGGACGTAGCGCGACCCGATCACGAGGTCCGCGTCCCCGGCCGCGATCGGCGCGATCAGCGCCGGCAGGACGCCCGGGTCGTGCGACCAGTCGGCGTCCATCTGGAGCACGACCTCGGCGCCGGACGCGATCGCCATGTCGAACCCGTCGAGATACGCGCGGCCGAGGCCCTGCTTGCCCGGCCTGTGCTTGACCCGCACGCGCGGGTCGGCCGCGGCCAGCCCATCGGCGATCTGGCCGGTGCCGTCGGGCGAGTTGTCGTCGACGACCAGGAGGGTGGCCCCCGGCAGGGCCGCCAGGATTGCCGCCGAGATCCCGGCGAGGTTCTCGGACTCGTCGTAGGTGGGCAGCACCACCCACGCGCCGGTGCCCGTGGCGGGCGCGGTGGGTTCCGGAGCGGGTGCGGTAGCCTGACTGTCGCTGGTCACGTGGCCCGAGTGTACGGGGCGCGGGCGCTTCCCGGACGGCCGGTCCCGCGCGACCCGCGTCACGAGGCGACCGAGATGGGCACGATCGTCTCGTTGCGGTGGCCGCCCGAATCGAGGGCACGGATCCGGAGGCTGGCCGCGCCTGCGGACCCGTCCCGCACGGTGAACACGGCGCGGTACGAGCCGTTGGACAGCCGGGTCGCGGCCACCGTGACTCCGGCGCGCCCGGGCTGGGTGAACGTCACCTGCGGCCGCGTGGCCAGCGGCTCGATCGTGACGAACGTGACCGTGAGCTTCTGCCCGGCCCGCACGGTCGTCGCCGACGGGGTGGCGGCGAAGCCGGCCACCCACACGGTGCGCGAGAGGACCGTCGTCCCCAGCGAGGACGTCGCCGTCAGCTCGGCCCGGTACCGGCCCTGGGCCACGAACGTCCCGTCCGCGAGCCTGCCGTTCCAGGTCCAGGCGCGGGTGCCCGCGGCCTGTGCCCTGCTGGTCCACACGGTGCGGACCAGCGTCCCCGCCGCGTCGTACAGCCGGAGGGTCGTCGTCGCGGTTCGCTTCAGCCGCCAGGTCAGGGCGGCGGTCGGCCGCAGCGTGTCGCCGTCCTGGGCGTAGAAGTTGCGCGACCAGCGCAGGAACGAGGCCGTGCGGTCCACGACGACGTTCGTCGAGGCCACGGTCCGATTGCCGGCGGCGTCCTTCACGTCCACCCGGAAGGCATACGTGCCGTCGCCCACCCGGCTCCCGGACGTGTTCCGCCCGTCCCAGCTGACCGCCCAGGCGGTCAGGGACGTGACCGTCCAGCTCCGGACGAGCGTCGTGCCCTTCCAGACGCGGGCGGTGCCGGTGGCGAGCTCGGTCGAGGCCCACGACAGGCGGATCGTGTCCGCCGCGCCGTCGCCGTCCGGCGAGAACCGGGATGGCGAGACGGCCGGGGTGACCGCGGGCCGCGCCGTGTCCACGGTGACCGGGTAGGCCCTGCGCGCGCTGTTGCCCGCGTTGTCCCACGCGATCAGCGTCGCCTGGTAGGCGCCGTCGGGGACCCTCGCGCCCCCATCGTCGGTGCCGTTCCAGGTGAACGAGGCGGATGCCCCCGTCCCGCTCGCGGTGCGAACCGTGCCCAGGGCGCCCGTCACGCGGACGGTCCACGACGTGGCGCCGGTCGCGGCCAGGGCCAGCTTGACGGCGTCCCTCGTGCCGTCAGCGTTGGGCGAGATCAGGGACGTCGAGGCGGACGCCGAGGTGAGCTTGGGCGGCACCGTGTCCACGATCACACCGAAGGCCGCCAGCTGGGTGGACGTGACGGGTCGCGCGGACGGCGCTCGGTACGTCCGGCCGGCGGCCGTGCCCGACAGCTGGAGCACGTACTTGCCGTCCGGGAGCCACGCCCCGTTGACGCCGCCGTTCCAGTCCCAGGCGTTGGCGCCGGCCGCGAGCTCGGGCACGGTCCGTGACCCGACGAGCGTGCCGTCGGCACGGTAGACGTTGGCCTCGAGCGACTCGAGCGCGAGCGTGTTCCGCCAGCGCAGCCGGATCGTGTCCCGGGAGCCGTCGCCGTTGGGCGAGACCTGGCGGGTCGCGACCGCGGCCGCGCTCGTGCCCACGGCGGACCCGGCGGCGCCGAAGTCGAGCTCCACGATCCCGGCCGCCACCGTCGTGCTGTTGGGGGCGCGATACGCGGTGAGGTACGTGGCAGTGGACGAGGCGCCGGCGATCCACACGCCGCGCTCGACGAACGAGACCGGGTTCCACTCCCGCACCGGCTGGGTGACCTCCCACCAGGTGTAGCCGTCCTCGGAGACCGGCCCGCGGGTGATCGCCACGATCGTGTCCAGCGGCAGCGTGCCGAGCTTCGCGGCCTCCGTGCCCGGGCCCGTCCGGTAGGCCAGGCCGTCGATCCGCACCCGGCCGAAGCCCCCGACCGCGAGGTCCGGCTCCGCGTCCCAGGTGGCGGTGACGTTCCAGGCGCCCGCGTTGCCCTTGGCATCCACGGCGCGGGCCCGGAACGCGTAGCCGTGCGCGTCGGCGCCCAACCAGACGTCGGACGTCGCCTTGGTCCTGGTGAGCCACGCGGTCCAGGCGCCGCCATCGACGGAGACCTGGACGTCGTAGGACGCGATCGCGCTCGTATCCTTCGCCGACCACGAGACGACGAAGCCCTCGTCGAGCTGCGTGGCGGCCAGCAGCTTGATGCCGGCCTGGGGCCCGCTCTTGTCCACGAGGAACGACTCGGAGATGGCGCGGTACAGCTCCGCGTGTCCCCCGTCGTAGCCCAGCGCCCAGATGCCCGACCCGCGCAGCCCGTAGTCGTTGACCAGCGCGTAGCGCAGCTTCATCGAGGCGGCGTCCTCGTAGTAGACCTGCCGCCAGCTGGTGACGCAGCCGTAGGTCGTGGTGCAGTTCTCGCGCCGGTAGACGACGTACGGCGACTGCTCCGCCGGGTCCCAGCGCCGGCCGTGCTTCTCCACCAGGGGCACGACGTTCTCGTAGTTGACGGCGGTGCTGTAGCCGTACTTCTCGCCGCTCTGGTTCGGGGCGCGGGCGGCGTCGGACTCGGTGGACCAGGCGCGGCCGTACCACGGGAGCCCCAGGATGATCCGCGAGGGCGCCACGCGCGCCGTGTACGCCCGGACGGTGTCGGCCAGGTCGTACGTGCTGCCGGACAGGGGGTCGATGGACCCGGCCCGTCCCGACCCGGCCGTCCGGTAGTCGTAGCCCATGACGAAGATCGCGTCGGCGGCGCCGCTGCCCACGGACGCCTCGAGCGGGTAGTTGCCGATGTAGCCCGTGGTGTCATACGTCAGCTGGTAGCCCGGGCGGATCCTGTTGAGCTCGGAGCGCACGGTCTTGAGCAGCGCCACGAACTCGTCCGCGTAGCCGCTGGCGAGCGGCTCGAAGTCCAGGTTGATCCCGTCCGCACCCCGGTCGCGGACGGCGGCCGCCGCCTGCCTGGCGAGGGTGAGCCGGGCCGAGGAGCTGCCGAGCAGCGCCTTCTGGACGTCGCGCTGGGCCGTCGTCCAGCCGAACACGCTGATCGTGAGCACGACGCGGGTGCCGCGCTGGTGAGCGGCGTTGATGACCGCGGTCATGCCCGAGCTCGTCCAGCCACCCCAGCCGGTGGTGTTGGTGCCGTCCTTGTCCTTCTTCTTGAGGTTGCCCGCCTTGTCGGCGCCGACCGAGAAGTAGGCGATCGTGGACAGGACGTCGTAGTTGAGCCTGGTCGAGGCGCCGGACACCTCCCAGTAGGGGAGGAAGCCGAACACCTGGCGGCGGAGGCCGGAGGCGGCGGCGAGGTCGGGTCCGGTGGTGTCGGGGGCGACCCATGCGGCGCCCTCGGCGGGCAGCGCGGGGTCATCGGCGGGTGCGTCGACGGGCGCCGGGGTGGGCTCCGGGGCGGCGTCGCCAGCGGGGTCATCGGCAGCATCCGTGGGCGCGTCGCCGGCGGCGTCGGGCGACGCGGGCCCGCCACCGACATCGGCCCAGCGGCTCCCCTGGGGGCTGGCCGCCATCTCCCGGCCCGAGGCGCGTCCGGCGGGCAGTGCCCGTGGCGCGTGGCCATCGATCGGCCAGCCGTCGTCCGCCCGTGGCGTGAACCCGACCTCGACGCGCCCACCGGGCTCGAACGCGATCCCGTCGTCTTCGTGCTCCATCGCCTCGAGGTACGCGATCGATGGGTGCTGTGCCCCGATCTCCGCCTCGCCGGTCTCGCCGGTCTCGCCGGTCTCGCTGGTCTCGCTGGTGTCACCGGCCGGCGTCGCCGTGACCGCGACCTCCGACCCCGCGACCTCCGGGCCGGCCGGGGCGGCGACGACTGCGGCCGAGACCGGGAGCGCTCCGAGGGCGAGGATGGCAGACATTGCCGCCGCGACGAGGTGGTGGGGACGACGGAGCGCGGGATCGGGTCGGGTCACGGCCATCCTCAGCGGCGGGGAGTGCCCACCCGGCCGTCTGACCACGGCCCGGTGGGAGCCGGGGGGTTCGCGCGGCGGAACCCGTGCTCCCGGCGAGCCCAATCACCGTACTCGCGCCGGTCAAGGCGACCCATCACCCCATGGTCCCGGCGGTACCCGGTACGGTGGGGTGGGCGGTGGACGCGAGCCGTCCGCCGCGGTGCGGTGGGGTCGGGTGGGGTCGGGGGCCCGTCGCCGCGCACCGCTCCGGCCGCGCGGGGGCCCTCAGTGCAGCGGCAGGAGGACGTTCGTGTACTGGCCCTTGCCGTTGCGGTCCTGCGCGAAGACCTTGAACGTCACCGTGCCCGTCTTGCTGGACTTGAGCGTGAGCGTGACCTTGTAGACCGAGGACGACACCTTGTTGAGGGTCGTCTGCCAGTAGCCGCTCAGGCCGGGCTGGTACACGCGGACCTTGACCTTGGAGCCCAGGGGCTCGGCGGTCGTGGCCGTGATCGTGATCCTCTGGCCGCGGGCCGGCGTCGTGTCGCTGACCGAGACCCGGAAGGCGTCGGCGCGGACCGACGCCCGCTGGGTGGCGGCCTGCGTGCCGTTGGTCGCGGTGACCGACGCGTAGTAGAGGCCCCGCGGGACGTAGGCCCCGGCGTCGTTGCGGCCGTCCCACGCGAACGTGTAGGTGCCGGCGGCGAGCGGCGCATCCTGCTGCATCGTGCGCACCGTCGTGCCCGCGGCATCGGTCATCACCCAGGTCACGGTCGCGGCGCTGCGGAGCACGAACGACTGGGTCGCGCTCCTCGCCAGCGTGTCCCCGTCCTGCGGGAAGAACAGCGATGCGGACGTCTTGACGAAACCCAGCGCGCCGTACAGGTCGACGCTGCGGGTCTGGCTCTCGCTCGCGTTGCCCGCCCGGTCGTGGGCCACGATCCGGATCGTGTGGATCCCGTCCCTGGCCCAGGCGCCGCCCGGCGTGCGGCCGTCCCAGGTCAGCGTGCCGCCGCCGGAGCTCAGGCCGACCGAGAACGAGCCGGTCGTGGTGCCCGCGGCATCCTTCGCCGTCCCGGTGACGGTGCCCGGCTCGTCGGAGCTGACGCCGAACCCGATCGTGTCGCGCGAGCCGTCGCCGTTGGGCGTGAACTGGGGCACGGTCGCGGCATCCGCGTCCGCGACCGACACGCTCGGGGCCCGGGTGTCGACGACGATCGGGCCATCCGCGTCGGAGGGGCCGTTACCCCACGCGTCGTCGGCCGTGACCACCCAGCGGTAGGTCCCGTCCGCCACGGATCCGGGAGCCGGGCTCCAGGTCAGCGTGGCCGTCTCGCCGCTGCCGTTCGCGGTGGCCAGCGTCGCCCCGTCGCCGTCGCGCACCCTGAGCGTCCAGGACGCGGACTCGGACAGGCGGAGCGAGAGGTCGAAGGCGTCCCGCGAGCCGTCGCCGTTGGGCGAGAACGCGCCGGTCCCGTCGTCCACGGTCCACACGCGCGGCGCGGCACTGTCGCGCGGCGTGAGGGCGGCGCCGGTCATCCAGCCCACGGCGCCGCTGTCCGTGTGCATCCGGAAGATCGGGCCCCCGTCGGCCGCGAGCGCCGTCTCCTTCGCCTCGAGCCGGACCTTGTCGGCCGTGGCCAGGGTCGCGACCGGCAGCGCGCCGGCCTCGGGCGGGGCCGCCGCGTCCTCGACGCTGCCGAACACGGGCGCCCCGTCCGCGAGCGGGCTCGCGTTGCCCGGCACCACGAACGTGGCCGGGTCGCCACCGGTCCCCGCGTAGCTGGCGCCCGTGACCTGCTCGGTGGTCAGCGACATCTTGCCCGCGATGGAGCGGTAGAAGCCGGACGGCGCCGCGCTGTCCGGGTCCATCAGGAACGTGTAGCCCGGGCGCCGCGTGGACGCGTAAGACAGGACGTGGTTCTTGAAGTCCGGGGCGCCGCGCCAGTACTGCTCGATCGTCTGCTTCGTCGTGAACAGGGCCCGGATGTAGTACGGGTCGTGGCTGTGCCCGTTGGCGATCACCGCGCGGGCGCCGGCCTTGATGAACGCCGCCGCGTAGTTGTCCACGCGCTGCTTCGCGGTCGACAGCGAGGGGGCAGCCTGCCCGGGCTCGGAGTTGCCCGAGGCGTAGCACAGGTGGAACAGCAGGACGACGGCGTTGGGGGCCGGGGTCAGGTCGTCGATGTACGGCTCGCCGTAGTACTTGTTCTCGTTGTCGGACAGCTTGCCGTCGCCGTTGGTGTCCGCGTTGAGCCCGAACCCGTCCTTGGTCGTGTAGTTCGGGTCGTAGGTGTACGGGCTGGGCCAGCCGTTGCCATGACCGAGGTAGACGATGATCGACGCGCCGTTGACCGCCGCCTTGACCTTGGCCCAGGTGGCGCTGGGGCTGTAGACCTTCACGACGTTGGTCGTGTACTTGATCGCCTCGGCGTAGATCTGGTCGGCGTACGACCGGTAGCTGGCGGTCGTGCCGTGCGTGGCGCCGACGATGATCGCGACCCTGGGGTTGGTCGCTGCCTGCGCGGCGGGGGCGGCCGCGGGGGCGAAGGCGCCGGCGCCGGCGAGAACGGCGGCGACCAGGGCGAGGACGATCTTGCGCAACGGGATGGGCTCCGGGTCCGTGCAGGGCGCCCGGGCGATGAGAATCCGGGCGTGGGATGAGTGCCCTGCAAGCGTCGTCGCGCGCGCCCTCGCGGCCTACCCGAGGATGGTCACAACGTGCGTGGCCCTTTCGGTCGGGGGGTGGGACGGACCGGTGAGATCCGGTGCGGTCCGGGGGCGTCGGGCCGTGGTGCGCGGGTGGTGCGCGATGGCGCCGCCAGGTCGGCCGGGGCCGAGGGCTCCGCCGGTCAGCCGGGGCCGAGGCTCCGCAGCAGGGCCGGCACCGCGTCGGCGAAGGCCTCGCGCCAGTGGCGCATCGGCTCGCCCGAGGGGAGCGGCGTGGGCTCGAGGACGGCCCACAGGGGCGGCGTGCTCGCCCGCTGCCAGGTGGATGCCGGGACCTCCTCGACCTCCACCTCGATCCCCGTCGCCCGGAGGACCTCGCGGGCCCAGTCGGCGCGGGAGGCGCGGCCACCGTTCACCAGGTGGTGGTACCGGGCGAGCTCGCCGTACGGGCACAGCTCGTCCTCGGCGATCAGCTCCACGATGGCCTCGGCGACGTCGGGCGTGTAGGTCGGCGTGCCGATCTCGTCGCCGACCACGCGCAGCGGCTCGCCGGCGGCCTTCGCCCGGAGCGCCGCCCTGGCGAGCTTCTCCGGGAAGTCGTTGCCGGGCGGCCCGTGGAGCCACGAGGTCCGGACGATCGCGAACGGCACCATCTCCTCGTCGAACATCTCGCCCGACGCAAGCCGTTCGGCCTCGAGCTTGCTTGCCCCATAGGCGTTGATCGCCTCGCGATGGTCCCATGGCGCGTAGCCACGCCCGTCGATGCGCCTGCCGTCGAACACCTCGTTGGTGGAGATGAGCGTGAGGTGGACGCTGTAGCCGGCGCAGGCGCTCGCGATCTGTCGGGTCGCCTCGGCATTGCGGCGCATCGCGAGGGCCGGATCCTTCGCGCAGCCGTCCACGTCCGTCCAGGCCGCGGCATGGATCACGAGCTCGGGGCGGTCGCGCTCGATCAGCGCGAGCACAGAGTCGACCGTCAGCGTGTCCAGGTCCAGCTCCGGCCGCGACCACGCGATCGGTCCCCGCGTCCCCGTGAACGGCGCCGCCTCGAGCGCCTCGATCAGCGCCCGGCCCAGCCGGCCGCCTGCCCCGGTGACCGCGACCCGCATCGGTCAGCCGTCCCCGTCCACCACCTCGTCCACCGCCGTCCCGGCGGCGAGGCGGTCGCCATACTGGCGCGCGTAGTAGGCATCCCAGTCGCCCGCCCGGGCCTGCGCCACCCAGCGGGGGTTGTCCCGGTACCAGGCGACCGTCGCCGGCAGGCCGTCGTCGAACGCGACCCGCGGCCGCCAGCCCAGCGCGGCCAGCTTCGACCCGTCCATCGCGTACCGCCGATCGTGCCCGGGGCGGTCCGGCACCGTGCGCACCAGCGACCAGTCGCGGCCCGCGGCTTCCAGCAGCCGCCCGATGACCTCGCGGTTCGGCAGCTCGGTCCCGCCGGCGACGTTGTACGTCTCGCCGGCCTCGCCGTGGCGGAGGACGAACTCGATCCCCGCGGCATGGTCCGACACGTGGAGCCAGTCGCGGATCTGCATCCCGTCGCCGTACATCGGCAGCGGCTCCCCGGCCAGCGCGTTGGTCACGAACAAGGGGATCAGCTTCTCGGGGTGCTGGTGCGGGCCGTAGGTGTTGGAGCCACGGGTCGTCACCGCGTCCAGGCCGTAGGTGACGTGATAGGCGCGGACGAGCAGCTCGCCGGCGGCCTTGGCCGCCGCGTACGGGCTGCGGGGCGCGAGGGCGTCGGTCTCCACGCTCCGGCCCTCGGCCACCTCGCCGTAGACCTCGTCGGTGCTCACCTGGAGGAAGCGCGGGGTGGTGACCCGCTCGCCCGCCCGGGCGCGCTCTATCTCGTGCCGCACCGCCTCCAGCAGCACGTGCACGCCGATGACGCCGGTCCGCAGGAACGCCTCTGGGTCCAGGATCGACCGGTCGACGTGGGTCTCGGCGGCGACGTTGATGACCGCGTCCGTGCCCGCCACCAGCGGCCCCACGACCCCGCCGTCCGCGATGTCGCCCCGCACGAAGACGAAGCGGGCGGCCTGCTCCGGGTCGGATTCGACGGGCTCGAGGTTCGAGCGGTTGCCGGCGTAGGTGAGCTTGTCGAGGACGGTCACCCGGGTGCCGTCGCGCCGGCCGAGGATGTCGCGGACCAGCTGGCTGCCGATGAAGCCGGCGCCGCCCGTGACCAGGAGGTGGGCGCCCGGGCCGATGCGGTCGGTGGTCACTTGGCGTCGTTCGGGTGGGCGGGTGGCGGGAGCAGCGCGCCGGCCTCCGCGTCCGCGCCCGCGAGCTCGGCGGCCCGCAGCAGGCTCGGCACCGTGCCGGCGTCCGTCCAGTGGCCCTCGTACACGCGGGTGAACAGCCCGCCGGCCGGGACGTAGTGGTTGAGCACGTCCGTGATCTCGAACTCGCCGCGGCCGGAGGGGGCGAGCGTCTCGATCACGTCGAACGCGTCCGGCCGCAGGAAGTACACGCCGATCGGGATGAGGTCGCTCTTGGGCTGCGCCGGCTTCTCCTCGAACCCGACCACGTTGCCCGCGTCATCGAACTCCGCCACGCCGAAGCGCTGGGGATCCGGGACCCGGTACAGGAGGGTGCCGGCGCCCCACGGACCCGTGTCGAAGGCCCTCGCCGTGTCCTCCAGCGGGTCGCCGCGCAGGATGTTGTCGCCCAGGACCACGCAGAACGAGTCGCCGGCGATGAAGTCCCGCGCCAGGCCGATCGCGTGCGCGATGCCCAGCGCGCCGCGCTGGTAGCGATAGGTGAGGTCGAGGCCGAAGTGCTTCCCGTCGCCCAGCAGCTCCACGATGTCGCCGACGCTCTTGCCGCCGACGATCACCATGACCTCCCGGATCCCCATGCCCGCCAGGGTGTCGAGCGGGTAGTAGATCATCGGCCGGTCGTAGATCGGCAGGAGGTGCTTGTTGGTGACGATGGTGAGCGGGAACAGCCGGCTCGCCGTGCCGCCCGCGAGGACGAGGCCCTTCATCGCCCGAGAGGGTAGCAGGAGCGCGAGGCGACCCGGGAGCGGCACGTCGAGTGTCGCCGGCGCCGCCGTGGCGCCCACGGTTCCCGCGTTCGCCCGGCGGCGGAGCGGCGGAGCGGGAGCGGCGCGGCGCCCCGCGGAGCGGCAGAACGAGGGCCCGCAACGGAGCGAGGACCGGCAGCCCGAGGACCGGCGATGAGCGCTGCGGCGACGCTACGGCCGCGCCGTCGCGGTGGGCTTCGGGGTGGGTGACGGCCTGGGCGAGGGCGTGTAGCAGGGGACCTCGCCCTCGGGGATCGTGCCCTCGGTGCCGCACGGGACGGGCTGCTGGTCCACGGGGGGGAGGCCGCCCTCGTAGTCGATGATCACCAGTGCGAGCTCGAACGCGTCGAGATTCCCCGCCGGGGCCAGGAACGCCGTCTGCACGACGTCGTTCGCGTCCCGCTGCACGTCCACCACCGCGCCCAGCAGCAGGCCCCTGGGATACGGGGAGCGGATGCCTCCGGCCAGCTCGATGCCGGCCGTGAACACCTCCTCGTCGATCCCGATCTGGACCGACGAGTCGATGTTGCGCATCACGAGGACGCCGCCCGCCTGCCCCACGACCTCGCCGGTGGCGCCGCTGCCCAGCAGCTGCCCGACCACCGTGGACGACGAGTCGCTGATCAGGGTGACCTTCGCGAACGAGGGGCCCACGTCGGTCACGCGCCCCACCAGCGCGCCGCCCTGCACGACGACCGCGTCGCCCTCGGCGATCCCGTCGTCGGTGCCCTTGTCGAGGATCACGAGCCGCCGGCTCTCGAGCGACTCGCGCCCGATGACCCGCGTCGCCACGGTCTGGTGGTCGAAGCCGCCCTGGAGCTGGAGCAGCGCCGTGAGCTGGTCGTTCTCGACCCGGACGGCCTCGAGCCGCGAGTTCTCGTTGGCCAGCCGCTCGTTCTCGTCGCGCAGCGCCGCGTTCTCGATCCGGAGCTGGTCGATCTCCGTGATCGAGGCGACGACGCCGGCGACGCCGTCGGCCACGCCCGCGATGGCGCCCTGGAACGGGCGCAGCGCGAACGACAGCCCGCGCTGCATCTCCTGGACGTAGGGGTTCGCCGAGAACGCCATCATCAGCAGGGTGATCGCGAGCAGGATCGTGAACACGATGCCCCGGCGGCGGGCCTGGCGGTTGGCGAGGATCGTGGTCATGGCGCGGACTCCGGGTGCGGGCCCGGTCGGCCGGGTCCGGCGGTTGCGACGGTCAGCGCGGCGGGCGGATGTACGTCTCGCCGACGAGCACCCGCTCCATCGCGGGGCTCGAGAGCTCCTGGAGGACGACGCCCGTGCCGCGCGCCACGCAGGTCAGCGGGTCGTCCGCGACGTGGACCGGCATCTGCGTGGCCTCGGCGACCCGCCGGTCCAGCCCGGCGAGCAGCGCGCCGCCACCGGCGAGCACGATCCCCTGGTCCATGATGTCGGCCACCAGCTCCGGCGGCGTCTCCTCGATCGTGTCCTTGATCGTGTCCACGATCTGGGCGACCGACGTCTCGATCGCCTCGCGGATCTGGTCGGCGCCCACCTCGACCGAGCGCGGCAGGCCGGTCAGCAGGTCGCGCCCGCGGAGCGTGACGCGCTGCGAGTCCCACTCGCCCGGGTAGGCGGACCCGATGGCGATCTTGATGTCCTCGGCGGTCCGCTCGCCGAGGAACAGGTTGTACTCGCGGCGGGAGAACGAGACGATGTCCTGGTCCATCTCGTCGCCGCCGATGCGGATGGACCGGCTGACGACGATGCCGCCGAGCGAGATCACCGCGACCTCGGTGGTGCCGCCGCCGATGTCCACGATCAGCGACCCCGACGGCTCGGACACCGGCAGCCCGGCGCCGATCGCGGCCGCCATCGGCTCCTCGATCAGGCGGGCCCAGCGGGCCCCGGCGTTGAGGGCCGCGTCGCGGACGGCGCGCTTCTCCACCTCGGTTACGCCGGACGGGATGCCGAGCAGCATCCGGGGACGCGGGATCAGCCCCACCCGGTCGTGCACCTTGTTCACGAAGTACTTGATCATCTGCTCAGTGACGTCGAAGTCGCTGATCACGCCGTCGCGCAGCGGGCGCACGGCGACGATCGAGGCCGGCGTCCGGCCGACCATGCGCTTCGCCTCCGCGCCGATGGCGAGCACCCGCTTGGTCCGGGCGTCGATGGCGACGACCGAGGGCTCGGAGATCACGATCCCGCGATCGCGGACGTGGACGAGGGTGTTGGCCGTGCCGAGGTCGATCCCGATGTCACGGGAGAAGAGGCCGAGGAGACGGTCGAGCATGCTGGCGGGCAGATCCTTGCTGCGTGGACTCGGACGCCGGTGACGGCGCGGGCGCGGCGACCGGGACGGCCGCGGTTGAGGCGAGGTCGGGGGCCCGCGACGCGGGGCGTGCGAGCGAGCCCGAGCAGTATACCCGCGGCCGCTCCGCCGCCCGGGACCCGCCGCGGAGCGCGGTCGTGGCGGGGCCGGCCTACCGCCAGATCGGCGTCTCGCCGTGCTCGCCCACGAGCGGCCGTCCCTCGGCGAACCGCTCCAGGCGGAAGGGGGCGATGTCCACCGACCGGGCCGCCCCGTCGAGGATCAGCTCCGCCATCCCGAGCCCGATCGCCGGCGCGGTCTTGAACCCCGTGCCGCTGTGCCCGCAGTCGAGGTAGAAGCCGTCCGGCCCCGCCTGGCCAAGGATCGCTCGCTGGTCCGGCGTGAGGCCGTCCTGCCCGCTGTGTGCGGACTGGAACGTCCCGTCGACGAGCCCGGGCACGCGCCGGACGACCCGTTCCGTGACCCGCACGGCGAAGCCGGGCTCGGCGTCCGCGGTGTCGCGGTCCGGGTCGCCGTCGAGACCGTTCTCGTCTTCGAGCCCGATCAGCGCGAGGCCGCCGCCCTCGGGTCGCAGGTACTGGGCGTTGGGGTTGTCGATGACCACCGGCAGCGGGCGGGGCAGGGTCGCCGGGACGCCGACGTAGCCCGTGTCGTGGCGCCACACCGTCACCGGGATCTCGAGCCCGACGAGCGCGGCGACCCGCGCCGCCCAGCCGCCGGCCGCGTTGACCACGACCGGCGCGGCGAACGACCCTTGCGTGGTCGCGACCCCGGTCACGCGGCCGCCGGCCACCCGGATCGCCATGACCTCCGCGCCGCGGACGAGCGTCGCGCCGCGGTCGCGGGCCGCCCGCATGAAGCCAGCGGCGGTGCCCGAGGGATCCGCGTAGCCGGATCCGGGCTCGTACGCCGCCACCTCGCCGTCGCCCACCAGCAGCGCGGGCGCGATCCGCCGGATGTCGTCAGCGTCCAGCACCGAGGTCTCGATCCCCAGCCCGGCGTGCGCCGCCACGTTCGCCCGCAGCCGCGCCTCGCCGGCGGCGGGCTCCAGCCACAGGAACCCCGTCCGGGTGAACCCGCAGTCGCCGCCGACACGCGCCGCCCAGTCGCGGAAGTACGCGAACGACGCCCACGCCAGCCGGGTCTCGGCCAGCAGGTGGTAGTGCATCCGGACGAGGCCGCTGGAGCGCCCGGTGGCGCCCGCGGCGACCGCCGACCGCTCCACGACGATCACGCGGGCGCCCCGCTCCGCGAGGTGGAAGGCGAGGCTGGCGCCCTGGACGCCGGCGCCGATGACGATGACGTCGGCCGTGCCGGCGGTCGAGCCGGTGGCGGAGGCGGTGGCGTTGGTCTTCATGGGCGAAGGACCCCTCGCGTGATGCTGTCGCGCCAAGTATCGGCGTGCCGGACAGGCGGTGCCCCGGTGCGCCACCGGAGCGCGGGACAGGACCTTTGGCGACCGGCCCTGGTACTCGGGGAGCATTGGCGCACGCGCCCGCGCGGGCGATGCTGCGCATAGGTGCGGTGGGGGTCCGTGAGTCCCGGTTCAGGAAGCCCCTCCCGACCCAGTACCGGAGGGATGACCGATCACCGATGGACAGGCGGGGGAGGGTCGCCGCCGTCGGGGGTCGTCATGCGAGCCCGAGGAACCGCCCGAGCGCCCCGGGGCGGCCGTCCGGCCGGCTCGCATCGCTCGTCGGACCAGTCCCCCGTCCGGCATGAACGTCGACGCAGGAAGTGCCACCTGATGGTCGTCCAGGCGCTCGAGTTGCGCGCCCGGCTCGCTCGCCTCCCGGTCGGCCGCCGCGGCCGCACGCCCGAGCGCCGTGCCTCGACGACGCCCGGCGGCGACGCCCCGGGCGGCGACGGGGACGGGACGAGCGCCGTCACGGGACGCCAGGTCCTGCTCTACGCCTACACGGCGGCCTCGATCCTGGCCGGCCTCGCGGCCCTGCTGTGGACGGCGCTGCGGGTGCCCATCACGCCGGCCATCGATCCCGGGCTGGACGGCACGGCGCTTGCCGGGCCGGACGGCGGCGCGCTGCTGTGGATCGTGTTCGGCCTCGTCGGCTCGCTGCGCGTCCTGCCGATCCCCGGTGGCTCAGGCGTGTGGACCTTCCACATGCCGTTCATCGCCGCGGCGATGGCGCTCGGCGGGCCGACGGCGGGTGCCCTGGTCGGCTTCCTGTCCACGATCGAGCGCCGCGAGCTCGAGTCCCAGCCCTGGTACGGGGTCCTCGCCAACCACGCCGTCCTGGCCTTCGCGGCCGTCGTGGGCGGCCTCACGGTCCAGGTCGCCGATGGGGCGCTGGCGTCGGTGGGCACCGACGAGGGGCTGGCGCAGCTGGGCGCGATCGCGCTCGGGACCCTCGTGCTGGCGGGCGTCGCCAACGGCATCGCCGCGGGCACGATCATGCTCCGCGAGCGCCTGTCGGCGATGGCCCTGGTCGAGATCCTGGTCCGCTCGGTCGGCGGGATCACGCTCGCGGAGATCGCCCTCGCCTGGGTGTTCGTGACGCTGTTCACCACGGCCGGCTGGTGGGCGCCGTTGGCGCTCGCGATCCTCGTCCTGCTGATCTGGCCGCGGGAGGGCGTCGAGTTCATCGACCCGCTGACGAAGCTGCCGCGCGACCGGATGTTCCGCCGGGAGCTGGACGGCGTCCTCGCGCGCACCCGGCGCGGCCTGGCGAACGGCGGCCTGTTGCTGCTGCTGGACCTCGACGGGTTCGGCCAGCTCAACAAGGATCACGGGCAGCACGTGGGGGACGAGGTGCTGGCGGAGGTCGGCGAGCGGCTGCGTGCGCTCACCCGGGCCACGGACTTCGCCGGCCGGCGGGGCGGCGACGAGCTGGCGATGTTCTACGCCGGCGTCGTGGACATGCCGACGGCGCGCCGGCTGGTGCGCCGCGTCGACACGGCGATCCGGCGGCCGCTCGCGACCTCCGTGGGCGCGGTGAACGTGGGCGTCTCGATCGGTGCGCTCATCGTGCGCCCGGCGCCCGAGATCCCGTCCACGGCCACCCTCATGCAGTGGGCCGACGCCGAGGTCCAGCTCGCGAAGTCGGCCCAGAAGGCGGGGCGAGCGAGGTCGGGCATCCGGTTCCACGCCTACGGGAGCACCGCCTCCCGGCCGGCCACGGACGACGCCGGCCACCCCGGCGACCACCCCGCGGCCCCCGCCACGCCGCGCCGCGCTGCCCGCCCCCGGTTGCTCGCGCTCGCGACGACGGCGGCCGCCATCACGTTCGTGGTCGTGCTGGCCGCGTTCATGGTGTCGAGGATCATCGGCGGCTGACCCTCGCCGCTCGACAGGGTCTCGCCCCGCGGGAACGCCCGCCCGCGGGCGGCGGCCGCTCGACTACGATCCGGCGATGGCGGAGCGGACGGAGCCCGGGGCGACCCACTTCCCGCGGCTGTTCTCGCCGCTCCGGCTCGGATCGCTCGAGGTCCGCAACCGGATCTTCAGCTCCGGGCACGACACGGTCATGGCCGAGCACGGCCTGGTGTCCGACCGCCTGGTCGCGTACCAGCAGGCACGCGCCGCCGGGGGCGTGGGGCTGATCGTCGTCCAGGTCGCGGCGATCCACCCCACCGCGGAGTACACCTCGCACGCGCTGGGCGCCTGGTCCGACGACTGCATCCCCGGCTTCCGGCGCCTCGCCGAGGCCGTCCACGCCGAGGGCGCGGCGATCATCGGCCAGGTGTTCCACGGCGGGCGCGAGATCATGGATTCGGACGACGGGACGCTGCCCGTGCCGCTGGCGCCGTCGTCGGTGCCCAGCGAGCGGTTCCACACCATGCCCCGCGCGATGTCCGTGGCGGAGATCCGGGAGCTCGTGGCCGGCTACGCGACCGCTGCGGCACGCCTCCGCCGGGCCGGCCTCGACGGCGTCGAGATCGTGGCCAGCCACGGGTACCTGCCGGCCCAGTTCCTGAGCCCGCGGGTCAACCTGCGCGAGGACGCGTACGGCGGCACGCCCGACAACCGGCTGCGGTTCCTGCGCGAGGTGATTGCCGCGGTGCGGGCGGCGCTGGACCCGGACGCGGTCGTCGGCCTCCGGATCTCGATCGACGAGCGGTCGCCGGACGGGCTCACGCGCGACGAGTCGCTGGCCGCGCTCGCCGCCCTCGACGCCGCCGGGGTCCCGGACTACGTGAGCGTCGTCGCGGGCACCTCGGCGACCCTCGCGGGCTCCGACCACATCGTGCCGCCGATGACGATGGCCAACGCGTACACGGCCCCGCTGGCCGCCGCCGCCAGGGCCGTCGTCCGGGTGCCGGTCCTCGTCGCGGGCCGGGTCAACGCGCCCCAGGAGGCCGAGCACATCCTGGAGCTCGGGCAGGCCGACGCCGTGGCCATGACCCGGGCGCTGATCTCCGACCCGCTCCTGCCGCGCAAGGCGGCCGAGGGACGGCTGGACGAGATCCGCGCCTGCGTCGGCTGCAACCAGGCGTGCATCGGGCACTTCCACGCCGGCTACCCGATCTCGTGCATCCAGTACCCGGAGAGCGGCCGCGAGCGGGAGTACGGGCGCCGGACGAGGGTCGAGGCGGGCGCGCGGCGGCGGGTGCTCGTCGTCGGCGGCGGCCCGGCGGGCCTCAAGGCCGCGGCGGTGGCGGCGGAGCGGGGCCACGAGGTCACCCTCCACGAGGCCGGGCGCCGGGTCGGCGGCCAGGTGCTGCTCGCGCAGCTGCTGCCCGGGCGGGCGGAGTTCGGCGGCGTCGTTGACAACCTCCGGGGCGAGGCGGAGCGGGCGGGCGTCCGGATCGTGACCGGCTCGTCCGTGGACGCGGCGCTGGTCGCCCGCGAGGCGCCCGACGTCGTGATCGTCGCCACCGGCGGCCGGCCCTACCGGCCGCCGCTCGAGCTCGCCAACGACCCGCCCGTGTTCGACGCCTGGGACGTGATCCGCGGCGCTGCCCTGCCCGACGGGCGTGCCGTCGTCGTGGACTGGCGGTGCGACTGGGTCGGGCCGGGAGTGGCGCTCCTCCTGGCGGCGGCCGGGCATCTGGTGACCCTCGCCTCCAACGGCTATACGCCGGGGTTCCGGATCCAGCAGTACGTCCGCGACGCGACGCTCGCCGCCCTCGCCCGCGCCCGGGTGGAGGTGCTCCCGCTCACGCGGCCGTTCGGCTACGACGGCTCCGCGGTATTCCTCCAGCACACGCTGACCGAGGAGGCCGTGATCGTCGAGGATGCCGCGGCGCTGGTCCTCGCCAGCGGCTGCGTGCCGGAGGCCGCGCTGCTGGACGAGCTGTCGGCGGGCGCGGCGGGTGGCCGGCTCGTCTCCGCCGCCGGTCGGCCGATGGAGGTCCACGGGATCGGCGACTGCCTCGCCCCGCGAACGGTGGAGGAGGCGGTGCTCGAGGGGCTCAGGGTCGCGACCGCGGTGTAGCGGCACGGTCGTCCGTGCCGCCCCCGCGAGGATCGGTCCTCGCCGGCTGGCGGCACCTGGCGCGCGGCCGCCGCTCGCAGCCGTGGCTACGACGCGCGCGCCGGCCGCAGCCGGTCGAACGTCACGCCGCGGTCCCGGAGCGAGATCCAGGCGTCGTGGCCCACCACCACGTGGTCCAGCACGTCCACGTCCAGCAGCCGCCCGGCGGCGATCGCCTCCGCGGTGAGATGCAGGTCATCGGGGCTCGGCGTGGGGTCGCCGGACGGGTGGTTGTGCACGAGGACCACGCCGCTGGCGTCGAGCCGCACGGCGTCCCGGAACAGCTCCCCCACGCGGACGAGCGACGCGGAGACGTTCCCCACGTAGACCGTGGACACGCGCTGGACCACGTTCTTGGCGTTGAGGCTCACGACCCGCAGCTCCTCGCGCTCGAGCCGGCCCATGTCCGGCGTCATCCGGTCCGCCACGTCGCGCGGCGACCGGACGGTCCAGCGCCCGGCCGGCCAGTCCGCCACGGACCGGCGCCCGAGCTCGAACGCCGCCGCCAGCCTCGCCGCCTTGGCCTCGCCCACCCCGGGGATCGAGGCCAGCTCCACGTCCGTCGCGCGGGCCAGCGCCGCCACGCTCGCATGCCGGGCCAGGGCGTCCTCGGCCAGCTGGACCGCGCTCCGCCCGCCCGACCCGGTTCCCCAGACCAGCGCGATCAGCTCGGCCGCCGAGAGGCCCCCGGGCCCGCGCATGGCGAGCCGCTCGCGGGGTCGCTCGGCGGCCGGCAGGTCGCGGATCGAGCGCGACGCGGTTCGATGGACCGGGGCGGTCGCCACCGGGGCGTCGGGTTCGGTCACGGCCCACCTCCCGTGGAGACGGCGGGACGACTGGGGAACGGGCCGAACGGGGTGTCCCCGGGGCCCGGACGACGGAAGCCCGCCGATTTCCCCCGCCATCCGGACCCGGGAACAGCCCGAAGCCTACGGACCGGGCCTTACGCCGGGCTCATCGACCGCTTCACCCGGGCTTGCGCAGGCTGGCCGGGAGCCGGGCCCGGGCCGCCGCGTTCGCGCCCACCCGGCCGGCGGCGCGGGCCGGATCGCCCGCCCGCCACCGCCGCGCAGGACGCGGCCGGCGCCGCGATCAGACCGCCCGCCCCGCCGCGAACAGGGCGAGCACCTGCAGCCCGTTGAACGCCGCGTGCAGGCCGATCGCCGCGTACAGCGACCGCCGCGACAGGAACACCCAGCCCAGCGTGAGCCCCACCGGCAGCAGGGCCAGGAACGAGAACAGCGCACGCTGCACCCCGGTCGCGAACGAGACGTCGGCCAGCGTCACCACGTGCGCGATCGCGAAGAACACGGCACCGCGCACGATCGCCGCCCGGGCGCCCACGACCCGCGCCCAGGCCGTCGTCGCGAAGCCGCGGAAGAACAGCTCCTCGCCGACTGGCGCCAGGACCGCCGCCGAGGCGAGGTTGGCGAGCAGGGCGAGGGTGTCGACCGACTCGGGCAGCACGCTCGGGGCAGGCTCCACGAACCGGGCGAGCAGCCCGCCCAGGACGAGCGTCGCGCCCAGCACGGGGACGGCCAGGAAGCCGCCCAGGACGAGGTCGCGCACGGCGTCGGGCACCGGTGCCCGCAGCCCCATCTCGCCCCACGACAGGGCGCCCGGCCCCACGACCAGGAGCCGCAGCACGGCGACGTAGACCAGGGTCGTCACCAGCAGCGACAGCGCGGTTGCCAGCGGCGAGCGCGGGTCGACGCCCAGCGCGGACAGCGGCGCCAGCACGAGGAGCACCGCGACCAGCGTCAGCGCGATCACCACGACCAGGGCGAGGACGGGCGACGGGCCGCGGTAGGCGAGATCGGTGCGCCGGCCCCGCTCGATGGCCTGCGAGCCGGCGGCCGACACCAGGCCAGTTGTCAGCACCAGCAGCCCGGCGAGGAACACCCACGGCGCGGCGGCGCTGCCGGTCGCCATGAACGAGACGGCCAGCACGGCGAAGCCCATGACCGTGCCGACCCAGCCGATCAGGTACAGCGCGGGCGCCGCCCGGCCGTCCAGGCTGAACGTGGACGGTCGCGGCGGGTCCTCGACGTCCGGGAGCTCGGTCAAGGCTCCGGGACGGGCCCCGACGCGCTGCGCGGACCGGACGACGAGCGCGGTGCCTGGCGCACCGACGCGGAACGCGTCCCGGTGCCGCGCGCCGCGGTGCGCGTGCCGGTCGTGGCCTCGAGCCGCTCGGGCTCGGCCAGCCCACCGGAGACCGGGGTGATCGCGGCGAGGTCCGCCCGCTCGAAGTCGCGGCCGCACCAGGCGCACAGCGACCAGTCGAGGCCCACCAGGCGGCCGCAGTTGGCGCACACCCGGTTGAGCCGCGTCCGGCAGGTGGGGCAGATGATCCATTCGTCATGGACGCGCCGCTGGCAGGTGGGACAGGTACGGATCGACTCCACCTCGGCGAGCAGGGCCTCCTCGGCCAGGTTGCGCTCGTAGATCTCGCCGATCTTCTCCTGGGGCCGCACGATCCGGTACACGACGATCCCGAGCGGGAACAGGACGAACGTGAACAGGATGATCAGCGCGGCCGCGACGTACGGGAGGACCGGGTTATCCGTCCGCAGCTGCATGTCGCGGAACGCCCAGTACGCCGCCGCGAACCACAGGATGATCACGTAGATCACGATCAGCTGGAGGGAGAGCTGCACGATCGGGTTCGCGAAGAACCCGCCGATCGTGTCACCGATCGTCTTGAGGATCTCGTCCATGCGGTGGGGCGTGGCCTCCAGCGGAGCGTGGCGCGCCCGAAGGCACGCGGCGACCGGCAGTGTAACAGGGGACACCGGCGGCGCCGGGTCACGTCCGGCACAGACGCGCCGGGAGGCGCTCGGGTGACGGCCGCCGGCCCGCCGCCGCCGGATCCGCCGCCCGGGTGACGGCCGCCGGCCCGGTCAGCGCCTCCCGGTCAGCTCCAGCGTCCAGGCCGCGGACCGGAACGCCGCCGCCACGCCCGCCAGCACGAGGCCGCCCAGCCACATCGCGACCCAGGTCACGACGACGAACAGCACGGCCACCGGGGACCGCCCGTCCACGACCACCTCGCGCACCCGCGTC
>JBFMAT010000003.1:0-126619 GCA_040755495.1 Chloroflexota bacterium
TACGCCGCCGTGTTCTCGGGCGATGCCACGGGCGCGACCGACGTGACCAGCGCGCTGCGCTCGTTCCTCCAGTCGCACAACGGCCAGCGGGTGGCCCTCGCGACCAACGGCGTGTACAAGGTCACCCAGCTCTCGTTCACGGCCTCGAACCTGACCGTCGACTTCCGGGGGGCGCGGCTCCAGGGGAGCCAGGCCGGCGCCCACGGGATCCTCAGGATCGTCTCCTCGACCAACGTCGTGCTCAACGACCCGAGGGTCCATGGCACGGGGTACGTCTGGGCCGACGCCACCCAGTGGGAGCACGGCATCCACGTGGACGGCGGCTCCGGCATCACGCTCAACCACCCCATCACCCGCGACACCCGCGGCGACGGCATCTTCACCGGGTACGACCCCGGCCGAACGACGCCGCCGACCGGGGTCGTGATCAACGACCCCGATGTAGAGCGCGCGGCTCGGAATGGCATCGCCCCCGTCGGCGGCCAGGTGACGATCCGCGGCGGCCACATCGCCTACGTGGGGCTGCACGGCATCGACTTCGAGCCCAACGACGCGACGGAGGCCGGCAGCATCCGGGGCATCGTGGACGGGGTGGACATCCGCCGCTACGGCGACCGACCCGTGGGATACATGGGCTATGCCATCTCGGCCGGCTGGGGCCACCTGTCGACGATGAAGCCCTCCCTGCTCATCCAGAACAACACCGGCGATCGGCTGAGCATCGTGGTGATGAACACGACGTCGGTGAGGATCCTCGACAACACGTCGGACGCGTCGGCGATCGCCGAGATCATCGACTCCGGCAGTGTCTCCTTCTCGGGCAACGTCCGGATCACGCGCCTCTAGCCCCCAATGACAGGGCTGCTACCAGAAACTCGGCATATCTACGGGCTCCCCGAATCGTTCCGCGGGACGCGCCGGGCACCCTGCCGTAACGAGACCGATCCGGCCATCCAAGGTAGGGTCAAGGTGCTCACGGGATGATCGACGTCGCAGCCCCTTGATGGTCGACGCGCTCACGGGCGCATCCGTCGCGAGGCGGGGACGCACGGCCGGGAGGCTCCTTGGGGCCGGCCGGGCCGGGAACGAGGTACTTGGCATGTTCTGGAATCGAGCGCGCAGGCTCCCCGCAGATGGGCTCGCGCCCGTCGCATCGTCGCCGATTCGCCGAGGGCGTCTCGGAAGGTGGCTCTCGAGCGCCATCGTCGTCGTCGCCCTTGTCGCCTTCGCGGTGCCCGCGACGGATGTGCTCGCCGCCAGGCTCTCCGCCAGGACGTTGATCGCCGCGTGGTCCTCCACGTCGACCGTCAACGTGGTCAACGAGGGGAACAGTCGGATCGACTACGCCGGGCGCTGGACAACCACCAGCCACTCCGCCTACCTGGGCGGAAGGGCCAAGTCGACCAGGGCATCCGGCGCGAGCGCGAGGTTCCGCTTCACCGGGGCGGCGATCGCCTGGGTCGGCCCGGTCGGCCCGACGCGCGGCAAGGCGAAGGTCTACATCGACGGCGCCTACGTGACCACCGTGAACAGCCGAGCGGATACGTTCCAGCCGGCCCGCGTGCTGTTCAAGAAGTCGTGGAGCACGGTCGGGACACACCGGATCGCGATCGTTGCCCTGGGCACCGCGGGCCGTCCGACCGTCGCCCTGGACGCCTTCGTCGTCCGCCGCGACCTCGGTGCGAGCACCTCGGGGACGACGTACGCCGCCGTGTTCTCGGGCGATGCCACGGGCGCGACCGACGTGACCAGCGCGCTGCGCTCGTTCCTCCAGTCGCACAACGGCCAGCGGGTGGCCCTCGCGACCAACGGCGTGTACAAGGTCACCCAGCTCTCGTTCACGGCCTCGAACCTGACCGTCGACTTCCGGGGGGCGCGGCTCCAGGGGAGCCAGGCCGGCGCCCACGGGATCCTCAGGATCGTCTCCTCGACCAACGTCGTGCTCAACGACCCGAGGGTCCATGGCACGGGGTACGTCTGGGCCGACGCCACCCAGTGGGAGCACGGCATCCACGTGGACGGCGGCTCCGGCATCACGCTCAACCACCCCATCACCCGCGACACCCGCGGCGACGGCATCTTCACCGGGTACGACCCCGGCCGAACGACGCCGCCGACCGGGGTCGTGATCAACGACCCCGATGTAGAGCGCGCGGCTCGGAATGGCATCGCCCCCGTCGGCGGCCAGGTGACGATCCGCGGCGGCCACATCGCCTACGTGGGGCTGCACGGCATCGACTTCGAGCCCAACGACGCGACGGAGGCCGGCAGCATCCGGGGCATCGTGGACGGGGTGGACATCCGCCGCTACGGCGACCGACCCGTGGGATACATGGGCTATGCCATCTCGGCCGGCTGGGGCCACCTGTCGACGATGAAGCCCTCCCTGCTCATCCAGAACAACACCGGCGATCGGCTGAGCATCGTGGTGATGAACACGACGTCGGTGAGGATCCTCGACAACACGTCGGACGCGTCGGCGATCGCCGAGATCATCGCCTCCGGCAGCGTCTCCTTCTCGGGCAACGTCCGGATCACGCGCCTCTAGCTCCCGACCACGAGGGTCGTGGGGCGGTCGCCGCACGACTCGCGCCGGGCGTCGCGATACCCTGTCCGTCCCATGACGGACCGACCTGTCGCGCCGCCCTCACTCCGGGTGGCCGTCCGTGTCGTCGATGGCCCGTGCCCGGCGTACCTCGCCGCCGCGGCGGAAGAGATCATGCGGGTGCCAGGGACGGAGGTGGTCCTGCTGCTCGTCGCCCCCGGTGCGGGGAGGCACGCAGCCCACGCGCCGATCGCGCCTCGACTCGAGACCCTCTACTCGCGGCTGGAGCGGCGTGCGTTGCGCGGTGGCCCGCGGGCGCTGGCTCTGCGCCCGCTCGTCCCGCAGCCCTCCGGCGCCCAAGTCGTTCGCGGGGCATCGCCTGCGGCCGGGGCGGCGGCACTCCAGGCGTCGAGGGTCGATGTCCTGATCGACCTCGCGCCCGACGACGGAACGGGGCCTGCGACGGTCCCGCCCCAGGGGCGCTGGCGCCTGCGGTACGCGGGAGCCCTGGACGGCGCATTGCAGCCAAGCCTCGCGCGGCCCGAGGCGGCGACGCTCGCGGAGTCACTCCTGTCGATCGAGCTGCCGTCCGGAGAGGTCGTCGAGGCGGGCGTGGGCGTCAGCGCGCTGCACCGCGTCGGCTTCGACCGTGACCGCGATGCCGCGTACTGGCGGTCCGCGCAGCTGGCAGCCCGCCGTCTGGCGCAGCTCGCAGCCGGCCACGCCGTCCCCTCTCCAGGGATCGACCGGCCGTCACGCGCGCCCCGGGAGGCGTCACCGGCGCCAATGGGGCGGACGGACGCGCCGTTTCGTGAGCTGGGCGCCGTGATCGTGCGGAAGGTGCTCGATCGTCTGCTGTACCGGTCCGAGTGGTGCGTGCTCGTCCGCCGGCGAGGCGACGGTGAGGAGCCTCCTCGCGACCTGTCCGGCTTCAGGCCGATCGACGCGCCGGCGGGCCGGTTCTACGCGGATCCATTCGTCGTGGCGGCGCTCCCGCACGGGCCGCGGTTGTACGTTGAGGACTGCCCGCAGGGTGCCCATCGCGGCCGGATCAGCAGCCTGCGCGAGACTCCGGACGGACGCTGGGCCGTGGAGCGGGTCGTGCTGGACGATGTCCCGCACCGGGCATACCCCCACGTGCTGGAGGTCGACGGGACGCTGGTCCTGACGCCGGACAGCGGGCGGCGCGGCGGCGTCGACCTGTTCCTCGTCCGCGGCCCGGGCGGGGGCCTGGAACGCGTGGCTCGCTGTCTGGACGGTGTGCCTGCCTCGGACCCGACCCTCCTGTGGCACCACGGTCGCTACTGGCTGTTCATCGGCCTGACGGCCCATGGCATGAGCCCGTGGGACGAGCTCCACCTCTACTCGGCGGCCTCGCTTGACGGGCCGTGGCATCCTCATCCGCTCAACCCGATCGTTGCTGACGTCCGGCGGGCGCGCCCGGCGGGACGGATCTTCCGGGCACCCGTCGGGCTCATCCGCCCCGGGCAGGACTGCTCGGACGCCTATGGAAGACGCATCGTGCTATCCGCGATCACCACGCTCACCCCCGACGCGTATGAGGAACGTCCGATCGGCACCATCGAGCCGGAGGGCGTGCCCGGTATCGAGCGCACGCACACGTACTCCTTTGACGGCGGGATCCAGGCGCTCGACGGCTTCCGGCGGGTTTCCCGGGTGCGCCTGGGATGGCCGAGACGATGACCTCGAGGAGCGACGGCCGACGCCGTCCCGGCCGCGTCCCGGCCGGCTCAGGGCTGCTCGTCGCAATCACGGCCATCCTCGCGGGCCTGGTCCTCGTCCAGGCGCAGCGGCCCACCGGCAATCCCCCGCCATCGGGCTCGCCGCCCCCCTCGGGGTCGCCCACGGCGTCGCCGACACCTCGCCCCACGGCCGACCCCGCGCGCGTCGAGGTCTTCGAGGGCGACGCGACCGGGTCGACGGACGTCACCGCGGAGCTCCAGGAATTCCTCGAGTCCCACGATGGCGGGCGCGTCGCCCTCGCGGAGCGCGGCGTGTACCTGGTGACGAGCGTCTCGTTCACAGCCCACGACCTGACCGTGGACTTCCGTGGCGCCCAGCTGAGGGGCACGCAGCGCGGCGCCCATGGCATCTTCGTCCTGCGCTCGAGCACGAACGTCGTGCTCAACGAGCCGAGCATCGTGGGCACCGGCTACGCATGGGAGGGCGGCGAGGCGAATCCTGACCAGTGGGAGCACGCGATCGAGATCGACAGCGGGTCGGACATCACGATCAACCGTCCGGTGACCCGCGACGTCCGCGGGGACGGCATCTACGTCGGGTTCGTGGCGGGCGAGAACACGCCGGCGACCGGGGTCGTCATCAACGATCCCGACCTGCAGCGTTCGTCCCGCAACGGGATCGCGCCCGTGGCGGGCGAGGTGACGGTGATCGGCGGGCGGATCCATGACAGCGGCCTGCACGGTGTCGACTTCGAGCCCAACAACGACGAGGGGGCGAGGAGCATCGTCGGCGTCATCCGCGGCGTCGACATCCGGCGGGCAGGAGGCCTCGACGTCCACGGCCTCCGCGGCTATGCCATCGCGGGCGCGGGGTACTCGACCGCCACCAAGCCGTCGCTCGTGATCGAGGACCTGACTGGCGACGAGCTCGACATCCTGCTCTACAACACCGCCAGTGTCGTGGTCCGGCGCAATGTCTCCGACCTGGAGACCACGGCGCGCTTCTTCGACGTTGGGGCAGTCGACTTCGCCGACAACACCCGGATCACGAGGCGCTAGGCGATCGCCCCCCGGAGCCACCGACGTGGGGCGGTGCGGGTCCCAGGACCCGGTCGCAAGCGGTGCGGAGGGGCAACAGTTAATCGGAACTGCAACCTTCGGCCACTGGCAAGTCATAGGCCAAACGCCCTATTGTTACCGTCCGACCCGCGCCGCTCTTCCGTCCTTTTGTCCCGGGTCGTCCGCACTCATCCATCCGAAGGGGGCCTGTATCGATGTCCGCGCTGACCCGTCCCGCCCGGGGGCCCGCGCACCCTGCAGCCGCGCCCTCGCCAGCGGTCGCTGAACCTGCCGGCGAGGGCAACTCGATCGATCCCGGGCTGGTGCTGCTCAGTAGCGTCGCCTATGAGCCTGCGCCCGTCGCGGCCATCGAGCTTGGGACATTTCGCCCGGTCGAGCTGACGCCGCCGTACGAGCTCGAGCTGCCGTACGAGCTCGAGGTGCCGCCGTCCCGCAACGGCGTGGTCAGCCGGGCCGTCAACATCGCCTTCGCCATCCTCGGCCTCGTCCTGGCCGCGCCGGTGCTGATCGCCGCGGCCGTGCTGATCAAGCTGGACTCCCCCGGGCCGATCCTCCACACGCAGACTCGGGTCGGGCTCGACCGCCGCTGGCGGTCGACCCGGGCCCTGCATGAGGCCCGTCGCGAGGACCTCGGTGGACGGGTGTTCACGATCTACAAGCTGCGCACGATGCACGAGGGCGCCGAGCGCGAGTCGGGCGCGGTGTGGGCGACTCGCGACGACCCCCGGATCACCACGGTCGGCAGCTTCCTCAGGAAGTACCGCCTGGACGAGCTGCCCCAGCTGTGGAACGTGATCCTCGGCGACATGAACATCGTGGGTCCGCGGCCGGAACGGCCGGCCATCGTGGCGGACTTGCGCCAGGACATCCCGGAGTATCAGCTGCGGCATCGCGTCAAGCCCGGTATCACCGGGCTCGCGCAGATCAACCAGTCGTACGATTCGAGCCTCGAAGACGTCCGCTCGAAGGTGGCCTGGGACCTGCACTACATCCAGCGCCAGAGCCTGTGGCTGGACGTCAAGGTGATGGCCCTGACCATCCCGACGGTGCTGCTCAAGGTCAGGGGCTGGTAGCCGCCGGCGCGTCGCGTCGATCGCAGCGCCGTCGAAGCCCAGGCGGGTCGCCGCCGTGAACCCGCCAGCCTGCGTCCGACCTGATCAGGCGGCCGATGGCCCCGTCTGCCAGCCTCGCCTCAGCGCGGCCGAGAGCTGCTCCAGCAGCCCGTCAGGCCCGGCGCTGCCGGGGTGGCCGGCCCGCGCCTCGATCCGCACGTCTCCCAGGTGCGAGGCGCCGCAACGCGTCAGGACCTGCACCAGCTCGCCATCACGGCCGGCGACCGCGAGATAGGCCGCGGAGGCCGGCTCCATGGCGTCCACCACCGACGCCACCCGGTCCAGGGTCTCGCCGCCCGTCAGCGATCCCGGGGGCCGCGAGGACAGGAACGGGTCGTACACCAACAGCGCCGTGCGCGGGGAGTCCGGCGCGCGTCCGTTCGTCTCGGGCGAGGGCTGGATGGCGAGCCGGGCCGCCCACCAGCATTCGGCGAGGGCGTTGCCGTCCAGGCGGGTCAGCACATGGTGGCCAAGCTCGAGGCGATGCACGGCCAGCGCGAGGAACCGCACCAGCGGGAGCCCGCCGAACCGATCCGGATCGAAGGCGAGGAGGTCGCCCAGGCAGTCGACCGCGAGCGGCTCGGACCCGGCCCCGGGAGCTCGGTCGGGAAGCCGCAGGACCGCGTACGCCGCGTCCGGCGCATCTCGTGCCGGCAGCCGGCGCACGGCCGTCGCGGCCCGCGCACCGAGACGGCGGATCTCGTGCCGCGCGCCGGCGGGCGTGCGGCCCGTCGCCGCCAGCACCCGGGTCGCCACCGACACCGCGCGGGCGGACACGTCCGCGGCGATCCGATCGGGGATCCCGAACTGCACCGACATCCGCTGGATCGGCTCGCGGACGGTGGCGAAGCGGTCCTTGTAGCCGCTGCCCGGCGAGAGGTCGAAGCGCGTGAAGCCGAGGTCGGCGAGCTGCTGTCCGAGCAGCAGGATGTGGAGGCTGCCCGGCGACTGCCGGGCCAGGAAGGGCGAGTGGGTGATGAGGTAGATCAGCACCTCGTCGCCGTTGCGCATGTCGAGGTGGGCCGAGGCGATCGCGCCGCCGACGCGGAGGATCGTCACGTGGAGCAAGCCGCGCTCCATCAGCGCGAGGTGCAGCGGACGCTTGAGCGGGTTGTTGCGGAACGGCAGCGAGTCGTTGACCGCGCCCTGGCGCAGGTCGCACAGCACCCCGATCTCGTCGATCACCGCCTCGAGCGCGTCGACGCTGGTGATCGTCTCGAGCGAGACCTCCCCGACACGACGCAGGGTGTTCATCCGGCTCCGGTTGTGTCCCTTGCGCAGGGACGCCTCGATCGCGGACGGATCGGACAGGTCCATCAGGCCCCGGTGCCGCGTCGCGAGCCGGATGCGGCCCGGCCAGCGGGCGTCACGTGCCGTCCACGCGGTTGGCGTGCCGGGGGCGAGGTAGTTGAAGTGCACGCGACCGCGCGGGAACTCGCGTTCGAGCCGCTCGAGCGCCGCAGGCGGGAACAGCTCCGTGGCCGCCGGTGTGGAGAGCCACCCCTGGTATTCGGCGTGGATACCGCCGACGCCGACCAGCCGGCGGCCCGGGCGATGGCGCGCAAGCGGCAGCAGGCCGACGAGCTCGCCGTTCCCGTCGCGGCTCTCGACGAGCACGGGCTCGTGCAAGGGTTCGTGGAGTCGATACCAGGCGTCGGCGAAGGCGGGCGACTGGAACGACGTTGCCCAGGGACAGGCGGCATGCAGCCGCTCCCACGCCACCAGGTAGCCCGGATCGCCGATGCGATCGATCGCGGCGTCGCCCCGCGCCAGTTCGACGGACAGCGTTCCTTCCACCGTCAACAGGGTATCCGCAGCCCCGCTCGCGTGACGGCCTGCCGCGGCGTCCCGTGCCGAACGGGTCAGGGCGTCCAGGCGACCTCGATCGAGACCCCGTCGAGGCGGAACGTCTTGTTGGCGTGGGTGGTCACGTCGGTGAGCCGCAGGCGGAGGTTCGCGGGATCCAGCTCCCCTGCGGTCCACGCCCGGCCCCAGGTGTCGGTCGGCGAGCCGAGGTCGTAGCTCGCCAGCGCGTTGCCGCTGAGCGGGACGGACTGTGGGGCGGTCCAGGTGGTGCCCGCGTCCCACGACAGCTCCACGCAGATCCGCGTGGTGCCGCCGCTGTTGCTCATGCC
Organism: Chloroflexota bacterium; assembly: GCA_040755495.1. Taxonomy (GTDB): domain Bacteria; phylum Chloroflexota; class Limnocylindria; order Limnocylindrales; family CSP1-4; genus CAIXZV01. The sequence goes on from JBFMAT010000003.1 coordinate 8,576, forward strand.
GGCGACCAGCCGGACGGCGATCCCGTCGATGGACGTGACCGTGGCCGGCAGGCCCAGGGCGTAGCCCCAGAACCGGTGGCGGTCCTTGCCCGCGTTCGCGCAGCTGTCCACGGTGTTGGTGCCGGAGGCGGCATCCCGCGCGAACGCGCCGTCGGCCGCGCAGCCGTCGTCGCCCCTGGCCTCGTAGCCGTCGTCGTCGCCGCCGGTGTCCGCGGTGTTCGAGGCACAGGGCTGGAAGCCGGTCCGCGCGGCGCCGATCGTGACGCTCGCCTCGTTGGAGTCCGCGCTGGTCCACGACCCGAGGTACGACCGGAGCACGTAGTACCAGGTGCCCGCGCCCGGGCTGTCGGTCGTGCCGATCGCGCCGGCGGGGGTGACGCTGCCCACGACGCCGTAGCCGGAGCCCGCGGTGGCGCTGCGCAGCAGCCGGTAGCCGGCGGCGCCGGCGCTGGTGGTCGGCGTCCAGGTCAGGCTGGCCGAGGCGCCACCCGTGGCGGCAACGCCGGTGGGCGGCAGCAGCGAGCCGGTGGTGAGCGCCGCGTCGGCGGCCGCGGCGTCGGTGAACCGGGCGAGCGTGACCGGCACCCCGGACAGCAGCCCGGCGACGAGGATCCCGGCCAGCAGCCAGCCCGAGCCGCGCACCTAGCCGGCGCTCCCGGCGGCGCTGCCGGCGGCGAGCCCGGTGGCGTGCCGGCGGCGGGCCGCCCGCTGGTCGTCCTCGAGCGTCTCGAGCAGCCAGGCGCCGGCCAGCAGGAAGCCGGACAGCGACACGACGAAGGCCACGCCCGGGATCGAGCCCAGCAGCGCGACCAGGTAGCCGAGGTACGGGACCTGCCAGTCCACGCGGCCGATGACCGCGGAGGCCCGGACCAGTGACGGGTCCGGTTCCGGGTTGGCATCGCCCTGCGTGGCGAGCCACAGGCCGTCCTCGCGGGCGACGATGCGGATGATGCGGTGGGTGAACACGGCCCGCTGAGGCCCCACCCGGACGCTGACCACCTGCTCCACGCGGAGGTCCTCGGTGGCTACCGGAAACGCGACGACGGCCGCGCCGACCGGCAGGTGCGGCTCCATCGAGCCGCCGCCCACCACGAACACCGTGCCGCCGGTGAGCTGGGGGATGACGCGCGCGACCACGACGGTCGCGACGACCAGCCCGATGACCAGGATCACCAGCGCGTCGAGCGTGCGCCGCGCCACGCGGGTCGCGACGACGATGACTGCCATGGCCCCTCCCCGGCCGGGGTCCCGCGGCCGTGACGAGCCTCGTGATCCCCGGGATGCGCCACCGGCCGCGAGCCGTCCCACTGGGCACCGGGACGGTCGCGGCCGTGGTCGTTGACGTGGTGCCTACGGGTTGTTGGCCGTCTGCTCCGCGTCGAAGGTGAACGTGGCCGTGGTCTCGGCCAGCTGGAAGGCGTTGCCGGAGGTGTCCGGGAACGTCCAGCTGAAGCACAGGTCGTCCGCGCCGCCCGCGACGACGTCCCGGTCGCCCGCGTCGTCGCCCTGGGTCGCGTCGCCCAGCGCGGCGGCGTCGAGGCTGCCCGTGTACAGGCTGGCGCCCGGCGCGGCGCAGCTGCCGGCCCGGATGGTCAGGTCGAGCTGCGCGGCGAGCCCCTTGCCATCCGCGTTGGTGGCGCTGGTGGACATCGCGTACCGGAGGTCGCCGGTCCCGCTGTTCTGGACGCTGATCGTCTGGCTGCCGGAGTCGCCGGGCAGGATGTCATCCACGCTGAACGTCGTCGTCGGGGTGGTGCCGAGGACGATCGAGCCGGCGGACCACTCGCCGTCAAGGTCGGTGCTGTCGGTGAACACCGCCAAGGTCACGGCGCCGGCGCCGAGCGTGAGCAGGGCGGAGCCCAGCAGGATGGCGAGCAGCGCCCGGCGGCGCTTCGCACGGCGCGCGGGCGCACCGTCGGTCTGGGACTGGGACATCGGTGAGAACACTCCCCTGCGTGTTCGCGCCGGTCGCACCGCCCACCCCCCGCGGGTGACGCCGAGGACCCGTGTTCGCCGGGTCCAAGGGCGGCCTGATCGGTTCGCGTTGCGCGGATGGAACACGATCGGCATCCGGGGCCGCTACGGGACCGCCGGGTCAATCGCGGGGGTACCTTGGTCCCGCGGGGTGGTGCGCGGAGGCACCGGTCGTGCGGCCACGGGGCGACGCCGGGTCGGTGCGCCCGGGCCACGCGCGGCCAGGACCGGTGCCCGGGCGCGACGGCGGGCGGCGGCGGGATGCCCCGGGCCGTAGCCCCTCCTCGCGGCCCTCGAGCGTCTCGTCAGCCGGTGAGCGCCTCGTCCTCGACCACCAGCGCGTCCACGGCGACGGCCCCGGCCGGCCCGGCGATCACCGGGTTGAGGTCCACCTCGAGCACCTCGGGGTTGTCCACCAGGAACCGGCCGACCGCCGCCACGAGCCCCGCCAGCGCGTCCACGTCGGCGCCCGGCCGCCCGCGCGCGCCGCGCAGCAGCGGCGCCCCCCGCAGGCCGGCCAGCCGGGCCCGGACGTCGTCCGCGCCTGCGGGCGCCAGCAGGACCGCCACGTCGTCGATCACCTCGGCCAGGATCCCGCCCAGCCCCACCAGCACGGCCGGCCCGAAGACGGGATCGCGCCGGCCGCCGACGATCACCTCCAACCCGGGCGCCGCCATCGGCTCGAGGAGCAGCCCGCGCACGGTCGGGCCCTCGCCCAGCCGCTCGGCGACCCGTGCGAGCGCGGTCACCGCCGCGCGGATTGCCGGCTCGTCACGGAGGTCCAGCCGGACGGCCCCCACGTCGGTCTTGTGGGCCAGGCCGGCGACGTCGAGCTTGAGCGCCACCGGCGCCCCGCCGAGGTCCCGCCAGGCCGCCACCGCGGCGGCCGCCTCGAGGGGCACGGCCCGGAGCGGCGTCACCGGGACGCCCGCCGCGCGCAGCCGCTCCAGGCTTTCGCGCTCGGGGAGCGGGACCGGCCGGCGGGCGCCCGAATGGTGGATCGCCAGCGGGTCGTCGACGGGGTCCAGGCCCCAGCTGACGGGCTCGGCCGCGAGCGCCGGCCAGCCCGCGCGCCACGGGCCGCGCGCCAGCCGGTCGGCGCGCCGGCGCTCCCACCAGGCGAGCCGCGCGATCGCGGACAACGCCTCCACCGCCCCGCGCAGCATCGGCATGCCGCCCGCCGCGTCGATTACCGCCTTGACCTCCTCGCTGACGTCGCCGGAGGTCAGCGAGACGTAGACGGGCAGGAGGTCCGGGCGGTCCGCCGTGGCCCGGATGAGCGGCGTCGTGACCTCGCCCGCGACCTCGACCTCGCTGGGCAGGTCGCGGAACGGCGAGTCGTGGACGATCGCCAGGACGTCGTACGCGCCGGACGCGGCGAAGGCGTCGAACGCCGCGGCGTAGGCGACCGGCGCGTCGTCGGCGCCCCAGGGGTCCAGCGGGTTGCCGATGTAGCCCATCGTCGGCAGGGCGCCGAGGATCGCCGCCCGCGCCGCATCGGGCACCGGCGGCAGGTCGAGACCGGTCCGATGGGCGAGGTCGGCGACCAGCGACGCCTCGCCCGTGGACACCGTGACCACGCCGGTCCGGCCGCGGCCCACGCCCCGCCCCAGGCGGTGGGCGCCGGCGACCAGCTCGGCCGCCTCGAGCAGCTCGTCGAGGTCGTGGCAGCGGATGACCCCGGCCGCCGCGAGCGCCGCGTCCGTGACCCGGTCCTCGCCGGCGAGGCTGCCGCTGTGGGCGACCGCCGCCGCCTGCGCCTGCTCGGAGCGGCCCACCTTGACCGCGAGGATCGGCTTCCCCAGCTCGAGCGCCCGGTCCGCCAGGGCGAGGAACCGCTCCGGCCGCTTGAACCCCTCGACGAACAGCATGACCGCGTGGGTCTCGGGGTCGTCGAGGCAGTACCCGAGGTAGTCGCAGACGTCGAGCACGACCTCCGCCCCCACCGAGACGATCCGGCTGTAGCCGATCCGGGTGCCCGGGGCGTGGATGAACGCATCCGTCACGCTGCCCGACTGGGCCAGCCCGGCCACGTGACCCCGCTTGAGCCACGGGTTGACATCGCCGATGTAGTTCGTGCTGTTGGTGGTCCAGTCGACCATGCCCATGCAGTTGGGTCCCAGCAGGGCGATCCCGTGCTCGAGCGCGATGTCCCGCACGCGGCGCTGCATCTCGGCCGCCGCCTCGCCGCCCTCCACGACGCCGCCGCCCGGGATCACGAGGCTGGGCACCCCCGCCTCGGCAGCCTGGCGCGCGAACAACGCCGCCCGCAGCGGGTTGACCGCGAGGACCACCGTGTCCGGCCGCTCCGGCAGCGCCTCGAGCGACGGGTAGCAGGGCTGGCCGTGGGCCTCGGCGTAGTTGGGGTTGACGAAGTGGCAGCGCGTCTCGCTGCCCATCCGGACCAGGTTGTCGCGGACCGTGAGGGCGAGCGACGAACGGGGGCTGGCGCCGACGACCGCGATCGAGCGCGGGGCGAACAGCGGGCGCAGGTCGATCCGGGCGGGACGCATCCCGGCCGTCAGCCCACGACGCGGTCCACGCCGCGCTTCTCCAGCGCCCGCGCGATGACCATCCGCTGGATCTCGGAGGTGCCCTCCCAGATGCGGTCCACGCGCAGCTCGCGCAGGTACCGCTCGGCCGGGAACTCGCGCATGTAGCCCCGCCCGCCGAACACCTGGACCACGCGGTCCGCGCAGCGCCAGGCCGCCTCGGACGCGAACAGTTTGGCCAGCGATGCCTTGGCGTGGACGACCTTGGGATCGGCCTGCTGGTCCATCAGCCAGGCGGCTTCGCGGGTCAGCAGGCGGGCGGCCGCGGCGTCGGCGGCGGAGTCGGCCAGCGGGAAGCTGACCCCCTGGAAGTCGTAGATCCGCTGCCCGAACTGGATCCGCCCGGTGGCCCACGCCACCGCCAGCTCCAGCAGCCGCTCCATCGCCCCGGCGCAGCGCGCACCGATGTGCAGCCGCTCCTCCACGAACCACGCGTTGGTCATCGCGTCCGCCTCGCCGATGCCGCCCAGGATCGCCGTGGCCGGCACCCGGACGTCGCTGAGGGTGAACTGCGGGTGGCGGTCGGCGAACGTGTGGGTGTAGTCCGGGTCGCCGGTCATCTCGATCCCGGGCTCGTCGTAGTCCACCAGGAACAGCGTGGGCTTCCGCTCGCCGCCCTCGAGCAGGTGGCAGTGGAAGATCATGAAGTCCGTGTCCGACGGTCCCGTGACGAACCACTTCTCGCCGTTGAGGACGTACTCGCCGGTGGACGGGTCCTCGACGGCCGTGGCGGCCAGCATCCGCGCGTCCGAGCCCTGGCCCGGCTCCGTGATCGCGTAGCTGCCGGTCCGCTCGCCGCGCAGCGACGGCTCCAGGTAGCGGCGACGCTGCTCGGGGGTGCAGGAGGCGAGGGCGTTGTAGGCCCCTGGGATGAAGCTCCACAGGCCGCCCGTGACCTGTCCCAGCTGCTCGTGGACGAGCACCTGCTCCAGCGCCGACCAGCCCTGGCCGCCGGCCTCGACGGGGAGGCTGCCGCCGTGGAGGTCGAGCTCGATGGCCCGCCGCTTGAGCTCGCGGATCGTCCCGGCCGGCAGGGTCCCCGTGCGCTCGAACTCGGCCTCGTGCGGCTGGAGGACGTCGCGCGCGTAGATGCGGGCGCGCTCGCGCAGGTCCGCCTGGGTGGGGTCGAGGGTCAGGTCCATGGGCAGCAGTGTGTCCGGGCACCCGGCCGCCGGACCGCCGCGTCGCGGGCGGCGGGACGGGCGCGGGCGCGAACGTCGTCCACGCGGCGCGTCATACCTGCCGGTCCCGGCCCCCGATTCTGTCCGCCGGACGCCGCACGGGGCGGCCGCGCGGCACGTCCGTCGGGAGATTCGGCACTACCCGGCCGGTCGCGCGGGTCGCCAATGTCGTGACGGGAAGCCCAGGCGGCAACGCGGAGGATGGTGGAGCGTGCGCAAGGTCTCGTTCACGGTCAACGGCCGGCCCCTGGACATCGTGACGGACGAGAAGCAGACCGTGCTCCTCGACGTCATCCGCGACGACCTCTCCCTCACCGGCGCCAAGCAGTCCTGCGACCGCAAGGGCCAGTGCGGCACGTGCATGGTGCTGGTGGACGGCAAGGCCGTGCTCTCGTGCATCACCAAGGTCGCCGCGCTCGGGGGCGCGGACGTGACCACCATCGAGGGCCTCGGCACGCCGGACCATCCCCACCTGATCCAGCAGGCCTTCGTGCTCTCGGGCGCCGTCCAGTGCGGCTTCTGCACCCCCGGCATGATCGTGACCGCCGCGGAGCTGCTGGAGGCCAACCCGAGCCCGACGCGGGCCGAGATCCGGCGCGCCCTGCGCCGCAACCTGTGCCGCTGCACGGGCTACACGAAGATCATCGACGCGATCCAGCTGGCCGGGCGCTTCCTCCGCGGCGAGCTCGCCCCCGCGGACCTCCTGCCCGGGCCGGACGCGCCGGCGTTGGGCGTGTCGCATCCCCGGCCGAGCGCGATGGCGAAGGCGTGTGGCACGGCGCTGTTCGGGGCGGACATCCGGATGCCCGGCGCGCTCGAGCTGGCCGTGGTCCGCAGCCCGCACCACCACGCCCGTATCCGGGGCGTCGACGCGTCGGCCGCCGAGGCGATGCCCGGCGTGGCCGGGGTCATGACGGCGAAGGACATCCGGGGCACGAACCGGATCAAGTACACGGTCGCGGACCGGCCGGTCCTGTGCGACGACGCGGTGCGGACGCTGGGCGACCCGGTGGCGATCGTCGCCGCCGCGACCCGCGACCAGGCCCTCGCCGCGGCCGAGGCCGTGGTCGTGGACTACGAGCCGCTGCCAGCCCTCCTCTCGCCCGAGGCCGCGCTCGCCGACGACGCGCCGCAGATCCATCCCGACATCCCCAACCTGTGCCACCGCCAGCCGATCGTCAAGGGCGACGCGGCGAGCGCGTTCGCGTCGGCCGCCGCCGTGGTCGAAGCGCGCTTCCGCACCCAGTGCGTCCACCAGGCGCCGCTGGAGCCCGAGGTCTCGCTCGCGTACCTCGAGGGCGAGGGTGAGGACGCGGAGCTCGTCCTGGTCGGGCGGAGCATCAACATTCACCTCGCCATGTCGAGCCTCCAGGCGGCGCTGGGCTGGGAGGCGATCCGCTACGAGGAGCCGTTCTCGGGCGGGCAGTTCGGGATCAAGGTCGAGGTCATCACCGAGGGCATCGCCGGCGCCGCCGCGCTCCACTTCGGGCGCGCCGTGCGCTACGTCCCCAGCCTCGCCGAGTCGATGCTGGCGACCTCGAAGCGCCACCCGTTCGAGATGGGCATCCGGCTGGCCGCCGACGCCGACGGCCGCCTGTCGGCCCTGGGCATGGACATCACGGTCGACAACGGCGCCTACATGTCGCTCGGCGTGGTGATCCTCAACCGCGCGCTGCACATGCTCACGAGCTCCTACCACGTCCCCAACATCGACGTGACCTCCCGGCTCGTGTACACCAACAACCCGTGGGGCAGCGCCGCCCGCGGGGCCGGGCCGCCCCAGACCCACTACGCGCTCGAGTGCGCAGTGGACCTGCTGGCAGAGAAGCTGGGCATCGACCCGCTCGAGTTCCGCCGCCGCAACGCCCTCAAGCCCGGTGAGACGAAGGCGACGGGCCACGTCGTCCGCGAGTGGCCGTTCCCCGGCCTGTGCGAGGCGATCCGCCCCAGGTACGAGCAGGCCCGGCGCGAGGCGGACGGCCTGCGAGTCGAGGGTGTCCACCGCGGCGTCGGCCTCGGGGCGGCGGCCTTCGGCATCGCCATGCCCGGCGACAAGTCGATCGCCGCGATCGAGCTCGACCCCGACGACGGCGTCACCCTCTACGTGGCGGCCGCGGACCCGGGGGAGGGCACGGACTCGATGCTCAGCCAGCTCGTGGCGGCCGTGCTCGAGCTCCCGCCGTCGAAGGTCCGGCTGCGCACCCGGAGCACCGCCGACACCACGGCGTCCGGGCCCGCGTCCGGCAGCCGGGTCACGTACATGATCGGCGGCGCAGCCGTCGATGCCGCACAGCAGCTCCGGGCGGCGATGGACGAGGCGGGTGCGCGGTCGCACGCCGCGTTCGCCGCATCGGGCCGGCCCACGCGCTACGTCGGCAGGCGGACCACGCTCGAGACGGCGCCGCTCGACCCGGTCACCGGCCAGGGACCGTCGTTCGAGGTCGAGGTGTTCTCCGTCCAGATGGCCGAGGTGGAGGTCGACACGACGACGGGCGAGGTCAGGGTCCTCCGGCTCACGTCCGCCGCCGATCCCGGCCGGGTCATCCACCCGCTCAACGTGGAGGGCCAGCTCGAGGGGGGCATGGACATGGGCGCGGGCTTCGCCCTCCGCGAGGAGTACGTCGCCGGCAAGACCCGCGACTGGGTGACGTTCAAGTTCCCGAACGTCCGCCATGCCGTGGACCTGCAGACGATCGTCGTGGAGACGCCACGCGAGCTCGGCACGCTGGGCTCGGTGGGCATCGGGGAGATGGCGATGGTGTCCACGGCGCCCGCCATCGTCAATGCCATCCGGGACGCCTGCGGCGCCATGGTGTTCGAGCTGCCGGCGACCCCCGAGCGCGTGAAGGCCGCGCTGCTCGCCGCCGGTGCCCGCCCGGTCGGGGCCGGGACGTGACTCGCCGCCTCGGCGGTCGCCGGACCGCGTCGTGACCCGCCGGCGGGGCGGCCGCCGGGCCGCCGGGGCCCTCCCCACGTGACCGCGGAGGCGGTCCGAAAGCGTGCGCTCCGCACGGTCGCCGGCCGCGAGACCTGGTTCGACACCGAGGGCTTCTTCTGGGAGCCCGATGACTGGACCGAGGCGGCGGCGGAGGAGCTGGCCCGCGAGACCGGCATCGCAACGCTCGACGACGTGCAGTGGCGGGTGCTCCGGTTCCTGCGCGAGTACTACGGGCGCAACGGCCGCGCCCCGATGAACCGCGAGCTGCGGGCCGCGACCGGCCTCAGCCTCCTCGAGCTGGAGCGGCTGTTCCCCGACGGCATCCGGATGGGCGCCCGCCGCCTGGCCGGGCTCCCCAACCCCAAGACGTGCATCGAGTAGCCCGGGTGGGCCCGCCGTGACCGATCGCATCTACCTCGACAACGCCGCCACCACCTTCCCCAAGCCGCCCGAGGTGCTCCGGGAGATGGTGGCCACGTACGCCCGGATCGGGGTCTCGCCGGGCCGGGGCAGCCACGACCTGGCCGTGGAGGCCGGCGATCTCGTCGACGACGCCCGGGCGCGGGTCGCGCGGTTCTTCGGCGCCCCCGATCCGGACCGGGTCGTGTTCTCGGCCAACGCGTCGGACGCGCTGAACACCGTGATCGGAGGGGTGGTCCAGCCGGGCGACCACGTCATCGCCACCCGCCTCGACCACAACTCCGTGCTGCGCCCGCTCCACCACCTCGCCGAGCGCGGCACGATCACCTACGACCTCGCCCCGTTCGACGAGCGTGGCTTCGTCGACCCGGACGCCATCGCGGCCCTGATCCGCCCGAACACCCGGGCGGTCGTGATGTGCCACGCCTCGAACGTCCTCGGGACCGTACAGCCGGTCGCGGAGGTCGCGCAGCGGTGCGCGGCCCGGGGGGTGCCGCTGGTCGTCGACGCGGCCCAGTCGGCCGGCCAGGTCCCGATCGACATGACGGCGCTCGGGATCGACGCCCTGGCGTTCACCGGGCACAAGTCGCTGTACGGGCCGTCGGGGATCGGCGGCCTCGTCCTGCGCCCGGGCCTCGAGGTCGCCACGACCCGGTTCGGCGGCACGGGCAGCAACTCGGGCAGCCTGGTCCACACCCAGGAATACCCGCTCCGCCTCGAGCTGGGCACGCTCAACCTGCTCGGCGTGATTGGGCTCAGGCTGGGGATCGCGTTCGTCGAGGACCATGGGCTCGAGGCGCTCCATCGTCGCGAGATGGACCTCCTGGCCCGGCTGCGGAACGGGCTCGCGGCCACGCCCGGCGTCACGCTCTACGGCGCCGCCGGCCTGGAGCACCACGTGCCCGTCCTGACGACCAACGTCGCGGGCGTCGACCCGCAGGACGTCGGGGCGATCCTCGACGGGGACTTCGGCATCGCGGTCCGGGTCGGCGTCCACTGCGCGCCGCTCGTCCACCGCGACCTGGGCACGGCCGCCCGGGGCGCGGTCCGGTTCAGCCTCGGGGCGTTCAACACGGCACGGGACATCGAGACGGCGATCGGCGCGATGGGGACGATCGCCGCGCTCCGATCAGGCGCCCGTTGAGCGCCGTTAGCGCCCGCTGAGCGCCCGTTGAGCGCCTGGCGCCCCGACTACTGGGGCCAGGCGAGGACCATGATCCGGATCTCGGTCATGTCCTCGATGGCCCACAGCAGGCCCTCGCGCCCCAGCCCCGAGTCCTTGACCCCGCCGTAGGGCATGTGGTCGATCCGGTAGGTCGGGATGTCGTTGAGGATCACGCCGCCGACCTCGAGGTCGTGGAAGGCGGCCCACGCCCCGGCGAGGTCGTTGGTGAACACGCCGGTCTGGAGGCCGAACGTGCTGTCGTTCACCCGCCGCACGGCCTCGTCCAGGGTCGACACCCGGAACGCGACGACGAGCGGCGCGAACGCCTCGTTGGAGCACACCTGGGCGTGGACCGGGACACCGGTGAGGACCGTGGGCGGGAAGAAGGTGCCGTCGGCCGTGCCGCCCAGCAGGACCTCGCCCCCGAGCGCCCTGGCCTCGTCCACCCAGGCCTGCGTCCGGGCGGCGGCCGCGGCGTCGACCATCGGCCCGACATCGACCGTGGGGTCCGCGGGATCGCCCAGCCGGAGGGCACGGGCGGCGGCCAGGAAGCGGTCCATGAACTCGTCCCACACGGCCTCGTGGACGAACATCCGCTGGACGCTGATGCACACCTGTCCGCTGTAGGCGAAGGCCCCGGTGACGCACCGCCTGGCGGCCCACTCGACATCGGCGCTGCGGTCCACGATGACGCCGGCGTTGCCGCCCAGCTCGAGCACGACCTTCTTCTTGCCGGCCCGCTCCTTCATCCGCCAGCCGACCGACGGCGATCCGGTGAAGGTGAGCAGCTTGAACCGCTCGTCGCTGACCATCCGGTCGCCCAGCTCGCGGCTCATGGGCAGGATGCTGACCATGCCCTCGGGGACGCCGGCGGCGTCGATGATCTCGGCCACCTTGAGCATCACCAGCGGGTCCTTGGACGGCGGCTTGAGCACGATCGGATTGCCCGCGGCGATGGCCGGGGCGACCTTGTGGGCCGCCAGGTTGAGCGGGAAGTTGAACGGGCTGATGGCGGCGATCGGGCCGATCGGGAAGCGCCGGGTGAGCCCCACCCGGTCCCTGGACGACGCCATGAGGTCGAGCGGGATGACCTGGCCCGTCATCCGCTCCGCCTCCTCGGCGCCGAGGCGGAACGTGAGGACCGCGCGCTCCACCTCGACCAGCGCGTCGCGGATCGGCTTGCCGGCCTCGGCGGCGATGGTCGCCCCCAGCTCCTCGCGGCGGGCCTGGATCCCGGCGCTGATCTCGCGCAGGATCCGGCCACGCTCGTAGGCGGGCAGCGTCCGGGTGACGTCGAACGCGCGCACGGCGGCCTGGACGGCCTGCTCGTACTGCTCGGGGGTCGCCTGGTAGGTCGCGCCGGCGGGCTCGCCCGGGCGGGCCGGGTTGTCGATGACCATGACGTCGGGCGATTCCACCCACCTGCCGGCGAGGTAGATCGGGTGCGGGGCGGTGATGGTCGGCGCGGTCATCGGAGGGGCTCCTGGGACGTGCGATCGGGGTCACCCCGATTGTACGGTCGCCTTGCGGTCGGGCCCTCGAGGTCGCGATTCAAGCGGGTGTCCGGCCCGAGTAAGGGCCGAGTAAGCGAACCCGGTCATGCTCGAGACATGGGTGGGCGACGGAGTCGGGACGAGATCGAGGCCGCCGAGGAGGCCGCGGCAGTCCGGCGGGCGATCGGCCGCGGCATCGCCGCGGCCCGCCGACGCCGCGGCTGGACGCAGGACGCGATGGCCGGGCGCGTCGGCACGAGCCAGTCGGCGATCAGCCGCCTCGAGCGGGGTGTCCCGCCGCTCGAGATCGGTGAGCTCGTTCGCGTCGCGCAGGCTCTCGGCATCGCGACCCGCGTGGAGCTCGGGCGCGACCCGCACGACGGCCCGGCCGATGCCGGCCACCTGGCCATCCAGGATCTGCTGGTCCGCCTCGCCCGTGCGACCGCGGGCGCCGCCCTCGTGGAGCTGCCGCTCGGCACCAGCGATCGCTCCCTCTCGGTGGACGTGTGCGTCCTCCGCCGCCGGCAGGGCGAGCTGATCGTCCAGGAGGCATGGAACCGTATCGGCGACGTCGGCGCGGGTCTTCGGTCCTTCGACCGGAAGCTCGCGCTGGCCGCCGAGGCGGCCAGCGCCTTCCCCGCCCCGCCGTCGATCGTGACCGGGGTGTGGGTGGTCCGGGCAACGCGGTCCAATCGCGAGCTCCTGGCGTCCTACCCGGCGCTGTTCGCCGCCCGCTTCACCGGCTCGTCCCGCGTGTGGGTCCGGGCGCTCGTCACCGGGTCTGCGGCGCCTCGTGGATCGGGCCTCGTGCTGTGCGACGTCGGGGCGACCCGCCTGTTCGAGTGGCGCCCCGCGTCGGGGCCGGCTCGCCCAGCCGACGCCCGGGCGACGCGCGCGCCGTAGTCAGCCAGTGACTATTCCCTGCGGATCGGAGACCGCATGGAACATCCAAGGGTCACCTGGGCCGACGCCCGACCCTCGGATCGCGGGTCCCACACACGGCCGGCGCCGGTGGCCTGGCCGAACCACTCGGTCGTGGCCCGATGGCGCCCTCGTACCCCCGGGAATAGTCACCCAGTGACTGCGCGGGGGGCGAGAGGCGGGGGGCGAGGGCGGGGGGCGGCGAGAAGATGAACTGCTCGCAAGGCCACCGCTCCGTCAGCGCCGGCGGCCGGTCCCGAAGATCGTGTCGAACACGCCGCGCAGCAGCGACTGGCCGGCCCGCGACGTGACCACGCGGCCGGCCGTGCGGATGCTGGTCTCGATCGTCCGCTCCCGCTGGCGGGCGGCGGTGGCGGCCTCGCGCTCGCGCGCCTTGCGCTCGCGCTCGGCGGCGCGGCGCGCCTGCTCCAGCTCGCGCGCGCGCCGCTCGATCTCGCGTCGCTGTTGCGCCGGCGTCATCCTGTCCAGGCCGTCCGACGTCGTCGGCGACACCCCGTCGCGCATCGCGGCCTCGGCCGCGGCCGTCGCGGCGGCCGCCCGGGCGTTGGTCAGCCGCGCCGAGATGATCTCGTGGGCGCTCTGGCGGTCGATCGCCGTGCCGTACCTGGCGGCCATCGTGGACGCGGCCACGACACCCGCGATCTCGGCCGCGCTGAGCGCCCCCATCCGCGACTCCGGCGGCACGAGGCGCGTCGCCGCCAGCGGCGTCGGGACGCCCTTCGGACCCAGCACGGTGACGAACGCCTCGCCGATGCCCAGCGACGTGATCGTGCCCTCCACGTCGTAGTGCTCGGTCATCGGGAACGTGCGGGCGGTCTTGCGCAGCGCGTCGGCGTCGTCGGGCGTGAACGCGCGCAGGGCGTGCTGGACCCGGTTGCCGAGCTGCGACAGGACCGACGCCGGCACGTCGGTCGGCGCCTGGGTCACGAAGAACACGCCGACGCCCTTGGAGCGGATGAGCCGCGCCGTCCGCTCGATCTGGTCCATGAGCGCCTCGGAGGCGTCATCGAACAGCAGGTGCGCCTCGTCGAAGAAGAAGGCCAGCTTGGGCTTCGGCAGGTCCCCGACCTCCGGCAGCGACTCGTACAGCTGGGCCAGCATCCAGAGCACGAACGTGGAGTACAGCCGCGGGCGGTCCATGACGTCCGCGACCTCGAGCAGGGTCACGACGCCCTGGCCGTCGGCGGTGGTCCGGATGAGGTCGTCCACGTCGAACTCGGGCTCGCCGAAGAAGATGTCGGCGCCCTCCTGCTCGAGGGTGACGATCGAACGCAGGATCACGCCCAGGCTCGCCGCGCTGATCCCGCCCAGGTCCTCCAGGACCGGCTTTCCCTCGTCCGAGCCCAGGAACTTGAGGGTCGTTCGCAGGTCGGCGAGGTCGAGCAGCGGCAGGTCCTCGTCGTCGCAGTAGCGGAACACCAGCGACAGGATCGAGGTCTGGGTCTCGTTGAGGTCCAGCACCTTGCCCAGGAGCAGCGGCCCGAACGAGGACACGCTGGCGCGGACGTGCGACCCGACCGATCCCGACAGCGACATCAGCTCCAGCGGGTGGGCCGCGGGCCGGAACGTCCAGCCCAGCGATTCGGACCGCTTGACGACGTTCTTGTTGGCCGGATCGCCCGGCGCGCCGACGCCCGAGAGGTCGCCCTTGACGTCCACGGCGAACACGGGGACGCCGGCCGCGGACAGCTGGCCGGCGAGGATCTGGAGGGTCGTGGTCTTGCCGGTGCCGGTGGCGCCGGCGATCAGGCCGTGGCGGTTGACGCGCGACAGCGGCAGCTGCACGCGGACGGCGGTCAGGACCTCGTCGCCGAGGATCGGTGACCCGAGGACCAGCGCCTGTTCGTCCTCGAACGTGTAGCCGGCCGTCATCTCGGAGCGAAACGCTTCGTCCACCGCCACCTCCATCGGGCCCGGTCAGACCGGGCCGCGTGCCAGTCGCCCGCGCTCGACGACCCGCCTATTCTCGCATCGACGACAGCCCGCACACGGCCCGTCACTGGAGGCCAGGCGTGAAGATCATCGACGTCGAGGGCATCGGCCCCGTATTCGCGGACAGGCTCAGGATCGCCGGCGTGGACACCACCGACGAGCTGCTCGATCGGGCCGGCTCGGACGCCGGGCGCGAGCGCCTCGCGGAGTCCACCGGGATCACCACGCGGCAGCTGCTGGAGTGGGTCAACCACGTCGACCTGATGCGGATCGACGGCGTCGGCTCGGAGTACGCGGACCTGCTCGAGGCCGCCGGCGTGGACTCCTGCGCGGAGCTTGCCCGGCGCAACCCGGCGAACCTGGCGCAGACCTTCCAGGAGCTGGACGCGGCCCGCCCGAACTGGATCCGCCGCATCCCGTCGGAGGAAACCGTCGCCGGCTGGATCGCCCAGGCGGGGCGGTTCGAGAAGGTCGTCAGCCACTAGGCCCGGCGCGGCGATTCGTCGCGCCGGCGGCGGGACGACGCCTCGTCCGGCTCAGTCCTCCGCGGCCCGGGGGTACGTGCCGAGGACGCGCACGACCTCGGTCTCCGCGCGCAGGTCGGCGAGCGCGGCCGCGCAGGCGGCTTCGGCAGGGTCCGCGTCCAGGTCCACCCAGAACAGGTACTCCCAGCGCGAGCCGCGGTCCGTCCAGGGCCGTGACTCGAGGCGCGAGAGGTTGATCCCGCGCGACGCGAACGCGCCCAGGGAGCGGTGGAGCGAGCCCGGCACGTTGCGCACGGCGAACACGAGGGTCGTCTTGGGTGCCCCCGCCAGCGCCGCCGGTGACGCCGCCGCCCGCACCGCCGAGGCGGCCTCGGCCCCCGCCCGCGCGATCACCGCGAACCGGGTCCGGTTGTCGTCGCCCGACTGGATCCCGTCGGCGACGACCTCGAGGCCATAGATCCGCGCGACCCGCGCCGAGGCGACCGCCGCGGCCCCCCGCTCCCCGCGCTCCGCGACCTGCTTCGCCGCGCCCGCGGTGTTGTAGGTCGTCTGGATCGTCCACGGCCGGGAGCGCAGGAACTCGTCGGCCTGGGCCAGGGCCGCGGCGATGGAGTAGACCCGCTCGATGGTCTCCAGCCGCTCCCCGGGGAGGGCGAGCAGGGCCAGCCGGACCGGCACGGACACCTCGCCCACGATGGGCAGCCCGAACTCGTACAGGAGGTCGAGGTTCTCGCGGATCGTGCCCAGCAGCGAGCTCTCGACCGGGACGACGCCGGCATCCGCGTCGCCCGCGCGGACCGCCTCGAACACGGCACGGAACGAGGACAGGGGGCGGGCCTCCGGGGCGACGAAGAAGCGGAGCACGGCCTCCTCGGCGAAGGCGCCGGGCTCGCCCGTGTACGCGGCCACGACGGGCCTGCCGCGGACCGCCGCGCCCGGCGTCGCCCCGCCGCTCATGGCCGGCGGCCCCGGGTGACCTGCACGGCGACCGGGATGGCGAGCGTGCCGTCGGGCCGCCGGTGGACGGCGGCGAGCCGCTCGAACGCGTCGCGGATCCGCGCCTGGACCTCGGCCGGCTGGTGGACGACGAGCGGCGGGATCCGGACCGCCGAATCCAGCACGCCCCGCCACAGCGTCTCGGTGTCCGGCGCGGGCGCCTCGAACATCACGTGGGAGACGCCAACCTCGCCGAACCCGGCCTCGAGGAACAGCTCGCGCAGCTCGTCGTCGGACCTGAAGTTGGTGGGCCCGGCGGGCAGCCCGGGGGGCGCCGGCGCCCGGGCCTCCGCGACGGCGTCGAGCACGAGGCCCAGGACCCGGTTGCGCCGGGGCGCGTCCCACGACGAGAGCGCCAGCCAGCCGCCGGGACGGAGGACCCGCCGCGCCTCGCCCAGCGCGACGTCCGGCCGGCCGACGTGGTTGAGCACGAAGTTGCCGAGCACCGCGTCGAACGCCCCCACCCCCGCGGGGATCGCCTCGAACGACCCGACCCGGAACGGGATCGACGGGTGCGCGATCGCCGCCCGACGGACCATCGAGGGCGCGACGTCGATGCCCACCGTGTCGGCACCCAGCGCGGCCGCGGCGGCGGCCAGGTCGCCGGGACCGCTGCCCACGTCGAGCACCTGGTGGTCGCGAGCCACCTCCGCGGCACCCAGCAGCGACGCGATCACCCGGTTGGTGATCGGGCGCAGAAACGCGTAGGACGCGGCGCGCGCCTCCCAGCCGGCCGCCTCGAACCGGTTGAAGGCCTCGGCATCGATCGTCATCGGCGGGGCCCCGTCATCGGCCGGATGCCGTCATCGGCCGGACACCGGATCGCAGGACGTCGGCGGCGGCGCGCGGCATCGGCGTCGACGCGGCCTAGCGGTTGAACCACTCGGTGGTATCGATCGGACGGGCCGCGTCGTCGAACTCGGCATCGCCAGCCCCCGCGTCCGTGCCCCGCGCACGTGCCCGGCGGGCGGCCGCGACCCGGGCGGCGGCTTCGGGGACCCCCGCCCACGCCTCGGAGGCCAGCATCGCGTTGAGGGCGGCGACGTACGCCTCGACCGATGCGGCGATGGTGTTCGTGCTCGACGCCTCGGCCGTGTAGCGCCCGTCGCCGCGCGAACCCGGCGCCGAGACCGGCGGCGCGATCCGGACCGTCACGCGCCCCTCGGCCGCCGGTCCCTCGGCGAGGGCGTGGACGTCGTAGGCGAGCAGCAGCGGATGCCCGCCCAGGATGTCGGCCAGCGCCCGGTCCACGGCCCGGTACAGCGCGTCGACCGCGCCGTTGCCCTCGGCCGATGCCTTCCAGTCGTGGCCGCCGGCCCGGATCACGACCGCGGCCCGGCTGTTGACGTTGCTGCCCGAGGTCACCGTCCAGCGCTCGAGGCGGGCGAAGCTCATGCGGGGCCTCCCGTTGCGGCGGGCTCGTGGCTGCCGTTGGTGGTCGTGAAGTGGCGCTCGTCGCGGCGCCGGAGCTCGGCACCCGACTTCCAGATCGCGTACTCGAGAGAGTCTGCCAGCGCCTGCGCCGAGGCGGCGATGATGTTCGTGTCGCTGCCCATCGTGGACCAGGTGCGGGCACCGTCCTGGGAGTCGATGATGACGCGCGTCCGCGCCGCCGTCGCGCTCGTTCCGTCGAGGATGCGGACCTTGTAGTCCACGAGGTGCACGCCGTCGAGCACCGGGTAGAACGCCCGGAGGGCCTTGCGCAGCGCGCCATCGAGGGCGTTGACCGGCCCGTTCCCGTCCGAGGCCGTGTGCAGGACCTCGCCCGCGACCTCCACCTTGACCGTGCCCTCGGCGAGCAGCTCGCGCCCCTCGCGCTGCTCCACGAGGACCGTGTAGTCCAGGATCCGGAACGGCGCCGCGTAGCCCGGCGTGTGGCGCCGGATCAGCAGCTCGAACGACGCCTCGGCGCCCTCGAAGGCGAGGCCCTCGTGCTCGAGGCGCTTGATCAGCGTCGACAGCTCCCGGGGATCGATCACGCCGTCGAGCTCGAGTCCCAGCTGGCGGGCGCGGATCGCCGTGTTGGCCCGGCCACCCAGCTCGGACACGACCAGCCGGCCGACGTTGCCGACGGCGACCGGGTCCACGTGCTGGTAGCTGTGCTGCACCTTGGCCACCGCCGCGCCGTGGACGCCGCCCTTGTGGGCGAACGCGGAGCGCCCGACGTACGGCTGGTAGTCGTCGGGCGCCTGGTTGGCGATCTCCGCGACCGAGCGCGACAGCTCGGTGAGCGCGGCGAGGTCGCCGCCGCCGGGCGGATCCAGCTCGCTCGGGGTCTTGAGGGCGAGGTTCGCCAGGATCGACACCATGTTCGCGTTGCCGCAGCGCTCGCCGTAGCCGTTGATCGTGGCCTGGACGTGGCGCACGCCGGCCTGGACGGCGGCGATCGAGTTGGCGACCGCGAGCTCGGCGTCATTGTGGGTGTGGATGCCCCAGATCACGGCCGCGGCGCCCGGGTCCCCCTCCAGCGAGCCCCGGACGTCGCCCACGATGCGCACCAGCTCGTCGGTCAGGGTGCCGCCGTTGGTGTCGCACAGGACGAGGGTGCGGGCGCCGGCGTCGCGGGCCGCGCGGAGGGTCGCCAGGGCGTAGTCGCGGTCCGCCCGGTAGCCGTCGAAGAAGTGCTCGGCGTCGTAGACCGCCTCGCGGCCCTCGTCGGCGACGAACCCGACGGAGTCCGCAATCATGTCCAGGTTCTGGGCGGGGGTGGCGCCGAGGACCTCGGTCACGTGGAGCAGCCAGCTCTTGCCGAAGATGGTCACGACCGGCGTCTCGGCGGCCACCAGCTCGCGCAGGTTCGGGTCGTCGGCGGGACGGTGGTCCTTGTGGCGGGTGCTGCCGAAGGCGGCCAGCTTCGCCCGCTCCCAGCGGATCGTGCGGGCGGCCGCGAAGAAGTCGATGTCCTTGGGGTTGGAGCCCGGCCAGCCGCCCTCGATGAACGGGAAGCCGTACTCGTCGAGCATCCGCGCCACGCGCAGCTTGTCCGCCAGCGAGAGGGTGATGTTCTCGCCCTGGGTGCCGTCGCGGAGGGTGGTGTCGTAGAGGATGACGGGGTGGTCGCTGGGGGTGGTCATGAGCTCCCGGTCCAGGTGCCGTGGCGGGTGGTGGGTCGTCGACTCGTTCGGCCGGTGCCCCGCCTCAGGCGGTCACCGGCCGGGCAATCGCGATCCGCTCCCCGATGCGGCGGGCCATCTCCATCGTCCCGACCACCGTGCACGCGGCGGCGGCCTCGGGGTTCGCCGGCACCAGGTCCTTCGTCCGCACGCCGTCCGAGAGCGCGCCGCTCACCGCGACCTCGATCGCGCCGGCCGCCGCCTCCTGGCCCAGCGACCAGCGGAGCATCATCGCCGCGGACAGGATCGTGCCCAGCGGGTTGGCGACGTCCTGGCCGGCGATGTCCGGGGCCGACCCGTGGATCGGCTCGTACAGGCCGTGCCGGCCGTGCGCCGTGCGGGTCGTGCCGAGCGACGCGGACGGCAGCAGGCCGAGCGAGCCCGAGATCACCGCGGCCTCGTCGGACAGGACGTCGCCGAACAGGTTCTCGGTGACCAGGACGTCGAACGCGGCCGGCCACTTCGCGAGCAGCATCGCCGCCGAATCGACCAGCCGGTGCTCGAGCGTCACGTCGGGAAAGTCCGCGTGGACCTCCTCGCTCACCTTGCGCCACAGGCGGCTGGTCGCGAGGACGTTCGCCTTGTCCACCTGGGTGACCTTGCGCCGGCGCCCGCGGGCGAGCTCGAACGCGAGCGTCACGATCCGCCGGATCTCGCCCTCCGTGTACCACAGCGTGTCGATCGCGGCCCGGCCGTCGGGGGTCTGGCGCTGCTCGGACGGGCGGCCGAAGTAGAGGCCCGAGGTGAGCTCGCGCACGATCAGGCAGTCCACGCCCTCGAGCAGCTCGGGCCGCAGGGGCGAGGCATCGATCAGCGACGGGTGCACCGTGATCGGGCGGAGGTTGGCGAACAGCCCGAGGCCGCCGCGGAGCGCGAACAGCGCCTGCTCCGGGCGGACCGGCGCATCGGGGTCGTCCCACGTCGGCCCACCGACCGCGCCCAGCAGCACCGCGTCGGCGGCCCGGCAGGCCTCGAGGTCCTCGGGCCGGATCGGGATCCCGTAGGCGTCGATGCCCGCTCCGCCCACCGTGAGCTCCTGCCACTCGACGCCGAACCCGAACGCCCGGCCGGCCTGCTCGAGGACCCCCACGGCACCGGCGGTCACCTCCGGCCCCACCCCGTCGCCGGGGATCAGCGCGACCCGGTAGGTCGTCGCCGTCACGGGAGCTCCTCCGCGGTGCGCTTGCCCACGAACGCGACCTCGATGCCGTTGATCTCGGCCCCGTGGAGCTTGTTGGCCGCCACGAGGTAGGCCTCGAGCGAGGCCTCGATGATGTTGGTGGACAGGCCGTGGCCGGTGACCACGAGCGCCCCCGCGCCCTCGTCTGACGACCGGCGGCAGCGGACGAGGACCTGGCCCTGCGCGTCCTCGCCGGCCGAGACGGCCTTGATCTCGTACTCGGCGAGCACGGGGTGCCAGCCGAGGATGGGGCGGACGGCCTCGTCCACCGCGCCGAACAGCGCGTTCACCGGGCCGTTGCCGGTGGCGTGGGCCGCCTTGGCCTCCCCCGCCACGATCAGCGACACGCTCCCCACCGAGTGCCCGCCCGACGACGAGCTGATGTTCCAGCCCAGCAGCTCGATGGACCGGGGCACGTCCGCCTTGCGCTGCTCGACGAGGGCCAGCAGGTCCGCGTCGGTGACGTCCTTCTTGGCGTCCGCGAGGGCGATGGCGGCGCGGTACACGGCGTCCAGCGCCTCGCCGTCCACCTCGTGGCCCAGCTCGCGGAGCTTGCCCTGGAGCCCGCGGCGGCCGGACAGCTTGCCGATCGACAGCGTGCTGCCGGCCAGCCCTACCGACTGCGGGGTCATGATCTCGTAGGTCAGCGGGTTCTTCAGGAACCCGTCCTGGTGGATGCCCGACTCGTGCGCGAACGCGTTGGCGCCGACGATCGCCTTGTTGGGCTGGATCGCGAAGCCGGTGAGGTAGCTGACCAGGCGCGAGGCCGGGGTGATCTGCTCCGTCTGGACGCCGGCCGCGAGGTCCGGGAACTGCGCGGGGCGCGTCCGGAGGGCCATCACGACCTCCTCGAGGCTCGCGTTGCCCGCGCGCTCGCCGAGGCCGTTGATCGTGACCTCGACCTGCCGCGCGCCCGCCTGGACGGCGGCCAGGGTGTTGGCCGTGGCGAGCCCGAGGTCGTTGTGGCAGTGGACGCTGATCGTGGCCTCGTCGCCGACCCGCGCCTTGACCCGCCCGACGAGCGCCCCGAACTCGGATGGGATCGCGTAGCCGACGGTGTCTGGGATGTTGACCGTCGAGGCGCCGGCCTCGACCACGGCCTCGTAGACGTCGAGCAGGTAGTCGATCTCGGTCCGCGACGCGTCCTCGGCGCTGAACTCGATCTCCGCGTCGGGGCCCATGACCTGGCGCGCCCAGCCCACCCAGCGCCGGGCCTCGTCCAGCGCCTGCTCGCGGCTGATCCGGAGCTTGTGCTTGAGGTGGATGTCGCTGGTCGCGATGAACAGGTGGAGGTGCGGACGCTCGGCGACGCCGATCGCCTCCCAGGCCCGCTGCGGGTCGCCGTCCCGGCACCGGGCGAGTGCCGCCACCGCGATCCCGCCCTTCGTCTCCTGCGCGATCCGGCGGACGGCCTCGAAGTCGCCGGGCGAGGCGGCCGGGAAGCCGGCCTCGATGACGTCCACCCGCAGCCGCGCGAGCTGGCGGGCGACCTCGAGCTTCTCCGCCGCGGTCAGGCCGGCGCCGGGCGCCTGCTCGCCGTCCCGGAGCGTGGTGTCGAAGATCCGGACGCTGCCGGCGGCGACCCCGCCGCCGTATCTCGGGTGCGTGGCCTCGAACGTCATCGTGACCCCTCTCCACCGGGTACCGCGCTGGCGACCGCCTGGGCTTGGCCGGCCTCGACGACGACCGGCCGCAGGAACGGCATCTTCGCCCGGAGGTCGGCGCCGACCTGCTCGATCTGGTGGCCGCGGTCGCGCTCGCGGAGCTCGCGGAACTCGCCGCCGCCGGCCTCCTGGACCGCGATCCAGCGGGTCGCGAACGCCCCGCTCTGGATGTCGGCGAGCACGTCCTTCATCGCCGCCTTGGCGCCCTCGGTCACGCGTGGGCCGGACACGTAGTCGCCGTACTCGGCCGTGTCGCTGACGGAGAAGCGCATGAAGTTGAGCCCGCCGCGGTACATGAGGTCCACGATCAGCTTGAGCTCGTGCATCGTCTCGAAGTAGGCGAGCTCGGGCTGGTAGCCGGCCTCCACGAGCGTCTCGAACGCCGCCTTGACCAGCGCGGACACGCCGCCGCACAGCAGCGCCTGCTCGCCGAACAGGTCGGTCTCGGTCTCCTCCTTGAACGTCGTCTCGAGGACGCCGGCGCGGGTGCTGCCGATGCCCCGCGCGTAGGCGAGGACGCGGGCGCGGGCGGTCCCGGACGCGTCCTGCTCGACGGCGAACAGGGCCGGCACGCCGCCGCCCTGCTCGTACACGCTGCGCAGCAGGTGACCCGGACCCTTGGGCGCCACCATGCCCACGTCCACGTTGGCCGGGGGCTGGATGCGCGCGAACCGGATGTTGAACCCGTGCGCGAACATCAGCAGCGCGCCGGGCCGGAGGTTGGGGGCGATGTCCGCGTCGTACACGGCCTTCTGGGCCGTGTCCGGGACGGCGATCATGACGACGTCGGCGGCCCGCACCGCGTCCGCGGTGTCGAGCACGCGCAGGCCGGCGGCCTCGGCCAGCGGGCGGCTCTTGGAACCGGGCGCCAGGCCCACGATCACGGTCACACCGCTGTCGCGCAGGTTGAGCGCGTGCGCGTGCCCCTGGCTCCCGTAGCCGATCACCGCGACCGTCTGCCCGTCGAGCGCCGACGATTCGGCGTCGGCGTCGTAGTACATCTTCGCGGTCATCTAGTCCCTGCCTCCGTCCGTCGTGCCGGCAACCTCATCGTTGACCTGGTCCTCGCCCTCCGACGGCCGAGGTGAAGCCCCTGCGGGCCCTCGGCCGGAGGACTCCTCGATCGAGCCCGCGCCCCGCAGCATCACCACCGCGCCGGTGCGGACCAGCTCCTTGATCCCGTAGCCGCGCAGGAGCGCGACGAGCGCGTCGATCTCCGCCTCGGTGCCCGTCGCCTCGACGATCACCGACTCCGGCGCGATGTCCACGACGCGGCCCTTGTACAGCTCGACGATCTTGATCACCTCGGCCCGGTTGGCGTCGGTGGCGCGGACCTTCACGAACGCCAGCTCGTGCTCCACGACCTGGTCCGCCGTGACGTCCTGGACCTTGAGCACGTCCACCAGCCGGTACAGCTGCTTGGCCGCCTGCTCGACCGCCACGTCGTCGCCGTGGAGGGTCAGCGTCATCCGGCTGACGTGGTCGCGGTCGGTGCGCGACACCGCGAGCGAGTCGATGTTGAAGTTGCGCGCCCGCATCAGCGAGGCGACCCGGTTCAGGACGCCGGGCCGGTCGAGCACGAGCACGACCAGGATGTGGCGCCGGGCCTCGCCGGTGCCGGGGATGGCGCGCGGCGGCGGCGCGGTGTGGGCCGGGTGCGAGTGGTCGCCGCTCATTCCTCGGGCGCTCCCCAGGTCTCGATGAGGTCGGACAGGCCCTTGCCCGCCGGCATCATCGGGAACACGTTCTGCTCCTCCGCGATCTCGAACCAGATCAGCGCCGGGCCGTCCACGGCCTGGGCGGCGCGGATCGTGCGGTCCACGTCATCGGTCGTGGTCGCCTTGAAGGCCGGGATCCCGTACGCCTCGGCGAGCTTGACGAAGTCCGGACCGGGCAGGTGCGAGGAGTGGTAGTTGCCGGCGTAGATGATCTCCTGCCACTGGCGGATCATGCCCAGCTTCTTGTTGTCCAGCACCGCGATCTTGACCGGGATCCGGTCCGCGGCCAGCGTCATCAGCTCCTGGCTGGTCATCTGGAAGCCGCCGTCGCCGGTGATCGCCCAGGTCTCGGCCGCCGGGTTGCCCAGCGCGGCGCCCATCGCCGCCGGGACCGAGAAGCCCATCGTGCCCAGGCCGCCCGAGCTGATGTGGCTGTGCGGTCGCCGGAACCGGGTGTAGCGGGCCAGCCACATCTGGTTCTGCCCCACGTCCGCCACGTACGTCGCCACGTGGTCGGTCAGCTCGCCGATCCGGGTGACCACGTAGTCGGCGGACAGCAGGCCGTCGCGCCAGGCGCCCGAGCCATGCCAGCTGGAGCCCTCGGATTCCCGCCGCCACTCGGCCAGCTCCTCGAGGTAGCCGGCGCGGGCCCCGGGCTCCACGGGCTGGACCAGGCGCGCGAGCCCCGCCAGGACGGCCTTCGCGTCGCCCACGATGGGCACCTCGACCGCCACGTTCTTGCCGATCTCCGCGGGATCGATGTCGGCGTGGATGATCCGGGCATACGGGGCGTAGGTGCGCACGTTGCCGGTCACCCGGTCGTCGAACCGCATCCCGATCGCGATCAGCAGGTCCGCCGACTGGATCGCGCGGTTCACGTGCTTCCAGCCGTGCATCCCCATGTAGCCGTAGGCGAGCGGGTGCTGCTCGTCGATGGCGCCGATGCCGAGCAGCGTCCAGGCCACCGGGATCTGCGCCAGCTCCGCGAGCTCCCGCAGCTCGTCCCAGGCCTCGGCGATCAGGACGCCGTGCCCGGCCAGGATCAGCGGCCGCTTCGCCGCGGCGATCTCCCGCGCCGCCGTCTTGAGCTGCTTCGGGTGCCCCTCGATGGTGGGGCGGAAGCCCGGCAGGCCGGCGATGACGTCGTCGAGGGAGGGGTGCTCGGCGTGCGTCTCCTGCTGCAGGGCGTCCTTGGTGAGGTCGATGTGCACGGGCCCGGGACGCCCGTGCTTCGCGAGGTAGAAGGCCTCGGCGACGACGTGCGGGATGTCGTCGGCGTTGCGGACCAGGTAGTTGTGCTTGGTCATCGGCAGCGTGATGCCGGTGATGTCGATCTCCTGGAACGCGTCCTTGCCCAGCAGCGCCGCCGGGACGTTGCCGGTGATCGCGACCATCGGCACGGAGTCCAGCTGCGCGGTGGCGATGGCGGTCACGAGGTTGGTCGCGCCGGGGCCGCTGGTGCCCATGCACACGCCGACCTTGCCGCTGGCCCGGGCATAGCCGTCGGCTGCGTGGCCGCCGCCCTGCTCGTGGCGGACGAGGACGTGCCGGATCTCCGGGTAGTCACCGAGGATGTCGTAGATCGGCAGGATGACGCCGCCCGGATAGCTGAACAGGACGTCCGCGCCCTGGCGGATGAGCGCCTCCATGAGCGCGTCGGCGCCGATCCGCGTCCGGTTGCGCGGCCGCACCTCGTGGAGCATCTCCTTGCGGGCATGCTCCACCGCGGCGGCGGTGACGCTCCCGTCGCCGGGCACGTGGCTCCGTCGGCCCCGCGCCGGCGCGCCGGCACCCGGACTGGCCGGGTCGCCCTTCGTCATCGTCATCCGTGTCTCCCTCCGTCCGGGTGGCCCCGCGACCTCCCGGACATGCAAAAGACCCTCGCCACCCGGCGAGGGTCCCGTTGGTTCCCGGTGGTGGGCGCCTCAGCGGCGCTCGTCCCTCCGCGTTCCTCCGTTCTCCCGCCGGGAGCCGGTAATGAGGAGCCCCAGGAGGCTCTCGAGACCGGCAAGGAGCGAGCGAAGAAGGTCGAGGGGGGATACGTCGCCGTGGTCGAGGTCGCGCAGGGGCACGGTCACGCGGCGGCCGTCGGCCGTCACGACGACGGCGACGCGGCGATCCCGACCCTGGAAGAAGTCCAAGCGACTCGGCTCCGTGCTCCCGCCGGCGGCGGGTCCGCGCAGTCTAGCGGCAGAACCGCGTCACGCGCAACCACCGCCGATCGGGCCCCCGCCGCCGGCAGATGGTCCCGGTTCGCCCGCCACGCCGGCGGAGCCCGTTCCACCACATCAGGTCGACGGTCCCCACGCGCCGCTCCGCGACGATCCGGCGCCAGGCGGCGGAGCCGGTTCACCCCCGTCGGCTCGTGGCAGAACCCGTTCGCCCCACGTCCGCTCCGCGGCCCGTTCGCCCACGTCGTCTCGCGGCGGAGCCCGTTCGCCGACGTCGTCTCGCGGCGGAGCCCGTTCGCGCACGTCGTCTCGCGGCGGGACCCGTTCGCCCCCTTCCGCTCCGCGCGGCCCGTTCGCCCCTTCGTCTCGCGGCAGGACTGCGAGTCCTCGGAGACGGCCCATGCCCGACAGGAGCTGGACTCCGAGTCCGGCATCCACCGTCATCGCGGGTGCCGAGCGCACCAAGAGCGCCCGAAACGGGACCCGGAGTCCAGACTCGGGCGGCTCGGTGCAGCGACTGAGGACTGCCAGTCCGCACGAGCGGGATCTGCGGGTCACGAGGTCCGGCGCAGTAGGCGCCGAGCGGGCCGCGTCAGCCAAGTCCCGGGTAAGCGGCATCGGCTTCACTGACGCCGTGACCACCTCCCGGTTCGACGCCTCTGCCAGGCGCGCCGCCCGCCGCATCCACGATGGGCTCGTCGACGACATCCTGGGGCTGCGCAACGACGCCGGCATCACGCGCGCCGCGCTGGCGAGAGCGTCGGGTGTCGACGCGGCATTCCTGGCCCGGATCGAGGATCGCAGGGCGCAGCCCAGCCTGGACACGTACGCCCGCCTCGCCGCCGCCCTTGGAGCGGACCTCAGCGCACGCCTGTACCCCAACACCGGCCCGGCGATCCGCGACCGGCACCAGGCACGCATGCTCGAGGCCCTGTTGAGCACCCTCCACCCGCGATGGCACCCGTTCCCCGAGGTCGCGGTGCGGCACCCCAGCCGCGGGTGGATCGACGTTGCCCTCCACGAACCGCGCGAGCAGGTGCTCGTCGCAACCGAGCTCCAGTCGGAGCTCCGACGCCTCGAGCAGGTCGTCCGGTGGTCGGGCGAGAAGGCGGCCTCGCTACCCAGCTGGGAGGGCTGGCCGCACCTCGGCGGCCCGAAGGTGACGCGTCTGCTCGTCGTCCGACGGACACGGGCCACCCGCAGCGCGGTCGCGGACTTCGCGCGCCAGCTCCGGGCCGCCTACCCCGCGCATCCGGATGACGCACTCGCCGCGCTCCGGGGCACGGACGCATGGCCGGGGCCCGCCCTCGTGTGGATCGTGATCGACGGCCGGGGCGCCCGCCTCGTCGGTGGCCGCTGAGCCGGCCCGCTGACACGGCAGAGCCGGCCCGCTGACACGGCAGAGCCGGCCCGGTGACACGGGCTGAGCCGGCCCGGTGACACGGGCTGAGCCGGCCCGCTGACACGGGCTGAGCCGGCCCGTGCCGACCGCTGCTACCCTTCTCCCTCCGCCGCCCCTGCAGCAGGACTCACGCCACGGCCATGACCCAACCCCGCACCCTCGTCGAGAAGATCTGGGACGAGCACGTCGTCGCCGAGGAACCGGGCGCCCCCGCCCTCCTCGCGATCGACCTCCAGCTCGTCCACGAGGTCACCAGCCCGCAGGCCTTCACGGGTCTCCGTCAGAAGGGGCTGACGGTCCGCCGCCCGGACAGGACCGTGGCCACGGCGGACCACTCCACGCCCACGACCCCTCGCGGCCTCCCGATGCTGGACCTGCAGGCGGCGGCCCAGATCAGCCAGCTGGAGGCCAACTGCCGCGAGTTCGGCATCCCGATCCACGCCTTCGGCAGCGACACGCAGGGGATCGTCCACGTCATCGGGCCGGAGCTGGGGCTCACGCAGCCGGGCATGACGATCGTGTGCGGCGACTCGCACACGGCGACGCACGGGGCGTTCGGCGCGCTCGCGTTCGGGATCGGGACCAGCGAGGTCGAGATGGTCCTCGCGACCCAGACGCTGCTCCAGCGCCGGCCGAAGACGTACGAGGTCCGCGTGGACGGCCGCCTGCAGCCGGGCGTCAGCGCGAAGGACATCATCCTCGCCCTGATCGCCCGGATCGGCATCGGCGGCGGCACCGGCCACGTGTTCGAGTACCGGGGCGAGGCGATCCGCGCGCTGTCGATGGAGCAGCGGATGACGATCTGCAACATGAGCATCGAGGGCGGGGCGCGGGCCGGGCTGGTCGGGCCGGACGACACCACGTTCGAGTACATCCGCGGCCGGCGGCACGCCCCGCAGGGCGAGGCCTGGGACGCCGCCGTCGCGAGCTGGCGCCGCCTGCCCACCGACGAGGGCGCCGTGTTCGACAAGTCGATCGTGATCGACGCCGACACTCTCGAGCCGATGGTCACCTACGGCACCAACCCGGGCATGGGCATCCCGGTCACCGGCCGCGTGCCCCGCCCGGAGGACGCCGACGACGCCTCGGCCCGCCGCGGCCTCGAGCGCGCGCTCGAGTACATGGGCCTCGAGGCCGGCCAGCCGATCGCCGGGCAGCCGGTCGAGGTCGTGTTCATCGGGTCGTGCACCAACAGCCGGATCAGCGACCTGCGCCTGGCGGCGAGCGTCCTGAAGGGCAACCGCGCGGCGGACGGGGTGCGCCTGATGATCGTGCCGGGCTCGCAGCAGGTGAAGCGGCAGGCCGAGCGAGAGGGCCTCCACGAGATCTTCCGCGCGGCGGGCGCCGAGTGGCGCGAGTCCGGCTGCTCGATGTGCATCGCGATGAACGGGGACCAGCTCAGCCCCGGGCAGTACGCGATCAGCACCTCCAACCGCAACTTCGAGGGCCGGCAGGGCAAGGGTGGCCGCACGTTCCTCGCCTCGCCCCTGACCGCGGCGGCGTCGGCGATCAGCGGCGTCGTCACCGACCCGCGGACGATCCCGGGCGTCGCCGAGCTGGTGACCGTGGGCGGAGGGTACTGAGATGGCCGAGCCGTTCCACTCCTTTGCCTCGAGGGTCGTCCCGCTGCCCGCCGAGAACGTGGACACGGACCAGATCGTCCCCGCCCGCTACCTCAAGGTCACCGACAAGGAGGGCCTCGCCGACGCCCTGTTCCGCGACTGGCGGTTCGAGGAGGACGGCTCCCGGAAGGACCCGCCGTTCGTGCTGGACCGGCCGGGCATGGCCGGGCGCAAGGTCCTGCTGGTGGGCGACAACTTCGGCACCGGCTCGTCCCGCGAGCACGCCCCGTGGGCTCTCCGCGCATGGGGGATCCAGGCGATCCTGTCGACCTCGTTCGCGGACATCTTCCGGAGCAACGCGCTCAAGAACGGCGTGCTGCCGATCGCCGTGGACCCGGCCACCCACGTGGCGCTGTTCGAGCTCGTCGCCCGGGACCCGGACGCGGAGTTGCGGGTGGACCTCGCCGAACAGGGAATCCTGCTGCCGGACGGCTCCACGATCGACTTCGAGGTGGACCCGTTCGCGAAGATGATGCTGCTCGCGGGCACGGACGAGATCGGCTATGTCCTGGGCAAGGAAGCCGAGATCGCCGCCTGGGAGGCGACGCACCCGTCGCGCGTGGACACCCGACTGGGCACGCCGCTCGCCGCCGGCTGACGCGGCGCGCCGGCACGCGACCGCGACGGCACGGAACCCCGTCCCGCCGCTCGTCGTCTGCGGCCCATGACGATGCACCGCCCGCTGTCGGCCGCCCTCGGCCTCGCCCTCCTCCTCGCCGCCTGCGGCGGCGCCGCTCCCAGCCCGTCCCCGTCCCCCACGCCCGTCCCGTCCCTGCCGGTCGCCCCCGATCCCACCGCGGTCCCGGGCGCGTCCGATGGCGCCGGCTCGGGCGGTGGCGGCAGCGACCCCGGCCAGGGCGGCGGCACCCTGCCCGGCGATCCGGGTGACCCGGGCGCGGGCGACGGCCCGGCGACCCCGGTCCAGCCGGTGGCGGGAGCCGTCGGCGTGCACGACGTCGCCGCCACGGGCCTCCAGGCCGCGGTCGACGGGCGGCGGGTCACCGTGGAACTCCGGTGGTGGAGCGGCGTGGAGCCCTGCTACGTGCTCGCCGGCGTGGACGTCGTGCGCGACGGGACCACGTTCACCCTGACGATCCTCGAGGGCAGCGCCGCCGGACCGGACATCGCCTGCATCGAGATCGCGATGCTCAAGTCCACGATCGTGGACCTCGGCGACCTCGAGCCGGGCAGCTACACCATCCGCGCCCTCGGCGACGTCGCGCCGGTCGAGGTGACCGTCGCCGGCTGAGCCGCCCGCCACGGCCGCCAACACGTCGCTCGCCACACACGTCGCCGCCAACACACGCCGCCCGTCGATGTCGCCCGCGGGCGAGGATCGCGGACCTCGTCGATACTCGCCCGGTGAACCTGTTCGACCTGTTCGCCCTGCTGCTCCTCGTGGGCGCGGTGCTGGCCGGCGTCCGGACGGGGGCGCTGCCGCAGGTCGGCGGGATCGCGGGCGCCGTGGCCGGCCTGCTGCTCGCGCTCAACGCCGGGCCCTGGCTGGTCGACGTCACCGCGGGCCTGGAGCCGATCCCCCGCGCGATCGCCGTGCTGGGCGCCGTCCTCGCCGCGGTGCTCGTGGGCGAGACGATCGGCTCCGCGGCCGGCGGCGCCCTGGCGGGCAGGCTGGGCCACGGCGTCCTGTCCGGGGTGGAGCGCGGGATCGGCGGGGCGCTGGGCGCCGCCCAGGCCGTGCTCCTGGTCTGGCTGGTCGGCGGGCTGCTGGTGGCCGGCCCGTTCCCGACCCTCGGCCGCGAGGCCTCGCACTCGACCGCCGTCCGGACCCTGTCCGCGATCCTGCCGCCCCCGACCGAGGTCGTGGCCGAGGTCGCGTCGGCTCTCGACGACTCCGGCCTGCCCGACGTGTTCGTGGGCCTCGACCCCATCCCGCTGCCGGGCGTCGACATCCCGACCGACAGCCAGGCGGGCGCCATCGCCGCGGCCGCCGCGACCGGGACCGCCCGCATCTCGACCCGGGCCTGCGACACCCAGGTCACCGGCACCGGCACGCTCGTCGCGGCGGAGTACCTCGTGACCAACGCCCACGTCGTCGCGGGGGCCCGCACGATCCGCGCCTCGCTGGGCGGCGAGGTGGTGGACGCGACCCCGGTCCTGTTCGACCCCGACCTGGACGTCGCCGTGCTCCACGTGCCCGGGCTCGCCGGGCGTCCGCTGCGGTTCACGACCCAGGACCCGGAGCGCGGCGAGCAGGGCGCGGTGCTCGGCTATGCCGGCGGCGGGCCGCTGGTCGTGCTCGCGGCGGCGGTGTCGGGCGAGTACCCGGCGACCGGCCGCGACATCTACGGCGAGCACCGCGTGACCCGCGACATCCTCGAGCTTCGCGCGGCGGTGGACCCCGGCGACTCGGGCGGCCCGCTCGTCCTGGCCGACGGGACGATCGGGGGGCTGGTGTTCGCCGAGTCGCGCACGGATCCCGGCGTGGGCTACGCGCTGAGCCCGACGGCGGTGTCCGTGCGCATCGCACCCGCCCTCGGTCGCACCGGGGCGGTGGACGTCGGCGAGTGCCTGCGCTGACGCGTCACGAGGCCCGGGCGGGCGACCCCCGGGGTGTCATCGAGCCGACACCCGGCACCCGGTCCGCGTCGGTCGTGGCTCGCTAGCATTGCCGGTGATGGACGGACTCGCAGATCCAGCCGTGAGCCCTGACCCCGCGGACACCGGCGCGCCGGCGGCGCTCGCCCGCCTCGCCGCGGAGTACTGGGACACGTTCCTCGAGATCCACCCGCTGTTCGCGACCGCCGTCGGCGACGCGAGGTTCGACGACCGCCTGTCGGATCCCACGCCCGAGGGCATCGCCGCGGCCCGGGCGCGCTTCGCCGCCCTCGGGGACCGCGCGGCGGCGCTCGACCCGGACCGGCTCGCGGGGGAAGACGCGGTGACGCTGTCGGCGCTGCGCGAGACCATCGCCTCGGACATCGCCGAGCTGGACACGGGCATCCTGGAGTGGAACGTGGACCCGCTCGACGGCGTGCCGGCCGAGCTCCTCCAGGTCCCCGACTACCAGCGTCTCGAGACCCCCGCCGACGGCCGGAACATGGTCGCTCGCTGGCGCGAGATGGGCGTCTACGCGGATCGCCACCTGGCGACCCTGCGCCGGAGCCTCGCCGACGGACGGGTGGCCTGCCGGGCGCCCGGGGACCGCACCGTCGCCATCCTGGAGGAGCTGCTCGACGGCCCGAGCGCCGACTGGCCGTTCCTGGCGCCGCTCGCGGAGCTCGACGGGCTCGCGGGCTGGACCACGGCCGAGCGCGAGCGGTTCGCCACGGACCTCCGGGCGGCCGTGGACGACGGCATCCGGCCGGCCCTCGAGCGCCTGCACGACGCGCTGGTCACCGAGATCCTGCCCGCGGCGCGCTCGCCGGAGCACCCGGGCATGTGCCACTTCGACGGCGGCCCCGCCGGCTACCGCCGCCTGATCCGGGTCCACACGTCGCTCGACCTCGACGCCGAGGCGCTCCACCGGATCGGCCTCGAGGAGATCGCCCGCATCGACGCCGAGATCGCGGACCTCGCGGGGCGGACGATCGGCGCGCCGTCGCTCGAGGCGGCCCTGGCCAGCCTGCGCGCGGACCCGTCGCTCTACTTCGCCACCGGCGACGAGGTCCACGACCGGGCGGCCACCAGCCTCGCCCGCGCCGTGGAGGCGATCCCGTCGTGGTTCGGGCGGCTGCCCCAGGCCCGGTGCGAGGTCGTGCGCATGGCGCCGTTCGAGTCCGAGCACTCGACGATCGCCTACTACCGCCAGCCGGCGGTGGACGGCTCGCGCCCGGGCCAGTTCTTCATCAACACCTCGCGGCCCGAGACCCGCCCCCGGTACGAGGCGGAGGCGCTCGCCTACCACGAGGCGGTCCCCGGCCACCACCTCCAGATCGCGATCGGGCAGGAGCTGCCCCACCTGCCGCTGTTCCGGCGCCACCTCGGCCCCACGGCGTTCTTCGAGGGCTGGGGCCTGTACACCGAGCGCCTGGCGGACGAGATGGGCCTCTACACCGGCGACCTGGACCGGATCGGCGTCCTCTCGTTCGATGCCTGGCGCGCGGCGCGGCTGGTGGTGGACACCGGCATGCACGCCCTGGGCTGGTCGCGCGACCGGGCCATCCGGTTCATGCTCGACCACTCCGCCCTCGCGCCCAACAACATCGCCAACGAGGTGGACCGGTACATCGTGCTGCCCGGCCAGGCGCTCGCCTACAAGACCGGCCAGCTGGAGCTGCTCCGGCTGCGCGCCGAGGCCAGCGAACGCCTCGGCCCGGCCTTCGACATCCGCGGCTTCCACGACGCGGTCCTGGGCAGCGGCGCCCTGGCGCTGCCGACCCTCCGGGGCGTGGTCGAGGCCTGGGCCGTGGAGCGCAGCCGGGCATCGTGACGGCGGGGGCTCCAGCCCGCTCGCCGGTGCGGGCGGCCGCGGCGTCGGCTCGCGAGGTCCTCCGTCACCGGGACCTGCGGGCGATCCTGCTGGCCTGGACCCTCGGGGTGGCCGCCGACTGGATGCTCACCGTCGTGGGCCTGCTGGTCGCCTGGGACATCGGCGGCGCCGTCGCCGTCGGGCTGTTCGGGCTCGTCCGGATGGCACCGGCGACCGTCGTCAACCTGCTGGTCGATGCGGGCGCGTTCGCCCGCCCGGAGCGGGCGCTGGTCGGGGTCGGGGTGGTCCGGGCGCTCGCCGCGGGCGTGGTGGCGCTCGCGGTGGCGGCCGATGCCCCGCTGGTCGCGCTGGGCGCGATCGCGGTCGTCGCGGCGGCCGGGGCGCTGGTCCGGCCCACGTCCCTGGCGATCCTGCCCGCGATCGCCACCGATCCCGCCGACCTGGTGGGCGCCAACGTCGGGTTCACGCTCGGGGAGGCGCTGGGGGCGGCGATCGGTCCCTTGACCGCGGGGGCCCTCGTGGCGGCGTGGGGTCCGGTGCCGGCCGCGCTGCTGGGCGCCCTGCTGCTGCTGGCGACCGGCGCCGTCCTGCTCCGGGTGCGGGTCGCGGACGCCGCCCGACCGGCCCGCCACGAGCGGGAGCATCGCTGGCGGTTCGCCGCGGGCCTCCGGACGCTCGCCGCCCGCCCGCCGGGCAGCGTGCTGATCGGCTCGTTCGTCGTCCAGACACTGGTCCGGGGCGCCCTCACGACGTTCCTCGTGATCCTCGCCCTCGACGTCCTGGACATGGGCGAGGCGGGCGTCGGCGTCCTCGGGGCGGCGATCGGGCTGGGCGGCGTCGCCGGGGCGATCGCCGCCCTCGCGATGGGGACGCGTCGCTCGCTGGCGCCGGTGTTCGCGCTCGCCCTCGCCGCCTGGGGCGCGCCGATCGCGGTGATCGGGTTCCTGCCCGCGGCCGGCGTGGCGGTGGCGGCCCTGGCCGCCGTCGGGACGGCCAACGCCATCCTCGACGTCGCCGGCTTCACCCTCGTCCAGCGGAGCACGCCCGGCCGCTCGCTGTCCGCGGTGTTCTCGGTGATGGAGGTGGGCGCGGGCGTGGCGGTGTCGCTGGGCGGGATCCTCGCGCCGGCGCTCGTCGCGGTCCTGGGGGTCGAGCGTGCCCTGGTGATCACGGGCCTCGTGCTGCCCACCCTGGCCGTGCTGGGCTGGCCGATCGTGCGCCGCCTCGACGCGGAGGGCGTGGTCCCCGAGCGGCAGGCGGCCCTGTTGCGCGGCATCCCGCTGTTCTGCGCGCTGCCGCTGTCCGGCCTCGAGCGGGTCGCGGCGGGGATGGTCCCGGTCCGCTACCCGGCCGGCGCCCGGCTGATGACCGAGGGCGAGCCCGGCGATCGGTACCTCGTGCTCGCGGCCGGCTCGGTCGCGGTGCGTGGCGGCGGCCGCGACCTCGGCCGCAACGGGCCCGGCGACGGGCTGGGCGAGATCGCGCTGCTGCGCGAGGTCCCGCGCACCGCGACGGTGACCGCGCTCGAGCCGGTCGAGGCGTTCGAGATCGACCGCGCGACGTTCCTGGCCGCCGTCACCGGCCACGAGCCGAGCGCGGCGGCGGCCGAGCGCGTGGTCGAGGCCAGGCTGGGCGGTTCCGGCTGAGCCGGGCATCGCCCGGACCGCCGTCGCGGGCCATACTGGTGGGGAGCCCCGGACCCAGCCCCACGCCCCCGCACCGCGCCCGCGAGGAACCGATGACCGCCGACAGCCAGCTCCCCTACAGCCGCCCGACCGACCCCGGCAAGCGCCACAGCCACGCCCTGACCGACGGCCCCGACCGCGCGGCCGCGCGCGCGATGCTCAAGGCGGTCGGGTTCACCGACGACGACCTCGCCCAGCCGATCATCGGGGTCGCGACGACGTGGATCGAGACGATGCCCTGCAACCTCAACCAGCGGCGGCTGGCGGAGTTCGTGAAGCAGGGGATCCGGTCGGCCGGCGGCACGCCCATGGAGTTCAACACGATCTCGGTCAGCGACGGCGTGTCGATGGGCACCGAGGGCATGAAGGCGTCCCTGGTCAGCCGGGAGGTCATCGCGGACTCGATCGAGCTGGTCGCCCGCGGCCACCTGTTCGACGGCCTCGTGTGCCTCGTGGGCTGCGACAAGACGATCCCGGCGGCGGCCATGGCGCTGGGGCGGCTGGGGATCCCGGGCCTGATCCTGTACAACGGCACGATCCTGCCCGGGACCTATAAGGGCAAGCCCGCCGACGTGGTCACGGTGTTCGAGGCCATCGGCGCCTACCGGGCGGGGAAGATCACGCTCGACGAGCTGTACCAGGCCGAGAACGGCGCCTGCCCGGGTGCGGGCGCCTGCGGCGGCCAGTTCACGGCCAACACGATGGCCACGGTGCTGGAGTTCCTCGGGCTGTCGCCCGCCGGCCTCAACGGGATCCCGGCCGAGGACCCGGCCAAGGAGCCCGCCGCCCGGCGTGCCGGCGAGCTCGTGATGACCCTCGTGCACCACGACATCCGGCCCAAGGACATCGTGACCAAGGGGTCGCTCGAGAACGCGATCGCGTCCGTGTCGGCCACCGGCGGCAGCACCAACGCGGCGCTCCACCTGCCCGCCATCGCCGCCGACTTCGGCGTCGAGCTCACGCTCGACGACTACGCCCGGGTCGTGGACGCGACGCCGCTGATCGCCGA
Organism: Chloroflexota bacterium; assembly: GCA_040755495.1. GTDB lineage: Bacteria > Chloroflexota > Limnocylindria > Limnocylindrales > CSP1-4 > CAIXZV01. Next base: position 44,608 of record JBFMAT010000003.1, read on the forward strand.
CATGCGCCCCGGCGGCCGGTATGCGGCGGCCGACATGCACGCGGCGGGCGGCGTGGCCGTCGTGATGCGCGAGCTGCTCAAGCGCGACCTGCTCCACGGCGAGGAGCGCACGGTCGACGGCCGGACGATCGCGAAGATCGCCGCCGACGCCGTGGAGACGCCGGGCCAGCAGGTCGTCCGCCCGATCGAGACGCCGATCAAGGAGACGGGCGGCCAGGCAATCCTGCGCGGCAGCCTCGCCCCCGAGGGCTCGATCGTCAAGCTCGCCGGCCACGAGCGGCGCCACCATCGCGGCCCGGCGCGGGTGTTCGACTCCGAGGCGGCGTGCTTCGCGGCCGTCCGCGATCGGCGGATCCAGGCGGGCGACGTGGTCGTGATCCGCTACGAGGGCCCGGTCGGCGGGCCGGGGATGCAGGAGATGCTGAGCGTCACGGGGGCGCTCGTCGGCGAGGGCCTGGGCGAGTCCGTCGCGCTGCTCACCGACGGCCGGTTCTCCGGGGGCACGCACGGGCTGATGATCGGCCACGTGGCGCCCGAGGCCGCGGTCGGGGGCCCGATCGCCCTCGTGGAGGAGGGCGACACGATCACGGTCGACGTCGACGCGAGGCAGCTCAACATCGAGGTCGATGACGTGGTCCTGGCCGCGCGACGTGCCCGCTGGACGTCGCCCGCGCCGCGCTACACGAGCGGCGCGCTGGCCAAGTACGCGGCGCTGGTCTCGTCGGCGTCCGAGGGTGCGATCACGAGCGGGGCGCAGCTTCGGACGGCACTGGTCGCGCGGACCGCGCCCCGGGCGGCCGAGCCCGTCGGATGAGCGGGACCGCCGGCGGGACCCATCCGGGGCTGGTCGGCTTCCGGGTCTCGGCCACCGAGTCCACCGGCCTCGACTGGTCGCGGATCGACGAGGCGTGGGCCCTCGCCGGCGAGTACTCGGCGTTCGGCGCCGGCTGGATGAGCGACCACCTCTCGGACGCCAGCCGCGAGCGTCACGGCCCCGCGTTCGAGGCCCTGACCCTGGCCGCCGCGCTCGCCCACCGGGTGCGTGGCAAGTGGGTCGGGATCGCGGTGCTGTCCAGCACGTTCCGCCACCCGGCCGTCCTCGCCAAGTCGGCGACCGTGCTGGACAACGTCACCGGCGGCCGGTTCGTGCTGGGTCTCGGCGCGGGCTGGCACGAGGGGGAGCACGACGCGTTCGGGATCCCGCTGCCGCCGCTGCCCGAGCGCTTCGACCGCTACGAGAGCACGCTGCGGGTCCTGACGGCGCTGTTCTCGGACCAGGCGCGGCACGCGCCGGGCGTGACCTTGGACGACCCGACCTTCCCGCTCCGCGGCGCCACCAACGAGCCGGGCCCGGTGCGTCCCGGCGGCCCGCCGATCTGGCTCGGCGGCCAGAAGGCGCGGGGCATCGCGCTGGCGGTCCGCTACGCCGAGGGTTGGCCGATGCCCGGCAACCGGCCGGGGGACGTGGACTACTTCACGGCCAAGCGGGACGAGATCTCGCGCGCCCTCGAGGCGGGTGGCCGAGACCCGGCCGCGTTCACGTTCGCGGCCCAGCTGTCGTGCGGCACCACCCCGGCGTCGCGTCGCGAGGCGCTCGCCACCGCCCGGGCGTTCGTGCGGGCGGGCGCGAACCACGTGATCCTGGGCGTCCCGGCCAGCGTCGTCCCGGACGGGCTGGCGGCCGTCGGGGACGAGGTCGCGGGCCCGCTCCAGGAGGCCACGAGGCGCCGGTGACGATCGAGGTCCGCCGGCTCGATCCCGGCGACGACAGCGCGCTGCTCGCATACGTCCGCATCCGGTGCGATGTCACCCCCGACGATGCGGACTCGCTCGAGGAGATCCGCTGGGAGGACGCCACCTACCCGGGGGAGGTCGTGCGGTTCCTGGCCCAGCTGGACGGGGAGACCGTCGGCGCGGGGTCGACCGGGCGCGTCCACGTCCACGGCCCGGACCACCCGCGCTACTGGCTCGGCCTGTGGGTGCGGCCGGCGTCCCGCCGCCGTGGGCTCGGCGCCACCCTGTTCCGGGCGGCGAGCGATGCCGCGCGGGCGGCGGGCAAGACCGGGTTCCAGACGTGGGTGTCCGAGGCCCAGCAGGAGGCCGTCGCGTTCCTCGGGAACCGCGGCTTCGTCGTCGTCGCCCGCGACAAGATCGTGGGCCTCGACCTGCGGGGGATGGCGGCGCCCGCGCCGGCGCTCCCCGCCGGCATCGTGCTCCGGGCGCTCGCCGACCGGCCGGATCTCGTCGCGGGCGTCCACGCCGCGGCGATCGAGTCGTTCCCGGACATCCCGACGGCGGAGGAGCCGGTCGAGGTCGGATCGCTCGAGGCGTTCGTCGCCCGGGACGTGGAGCGGACCAGCATCCCGAAGGACGCGTTCTTCGTGGCCGTCGACGAGGCATCGGGCGAGGTGGCCGGCTACGCGAGCCTCAAGCTCGCCGCCGGGAGCACCACCATGGCCTACCACGACATGACCGCCGTCCGGCCGGCGTTCCGCGGGCGGGGCGTCGCGACGGCGCTCAAGCGCGCGACCATCGCGTGGGCCGTCGGACACGGGCTCGAGGAGCTCCGGACCGGCAACGACGAGGACAACGCGCCGATGCGCGCCGTGAATGCCGCCCTCGGCTACCGGCCGCGGCCGGACTACCTGGAGCTGCGCGGGCCGCTGGCGCCGGGCTGAGGGTCGAGCTCCGGCCGTGGCGCGAAGCCCGGCGGCCGGCCGCGCCGCCCCGCGGCATACTTCGGGCCGTGGGCGTCATCGACCTCAACGGGATCCGGCTGCGCAACCGGCTCGTCACCTCGGCCAGCCTGCTGGGGTACGGGGCATCGAAGCGGAAGCTGATCCTGTACGGCCTGTCCCCGATCGCCCAGTGGGTGCCGCTGGAACGCTTCGGGGCGGTGACCACGCGCACGATGACGCTCCAGCCACGCGAGGGCCACTTCACCCTGCGCGAGGACTGGTCGCTCACCGAGTTTCCCGAGATGCTCCGGCTCTACGGCCGCGCCCTGCGCAAGGTCGATGCCGGCTGGATCAACGCGTTCGGCTGGTCGAACATCGGCATCGAACGCTACTTCGACGAGTACTTCGGCCGGACCGCGGGGCTGAACCGGATCGTGTCCGTCGGCGGCTTCAGCGCGGACGAGATCGAGCAGCTGGTCGAGACCGTCAACGAGCGCGCGAAGCCCGGCGAGATCGCCGCCGTCGAGCTCAACGCCTCGTGCCACAACGTCAACTTCCCGTTCGCGGAGATCCTCGAGGACAGCCTCCGCCGGGCCGTGCCCCGGAGCCGCCACCCGGTGATCCTCAAGGTCTCCCCGGACGAGGACTACGCCTGGCAGGCGCGGCTCGCGGCCGAATCAGGGTGCGCGGGGATCACGGCCATCAACACCGTCAAGGGCCTGCGCCTCGATCCCGAGACCGGCGAGCCGTGGCTCAGGAACCGGTTTGGGGCGATCTCCGGGCGGGCGATCAAGCCGATCGGGCTGCGGGTCGTGGCCGAGCTCCGCGATGCGGGCATCCGGCTGCCGATCATCGCCAACGGCGGCATCCGCGACTTCGACGACTGCCGCGAGTACTTCTGGGCCGGCGCCGATGCCGTGAGCCTGGGCAGCGCGGTGTGGCTGGCGCCGATGCCGCTGTACGCGCTGGGACCGATCGAAGGGCTGCGGATCCGGCGCCTGATCTCGCGGGTGGCGGGGTTCACGCCGCCGGACGCCGCCCCGCACTGGCGCCCGGCCGGCCCCGACCCCGAGCCGGGACTCGCGACAACCGAGCCCGGGCCGGGACTCGCCGCCACCGAGCCCGGAGCACCGACCACGCCCGAAGCCGCGGCGGCCTCGTGACCCTCGTGCGCGTCGCCGTCGTCACGACCGGCGGCACGATCGACTCGCTGGGCACGGACCGCCTGGACCTCGCCGCCTACCTCGAGACCGGCCGGCGCCTGGAACCGGGCGAGCTGCTGGCCGGCATCCCGGAGCTGGCCCGCATCGCCGACGTCCGCGAGGTCCCGTTCCGCCGGCTGCGCGCCCACGCGATGACCGACCTTGACCTCGCCGACCTGCGCGACCTGGTTGCCGGCCTGCTCGCCCGCGGCGATGCCGACGGCGTGGTTGTCACCCACGGGACGAACACGCTCGAGGAGACGGCCTGGCTGCTCCACCTCACCGTCCCGACCGATGCGCCGATGGTGATCACGGGCGCGATGCGTCCGGCGTCCGCGGTGTCCGCCGACGGGCCGCTCAACCTGCTCGATGCCGTGCGCGTGGCCGCCTCGCCCGAGGCGCGCGGCCTGGGCGCGCTCATCGTCCTGGACGACACGATCCACGGGGCGCGCGACGCGACCAAGTCGAACACGCTCCACGTGTCGGCGTTCGACAGCCCGATGGCCGGGCCGCTCGGCAGCGTGGACGGCGACGGGCGGGTCGTGCTCCGGAGCCGGCCGGCACGCGCGACGTCGCTCCGGGGCCGGTTCGCGGACGTGGACCTGCGGGTGCTGCCGCGCGTGGACGTCGTCGTCTCGTTCCAGGGCGCGGACGGGGTGCTGGTCGATGCCGCGGTCGCGGCCGGCGCCCGCGGGATCGTGAGCGCCGGCACGGGCGCCGGCTACCCGACCCCGGGCGAGGTCGAGGCGCTCGAGCGCGCCGCGGCGGTGGGCGTCGTCGTGTGCCAGGCGAGCCGGGTGGGCAGCGGCCGCGTGCCGCGCGTGCCGTCGCTGGTGGCGCGCGGCTGGATCGCCGCCGAGGACCTCGCCCCGTGGAAGGCGCGCGTCCTGCTCCGGCTCGCGCTGGCTGCGGGGATCCGCGACCCCGACGACCTGCAGGCGCTGTCCGAGGGCGGCTGAACGTCCCGCGGCGGCACCGTACCCGTGCGTGGGACGCACGGAATCCGAGCCGACACGTCATGGTCGTGCGTGCCGCGCACGGCCGGATCGTCGCAGGGGCCTGAATCTGCCCGGTCGGGGTTCCCTGCGTGCGCCCCCCCCACGGCAACGACCGAGGGGGCACGAATCCGTGCGCGGGACGCACGGGCGATCCGGGACGAGACCGCCGACCTGCGGCATCATGGTCCCGTGACCGAGACGCCCACCGAGCCCTCGCCCCTGCCGCCGAATCCCGTCGCCTACGACTCCGTGCGCAACGAGCACGCCCGGCGGCGCGGGCTGCCCCAGGCGTACATCGCCGGTGGCGACGACCCCGAGCTGGGCGAGACCCTCCGCCGCGAGGGCCGGTACGTCCGGCTGCTGCTCGCCATGGTGGCCATCGTCGTCGCGCTCGGGTTCGTGCTGGGCATCATCGGCGCACTGATCAGCGGCCCGGCCTGATCCCATGACGCCGCCCCGTCCCCTGCCCTCGTCGACGCTGGGCGCGGACCGGTGGGCCGCCGCGCACGAGGAGCTCGTCGCCTTCCTCCGTGACCTGATCCGGATCCCCTCGGTCAACCCGCCGGACCCGCCCGGCCCGGAGCTCGAGGCGGCCCACCTGGTCGCGGGCCGCCTCCGCGCGGAGGGCCTCGCGGCCGAGGTACTGGAGGGCTTCCCGGGTCGCGGCAACGTCATCGCGAGGCTCCGCGGCGACGGCACCGGCGGCGAGCCGCTGCTCCTCCTGTCGCACCTCGACGTCGTCCCCGCCAACCCGGACGGCTGGACCCACGCCCCGTTCGCGGCCGACGTCGCGGACGGCTACGTCTGGGGCCGTGGCGCGGTGGACATGAAGCAGATGGTGGCGCAGGAGGTCATGGTCCTCGTCCTGCTCGCCCGCCGCGCCCGCGCCGCGGGCCTGGACCCGGCAACCGACCCCGTGCCGGACCTGCGGCGGGACGTCCTGTTCGCGTGCACGTCGGACGAGGAGGCGGGCGGTCACCAGGGCGCGGGCTGGCTGGTGGACCAGCGGCCGGAGGCGCTCCGGGCCGCCGCGGCGCTCAACGAGGCGGGCGGCGTGTCCGCGGAGCTGGCCGGACGCCGGTTCTACCCGATCCAGGTGGCCGAGAAGGGGTTCGAGGTCTACCGGATCCACGTCCATGGCACCTGGGGCCACGGCTCGATGCCCCGCGACGACAACGCCGCCGTCCTGGCCGCCGAGGCCGTCACCCGCCTCGCACGCCCGGGCGAGCCGCGCGTGACCGCCCCGATGCGCCGGCTGCTGGCGGAGATCGCCGCCGCCCTGCCGCCGGACCGGGCCACGCTCGTCGAGGCGATCGGCGGCGACGACCCGCGCCGCGCCGACGCCGCGATCCGCGCCCTGTGCGACCCGATGTACGCCCGGGCCCTGCGCGCCCTGCTGCGCGACACGATCAGCCCGGACATCATCCACGCCGGGATCAAGTACAACGTCATCCCCGGCGAGGCCGTGATCGAGGTCGACTGCCGGACGCTGCCGGGCACGGTCGAGGCGGACGTCCGCGAGGAGCTCCTGGCCCGGCTGGGCGACCTCGCCCCGCGGTGCACGATCGAGCACGTCCTGGGCGCGATCCCGGTCGAGGCCCCGGCCGAGGGCGAGCTGTACGAGCTCCTGGCCGCCACGATCCGCGCCCACGACCCGGACGGCGTCCCGGTGCCGGTGCTCGCGCCGTTCGCCACCGACGCCAAGCACCTCGTCCGGCTGGGTGTCCCCGCCTACGGGTTCTCGCCGCTCCGGCTGGACCCCGACGAGCGGTTCCTCGAGCGGTTCCACGGCGTGGACGAGCGGGTCGGGCTGGACGCCCTCCGCTGGGGCCTGCCGGTCCTCTACGACGTCGTCGCCGGCTACTGCGGCTGACCGCGCCTCCACCGGCGACCGGCGCCCCTCCCGGCGACCGGCGCCTCGCCCGACGACCACCCGGTGCCCGCGAGCGACCGGCTCAGCCCCGGCGCACCAGGCGGCCCCGCCGGCTGATGGCCCCCGTCGCCAGCGCGGCGACCCCCATCGCGATCAGCGCCCGCTCGCTGCGGGGCAACGGCCGGACGGCGGCCAGGAACTGCTCGGCGCGGGCGCGGTCCACGATCCGGAGCATCGCCCGGCCGCGAGCGGTGAGCCACACGGACCGCTGGCGGCCGTCGTCCATCTCGCGCCGCCGTTCCACCAGCCGCCGGCGGACCAGCCCGTCCACCAGCCGCGAGGTGGCGGACGGCGACCGGCCGATCGCCTCGGCGAGATCCGCCACGGTCGTCGTGGAGCCCTCGGCGAGGACGTACAGCGCGGCCAGCTGGGTGAACCCGAGCTTGAGCTCGCCCAGCTGCGACGCGAAGCCGACCACCAGCTCCCGCCACAGCGCGCGGCCCATCGCCACCCGCTCCGAGATCTGGCGCACGTTCTGGATCCGGGTCCCGGCCGCCACCACGGGCGCCGACAGGTCCGCCTCGAACACGCGGGCGATCACGCGGCTGGGCGCGCCGCGGCGGCGCGGCCGGACGAGGGCCTCCGGCAGCTCGGGGCCCGCGGCGGGGTCGGAGGCGCGCGGGCGGCGCGCCCTCGCCGGGCGCGCGGATGACGTGGGGTCGGGCGGGGTCACGGACGGGATCCTCCTCTCGCCCGAGGGTAGGATCGCGGGCGGATTCCTGCAACCGTGCACGCATTTCCGCGGGCTAGCGCGTGCGAGGACTACGCTGGCGCCCGATGAACCAGATCGCCTTCGTGTTCCCGGGCCAGGGCAGCCAGGCCGTCGGGATGGGCCGCGCCCTCGCCCAGTCCTCGCCCGCCGCCGCCAACGCCTTCCGCATCGCCGACGAGGCCCTCGGCGAGCCGATCAGCCGGCTCGCCTGGGAGGGCCCCGAGGTCGAGCTCAATCGCACCGAGAACGCCCAGCCCGCGCTGCTCGCGGCGTCGATCGCGTATCTCGAGGCCGTCCGCGAGCAGTGGGCGCAGCTCCACGTCGACGGCGCCGACCCCGCCTTCGCCGCCGGACACTCGATGGGCCAGTACACGGCCCTGGTCGCCGCCGGTGCCCTGGACCTCGCCGACGCCGTCCGCCTCGTCCGCGAGCGGGGCGTGCAGATGCAGCGCTCGGGCAGCGGACGCGAGGGGCGGATGGCCGCGATCATCGGCCTCGACGACGAGCGGCTGCCGGAGCTGGTCGCGCAGGCATCGGTCCACGGCGTGTTCGGCGTCGCCAACCGGAACTCGCCGGGCCAGGTCGTGGTGTCCGGGGAGCGAGCCGCCATCGAGGCCTCGCTCGCGATCGCGAAGACCCTGGGCGCGAAGCGCGCCATCGAGCTCCCGGTCTCGGTCGCCGCCCACTCGCCGCTCATGGCCGAGGCCGCGGAGGGCATGCGCGGCGTGCTCGCCGGCATCACGTTCCGCGACCCGCATCCCCCGCTCCTCGCCAACGCGGATGCCCGCCTCATCACGACCGCCGACGCCTGCCGCGCCGAGCTCGTGGACCACCTGACCACGGGCGTGGACTGGGTGGGGGCGATCCGCGCGATGCGCGAGCGGGGCATCACCACCTTCGTCGAGATCGGTCCCGGGCGCGTCCTCACCGGGCTCATCAAGCGGATCGACGCGGACGCGGTCGCCATCGCCACCGATGACCCCGCCGCCGCCGACCGCCTCGCGATCCCGTTCGGCGACACCGGCGCCGAAGCCGCCTACTGACCAGCCGTCGCGCCTGACGGCCACCGCCCCCACACTCGAGAGGAACCCGTGCGCCAGCCCGATTTCACCCGCCGCGTCGTCGTCACCGGCCTCGGCGTCGTCAGCCCGGTCGGCAACGACAAGGACACCGCCTGGTCCAACCTGGTCAATGGCGTCTCCGGCCTGGGCGAGATCACGAAGTTCGACGTCACGCCCTACAGCCATCGCTGGGGCGGCGAGGTGCATGACTTCGACCCCTCCGCCTGGATGGATGCCAAGGCCGTCCGCCGCAGCGAGGCCGCGATGTGGTTCGGCGTGTCGGCTGCCAAGCAGGCGATCAGCGACGCCGGCCTCGAGATCGGCGACGGGAACCGCGAGGACATCGGCGTGGTGTTCGGCTCGGGCGCGGGCGGCCAGAACCTGATGATCGACAACTGGAAGGTCCTCGCGGACAAGGGTCCGGCCCGGGTCTCGCCCACGTTCATCGCCAACGGCCTCGTGGACTCCACGTCGGGGATGATCGCGATCGAGACCGGCGCCATCGGCCACAACATCTGCGTAGTCACCGCCTGCTCGACCGGCACCAACTCGGTCGGCGAGGGCGCCGAGCTCATCCGCCGGGGCGACGTCCACACCGTGATCGCGGGCTCCACCGAGATGCCCCTGCTCGAGGTCGCCCATGCCGGCTTCGGCAACATGCGCGGCCTGGGCGCGCCCCGAGAGGGCATGCCGGTGGCGGACGTCAGCCGGCCGTTCGACCGGACCCGCGACGGGTTCGTCCTGGGCGAGGGTGCGGGCGCCCTGATCCTCGAGGACCTCGAGGTCGCGAAGGCCCGCGGGGCGCGGATCTACGCGGAGGTCGTGGGCTACGGCTCGGCCGCCGATGGCTGGGACATGATCCAGCCGATCGACGGCGGATCGGGGTCTGCGCGCGCGATGCGTGCCGCCCTCGAGCGCCGGGGCGTCCCCGCCGACGAGGTAGACGTCATCAACCCCCACGGCACGTCCACCCCGGTCGGCGACCGGCGCGAGGCCGAGGCGATCTGGACGGTGTTCGGCGACCGCGCGGCCCGCGACCGCCACTCGCTCCTGATCAGCGGCACCAAGTCGATGACCGGGCACATGATGGGTGCGGCCGGCGCGTTCGAGGCCTTCGCCACCGTGATGACGGTCGCCGAGCAGGTGGCGCCGCCCACGATCAACTTCCGGGAGTTCGACCCGGAGGCGGACGTGTGGGTCTCGCCCGAGGCCACTCCGATGCCGATCCGCCACGCGCTGTCCAACAGCATCGGCCTCGGCGGGCACAACGCGGCGGTCATCTTCAAGCGCTGGGACGGCCGGTAGGCGGCGCTACAATCGGGCCGATGCCCTCCCCCACGCTCGAGGAAGCCTGACCGTGCCCTCCGCCGACCTCGCGCGCCGCGCCGTGGTGACCGGCCTCGGCGCCGTGATGCCCAACGGCAACGACTTCGAGACCTACTGGGCGAACCTCCAGGCGGGCGTCACCGGCACCCGCCTGATCCGGTCGTTCGACGCGTCGGGGTTCGAGGTCCGGATCGCGGCCGAGGTCCTGGACTTCGACCCGGGCGCCGTGATGGAGCCCAAGATGGCGCGCCGGATGAGCCGGTTCATCCACCTCGCGATGGGCGCGGGCCGGGAGGCCATCGCCTCGTCCGGGATCGACTTCGCGGCGATGACGCCCGAGCAGCGCGACCGCGTCGCGACCGTCGTCAACACCGGCGGCGGCGGGATCGAGGCGATCATCGAGGGGACGCACGTCCACGACACCAAGGGCCCGCGGTTCGTGTCCGCGTTCGCGGTCCCCGCGCTGTCGGGCTCGATGGCCGGCTGCATGCTGTCGATGGAGTACGGGCTCACCGGCCCGGTCATGACCCAGGTGGCGGCCTGCGCGACGTCGGTCATCGCGTTCCACGATGCGCTGCGGCTGATCGCCACCGGCGAGTGCGACGTCGTGCTGGCCGGCGGCTCCGAGGCGCCGATCGTGCCGATGGGGGTCGCGGCGCTGTCCAACATGGGCGCCCTGTCCAAGCGCAACGACTCCCCCGAGACCGCGTCGCGCCCGTTCGATCTGACCCGCGACGGGTTCGTCCTGGGCGAGGGCGCGGGCGTCGTGGTCGTGGAGAGCGCGGAGCACGCGCTGCGGCGCGGCGCCACGCCCATCGCCGAGGTCCTGGGCGGAGCGCTGACCGCGGACGCGTTCCACATCAGCGCACCGGACCCGTCGGGGCGCGGCCAGGCCCGGGCGATGACCAACGCGCTGCGCAACGCGGGCGTGGCGCCGGACGAGGTGGACTGGATCGTCGCCCACGGCACGTCCACGTCGCTCAACGACTCCACCGAGACCACGGCGATCAAGGCGGCCTACGGCTCCGCGGCGGCGACCCGGGCGATCAGCTCGCCCAAGTCGATGATCGGCCACCTGGTGGGCGCGGCCGGGATCGCGAGCGCGCTGGCGGCCCTGGGCGGGATCCGGGACGGCGTGATCTCCCCCACCGCGAACCTGCACACGCCGGACCCGGCCTGCGACCTCGACTACGTGCCGCTGGTGGCGCGCCCGGCGAAGGTGGACACGGTGGCGGTCAACGGCTTCGGCTTCGGCGGCCAGAACGCGGTCGCGATCTTCCGGCGCTTCGAGGCGTAGCGAGGCTGCTCGCCGGCGCTCGGATCAGGCTCGGAGTGGCCGACCCTCGAACGCCTCCAGACGCGCGATGAGGTCGGCCGGGATCACGCGCGGGCGCTCGGTGGCGTAGTCGTACAGGACCTGGACGCCCTCGGCCGTCGCGACCAGGCGGGCGTGGCCGACCGCGGACTCGTGGGCGGTGAGCCGGTGCTCGAGCGTGAACGAGGTCCGCCCGATGCGCCCGACCCGCGACTCCACGGTCAGCACCTCGCCGAAGTAGACGGGCGAGCGGAAGGCGACCCGGATGTCGGCCAGGATCAGCGACTCCTCGGCGCCGTGGGTGACCAGCGCGAAGCGCTCGCCGGTGGCCGCCTCCCAGTAGTCGATCCGGGCGGACTCGCAGAACGTGAGGAACCGCGAGTTGTTGGCGTGGCCCATCGCGTCCGTGTCGCCGAACCGGATCTCGACCTCGTAGCGGTGCGGGAAGTCGCCCGGCAGGTCGCGCGGGTCGGGCGGGACCTCGATCCGGATCCGGAGCGGCGGCTCTGGCACGGGCTCGAGCGGGGAGTCGGTCACCCGCGGAGTGTACGGCGCGCGACGTCGGCGATCACCCGATCGTGCCCAGGTTGACGACCTCGGAGGTGGCCTGGGTGTCGACCGGGGCGTCCGGGTCCGCCTCGTACAGCACCCGCGTGTCGTCGGCGCTGGTGGTGACGTAGACGATCGGGATGTGATGCTTGCCGGAGTCGTCGCGCCGGGTCTTGGACTGGGTGAATGCGTTGTCCATCATCGGGCCCAGCGAGTCCTCGAGCCGTCCGCCGCTCTCGAGGCCGCCCTTGATCTTGTCACCCAACCCGCCCATGCGCCCCATGGTCCCCCGGATGGCCGCCGACTTGGCCGCGGGGACGGAGTCGCCGGTCGCGGGTTCCGCGGCGGCCGCCTGGTTGATGGCCGTCTTGGCGGCGAAGCCGGTGAGGCTCCAGCCCGCGTCAAGGTCGGCCACGTGCTGCGCCTCCGCCCCGACGATCTTCGAGGCCGCCGTCCCGCTGACCCGGATGTAGTAGTCCTTGCCGGGGTGCCTGGGGTGCTCGGAGGGCATCTTGTAGCCCTCCTCGTTCTCGGGCGTGGCGAGCACGGGCCAGGCGTTGCCGGCCGCGTCCGTCGTCTTCGGCTTGGCCTCGTAGTCGAACGGGGGAACCCAGCTGCGCTCGACGTCGAGGTTGAAGCTGGGCCAGATCTCGATGTCTTTGCGCGCGTAGTAGGTCTGGCCCATGGCCCGCGGGAACTGCGGGTGGAGGCCGAACCGGTAGGCACCGACCGCGAGCACGCCGTCGCGGGCGGCCTCGGCGAATCCCTCGGGCGCCCGCGTCCCGGGCGAGCGCGTGGACGCCGCCCGCAGGAACGCCTCGGCGGCACGCGCCGGGCGTGGGCGGGCCGCTGGGTGGTCGCCGGTGCCTGGTCGGACCGCGGGGTGGTCGCCGGCGCCCGGTCGGGCCGTCGCGGGGGATGCCGCCCCCGCCTCGTGGCGCCCGAGGAGCTGGAGCACCGCCCGGTTGCCCGCCAGGCGCTGGAGCCGGAGGAGCGCGGCGACGGGCGAGGCGTCCGCGGCGGGATCCGTCGCGCGCTCGCCGGCCTGCGGACCCGCGGGCGCGAGGTCGCGCGCGGGTGCGTGCGTGCGAGCCCCCTCGACGCCTTCGGTCAAGCGGTCCCTCCGTGTGGTCGTGACCCCTCGGCGCGGCCGCCTGCCGGTGGCGACCCCGGGCCGCGAGCGTGCCATGGCCTGCGCCCGCCTCCCACGCACCGGCGGGCACCCGATCGGGCACCGCGGGCTGCCCGATCGGGCACGTCGCGAGGTCGGCGGTCGCCGCTGCCGCCAGCCACTGCTCCCGTCGGTCGCCGGGAGACGCAACGAGCGCACCGTGCGACGTTCCGGTCGCTGGGCGGCCGGGATGGCGCACGGATCGGGGTTCCCGTGAGACGAACGCGTCGCTGCGCGACCAATCCGTCTCGGCATGCGCCCGTAGGGTCGCTGGGCGACCGGACGGGTCAGTCAGCGGCGGTGGCAGGCGCGGCTCGCGGAGCGGCTCAGCGCGGCTCCACCACCAGCTCGCCGACCATGCCGGCCTCGGCGTGCCCCGGGATCGAGCACATCACCATGTACGTGCCCGGCTCATCGAGCACGAACCGGAGCTTCGCGGTCTGGCCCGGGCGCGCCGGCACGTCGAGGTTGGGCACGCCCTCGACCATCCAGTCGTGGACGACGGGGTCCTCGTTGGTGAACTCGAGCACGACCCACTCGCCGGCGGTCACGGTCACGTTCGCGGGCTCGAAGCGGACGTCGCGTGCCGTCACCTCGATCCGGTGCAGGCTGGCGTCCACGGCCCGGTCCGCGGCCAGCACGCCGCCGGCCAGCGCCAGCCCGAGCAGCCCGACACCCACCAGGAACGCCCCGTCGCGCACGACGCCCAGCGGCCCGCGCCGGAGCTGCGTCACGCGCCCGGGCCGGACGTCCACGCCGCGAAGGCGCAGCGAGTTGGTCACGACACTCACCGACGACAGCGCCATCGCCCCGGCGGCCATCGCCGGGTTGAGCGTGATCCCGAACGCCGGGTACAGGGCGCCCATCGCGATCGGGATCAGCAGCACGTTGTAGGCGAACGCCCAGAACAGGTTCTGGCGGATCACGCGGACGGTGGCGCGCGACAGCGCGATCGCGGACGCGACCAGGCGCGGGTCGCCGCCGACCAGCGTCACGTCCGACGCCTCGATGGCCACGTCGGCGCCGGTCCCGATCGCCACGCCCAAGTCCGCCCGGGCGAGCGCCGGGGCGTCGTTGATGCCGTCGCCGACCATGGCGACCCTGCGGCCCTCGCCCTGGAGGCGCTCGATGACCGCGTCCTTGTCCGCGGGCAGCACCTCGGCGATCACGCGATCAGCTGGGATGCCCACCTGGCGGGCGACGGCCTCCGCGGTCACGCGCGCGTCGCCGGTGAGCAGCCACACGTCGAGGCCGGCCGCTCGCAGCTGGGCCACGGCCTCGCGCGACTCGGCCTTGACCGGGTCCGAGATCGCGACCATGCCGGCCGCCGCCCCGTCGACGACGACGAACACGACGGTGCCGCCCTCGGCCGCGGCGTCGCGGGCGGCGTCCGCGAGCGAGGCGAGGTCCACGCCCCGCTCCTCCGCCAGCCGGCGGCTGCCGACGATGACCTCGGCGCCGTCGATCGTCCCGCGCACCCCGCGCCCGACGATCGCCTCGAACCCGTCGACCTTCCCGAACCCGAGCTCGGTCTCGCGGGCCTTGCGCACGATCGCCTCGCCCAGCGGGTGCTCCGACCCGGTCTCGAGAGCCGCGGCGAGGTCCAGCACGCGCTCCCCGGTGAAGCCGGTCGCCGCCACGACCCCGGTCACCGCGGGCTTGCCCAGGGTGAGCGTGCCCGTCTTGTCCATCACCACGGTGTCCACGCGCCCGGCGTTCTCGAGCGCCTCGCCGCCCCGGACGAGGATCCCGGTCTCTGCACCCTTGCCCGTGCCGACCATGATCGCGGTGGGCGTGGCGAGACCCATCGCGCACGGGCAGGCGATGATCACGACCCCGATGAACGCGGTCAGCGCGAGCGTCACCCGCGGCTCGGGACCGAACAGGTACCAGGCGACGAAGGTGGCCGCCGCCACGACGATGACGGCCGGCACGAACACCTCGCTGATCCGGTCGGCGAGGCGCTGGATGGGGGCCTTGGAGCCCTGGGCGCGCTGGACCAGGTCCACGATTCTCGCCAGGGCGGTGTCGCGGCCCACGTGCGTGGCGCGCATCACGAACGAGCCGGTGGTGTTGATGGTGGCGCCGATGACCTCGTCGCCGCTCGCCTTGGTGGCCGGGATGGGCTCGCCGGTGAGCATCGACTCGTCCACCGCGGACGTCCCCTCGACCACGACGCCATCGACCGGGACCTTGTCGCCCGGCCGGACGCGGAGCAGGTCGCCGGGCACGACGATCGCGAGGTCCACGTCCTCCTCGACGCCGTTGCGCAGCCGTCGAGCGGTCGTCGCCTGGAGCCCGACCAGCCGCCGGATCGCGCCGGTGGTGCGGCCCTTGGCGCGGGCCTCGAGCCAGCGGCCCAGCAGGATCAGGCCGATGATGATCGCCGCCGAATCGAAGTAGGTCTCGGGGTGGAGCCCCGCCTCGTGGACGAACTCCGGCCACATCGTCACGAACACGGAGTACGCCCAGGCCGCGCTCGTGCCCAGGGCGACCAGCGTGTCCATCGTGGCCCCACCGTGGCGGCCCGCCCGCCAAGCCGCGCGGTAGAACCGGCCACCCGCCCAGAACTGGATGAACGTCGCCGGCCACAGGATCAGCTTGTTGAGGTCCTCCATCGCGATCGCGGTCTGGGGCGTGAACATGGCGACCATGAACACGAGCGCGGCGGCGATCGAGACCCCGGCCTGGAACAGCGTCTGGCGCTGGGCGCGTGCGTGCTCGATGTCGTCGGCGCTGATCTCGGCCTCGAGCGAGGCGGCGACCGCGCCCTCGGCCACGGGGGCCTCGGCCCTGACCTCGTAGCCGGCCGCCTCCACGGCCTTGACCAGCTCGTCGCGGCCGGCGAGCCCGGGGTCCACGAGGACCGTGGCCCGCTCGGTTGCCAGGTTGACGGACGCCTGCTCGACGCCCGGGGTCCTGCTGAGGAAGCGCTCGATGCGGTTGACGCACGAGGCGCAGGTCATGCCCTCGATGGGCAGGACGATCTCGATGGGGCGCGAGGACTCGGTGAGGGTCGTCATACTGGGGGGGAGTATAACAGGCGGTCAAGGCCGGCCCCGCTGGTCCGCTGGTCACGAAGGCGGCGGGCCGGAGGTCAGTCCGGCAGCTCCAGCGCGACGCCTCGCAGGCCCCACAGGAGTGCGACCGCGCTGAGCAGCGCGGTGCCGCCGACGATGGCGAGCGCGGCCAGGAACGCCCGCGGGGCATCGGCCAGGGTCCGCAGCGCCTCGGCGATCGGCGCCGGGTCGGTGGCCACGGCGACCAGGACGATCCCCCCGATCGCGAGCGCCACGGCCCCGGCCACGCCCCCGAGCAGGATCGTGCCCCCGCCGAGGCCGGTCCGCCACGACCGGCGCGGCATCCATCCGCTCACCCGGGCGAGTCCGGCCGCGCACAGCGCCGTCCAGGCCAGCGAGATCAGGATCGCGCCGATCACGTCGGCCAGCCGGTGCCAGCCGGCGACGACCGTGCTCATCCCGACCGCGCACGTCCCGACCGCGGTGATGAGCGCGGTGAGGCCCCGCAGCCGCCGCGGGGCGACCAGGGTCGCGACCAGGCCGATCGACGCCACGATGGTCACGGTGCCGCTCGGGAAGCTGTTGCCCCTCGCGTAGGCGAGGGATCCGAGGAGCGCGGGGCGCTCGACGAGGTCCTTGAGCAGCTGGCTGGTGAGGTTCGCGCCCGCGATCGCGATGGCCGCCGCGACGACGAGGGCCATCCCACCGCGCGCCAGCGCCAGCGCGCCGAGTCCGGTCGCCGCCGTGACCGCGGCGGCGACGCTCACGTTGGACAGGATCTCAGCCGCGACGCCGGCACCCTGCGGACCAGCCGTCTCCCGCCCGAACAGCGCGAGATCGGCCAGCCGCTGCCCGGTCTCCGTCTGCGTGGTGGCGACCCAGGCGAGCCCGGCCAGCAGGCCCGAGACGACGCCGACGAGCGACAGCCTGCCCGCGCTCTGGGCCACCGTCGCGACCGGCGTCCGGACCCCCGTGAAGTCCGGCCGCCGCAGGCGCATGACGAACCGGCGGGCCACGTGCGCGTCCCTCCCCGGGGCTGGCGGTGTCTGGCCCCGGATTGTGGCACCGGCCGATCGCGGCGTCCACGCGACCGGGCCGCGCGGTAGGCTTCGCTTCGGCGTCCGGTGAGCTGCCCAGAGGTGCGCGATGGCCCTCCGCATGCGCCCGTACCGCGGGGGCGACGACTACTGGCGGATGCGTGAGCTCCTGCGTCGCGCGATGGTGGCCAACGGCCGGCGCGAGCGGTCATGGCACGTCGCGCGGCTCGACTACTGGTGGTGGTTCGCCAATCCCGATCTCGAGCACCTGGCGCCCGAGGACCACGTGTTCCTGTGGGAGACCGAGGGCGGCGAGCTCGTGGCGGCCGTCAACCCCGAGGGCGCCGGGCAGGCCTTCCTGCAGGTCGATCCCTCGCTCCGTGAGCCCGGGCTCGAGGAGGCGATGGTCGCCGTCGCCGAGGAGCGCCTCGCGGTGGCCGGCGAGGACGGGCGGCGCCGGCTGCGCGTGTACGCCGACGCGGGGGACGCGGCGCTGGCCGCGATCCTCGAGCGCCGCGGGTTCCGGCGCGTGGCGCGGCCCGACGAGGCGGAGACGCAGCACCGCCGGTCGCTGGACGAGCCGCTGCCCGAGGCGCCGGCCGTGCCCGGCTACGAGATCCGGCCCATGCGCGACGGCCTGGAGCTGCTGGAGCGGTGCTACGCATCGGGTCTCGCGTTCCACGACGACGACATCGCGGTCGCCCGTGCGAACCGCGACGACCCCGCCTGGTACCACCACATCCAGCAGGCGCCGACGTACCGGCGGGACCTGGACATCGTGGCGGTGGCGGCCGACGGGTTCGTGGCCGCGTTCTGCACGGCCTGGTTCGACGACGTGTCGCGGACCGGGTACCTGGAGCCCGTGGCCACGGTCGCCGCCCACCGCCGGCGGGGGCTGGCGCGGGCCGTGATCCTCGAGGCGCTCCACCGGCTGCGGCGGATGGGCTGCCTGGTGGCGTTCGTCGGCGGCTACCCGGAGTCCGTGAACCGGCTGTACGCCTCGATCATGGGCCCCGAGCACGACCTGTCCGAGCCCTGGGAGCTGGTGCGCTAGGCCCGTCCCGAGGCCCGCCCGGACGCGACGGGGTCGTGGGTGGGGTCGTCGGCCTGCCAGTCGAGCCAGGTCTCGGGCTCGATGCGGGGGCGGGCGACCCAGGCCTCGCCGCCGCGGAGCGCGATCTCGGCCGGCAGCGGGTGCGACAGGAAGAACGGCATCGACTCCGTGGCGCCGTAGGCCCCGACGTCGAGCACGGCCATGAGGTCGCCCGGGTCGGGCAGCGCCATCAGCGCCGCCTGGGCGAACACGTCCAGCCCGGAGCACAGGGGGCCGGCGACCGTGACCGGGAACCGCTGGGCGTTTGCGGCGCCTGGCGCGGTGGCCGTCCCCGTCAGCGCCCGGACGCGGTGCTCCTGCCCGACGAGCGCGGGTCGCAGCAGGTGGTGGATGCCGCCGTCGAGGATGACGACGTGGTGCTCGCCCACGCGCTTGCGGTCCACGACCCGGGTGACGTAGGCGCCGGCCGGGCCGACGAGGAAGCGGCCGGGCTCGAGCAGGACGCGGGTCGCCGCGGTGGCCGGATCGGCGGCCAGGCGTCCGGCGAGCGCCGCCAGCCGGGTGCCCAGGACCCGCAGGTCGAGCGGCTCCTCGTGGGGCTCGTACGGGATGCCGAGCCCACCGCCGGCGTCCACGAGCCGGAGCGCGAAGCCCGTCGCGGCCGCCAGGTCAAGGGCGGCCTCCACCGTGGCCTCGACGTGCGCGGCGAGCGCGCCGGCGTCGAGCAGGTTCGACGCCCCGAAGGCGTGGAGACCCAGCGGCTCGAGCCACGGTGAGGCCGCCGCCCAGGCCGCCGCCGCGCGCAGGTCGCCGGCGTCCATGCCGAACTTGCCGGCGCCGTCGTCCCCCACCAGGCGCACCCGCTCCAGCCGCGCGGCCTCGGACACGGCCGCCCGGAGCAGGACCGGCTGGCGCCGGCCCCGCCGTTCCGCGATCCGCGCCAGGCGCCGGAGCTCGCCCGGCGACTCGACGGTCACCACGCGGACGCCCGCCTCGACGGCGCCCTCCAGCTCGTCGTCCCGCTTGCCCGGGCCCGTGAACACGATCCGCGCGGCGGGGATGCCCGCCCGCAGCGCCTGGCGCAGCTCGCCGCCGGACGCGACGTCGGCGCCCAGCCCCTGCCCCGCGAGGTGGCGCAGCACGGCGAGGCCCGGGTTGGCCTTGACCGCGTAGGCGAGGTCGAACGACGGCGGCAGCACCGCGCGGAGCGCCGCCACCTGCCCCGACACGACGTCCAGGTCGTAGGCGTAGAAGGGCGTGCCGAAGCGCGCCGCGAGCGCCGACGGGTCCTGCCCGCCGAGGCGACCCCGGCGCAGGACCTCGTTGCGCGCGGGCGGGCGGCCGCGCCGCGCGGGCGGGACCGGCTGGCGGGCGGGCGGCGGTCCGGGCGGGCGGGCCAGGCTCATCGCAGCGCGTCCTCCAGGGCCACCCGCGCGGCGGTGCCGGCGTCGCGGTCCTTGACCAGCAGCGCCACCGAGACGGACAGCCCATGCTCCGCGGCGAAGGCCCCGCCGGCCGCCCGGCTGCCCGGCACCACCACGGCGCCCGGCGGCACGGCGAGCGGCGCGTCGGGCGTCCCGCACAGCACCCGCCCGCGGACCAGGTCGTAGAGCCGCGAGGTGCCGGTGAGCACGACGCCGGCGCCGATCACGGCCGCCGCCCCGACCAGCACCCCGTCGAGCAGCAGGCTCCCCGCGCCCACGAAGGCGTCGTGCTCCACGATCACCGGCCGCGCCCCGGGCGGCTCGAGGACGCCGCCGATCGTGACCCCGGCCGCGAGGTGGACCCGCGCCCCCACCTGGGCGCACGAGCCCACCAGGACGTGCGAGTCCACCATCGCGTCCTCCCCGATCCACGCCCCGACGTTGACGAACGAGGGCGGCATGATCACGACCCCAGGCCCCAGGTACGCCCCGGCCCGGACGCTGGTGCCGCCCGGGACGATCCGCCACGGGCGGTCCTCGGCGAACGCCGCATCCGCCTCGGCGCCACCGAGGAGCGCCTTCGGGGGCAGGCCCGCCCGGTCGCGAAACCGGAGCACGCCGCCCACGTCCCAGGCCACGGTGCGCCGGTCGGCGAAGCGGCCGAGGATGGCGGCCTTGACCTCCGGGTCCGCCCGCCAGCCACCGGGCGCCGCGGGGTCCGGGACGGCGGCGCGGCGGCGGCCGGAATCGAGCTCGTCGAGGATCGAGGCCGTGGCCTCGGCCTCGGGCACCGCAGCGTCCGCGGCGGCGGCTGCGGCCCCGGCGGCCGCGATCCCGGCGGCCGCGTCGATCGCGGTCATGCCGCCGCCTCCGCGGCCGGGGCGACCGATTGCCGCCCGCCGCCGTCGACGAGGCCCAGGCCGCGCAGCAGTCCGACCAGCCGCTCCCGCGGCGCGTCGGCGAGCGGCAGCAGCGGGGCGCGCAGGTCGTCACGCTCGAGGAGGCCCATGGCGAGCATCGCGGCCTTCGCGGGCACCGGGTTCGGGGCGCCCTGGAAGTTGGCTCGGAACAGCGGCAGCCAGCGGGCGTGGATCCGGCGCGCCTCGTCCCAGTCGCCGGCATGGGCGGCGGCCACCAGGGCCGCCATCTCGCCCGGCACCTCGTTGCTCGCGACCGACACCACGCCGTCGCCGCCCATCGCGAGGACCGCGAGCGTCGCCGCGTCGTCGCCGGCCAGCACCGCCACGTCCCGCGGCCGGTCGCGACAGATCACGGCCAACTGCTCGATGTTGCCGCTCGCCTCCTTGACCGCCACGATCCGCGGGTGCTCGGCGAGCCGGAGGAAGGTCTCCGCCTCCACGTTGGCGCCCGTCCGCGACGGGACGTTGTAGACGACGACCGGCAGCCCGCCCTCGTCGGCGATCGCCCGGAAGTGCGCCTCGAGCATCCGCTGGTCGGGGCGGTTGTAGTACGGGGTGACGATGAGGGCAGCGTCGGCGCCCAGGGCGGCGGCCCGCCGGGTGGCCTCGATCGAGGCCCGGGTGTCGTTGCTGCCCGTGCCGGCGATGACCGGGATCCGGGCCCGGGACGGGCGCTCCGCGACGGTGGTCACGGCGATCTCGATCAGTCGGTCGCGCTCGTCGGCCGTGAGCGTCGGCGCCTCGCCGGTGGTGCCGACGGGGACGAGCCCGTCGATGCCGGCCAGGACCTGCCACGCGACCAGGCGGCGGTAGGTGGCCTCGTCGATGCGGCCCCCGGCGTCGAGCGGGGTCACGAGGGCCGTGAACGCGCCGCGCAGGCGCGGGGTCCGCCGGCGCGAGGCGGGGGCGGGGCGGGTCATTCGGGTCTCCTTGCTGGGCGCGGCTCAGGCCGCGAGCGGGTCGCTGGCGGTGGCGAGCAGCTCGTCCACGACGACATCGAATGGATGGATGCCCTCGGCTCGTCGGGCGGCAACGAGCCATCGGGCCGCGGCCAGGGCGCCTTCCGCATACGCGGAGCGTTCGCGGGCGACGAGCCGCAGCTCGACGAACTCGCCGGCGCCGTCGAACGTGACCAGGTGCGTGCCGGGAGTGGCGCCTGCGCGGATGCCGGCGATCTCGATGGTCGGATGCCCGCCGTCCGCGTCCGGCCCAAGCGTCCAGCGCGGGTCGACGGCGATGATCCGGTGACCGAGGGCGAGCGCGGTCCCCGACGGCCGGTCGACCTTGCCGCGTCGGTGCCACTCGACGATCGAGGGCTCGAACCCGCCGACCGCCGCATACCAGCCTGCGGCGGCTTCCACGAGCCGAGCGAACAGCGCCGCCCCGAGCGAGAGGTTCGGCGCCCGCACGGCGACCGCGCCGTGCTCGCTCAAGAGGGCCTGCGCGCGCGAGTGGTCCGTGTCCCAGCTGGTCGTGGCGAGCACGAACCGGCGGTTGCCCGCGGCGAGCGCGTGCCGGAGATTGGGCAAGACGGCGGCGCCCATCGAGGCGTCGATGACCACGTCGGCACGCGGTGCAGGCGTGCGCGAGCCGTGGAGCGGCGGGCGGCCGACCACCTCGGGCTCCGGCCAGCCGGCCACGCGCGCGGCCGTGGCGATCGCGGATCCGAGCCGGCCGGGGCCGTAGATCAGGAGCTGCATCTTCGTTCGTCCTCTCATGGGGAGTCCCGGACGAGCGGAGGTCCCGAGGAATCACAAAGGCCGCGGCACCGTTCGTGGTGTCCGCGGCCCCTCGGCGCCTCCGGTCCCGGAGGCTCCTCGGTGTCGTCGCTCGCGCGCCGTCAGAGCCCCAGGGCCCGAGCCTCCCGGCAGGGCCGCCAGAGCTTCTTCTTGGAGTCGAAGCTGACGAAACGGTGCGACATGGCTCGCGCAGTCTGCCGGATCGCGGCGAGGCGTGCAACCATTCCCTCGTGCCCCGGACGCCCGACCAGATCGTCACCGCCGTCGCCGACAGCCCGTGGGGTCCGGCGCGGGTCGCGGCCGGGCCGCGGGGCGTGGCGGCCGTGTCCCTGCTCACGCCCGCCGGCGAGTTCGAGGCGGGGCTCGGCCGGCGCGGGCTGGGCGAGCTCGTGGCGCTCGAGGACGCGCCCCCGGGGCCGGCGCGCGACCTGGCGGCCCTGGCGCGGGACCTCGTGGCGGCCATGCTCGCGGGCGAGGCGGCACCCCTGGAGACGCTGCCGGTGGACATCGCCGACCGGTCGGCGTGGGATCGGCTCGTCCTCGAGGCGGTGCACGCGATCCCGCGCGGGCAGGTCGCGAGCTACGGCGAGGTCGCCCGGCGGATCGGGCGGACGGGGGCGGCCCGGGCGGTGGGCGGCGCCGTGGGGCGCAACCCGGTCGGGCTGCTCGTCCCGTGCCACCGCGTGATCGCGGGCGACGGGACGCTGGGCGGGTACGGCGTCGCCGCCTGGGGCGGCGAGGAGGCCGCCCTCGACCTCAAGCGCGACCTGCTCGCCCTCGAGGGCGTCGTGGTCCCGCGCCGCCGGTAGCCACCCGCCGGCCGCACGCCGCGCCGCTCCCCGTTCCTCCCCGTGGTGAGGCCCGAATCCCGGGCGCCGGCGGCCGTACACTTCGCGCCAGTCACGCGTCCCGGATCGCGCCCCACGATCCTCCTCGACGCGCGCGGTTCCGGGGAGGTCGGAGGGTCGGGATGCGGCGGTGGACGGTGGCACGCACCACGGTGGGAGCGGCGGCGTGAGCGGGGCCGTGCAGCTCGGTCACAAGGTCTCGCCGACCGCGGTGTTCCGCAAGCGCGACTTCGTGCTGATGTGGATCGCCCAGCTCGTGTCCACCGCCGGCTCGTCGCTCACGGACCTCGCCGCCGGCATCTACGTGTACGAGAAGACCGGCTCGGCCTTCCTGGTGGGCGTGACCCTGATGGCGACCGCGGTGCCCAGCCTGATCGTCGGCCTGATCGCCGGGGTGTTCGTGGACCGCTACGACCGCCGCTCGGTGATGCTGGCCAGCAACCTCGCCCAGGCCGTGATCGTCGCGGTCATCCCGTTCCTGATCGGCGTGGACGTGGCGCTGCTGTTCGTGGCCATCCTCGTCAACGCCGGCGTCAAGCAGTTCTTCGACCCCGCCTACGAGAGCCTGATCCCCGAGATCGCGAGCGACGAGGAGCTGACGGCCGCCAACGCGTTCCTGTCGATCGCCTCCTTCGGCTCGACGGCCATCGGCTTCGCCGGCGCCGGGCTGCTGGCGGCGGCGTTCGACATCAACTGGGCGTTCTGGATCGACTCGCTCACGTTCCTCGTGTCGGCCGCCTGCATCTGGGCGCTCAAGGTGCGGTCCAGAGTCGAGGTCGAGGAGGAGACGTCGGTCGGCGTCGTCATCGACAACCTCAAGACCGGCGTGCGGACCATCTTCGACACGCCGATGCTGCGGTCGCTGTTCCTGATCGGCGCACCCACCTTCTTCGCGTTCGGCCTGTGGAACGTCCTCCTGCTGCCGATGTCGATCACGGTCCTCGGCGCGTCGGAGTTCGAGTACGGCCTCCAGGAAGGCCTCACCTCGGTCGGCTTCGTCGCCGGCAGTCTGTTCATGGCCCGCTTCAGCGACCGCCTGCCCACCGGCCTGTGGGTGTTCGTGGGCCTGATGGGCATGGGCATCTCGGGCATCTTCTACGGGCTGTCGCCCACGATCTGGATCGCCATCCTGTGGGTGATCATCAGCGGCTTCTTCAACTCGCCCTCGTCCGTGGCCCGCCAGACCCTGCTCCAGCGGAACACCCCGCGCGAGCTGCGCGGGCGCGTGTTCTCGGCCCTGTTCGTCATGCGCGACGTGATCTTCCTGCTGGGCATGGCGGGCGCCGGCCTGGCCGACGTGCTGCCGGTCCGGGGCCTCCTGATCGTCGCGTCGCTGATCCTCGTGGTCACGGCGCTCGCGGCTCTGGTCGCACCCGGCGTCGGCCGGCCGGCCGCCGAGTGGCGCCGCGGCCTGGCCGCGCTGCGGGCGGCACCCGGCATCGTGGAGGCCGCCGTCCGCCCCGCGACCCTCGCCGATTTCGACCGGCTGGTGGGACGCCTGGCGACGTTCAGCCGCCTCAACGCCTCGCAGCGGGCCGCATTCATCCGCGAGGCCCAGGTCCGCGACGTGCCGGAGGGGGCCCGCGTGGTCACCCACGGGGAGCAGGCGACGTCCGCCTACTTCATCCTCGAGGGCGAGGCGGCGGCGGGCATCCCCGACCCCGAGGGCGGCTACCGCGGCCTGTCCACCATGGCCACCGGCGACTTCTTCGGCGAGATCGCCGCGCTCACCGGCAGCCCGCGGACCGCCGACGTGGTGGTCACCCAGCCGAGCCGGCTGCTCGAGGTGCCGGCCGTGGCGCTGCGTGCCGTGATGGACGTGCCGGAGGTCAACAGCCTGCTGCTGTCCACGCTGACCGAGCGGCTGCTCCGGACGAACCGGCCCGACCTGCCGCGGTTCGCGACGATGGACCGCTCGGCCCTGCGCGAGCTCAAGACCCGGGCCCCCACGGTCGAGGCGCTGCCCAAGGCGTACGAGGAGGGCTGACGGAACCTCGCGGCGGCTCGCCACGCCGGCGCGGTCCATGGACCGCGGCCCGTAGACTCACCAGCCATGGAAACCGTGCGCTGCCCGAGCTGCGGGGAGGAGAACCCCTCGCGGTTCCGGCTGTGCGGGTTCTGCGGCACGCCGCTGGCGGGCGGGGCCGCCCCGGCGCCCGGGTCGTCCGCCGGTGGCTCGGCTCCCACGCCGTTCGGGGAAACGGCCCCGGGGCCGTTCGCCGCGCCATCGCCGGTCGCCACGCCCCCGGCGATCGTGGCCTCCGCCGAGGTCCGCAAGCCGGCCACGTTCATCTTCGTGGACCTCAAGGGATCGACCGCGCTCACGGAGCGGATCGACCAGGAGGCGATGTCCGAGATCAAGCGGACGTACTTCACGGCGATGGCGGCCCAGATCGAGCGCCACGGCGGCACGATCGAGAAGTACATCGGCGACGCGATCATGGCCGTGTTCGGGATCCCGAGGGCGCACGAGGACGACGCGCTGCGGGCGGTGCGCGCCGCCCACGGCATGCAGCAGGAGCTGAGCCGCCTCAACGCCGGGTTCCTGCCGTTCTACGGCGTGGAGCTGGCCAACCGGACCGGCGTCAACACCGGCGAGGTCGTCGCCAACACGGACCCGTCGGCCAACCAGCAGCTGGCCACGGGCGACACGGTCAACGTCGCGGCCCGCCTCGAGCAGGCCGCGCCCCCGAACGAGATCCTGATCGGCGAGACGACGTACGACCTCGTCCGCGCCCACGTGGACGTGGAGCCCGTGGAGCCGCTCGAGCTCAAGGGCAAGGCCGAGCGCGTGCCGGCCTACCGCCTGCTCGCGGTCCGCGACGCCACCGCCGAGGGCGCCCACCTGGCCCGCCGGGCGCCGCTCATCGGGCGGGCCGGGGAGATGGCGCAGATCCGGGCCGCCTTCCGGGCGGTCGTCGACGAGGGTGGCGGCCGGCTCGTGACGCTGGTCGGCGAGGCCGGCGTGGGCAAGAGCCGGCTGCTCGACGACCTGCACGACGAGGTCGCCGCCGAGGCGACCGTGGTCCGGGGCCGCTGCCTCCCGTACGGCGACGGGATCACGTTCTGGCCGGTCATCGAGGTCGTCCGCGACGCGGCCCACATCGCGGCCGACGACGCCCCCGACGTCGCGCGGGGTCGGATCGCGGACCTGCTCGCCGGCAGCCCCGAGGCGGAGGACATCCTGGACCGGGTGTCGAGCGTCATCGGCCTGTCAGCGTCGCGCTACCCGGTGGCCGAGATCTTCTGGGCCGCCCGCCGGTTCCTCGAGGAGCTGGCCGCACAGCGACCCGTGCTCGTCCTGTTCGAGGACATCCACTACGCCGAGCCGACGTTCCTCGAGCTGCTGGAGCACCTCGTCGAGACGCTGGCGGACCGCGCCTCGGTCCTGGTCCTGTGCGCCGCGCGGCTGCGGCTGCTCGAGAAGCGGGCGGACTGGAGCACCGCGGACCGCATGTCGCGGCTGCAGCTCAGCGCCCTAGCGGACACCGACACGGAGCGGCTCGTGGAGGGCCTGCTGGGCGGGCCGGTGGAGGCCGGCGTGCGCTCGCGGATCGTCGCCGCGACCGAGGGCAACCCGCTGTTCACGGAGCAGCTCGTCTCGATGCTCGTGGACAAGGGGCACATCCGGCGGACCGAGGCGGCCTGGGAGCCCGTCGGCGACGTGTCCACGCTGGCGGTCCCGCCCACGATCCAGGCGCTGCTGGCTGCGCGCCTCGACGACCTGTCGCGCGAGGAGCGGGCCACGATCGAGCCCGCCTCGGTCATCGGCCTCGTGTTCGCGCAGCCCGCCGTCGCCGAGCTCGTCCCCGAGCCGGTTCGCCCGCTGGTGCCCGCCAGCCTGGTCGCGCTGGACCGCAAGCAGCTGCTCCAGCGCGAGGGCACCGTCGACTCGGAGGACGTCGCGTACCGCTTCCGGAACCTGCTGATCCGGGACGCCACGTACGGCAGCCTCCTCAAGCGGGCCCGCGCGCAGATGCACGAGCGGTTCGTGACCTGGGCGGAGCGGGTCAACCGGGAGCGCGGCCGCGAGGAGGAGTTCGAGGAGATCCTCGGCTACCACCTGGAGCAGGCGTACCGCTACCGGACGGAGCTCGGCCCGCTGGACGCCGAGGGCCGCAGCCTGGCGGCCCGTGCGGCGGCCAAGCTGGGCAACGCGGGTCGGCGCGCGTTCGCGCGAGGCGATCTCCCCGCGGCGGCATCGCTCCTGCGGCGGACCGTGGCGCTGCTGGGTCCGGACGATCCGGTGCGGATCGAGAACCAGGCGGAGCTGGGCGAGGTCCTGCTCGAGGCCGGCGACTTCGCGGAGGCGACCGCGGTGCTGGAGGCGGCGATCGCGGGCGCCGAGGCGATCGGCGACGGTCGGCTGCGGGCCCGGGCCCGGCTGGGCCGGCTGGGGATCGCGCTGTACGCGGAGGAGCTCGAGACCGGCGCCGCCGGGCGGGCCCTCGACGAGGCGACGGAGGCGGCGGCGCTGTTCGAGCGCCACGCGGACGACGCCGGCGTGGCCCGGGCCTGGCGGCTGATCGGCAGCATCCACGCCACGAGCGGCCGGTACGAGGCCGCGGCCGACGCGGCCCAGCGGGT
Organism: Chloroflexota bacterium; assembly: GCA_040755495.1. GTDB lineage: Bacteria > Chloroflexota > Limnocylindria > Limnocylindrales > CSP1-4 > CAIXZV01. The sequence goes on from JBFMAT010000003.1 coordinate 72,182, forward strand.
GGTGGAGCACGCGACCCGGGCCGGCGACCGCCGCCTGGCGTCGCGGGCCGCCGCTGGATACGCGACGATCGCCCGCGCCGGTGCGCTGCCGGCCGACCAGGTGGCGGAGCGCTGCGGCCCGCTGCTGGACCAGGTCGCCGGCGACCGCAAGGCGGAGGCCATGATCCTGTCGGTCATCGCCGTGTCCGAGGCGATGCAGGGCCGGTTCGACCGCGCCCGCGAGCTGCACGCCCGGGCGAAGACGATCCTGGGCGAACTCGGCCGGAGCGTCGTCGCGGCATCCACGTCCATCGAGGGGTCGCGCATCGAGATGCTCGCCGGCGACCACGCGGCGGCCGAGGCGCTGCTGGGCGCCGACTCGAGGGAGCTGGATGGGATGGGCGAGCGCTACTTCCGGTCGACGGTGGTGGGCCTGCTGGCCCACGCGCTGGAGGCCCAGGAGCGCCCGGACGAAGCCGATGCGGCGGTGGACCTCGCGGCCACGCTCACCGACGAGGACGACGTCGAGTCGCAGATGCTGTGGCGGACGGCCCGCGCCAAGGTCCGCGCCCGCCAGGGCCGCGCGGACGATGCGCTCGCGCTGGCGGCCGAGGCCCTCGCGCTGGCCGCCGAGACCGACGACATCGACGTCCAGGGCGACGTCCACGCCGACTACGCCACGGTGCTCCGCCGGCTCGGCCGGGCGGACGAGGCGGCGACGCACTTCGAGCTGGCGAGGGACCTCTACACGCGCAAGGGGAACGTCGCCCTCGCCCGGCGGATGGCGTCGGCACTCGACGGGGCGGCCCAGCCCGCCTGAGCGGTTCGGGCCGGGCGGGGCGGGCGCGAAACGCGGAACGAGCCGCCCCGGAGGGCGGCCCGCTCGTGGGGCTCGAGGGAGCGGCGGCGCTAGCCGAGCAGGCGGGTCTTCCCGTTGCCGGGCGTCTGCACGGTGATCGTGAGGACGTCACCGCTCACCGACGCCGACCCGCAGTTCGTGGAACCGGCCGTCTTGCAGGCGTTCTTCCTGGCGAGCGAGATCTCGGTCGTCGTGGTGCCGTCGTCGGCGGTGTGGACGACCACCAGCTTGTTGAGGGTCACGTTCTGCCCGTTGAGCTGGATCTGGATGGTCCACGTGATCACGTCGCCGGTGGTGTCGCCCTGGACGTTCGCCTCGACCTCCTGGCCGATGCAGTCCAGCGTCCCGACGACCGGGCACGCGGCGCCGGCGTTCTCGCTCAGCGTGACGACGGCCAGGTTGGCCGGCAGCTTGACCTTCGCCGACTGCCCGTTGGCGTTGTCCTCGTCGCCGAGGGCGCAGGTCGAGACCTCCTTGCTGGAGTTGCCCGGCCGGTACGCGGACACGGACTCGCACGAGAAGCCGAGGATCGTGATCGTCCCCTGCGCCGAGAAGGTGTCGATGTTGGACCCGTTGTCGTTGCCGCTCTCGGCGACGCTGACCACGCCCTCGGTCAGGAACGTGGGGGCGGCCGGAGTGTCCTCGGTCGTGTTGACGACGGCGCTCACGGTCACCGACGTGCGGGCGCCGAGCGTGCCCAGCGAGCAGTCCAGGATCGCGCCGCCCGTGCAGCCGGCCGTCGACGTCGCGATCGTGACGCCGGTCGGAAACGTGGTCGGCGGCGTCGCGTCGCCGTTGGGGGCCGGGAGCGGGTTGTCATCCTGGCCCAGGAGCAGCCGGACGTTGTTGAGCGTCTGCTTGCCGTTGTTGGTGATCCTGACCGAGATCGGCGCGGACTCGCCGGCCGAGATCGTGAACGAGGCCAGGACCCCTTCGGCCACGCCGAACACGCTGACCGACTTCGACGTCCCGCCCGACGGCGCCGCCGTCGCCGGCACCGACAGGGCCAGCGCGAGCAGGGATGCGGCGACCAGCCCCGCACCGAGCCGCCTGAACGAGTAGACCTTCACCGAACCCTCCGAGTCCCCGCTCCGCCGGTGAACGGACCAGTACCTAGGTCCCCCACTCACCGGGCCGAATGTCACATCACGGTCGCATCGGGGATCGGGCGTGTCAAGGTCGCGTTCCTGACAGCCCGTGGACAGGACGCACCGCCGGCCGGGTGTCGGGCAGCCGACAGCGGCGGCTCAGGATCGCGGGACGGGCCGCATCGGGTAGACGCCCACGACCACCGGCACGTCGGGGTCCAGCGACAGCTCGTACCCCACGTCCCCGCCCGACAGCAGCTCCGCGACGAGGCGGCCCTCGACGGCCGGGAGGCCCACGTACAGCCGCGCGTCACCGACCCGGATGGGCGTCACGTCGTCCTCGACGCCGGCGATCCCGAACCGGCGGCGGAGCTCGTGCATGGGGACCCACGGCCGGCTCTTGATGAACCGCCGAAGCTGGGCGACCGTGCAGGTGGGTCGGTTGCCTTCTCCGGGCATCGCCTCCGGGTCGGCGGGGCCGGCATACGCGGCGACGGGCGCGGCCGCCAATCCGGCCCGGGGCCGCGGGGCCGGCGCGGGCGGGGCGGGTGGGCGGAGGTGATCGCGCTCGCGGTCGTCGGCGACGGCGACGGCGGACAGCGCGGCCGGGAGGGGTTCGGCCGTGGGGCGTGGCGGCGAGGCGTGCTCCAGAGATGCCGGCTCGCGCAGCGGCGGTTGCGCGGGCGGGGGCGTGGGCTCGCGCAGGGGCGTGGGCTCGCGCAGGGGCGTGGGCGCGGACGGGGGCGGGGGCGCGGACGGGGGTGCAGGCATGGACGTCGGCTCGCGCAGGGACGTCGGCTCGCGCAGGGACGTCGGCTCGCGCAGGGGCTCGACCAGGGGCGCCGGCTCGCGCACCGACGCCGGGCGCTCCGGGGCGGCCATGCGCTCGGGCGAGGGCGCGTGCGGGCGCGCGGCCCGGCCCGGGGCGTGCGGATGCGGATGACGGCCGTGCCGCCCTCGTCGGCTCATCGCCTCACCGGCTCGTGACACGCGGGCGGGCGGCCCGCGCGGGAAAGGTTCGCCATGACGTGTCGCTCGGGGGGGCCGGGGGACCGGCCGCTCGTCGAAGCATACCGCGCCCGCCGAGGACCGCCCACGGGCCTCGCCTGGGTGGGATCCCGCGGAGTCCGCGGCGTCAGCGGCCCGCGACGACCAGCAGCTCGCGCGGTGCCTGGTTAAGGACGTCCGGACCGGCCTCGCCGCAGATCACGATGTCCTCGATCCGCGCCCCGTAGCGACCCTCGAGGTAGATGCCCGGCTCGACCGAGAACGCCATCCCGGGGGCCAGCGGCTCGGCGTTGCCCGCCACGACGTAGGGGTCCTCGTGGCCCTCGAGCCCGATGCCGTGCCCGGTCCGGTGGACGAACCGGGGTCCGAACCCGGCGGCCTCGATGATCCCCCGCGCCACCCCGTCGATCCGCTCGCAGGGCACGCCCGGCCGGACCGCGCCGGTCGCCGCCTCCTGGGCGCCGCGGAGCACCTCGTACAGCCGCAGGAAGTCCGCGTCGGGGCCCTTCGCCGGGTCGCCGCCGGTCACCCACACGGTGCGCGTGATGTCGGAGCCGTACCCGCCCAACGTGCCGCCGATGTCGATCACGATCGGCTCCCCGGCCTCGATCCGCCGCGCACCCGGGTCGTGGTGGGGCGAGGCGCTGTTGGGCCCCGAGGCCACGATCCAGAACTCGGCGTGGTCGTGGCCCTCCGCGACCAGCCGCTCCCGGACCTCGCGCGCGACGTCGGCCTCGGTCCGCCCCACGAGCGGCCCGCCGGCGATCGCCAACACCGCCCGGTCCGCCGCGTGCGCGGCCGTGCGCAGGAGCGCCATCTCGTCGGGGTCCTTGCGCATCCGGAGCGCGCGCAGGACCGCGGACGTCAGCGAGAACCGGGCGTCGGGCAGCACCCGCTGCAGGCCCAGGAGGAACGCCGCCCGCAGGCCGTCCGACACCGCGACCGCCGCGACCGCCGCGGGCGCCCGCCCGGTCGCCGCGGCCAGCCGGCCGGCCACCAGCGCCATCGGGTCCTCGGTCTCCTCCCAGGTCACCACCTCGACCGCGCCCATCGCGGCCGCCGGGCAGGTCCGGGCCGGGGTCGCCTCGAGGCGCGGAGCGACCAGCGTCATCGGCGACCCGTCGGCCGCGGGCAGCAGGAGCAGGGTCAGGCGCTCCAGGGGCATCGCCTCGTAGCCCGCGAGGTATCGCAAGTCCGCGCCGACGCCCACCAGCAGGGCATCCAGCCCCGCCCTCGCGGCCTCCCGGCGTGCCGCCGCCAGCCGCTCCGCGTACCGCGCGCCCGGGATCCCCGCTCCGCTCATGCCCGCTCCTCCTCCGCGACCCCGTCCCGCGGCCAGCCGAGGGCCGCCAGCCACGCCGCCAGCTCCCGGTCACCGCGCTCGAACAGCACCTGGTAGGGGTGGACGCGGGTCGCCCCGGCCGCGCGCGCCGCACGCCGCCCCTCGACGTCCACGTGCGGCGCCACCGCGATCGCGGGGATGCCCAGCGACGTGGCCCGGCGCAGGACCGCGATCGGGTCGTAGGCGCGGGCCGTGGTGTCCACGACCACCCCGGCCACGCCCGCCAGGCCCGCCTCGAGCGCGGCCGAGGACCGGATCGCCACCGGCTCCGCGCCGGCGCGCCGGACGCCGTCGACCAGGCGCGTCGCCCAGATGAGGTCGTCCGCGACGACCGCGATCCGCGGCCGCCGATCGCCGGCGGCCGGGCTCACCCCAGCGACGCGGCGATGTGCCGGAACACGTCGGCGGCGGCCACGACGCCCAGCGGCCGGTCGCCGTCCATGATCGGGATGTGGCGGAACCCGCCGACGGCCATCTTGTGGATGGCGATCGCGAGCGTGTCCTCGCTGCGCAGCACGACCGGGTCCGGGGTCATGAAGTCCCGGACGTCGAACGCGTCGAGCTTCTTGCCCGCGGCCTTCACCACGGCGTCGCGGTCCGTGAAGATCCCCACCAGGCGGCCCTCGTCGCACACGAGGAGGCAGTCGACGCCCGCCGCGTGCATCGTCCGGATGGCCTCCGACACGGGCACCGCGGGAGCCACGATGATCGGCTCGCCGACGCCCAGCGCGAACAGGTGCTCGCCCAGGATCGTGTCGTGGTAGTCCGCGAGCGGCTGCGGGATGTCGGATGCGGAGAGGTCGGCGCCGCAGTTGGTGCAGGTGTCCTCGCCCTCGAAGTTGTCGAACCGGCAGACCGGGCACAGCATCGGGCTACTCCACCGTCCAGGTCTCGCCGGCGAGCAGGACCGTCGCGAGGTCGCCCTCGCCGGACTTCTCGACCGCCGCCGCGATCTGGGACTCGACCAGGTCCGAGTGGGTGGGCCGGTCCACGTCCCGCAGGACCCCGACCGGGACCGGGAAGTCCGGCCAGAACATGCGCGACAGGATCAGGGCGAGGTACGGGTCCTCGGCGTGGGCGTCGTGGACCAGCAGGTCCGCCTCCGTGACGCCGTTCTCGCCGAGCGTGACGACCTCGGGGTGCAGCCCCCGCAGGCGGATCCCCTTGTCGCGCTCCTTGCCGAACACCATCGGCTGGCCGTGCTCCAGCACCAGCATCCGGTCGTCGCGGACGTCGCGGTCCGTGAAGTCGCGCCACGCGCCGTCGTTGAAGATGTTGCAGTTCTGGAGGACCTCGATGTACGAGGCGCCGCGGTGGCGCCCGCCGGCCTCGAGCGTGCCCTGCAGGTGCTCGGTGTGCGTGTCCACCGTCCGGGCGACGAACGTGGCCTCCGCGGCCAGCGCGATCGTGAGCGGCATGATCGGCCGGTCCACCGAGCCCATCGGCGTCGACTTCGTCCGCTTGCCGAACTCCGAGGTGGGCGAGGTCTGGCCCTTGGTCAGGCCGTAGATCCGGTTGTTGTGCATGACCATCGTGAAATCCACGTTCCGGCGCATCGAGTGCAGGAAGTGGTTGCCGCCGATGGACAGCGCGTCGCCGTCGCCGGTGATCACCCAGACCATGAGCTCCGGGCGCGCGATCTTGAGACCCGTGGCCAGCGTGGGGGCGCGGCCGTGGATCGAATGGAAGCCGAACGTGTTCATGTAGTACGGCAGCCGCCCCGAGCAGCCGATGCCCGAGATGAACACGATGTTCTCGCGCGGCACGCCGAAGTCCGGCATCACCTTCTGGGTCTGGGCGAGGATCGAGTAGTCGCCGCAGCCCGGGCACCAGCGGACCTCCTGGTCCGACACGAAGTCCTTGCGGGTGAGCGCGACGGGCTGGGTCAACGGCTGGACGGTCATCGGGACGTGGCCTCGAGGAGTCGGACCGCCTCGTCGACGATCTCGCTGATCCGGAACGGCTTGCCGCGCATCCGGTTGTAGCCGATCGCGTCCACCAGGAAGGTGCCGCGCAGCATGAACGCGAGCTGGCCGAGGTTGATCTCGGGCACCAGCACCGTGCGGTAGCGGGACAGCACCTCGCCGGTGTTGGCGGGGAACGGGTTCAGGTAGCGCAGGTGGGCGTGGGCGACCGACCGGCCCTCGGCCACCAGCCGCTCGGCTGCGCTGCGCAGCACGCCGTACGTGGAGCCCCAGCCCAGGATCAGGAGGTCGCCGCGCTCGGCCCCGAACGCCTCGAGGGGCGGGATGTCGTTCGCGATCCGGGCGACCTTCTCGGCCCGGAGCAGCGACATCCGGTGGTGGTTCTCGGGGTCGTAGCTCACGTTGCCCAGGCCGTCCGCCTTCTCCAGGCCGCCGATGCGGTGCTCGAGGCCGGCGGTGCCCGGGACCGCCCACGGCCGGGCCAGCGTCTCCGGGTCGCGCGAGTAGGGCAGGAACGTGCCCTCGCCCCGCACCGCGTTGGGGACCGAGATGTCCGGCAGCTCGTCGAGCGACGGCACCTTCCAGGGCTCGGCACCGTTGGCGACGAACGCGTCGGACAGGTACGTGACCGGGGTCATGTACTTGAGCGCGATCCGCGACGCCTCGATCGCCAGCGAGAAGCACTCGCCGGGCGTCGCGGGCGCGATCACCGGCATCGGCGACTCGCCGTTGCGGCCGTACATCACCTGGAACAGGTCCGCCTGCTCGACCTTGGTGGGCATGCCGGTCGAGGGGCCGGCGCGCTGGACGTTGACGATGACCATCGGCAGCTCGGTCATCACCGCCAGGCCCATCGCCTCGGACTTGAGCGCCACGCCGGGACCCGAGGTGCCGGTCAGGGCCAGCGCCCCGCCGTAGGCCGCGCCGATCGTGGCCCCCATGGCCGCGATCTCGTCCTCGGCCTGGAACGACCGCACGCCGAAGCTCTTGTAGCCGGACAGCTGGTGGAGGATGTCCGACGCCGGCGTGATTGGGTACGAGCCGTAGAACAGCGGCCGGCCGGCGAGCCGCGAGGCGGTCAGGAAGCCCAGCGCGGTGGCCTCGTTGCCGGTGATGTTCCGGTACGTCCCGGGGGCCAGCTTCGCCTTGGGCACCCGGTAGGTGGTGTGGAACATCTCGGTCGTCTCGCCGAAGGCGTAGCCCGCCTTGAGCGCCAGGCGGTTGGCCTCCGCGACCACGGGCCGGGCGCCGAACTTCTCGTCGATCCAGCGGAGCGTCGGCTCCATCGACCGCTCGTACAGCCAGAACATCAGGCCGAGGGCGAAGAAGTTCTTGGTCAGGTCGACCTGCTTGCTGGTCATGTCCAGCCCCTCGAGCGCCCGGGCGTTGAGGGTGCTGATCGGGACCTCGAACACCGTGTACTGCTTGAGCGACCCGTCGGTGAGCGGGTTCGCGGCGTAGGCGGCCTTGCTCAGGTTCTGGGGCGTGAACGCGTCGGCGTTGACGATCACGGCGCCGCCCGCCGGCAGCTCGCCGATGTTCGTCTTGAGCGCCGCCGGGTTCATCGCGACCAGGACGTCCGGCGCGTCGCCCGGCGTGTGGATGTCCGAGGCGGAGAAGCTGATCTGGAACCCGGACACGCCGGGCAGCGACCCGGCGGGCGCCCGGATCTCGGCCGGGTAGTCCGGGAAGGTGCTGATGTCGTTGCCGAACACGGCCGCGGTCCGGGTGAACTGGGTCCCGGTGAGCTGCATCCCGTCGCCCGAGTCGCCGGCGAACCGGATCGTCACCCGGTCGAGCTGGTGGACCTCCCGCTCGACTCGATCTGCTGTCGTCGTCATCCGCCTTCGGCCTGCTCCATCCGCTGGTGCGGTCTGGGTGGGAGGTTGAGCAGCTCCTCCGGGAAGGACTCCGCGAGGAACTTGAGGATGTCCACCTGTCGCACGACGCCGACCAGGACGCGGCGCTCGTCGATCACGGGGACGTTCCGGAAGCGCCCCGACTGCATCAGCTCGATGGCGTCGCGGACCGTCTGGTCCAGCCGGAGCGTGCGGGGGTCCGTGTTCATGTAGCGCTCGACGGGGGTGTCGAGGTCCACCGCCGCGGCGACGTCCGGGCCGATCAAGCGGCCGAAGATGTCGCGCTCGGTCAGGACGCCCGCGAGGCGGCCGTCGCGCTCGGTCACGAACACCGAGTCGCCGGTGCCGGTGCGCTGGATCGCGCGGATGCACTCGGCGAGGCTGGTGCCGGGGCTCACGGTCACGGGCCCGCGCCGCCCGACGACCATCAGGGGCTGGGACGCGAGGGTTGGGACGCGCGCGGCTACGGCGCGCTCGGAGAGCTCTGCCACGCGGGCAAGTGTACGCGTCGTCGCGCGATCGGGAGTCCGGAACGGCCCGTCATCTTCGCTACCCTCGGCACATGGATCGCGCCCGCCTGACCGGCATCGCCCTCGTGCTCGTGAGCGCCGTCGCGTTCGGCTCCGGCGGCCTGTTCGCGAAGCCCGTCTACGCCGCCGGCGTGGACTGGCTGACGCTGATGGCCTGGCGGTTCGCGATCGCCGGCGGGCTGGCCTGGGTCGTGCTGCTGGCGCGCCCGGGGGCCCGACGGGCGCTGCGGGCGCTCCCCCGCCGGACCGTGCTGGCGACGATCGGGCTGGGCGTGCTGTACGTCGGCAACACGGCGACGTACTACGCCGGGATCGAGACGGTGCCGCTGGGGCTGTCGGCGCTGATCGTCTACCTCTACCCGCCCGTGGTGGCGGTGCTGGCGCTCCAGTTCGGCCGCCCGCTGGAGGGGCGGCGCGCGTGGTCGGCGCTGGGGATCGCCGTGCTGGGCGTCGCGCTCGCGGTCGGCGGCATCGACACCGCCACCGCGCCGCCGGTCGAGGGCCTGGCGCTGATCGTCGTCTCGCCGCTGATCTACGCGGTGTGGATCATCCTCGCCGCGCGCCACTCCGGCGAGCGCACGGACCGCGTCGGGCGGGAGTCGGACGAGGGGGCCAACGCGTCCGCGATCGGGGCCGTGATGCTCAGCTCCACGGCCGCCGTGTACTGGGTCGTGACGCTCGCCATCGGGCACCCGGTGCTGCCGGCCGACGTGGTGCCCGAGGCGTGGCCCGGGATCGTGGCGGTCGCGGTGATCGCCGGGTTCGTGCCGGTCCAGGCGTTCTACGCGGGTGCCCAGCGCGTGGGCGCCGCCCAGGCCTCGCTGGTCTCGACCGTCGAGCCGCTGTGGACGATCGCGGCCTCGGCCCTGCTGTACGCGGAGCGGCTGGAGCCCGTCCAGTGGGCGGGCGGCGCGCTGATCCTGGCGGGCGTGGTGCTGTCGCAGACCGGCGGGCGCCGGGGCGCCGGTGGTGCCGCGGCCGCCGGATCGGGCGAGGCCCCGCTGCCGCAGCCCGTGGTGCGGCTGTCCGAGGAGTAGCGGTTCCGGGGACCCTGCGTGCCTCGCCCGGCGGGGGCGCGTCCGCGCAGATCTCGTCCGCGGAGATCTCGTCCGCGTGGGCGCAAGGGGTGGTCGCGGGCCTGTGAGTCCCGCAAACCGGTCCGAGGCATCGGCCTGCCGGCCCTACCGGTCGGATCCGGGACCCACGGGCCCGGAATGTGACCGAAGGCGGCGTCGCGGGGTCCTTCGGGGCCGAACGCGGGCCTGTGAGTCCCGCGCCGGCCGGGTCGAGGGAGCCTGCGACGGGTCGACGCGGCTCCAGCCCCCGAGGCCTCCGGCGCGTGCGGCGGCCGGTCGATCGCTCGGTCAGGCGATCGTGGCCCGGGCCCGGGCGAGGTTGTCGCGCGCCGCCGCGACGAGGAACGACGTGTCGGAGCCGATCCCCACGAACGTGAAGCCCTGGGCCAGGGCGTCAGGCAGCCCGCCCGCGTCCTTGAGCAGGATCCCGGCGGCCTTGCCGTGGGCCCGAGCCGAGCCGACCACCCGGTCCAGCGCGTCGACGAACGCCGGCTCGTCGAACCGGCCCGGCATGCCCATCGAGTGCGACAGGTCGGCCGGGCCGACGAACAGGACGTCGACGCCCTCGATGGCGCCGATCGCGCCCGACGCCTCCACCGCCGCGAGCGACTCCACCTGGAACACGCCGGTCAGGCGCTCGTTTCGCTCCCGGACCTCCGCGTGCGAGGCCTCGAGGAACCCGCCGCCCCGGTTGGCCAGCGCCACGCCCCGGATGCCGGCCGGCGGAAAGCGCATCCAGGACAGCGTCTCCTCCACCTCGGCGACCGTCTCGAGCCGCGGGATCATCAGCCCGTCGGCGCCCAGGTCCAGCGCCCGCCCCACGCGCAGCCGCTCCGCGGACGCGACCCGGACGAGCCCCGCCGTCGGCGTCCCCTGGACGGCCAGCAGCTGGGCGTGCAGGTCCGCCTCCGAGCCCATGCCGTGCTCGAGGTCCACGATCATCCAGTCGAAGCCCGCCCGGGCGAGCAGCTCCGCGCCCGCGAGCGAGCCGAGGTTGGCGAAGGCGCCGATGGTGACCTCGCCGGCGAGGACGCGGCGACGGAGGTCGGGGCGGGGCGGCAGGGGCGGGGCGGGCGGCAGGGCGGTCATGCGGCGATGATGCCCTACCGCGCGCCGCTTGACGCTGCCCGGCGGCAGGCCGCATGGTCATCCGCCATGACGACCCCCGTGCGCCACCCCGCCTGGATCGAGGTCGACCTCGACGCGCTGGTGTCGAACGCCCGCGTGCTTCGCGAGATCGTGGCGCCGCCGGCGCGGCTCGGGATCCTGGTCAAGGCCAACGGGTACGGCCACGGGACGGTGGAATCGGCGCGGGCCGCGCTCGCGGGCGGCGCGGACCACCTGATCGTGGCCGCGTTCGAGGAGGGGCAGGCCCTGCGGGACGCCGGGATCACGGCGCCGGTGCTGGTCGTGTACCCGGTGGCCCCGGGCGCGGTGGTCGAGGCGGCCCGCCTGGGCCTCGAGCTGTCGGTCTCGGGCCTCGCCTCGGCGCGGCAGCTGGTCGCCGCCATCGGGGCCGGTCGGGACGCCCTGGGCGGGCGGCTGGCCGTGCACGTCGAGGTGGATTCCGGGATGGCGCGCGGCGGGTCCCGCCCTCGCGACGTCCCCGCGGTGCTCGAGCTGCTCGAGGACTGCCCGGGCGTCGAGGTCATCGGCCTGTGGTCGCACCTGCTGGACGGCAGCTCGCCCGAGGCGACGCTGGGCCAGGTCCGCGAGCTCGCCGCGGCCTCGGAGCTGGTCACGGGCTCCGGGCGGCCCCTGCCGCCCCGCCACCTGGCGGCGACGGAGGGCCTGTTCACGCAGACCGCCCCGGTCCACGACATGGCGCGCATCGGCCTCGCGTTCTACGGCGAGCTCGGGCTGGACGTGGAGCCGGCGCCGGGGCTGCGGGCCGCGGCCGGACGGCTGCGGCCGGCGATGACGGTCCGGGCGCGGGCGGTCCACCTCGAGCCCGTCGCGACCGGGGCGACGGTCGGCTACGGCGGGGAATGGACGGCAGCCCGCCCGTCGCTGGTCGCCACCCTGCCGATCGGCTACGCGGATGGCTGGACGCGCCGCACGTGGCCCGGTGGCGAGGTGCTCGTGCGCGGGCGGCGCGTCCCGGTCGTGGGCCGCATCTCGATGGACTCGACCTGCGTGGACGTGACGGAGGTCGAGGGCGTGGACCTCGAGGACGAGTACGTCCTGCTCGGGGCCCAGGGGTCGGACCGGATCACCGCCAACGAGCTCGCCCGGCTGCGCGGCTCGATCCCCAACGAGGTGCTCGCCACGCTCGGGCCGCGGCTGCCGCGGGTGTACTGGGGCGCGCTCGCGACCTGAGAGTCCCGCGCCGAAGGACGGGGCCACGCCATCCGCGCCGCCGCCTTGCAGCGCGCCCCCCGTTCCGGCATCGTGGGCGGGTCCACAACCCGGAGGGTCCATGTCCCGCAGCGTCCTCATCGTCGACGACGAGCAGCACATCCGGCTGCTGATCGAGCAGGCCCTGGAGGAGCTGCTCGACGAGGGCGTCGAGCTGTACACCGCGTCCGACGGCGACGAGGCGCTGGCCGCCATCGCGGCGCAACGGCCGGACCTCGTGTTCCTGGACGTGATGATGCCCAAGCGGAACGGGCTCGAGGTGTGCCGCGCCGTCCGCGGGGACCTCGGCCTCGCGCACGCCCACATCGTGCTGCTCACGGCCAAGGGCCAGGCCCACGACCGCGACGAGGGCCTGGCGGCCGGCGCGGACCGCTACCTCACCAAGCCGTTCGACCCCGACGAGCTGCTCGCGATCGCCCACGAGGTCCTGGGCGGCGCATGAGCGAGCTGCGCCGCCTCATCGTCCGGCACCGCCACGTGGCTCCGATGGTGTCGGCGCTGCTCGCCGGCACGGATGCCGCGGTCACGATCCGCGACGCCGAGGGCGAGGTCGTCCTCGAGCGCGGCGGGCCGGCCGGCACCGGGCCCGGCGAGGCCGGCGGCGCCCGCCACGACGTCGCGGTGGACGGCGAGACGCTGGGCTGGGTCGAAGGCGGGCGCAGCGCGCGCGGGATCGCCGCCGTGCTCGCGTACGCGGCCGCGCGCGAGCGGGACAAGCGCTCGCTCGCCAACGAGGCGCTGGAGCGCTACCGCGAGCTGTCGCTGATCTACGACCTCGCCGCCACGATCGGCGGGCACGACGACCTCGAGGCGATCGTGGGCACGGCGGTCGCGGAGCTGTCGCGGCTGCCCAACGACGCGCGGGGGTTCCTGCTCCTGGCCGGCGCCGACGGCGCGCTCCGAACGCCGGCGGGCGCGGAGTCGACGGGCGGCCCGGTGACCGCCGGCCGGGTGGGCGAGGGGATCGTGGGGACGATCGCGGCCGCCGGGATCGCGGAGCTGGTCGAGGACGCCGCCGGTGACCCCCGGGCGAGCGACGCGGAGCGCCGGGCGGGGACGCTGGTCGCAGCCCCGCTGCGGGCCGGCGAGCGGACGATCGGCGTCGTGGGCGCCACCGGGACCGGCGGCGTGTTCCGGGCCGCGGACCTCAAGGTCGTGACCGCGATCGCCGCGCTGGCCGGCCCGGCGATCGGGCGCGCCATCGCCGCCGACGACGCGCCGGGGGACGGCACCTGAGCTTCCGTCCGGACCGCTCGGACCCGCGCCCCCGCGGCGACCGCACCTCGGGCGGGGGCGGCGCCGCGGCGCTGGCCGAGGACCTGCGCCGGCGGCTGGGCGAGCTCGCGGGCATCAACGCGATCGGCATCGCCCTGGGCTCCACCCACGACCTCGACCGGCTGGTGGACCGCGGGCTCGCCGAGATCGTGGGCCGGCTGGGCTTCGGCCGGGGGCTGATGGCATACGTGGACCCCGAGACGAGGACGATCGGGGACTGCCGGGTCGCCGGCGGGCCGCCGGGGCTGGGCGTGCTGGTCGCGGACCTGCGGCTGAGCCTGGACGACGAGGATGCCGCACTCGCGATGCTCGCCCGTGCCGAGGGGCCGCTCCACTTCCGCGACGCCGCCGCGGACCCGCACGACGCGAACCGCCGGTTGACGGCGGTGCTCGATTCGGACGGCTACGTGGGGACGCCACTGGTGACCCAGGGGCGGGTCACGGGCGTGCTGGTCGTCGCGGACCGGCGCGACGGACGGCCGCTCGAAGCCGCGGACGGGCCGCTGCTGTACACCGTGGGGACGCTGTTCGCCGGGGCGATCGAGTCGGCCCGGCTGTACGCGGCGCTGGAGGCGCAGAACCGGGCCCTCGAGGCACGGGTCGCCGAGCGGACGCAGGACCTCGTGGCCGCGATGGCGGAGGCGCAGGAGGCGCGGGCCGCCGCCGAATCCGCGAACGAGGCGAAGAGCCGGTTCCTGGCCAACGTGTCGCACGAGCTGCGGACGCCGCTCACGAGCGTGGTCGGGTTCGCGAGGCTGAGCCGCAAGCGACTGGCCGAGACCGTGTTCCCGGTCGTCGCCCGCGACGACCCGAAGGTGGACCGCGCCGTGCGCCAGGTGGGCGACAACCTCGAGATCATCGTGTCCGAGGGCGACCGCCTGACCGGCCTGATCAACGACCTGCTGGACCTCGCCCGAATCGAGTCCGGGCGGTTCGAGTGGCGGATGACCCGGATCGGGCTGGACGACGTCGTACGCCGGGCGCTGGCGGCGACCTCGGCCCTGTTCGAGGTCAGCGGGCTGGCGCTCGAGACCGCGGTCGAGGACGACCTGCCCGCGATCGACGGCGACCCCGACCGCCTCGTCCAGGTCGTGATCAACCTGGTGTCCAACGCGGTCAAGTTCACGCCCGCCGGTGCCGTGCACGTCGCGGTGGCACGGGACGGCGACGGGGTGCGCGTCGCCGTCGCCGACTCGGGGCGCGGGATCGCGCCCGAGGACCGTGAGCGGATCTTCGAGCCCTTCCGCCAGGCGTCCGACACGGTTCCCGACGAGCCCCGGGGCACCGGCCTGGGCCTGCCGATCTCGAGGCAGATCGTGGAGGCGCACGGCGGCACGATGGGCCTCGAGTCCGCCCCCGGCGCCGGCAGCACGTTCTGGTTCCGGATCCCGGCCGCGGGCGGTCCGGCGGAGGGCTGACGCGGCCGGATCCGGCGCCCCGGTGGCCCGTTGCCCGCCCGCAACTCCACCTTAAGGCGGGTGGGTACTGGTACCTCCGGGTCATTCCGTCTGGTACGGACGGGCGCGTAGGGTCGACTTCCTCCACGCGAGAGGCCCACCTCGCACCCAAGCGCCAAAGGAAACCGGGATGAAGTCGACGCTCAAGTGGTACGCACAGCGCGCAACGATGTTCCTGGGGGCCATGGCGGCGTTCGCATTCGTGGTGGACGGCGCCAAGCGCTGGTAGCCCACCGGTAACGACGACACCGCCGAGGCAGGAGCCGCCGGGGCCCACCGGCGGCTCTTGGATTCCGGGACCCGGGCGCCGGACCCCGCCGACGGCGCGACCAAGCCTGGCGGCGCGGTCAGGCCCGGCCGCGCTCCCGCCACAGGTTGCGCAGGATGAACGACACGTTCGCCGGCCGCTCGGCCAGGCGGCGCATGAAGTACGGGTACCACTGCGCGCCGAAGGGGACGTAGGTGCGGACCGTCCAGCCCGCCCCCACGAGCTGATCCTGGAGGTCGCGGCGGACCCCGTACAGCATCT
Organism: Chloroflexota bacterium; assembly: GCA_040755495.1. Classification (GTDB taxonomy): domain Bacteria; phylum Chloroflexota; class Limnocylindria; order Limnocylindrales; family CSP1-4; genus CAIXZV01. Next base: position 87,467 of record JBFMAT010000003.1, read on the forward strand.
GGAACTCGAACGCGTCGCGCGCGATGCCCTCGGCCGTCGCGACCTCGATCGCCCGCCGGATCAGCCGGACGTCGTGGGTGGCGATCGCCGGGTAGCGGCCCGCGCGCAGCAGGCGGAGCATCAGCCGCTCGTACGCCTCGTCCACGTCGGCCTTGTCCCCGTACGCGACGGCGGCCGGCTCCTTGTACGCGCCCTTGCACAGACGGACGCGCCCGCCCTGGGCGATGATCGCCTCGACGTCGCCCACGCTGCGGCGGAGCGCGGACTGGATCACGACACCCACGTCGGCGCCCCCGTCGGCCCAACCCGCGGGCCGGACCTCGCGCCACAGGTCGAGGGTCGCGTCGGTGGTCGTGTGGTCCTCCATGTCGATCCGGACGAAGGCGCCGGTCTCGACCGCCCGGGCCACGATCCGGCCGATGTTCTCGCGGGCGAGCGCGGGGTCGATGGCGAGGCCCATCTGGCTGGGCTTGAGCGACACGTTGCGGTCCAGGTCGCGGGCCGCGAGTGCGTCCAGCGCGGCGAGATAGCGGCCGGCGGCGGCCCGCGCGTCCTCGGCCACGGTCACCGACTCGCCGAGGACGTCGACGGTCGTGCGCAGGCCCTGCGCGTGGAGCCGCTCGATCGCCGGCAGCGCCTCGTCCAGCGTCTCGCCGCAGATGAAGCGGCGGACCATCGGGCGGGTGATCGGGACCCGCGTGGCCAGCCGGCCCAACGAGCGGCGGTGGGACAGCGTCAGCAGCGTCGAGCGCATCGCGCGCTCGGCAAGCTCGCTGACGGCAGAGCGGTCGGGCATCGGTGCCTCTCGGTCAGTCGGGGTGGGCTCCGGGGCGCCCGGCCGCCGGGGGACGCGAACGCGGTCGGTGTCCATCCGGCCGAGCATATCGTGGCGCCCGCGGCACGGAAGGGAGGGTCGGCCGCTAGATTCCGTGCCATGCGGTCCACCGGCGGCAGTGCCCAATGACCATCCCGGATCTCGGCTCCGGCCTGCTCGACGTGGTCGCCCGGACGGCGATCGTCTACCTCGCGATCCTCGTGCTGCTGCGGGTCACCGGCAAGCGCGAGGTGGGCCAGCTGTCGATGCTGGACTTCGTGCTGGTGCTCCTGATCTCGAACGGCGTCCAGAACGCGATGGTCGGCGACAACGTGACGCTGGCGGGCGGCGTGGCGGCGGCGCTGACGCTGGTCGCGCTGGATCGGGGCCTGGGGCTGCTGCGCGACCGCTTCCCGCGCGTCCGCCGGGTCGTGGAGGGCGAGCCGCGCCTGCTCGTGCGCCACGGCACCGTGCTCCGCCGGGCGATGCGCGATGAGTCGGTCACCCAGGCGGAGCTGTTGGCGGCCCTCCGCGAGCACGGCCTGGTCCGGGTCGAGGACGTGGAGCTGGCGGTGCTCGAGACGACCGGGACCATCAGCGTGATCCCCAGGGCAAACGCGGGCGGTGGCGGCGGCGAGGATGGGGGCCGGAGGCCGGCCGGCGGCTGACCGCCGCGCGTCAGGCCTTGGGGCGGCGCGTGGCGCCCTTCGCTCCCCTGCCCTTCGGCGGCTCCGCCAGCTGGGCCTCGAGCTGGTCGCCCAGCTCCACGGTCCGCCGGAAGGCCGCCCAGACGGCCTCGGAGAGCACGGTTCGCAGGCGCCCCGACTCCAGCTCGTGGATGGCGGCCGCGCTGGTCCCGGCGGGCGAGGTGACCATGTTGCGCAGCACGGCCGGGTGGTCGCCGGACTGCTTCGCGAACCGGGTGCTCCCCTCCAGGGTCTCGATCACGAGGTCGTGTGCCACGTGCCGGGGGAACCCGAGGTGGACCGCGGCGTCGATCAGCGCCTCCATCACGAGGAACACGTACGCCGGGCCGGTGCCCGAGACCGCGGTCGCCATCGCGACCCACTTCTCGTCCTCGACCTCCAGCTCCGCGCCCAGGGCGCCGAGCAGCGCCTTCGCCTGCGCCCGCTGCTCGTCCGTGGTGTCGGGGGTCGCGTACCACACGGTCATGCCGTTGCCGATCCGGGCCGGCGTGTTGGGCATCGCCCGGACGACCTGGTCATGACCGAGGGTCGCCGTCAGGGCCGCCGTCGTGGGCCCGGCCAGCACCGACAGCACCAGCTGGCCGCGGCGCAGGTGCGGCCCGATCTCCCGGCCCACGCGCCCCAGCATCTGGGGCTTGACGGCGAGGATGATGACGTCCGCGGCCTCCACGGCCTCGATGTTCGAGGGCGTCGTCCGGATGCCGTGCGTCCGCTCCAGCTGCTCGCGGCGCTCGGCGCGCGGGTGGCTGGCGAGGACCTGCTCGGGCGCGACCAGCCTGCCCCGGAGCAGGCCGATGATCATCGCCTCCGCCATGACGCCGGAGCCGACGGTCGCGATGGTGCGATCGATGAGGGGGGACATCGCGGCGGAGGATAGCACCGGGGTGGCCCGCCTCCGGCCGTGCGCGCGGTGCGCGGGCCGGTCAGGCGGCCTCGGCGGTGGCGAGCACGAAGAACCGGCCCGTCGTCCTGACCTCGACGTTCGCGAAGCCGGCCCGGGCGAGGGCCGCCTCCAGGATCGCGGGCTCGTGCCACGTCCACGCCGACCCGGCCGGCGGACCACCGGCCGGGTCCGGGCGGAGGTCGATGACGGCCAGCTGGCCGCCGGGGCCCAGCCGGGCGCGGAGCGTGGTCGCGGCGCCGTCCAGCCCCGCGCCCCGGACCCGGCCCAGCAGGAAGGCGGCGACGAGCGCGTCGGCCGTCGGCTCGCCCGGCCCCGGCGCGGCCCACGGATCCGCCACGTGGAGGTGGGCGCGCAGGCGGTGGGCCACCAGCCGCTCACGGGCCCGGTCCAGCGCGTCCCCGTCCGCGTCCGTCGCGTGGAGCTCGCCCTTGCCCGCCAGCAGGGGCGAGAAGAAGCCGACCCCCGCCGCCGGCTCGACGATCCGGCCGGCGAGCGGCAGAGCATCGAGCCACAGGGTCACGGCGTCCAGCTCCGCCTGCCAGGCGGCATCGTGGATGGCACCGCGGGCGAACGCGCCGCGCCGCAGGAACCAGTCATCCGGGAAGGCCAGGGCCGGCGCCGTCACCTGGGGGCGGGTCGGCGACGGTCCGGTGGCCGAGGGCGGCGGAGGCGGCATCGGACGCTGTCCCGCCTCCTGCGGGCCCGGCGCGGCCGCGCCACGCTCCTCGATCGCCGCCCGCAGCCGTCCGCGCAGGAACGGGTTCGTGCCGGCCTTGCCGAGGCAGGCGGGGCACAGCTGGGCCCAGCCCTCGAGGTCCCCGGGCGCCCGCGCCTCCCACGCGACGCCGCACCACAGGCAGTCGAACCGCGGGCGGAACGGCATCGTCGCGGTCGCCGGGTCGCTCGGTCAGCCGACCCGCGCCCAGCTGTCCGGCGGCGACATGCCGTCGAACGCGAGCGGGTCGAACAGCTCGGCGAGGACCTCGATCCCGTCCACGATCCGCGGCCCGGGGCGCCAGAAGTGCGCGGCGCCGTCCACCGCGAACACCCGGCCGTCGCGCACGGCCCGCAGGTCCCCCCAGCCGGCTGGACGCGGGACGTCCGTCCAGGCCCGGACCGCCTCGTGCAGGTGCAGCCCGGCGGGCATCAGCACCAGGACCTCCGGGTCCGTCTCGCGGACGGCGTCCCAGCTCGTGACCGCGGGCGATCCCGCCTCATGCCCCAGCAGCTCCCAGCCGCCCGCCAGCCGGACCTGCTCGGGGACCCACCGGCCCACCGCGTACGGCGGGTCGAGCCAGCCCAGGGCGGCGACGCGCGGCGGCGCGAACCCGTGGTCGCGGCGGCCGACGACGATCTCCTCGACCGCCTGGAGCCGCTCGCGCAGCTCCTCGACGACGTCCACGGCCGCGTCCTCAGCCTCGGTCATCGCGCCGACGGTCGAGATCGAGTTGAGGATCCCCTCCACGGACGTGGGCTCGAGGCGGACCACGCTCACGTCGGGGCCCAGGCGGCGGGCCAGCCCCTCCGTCTCGCGGGCCCCCGCGACGAGCACGAGGTCGGGGCGCACGTCCGAGATCGCGACCTCGTCCGGGGCCAGCCAGGGCAGGCCCGGTGCGGTCGGGCCGGGACCGCGGGGCCGCGTCACGAACGGGATCTCACGGGCCTGGGGCGGGAAGTCGCAGTCGTGGCTGACCCCCACCAGCTCGTCGCCGAGGCCCAGGGCGAACACGATCTCGGTGGCGGACGGGAGCAGGGAGACGATGCGCACGCCGCCAGTCTACGGTCGGCGGCTCGGCACGCCCGGCGCCGGGGCGACGGGAGATCCGATGTCGAGGTGCGTGCGGGCGCGGGACGCCGTCGGTGCGCGCCCGGCGGGGCTCAGGCCGGCTTGAGCGCGTCGAGGGCGGCGCGCGCCGCGGCCTTGTCGCCGAACCAGGTCGCGTTGATCGGCGTGTACTGCGCCCACTCCGCGGGGAGGCTCTCCTCGGGGAAGATCGCGTTGACCGGACACTCCGGCTCGCATGCGCCGCAGTCGATGCACTCGTTGGGGTCGATGTAGAGCATGCGATCCGTGCCCTCGTCGAAGTGGATGCAATCCACGGGGCAGACGGACACGCACGACTGGTCCATCACGTCGACGCAGGGCTCGGCGATGACGTACGCCATGGTCTGATGGTCTCCTGAAAGCGGCGCGGTCGGGGGCGCGCAGGCTGCCCGCGCACCGAAGGAGAATGTACACCGTGGAGGCCGGGCCCGAGGCGCAGGCGGGCACGCGCGCACGCTCGCGAGGCCGGGCGGGATCGCCCGGCGGCGGCCGGCCCCGGGACGCCGCAGCCCGGGACGACCGGCGTGCGGCGGGGGCCGGCCCGGAACCGGGCCCGGCCCCTATGAGGCCCCGGGCACCAGGCTGGGCAGCGGCGGCGTGCTGGCCAGCGGGCGGCCACCGGCATCGATGAACCGGACCGGCACCACCATCCCCTTCTGCCAGTGGCCCGGGATGTGGCAGCCCACGAACCAGCCGCCGGCGGCCCCGGCCGCGTCGGCGGGCACGGTCCAGGCCACGTCCAGGCGCTCCCCCGACGCGACGACGACCCGCACGCCTTCGAACCCGGGCGGTCCGTCGACCACGGGGGTCGGGCCGGGCGGATGGCCGGCCGTCGCGCCCTCGGCCGCCTCCCAGGCCAGCTGGGCATCGATGTCGCCGAGGATCGCCTCGTGGACCTCGAGGCCCCCGTTGACCACGTGCAGCAGCACGGTCTCGCCCGGCACCAGGTCCACCACGGACGGCACGAACGAGTAGTCGCGGGCCACGATGTTCAACTCGCGGGGGAAGCCGCTCGTGCCCGGCGTGATCGGCGGGGTCCCGGCCGGGGCGCCCGCGTCGCAGCCCGCGACGACGAGCATGACCAGACCCGCCAGGGCGACGGCTGCGCGGCGGAACGGCTGGCGACGGGACGCGGTACGCATCGCGCCATGATGCGGGAGATCCGCCCGATGCCACGTGGCGCACCATGCCTTGACACCGCGTGTCGGCGCCGACTAGCGTGCGCGCACTCCGAGCGGCCGCCGAGGGGATCGAGTGGCGCCGCGCCCGATACCCCACCCCGACGCCCGCCCGGCGTCCCAGGAGACCGGACCCCGAGTGACGACTCTCGCCACCGACCAGGTGACCGCCGCGCGCCGCGAGGGCGGCTCGGCCGGCGCCGTCCGGCTGGAGCGGCTCGAGAAGCGCTACGGGGACGTCGTCGCCGTCGACGGCATCGATCTCGAGATCGCAGACGGCGAGTTCTTCTCGATGCTCGGGCCCTCGGGCTCGGGCAAGACGACGACGCTGCGCATGATCGCCGGCTTCGAGATCCCCACCGCCGGCCGCGTCCTGCTCCACGGCACCGACGTCACGCGGCTCGCCCCGTTCGAGCGCGACGTCAACACCGTGTTCCAGGACTACGCCCTGTTCCCGCACATGTCGGTCGGCGAGAACGTGGCCTACGGGCTGTTGGTCCGCAAGGTGGCGCGGCCGGAGCGCGAGCGGCGGGTCGCCGAGGCGCTGCGGATGGTCCGCCTCGAGGGCTACGACCGACGCAAGCCCGGCCAGCTCTCCGGCGGCCAGCGGCAGCGGGTGGCCCTCGCGCGCGCGCTCGTGAACCGCCCGCGGGTCCTGCTGCTCGACGAGCCGCTGGGGGCCCTGGACCTCAAGCTCCGCGAGGAGATGCAGATCGAGCTCAAGGCGATCCAGCAGGAGGTCGGGATCACGTTCATCTACGTGACCCACGACCAGGAGGAGGCGCTCACGATGAGCGACCGGATCGCCGTGTTCAGCCAGGGCCGGATCGAGCAGGTCGGGGCGCCGGCCGAGGTCTACGAGCGCCCGGCGACGCGCTTCGTGGCCGGGTTCGTGGGCACGTCCAACCTGCTCACCGGGGCGGCGGCGGCGGCGATCGTCGGCCGGCGCGGGACGTTCACCGTGCGGCCCGAGAAGATCCGACTCGCCTCGCCCGACGCGGCGCCCGGCGAGGGCGAGATCGGCGCCCCGGGGACCGTCCGCGAGGTGGTCTACGTGGGCCCGGACACTCGCTACATCGTGACCCTGGACGCGGGCGCGGAGCTCGTGGTCACCCAGCAGAACCTCTCGACGTCCTCGATGGAGGCGCTCGAGCAACGGGGCCGGCCGGTCCGGCTCATCTGGAAGCGGCAGCATTGCCTCCCCGTCGCGGACGGGGGGCGACCTGTGGAGGAGGAGACAACCGCATGATCAATCGGAGGATCATGGCGCTGGGCGCCGCCGCGGCGATCGTCGTGGCCGCCTGTGGAGGTGCCTCGGGCACCCCCGCGCCCAGCCTGCCGACGTCCATCGGCCCCGGTGAGGGTGAGCTGAACCTCATCATCTGGGCCGGCTACGCCGAGCGCGGCGCCGTGGACCCCGCCTACGACTGGGTGACCCCGTTCGAGACGAAGACCGGCTGCAAGGTCAACACGACCGACATGACCGACTCCAACAACGGCGTCGCGCTCATGCAGTCCGGCGACTACGACGGCATCTCGGCGTCCGGCGACGCGACCACGCGCCTGATCGCGGGCGGCATCGCGGCCCCCGTGAACACGGCCATCCTGCCCAACTACGCGAACGTGTTCGAGGGCCTCAAGAACCTGCCCCACAACACCGTCGACGGCGTCAACTACGGCGTGCCGCACGGCCGCGGCCCGAACCTGCTCATGTACAACACCGACGTCATCACGGCGGAGCCCACCAGCTGGGAGCCCGTGTGGAGCGGCGAGTACGGCGGCAAGGTCAGCATCTACGACTCCTCGATCTACATCGCGGACGCCGCGCTGTACCTCATGACCACCAAGCCGGACCTGGGCATCAAGAACCCCTACCAGCTCACCGACGCGCAGTTCGCCGAGGCGGTCGCGCTGCTCGAGAAGCAGCGTGACGCGGGCGCCCTGTACTGGGGCACCTACAGCGACCAGGTCGCGTCCTACGCGGCCGGCGACGTGGTCGTCGGGACGTCGTGGCAGTTCCAGGTCAACCTCATGCAGGCGGAGGGCAGCCCGATCGCGGGCGTGCTCCCGGCCGAGGGCTCGACCGGCTGGTCCGACACCTGGATGATCGCCGCCAAGGCCAAGCACCCCAACTGCATGTACCTGTGGATGGACCACATGATGTCGGCCGAGGCCAACGGCCAGGCGACGGTGTGGTTCGGCGAGGCGCCGACCAGCCCGCAGGCGTGCGAGTACGCCGAGACCCTGTCCCCCGGCCACTGCGACCTGACGCACGCCCAGGACGAGGCCTACTACGACAAGATCTGGTACTGGAGCACGCCCCAGGCGGACTGCGCGGACGACGACTCCGCCACCACCTGCAAGGACCAGGACGACTGGGTCGAGGCCTGGACCAAGATCCGCGGCGCCTGAGCAACCCCGGCGCCACGCTCGCGACCCTGCACGAAGGGCTCCCCGGCACCGCCCGGGGAGCCCTTCGACCTCGCCGGACCACCCGGCCGCTGATCTCCGCCAGCCCGAATGACCGCGATGACCGCCCGATGACCACAGCCACCGCCCGATGAGCTCACCCGCCGCCCCCGACCCGGCGCCGCCGGGACGCCCCGGCGCCGTGCGCCGGCTGTCCGCGTGGCTCCACCCGCGCCGGCGGCTCCAGCTCGGCTTCCTGCTGTCGGGTCCGCTCGGCTGGCTGACGATCGCCTACTTCGGCTCGCTGGCGATCCTCCTGCTCAACGCCTTCTGGGCGAAGGACGCGTTCACCGGCCGGGTCGAGCCGTTCGCCTGGTCGCTCGACGCGTTCAAGGACCTGCTGGCCAGCGACGTGTACACCGTCATCGGCCTGCGCACCCTGGGCATGGCCGCGCTGGTCACGGTCACCGACGCGATCCTCGCCTTCCCCATCGCCTACTACATGGCCCGCATCGCGTCGCCGCGGGTGCGCAACCTGCTGGTGATCGCGGTGCTCATGCCGCTGTGGGCGGCCTACCTCGTCAAGGTCTATGCCTGGCGGACGATCCTCCAGGGCGGCGGCGTGCTTGAGTGGGCGCTCACCCCGCTGGGGATCGAGGCGCCCGGGCTGGACGAGCTGGCGAACACCTGGGTCGTCCTGTCCTACCTGTGGCTGCCGTACATGATCCTGCCGATCTACGCGGGCCTGGAGCGGATCCCGGGCTCGCTGCTCGAGGCGTCCGCGGACCTCGGCGGCCGCGCCGGGACGACCTTCCGGCGGGTCATCCTGCCGCTCGTGTTCCCGGCCCTCGTCGCCGGCTCGATCTTCACGTTCTCGCTGACGCTGGGCGACTACATCACGCCGGATCTCGTGTCCGACGCGAAGTTCATCGGCAACGTGATCTACGACAACTCGAGCCTCGGCAACCTGCCGCTGGCCGCGGCCTACTCGCTGGCGCCGATCGTGATCATGACCGTCTACCTGCTCGTGGCGCGCCGGCTGGGCGCGTTCGAGTCGCTGTGAGCCGGGCCGATGACTGAGTCGCGCGCCACCCGGATCGCCCTCCGCATCGCGACCGCCCTCGTGCTGTCGTTCCTGTACCTGCCCCTGATCATCCTCGCGATCTACGCGTTCAACCCCAGCCGGCTCCAGGCCTGGCCGCCGACCGGGTTCACGCTCCACTGGTTCGGCGAGGCGCTGTCCAACCCGGCGCTGATCCGCGCCGTCGTTAACTCGCTGCTGGTCGGCACCTTCGCCACGATCGTGGCCCTGGTGCTCGGGACGCTGGCGGCGCTCGCGGTCCAGCGCCACGCGTTCTTCGGCCGCCAGGCCATCTCGTTCCTGCTCGTGCTGCCGATCGCGCTGCCCGGCGTGGTCACCGGCATCGCGCTGCGGACCTCGTTCGTCACGCTGGGCATCGACTTCGGCCTGCTGACGATCGTCATCGGCCACGCGACGTTCTGCGTCGTCATCGTCTACAACAACGTCATCGCCCGGCTGCGCCGACTGCCGCGGTCGCCCGAGGAGGCGTCGGCGGACCTGGGCGCGGACGCGTTCACGACCTTCCGACGCGTGACGCTGCCCGGCATGCGCACGGCCCTGCTGTCCGGCGGGCTGCTGGCGTTCGCGCTGTCGTTCGACGAGATCATCGTCACCAACTTCACCGCGGGCGCCGGGACGCAGACGATCCCGATGTGGATCCTGACCGCGATCCAGCGTCCGACGGAGCTCCCGGTCGTCAACGTCGTGGCGCTGGTCCTCGTCCTGGCCAGCGTGATCCCCGTCTACCTCGCCTCGAAGGTGTCGTCCGAGGGCGCGATCGCCGGCGGGCGAGGCTGACGGTCCCTTACCAGCGGCGGCCGTGCCCGCAGCAGCCGGCGCGCCGGTCCTCGCTCACAGCCATCGCTTCGCTCCATCGACCACGCAGGCGAGCGCCAGCGCGAGCGCGGGCGGCATGAGGGGGAGCGCCGCGGCGAGGCGGCGCAGCCGAACGGACATCGGCACGACCTCCGGCCCGGCCGGCATGGCCGGGCGCTGACCGCGTGCGATCCCTCCGAGGAGTGCCCGATCGCCAGCGCGGGGCCGCAGTATCGCGATCGCCGCTTATCCGCCACTTACGCGGCGGGCCGCGAACGGCTCGGGAAGCCCGTCCGGATCGGCCGAACGGCCCTCTCGCAACCCCGCCCGGGGCGGTAGCATCCGCCACCATGGACGACCCGATCGCCCCCGTCGACGCGCGCACCGCGCTCCTGGACGAGCGCGCGCGGGTGCTGGCGGAGCTCAAGGATGACGACATCCAGGCCCCGGGCCCGATGACCTACGGGTCGCAGGCCGCGGCCGCCAGCCACGTGTTCGAGCAGCAGCGCGACCTCGCGCTCCGAGATCACAACGAGCAGCACCTGGCCGCGATCGACGCGGCCCTCGCGCGCCTGGACGCTGGCACGTTCGGCCGCTGCACGTCGTGCCACCGCCCGATCGCCCCGGAGCGCCTGGAGGCACGGCCGTGGGCCGCCCTGTGCATCGACTGCCAGCGGGCCGCCCCGCGCCGATGACCGAGGCGCGTCCCGCCCCTCCCCCGCCGGCCCTCGTCGAGCTGCCCGCGATCCGTGCCGCCACGGCGACCCTGCGCGGCATCGCCGTCCAAACGCCGCTGGTGCCGTTCGGGCCACCGGAGCGCCGCCAGTGGCTCAAGGCCGAGTCGCTCCAGCCGATCGGCGCGTTCAAGATCCGCGGCGCGTACAACGCGGCGGCGGCGCTGGCGCCGGACGAGCGGGCCCGCGGCCTGATCACGTACTCGTCGGGCAACCACGCCCAGGGCGTCGCGCGGGCCGCGCGGCTGTTCGGCGTCCCCGCGGTCATCGTGATGCCCTCGGACGCGCCCGCCCTCAAGCGGGCGCGGGTGGAGGCGGACGGCGCCGAGATCGTGACGGTGGGCACCTCGAGCGACGAGCGCCGGCGGGTGGCCGAGGCGCTGGCCGCCGAGCGCGGTCTCGCGATCATCCCGCCGTTCGACGACCCACGGATCGTCGCCGGGCAGGGCACCGTGGGCCTCGAGATCGCCGAGGACCTCCTGGACGTCGCGGCCGTCCTCGTCCCGGTCGGGGGCGGGGGCCTCGCGGCCGGCGTCGCCGCGGCCATCACCGCGCTGGCGCCGGGAGCCCGGGTCATCGGCGTGGAGCCGGAGCTGGCGGCGGACGCGCGGGACTCGCTGGCGGCGGACCGGATCGTGGCCTGGCCCGCGGAGCTCGTGAGCCGGACCATCGCCGACGGCACCCGCACCCAGTCGCTGGGCCGCCTCACCTTCGCCCACCTGCGCGCCCAGCTGGACGCGATCGTCACGGTGACCGAGGCGGAGATCGCGGCCGCGGTGCGCCTGGCCGCCGAGGAGGCGCGGCTGGTGGTGGAGCCGTCCGGAGCCTTGTCGATCGCGGCCATGCGGTTCCATGCCGCGGAGGCGGGGATCGCCGGGCTCGACGGCCCGATCGTGGGCGTCGTCTCGGGCGGCAACGTGGACCCGGACCGTTACCTCCGCTACCTCGAGGCGCCGATCCCGCCCGAGGCCTGATCGCGGGGGCCCGGGCGTCCAACCTCGGCTCCCGCGTCGTCCGCCCGCTGCCGTCCGCTCGCGCCGAGTGGCCAGATACCGATGGGGCGCGTGGTATCGCGCGATTGGCCACCTCCTCCGGGACCGTCACCGAAGCCGCAGCCACCCGCCCCGCACGACGCCCTCGCCCGACGCGCCCCGGCATCGACCCGACATGGCCACCTACCGAAGGCCTGCGTGCTCGGCCAACTGCTTGTGGCCCACCACGCGCCTCATCGTTGGGTGGCACACCGGCGGCGCGAAACCGGTCGCTACCACCGACGGGGCGCGTAGGTGGCCAGGATCGCCGTCGCGAGGGCCGCGTACCACGCGCCTCATCGGTGGATGGCCACGTGACCGCCGCGGGTCGGCGGTGCCCGCCGCGGGATGGCCACGTGACCGCCGCGAGTCGGCCGGGGACCACCGCGACTGCCCGGACCCCGCCCGCGGCGCCGTGCTCAGTCGCCGGATGACCCGCCGCCGGGCGCCGCGGTCGCCCCTTCCGCGGCGCGGCGCGCCGCAAGCGTGGCCTCGCGCTCGCGGATCGCCGCCCGCGCCGGCTCCAGCCGGCGGTCCTCGCCCACCGAGCGCCGCTCCTCCGCGCGCATCCACGCGGCGACCAGGCCGATCACCGCGACGATGAACGCGACGTCCCCGCCCAGCCACATCAGCCCGCCCGCGATCTGCTGGTCCCCGAGCGCCGTCGGGCCCCAGTCGCGGACGTTCGTCGCGTAGTGGTTGTAGAGCGGCGCCGACGCGAACGTGATCGCGACCGCGAGGAACGTGTTCTGCGGCATCTGCAGCCCCGCGTACGCGACCCGGGCTCCCCGGCCCATCCGCCACGGGGACGGGTCCGGACCCACGATCGGCCACCAGAACAGGAGCGCCGAACCCAGGAACAGCCCGTGCTCCAGCCGGTGGACGAGCTCGTTCTCCAGCGACAGGTCGAACAGCGGCGAGAAGTGGCTGCCCCACATCACCGCCGCGAACAGGACCCAGGCCACGACCGGGAACGACAGCGCCCGGACCACGCGCGAATGGAGCAGCGGCAGGATCCAGCGGCGGCGCGTCGCGGGCGACGAGGCCCGGAGGAGGACCGTGATCGGGCCCGCCGCCAGCAGCAGCGGCGGCGCGACCAGGGTGAGCAGCATGTGCTGGACCATGTGGACCGAGAACAGCGTGGTGTCGTAGCGCTCGATCCCGGAGTCCAGGGCGACCAGGATCGCGAGCAGTCCCAGGAGCCAGGCCGCGGTCCGCCGACGGGGCACCGGGTTGCCGGGATGGGCGCGTGCGACCCGGCTGACCCCGGCCCGCCACAGCAGGGCCGCGGCGACCGCCGGCAGCCAGGCCAGCGGGTCGAACGACCACAGGAGCAGGAACGTCGATGCCGTCGGCTCGCCCGGCACCTCGCCTCCGTGCGCGCGCGCCACGGGCGCGGCGGCCAGGAGCGCGAGCAGGAACGCAGGCGGGAGCACGGCCAGGACGGTGGGAAGGCGCCGAATCACGCCCCCATTGTCCCGCGTTTCGGGACAATCATCCCCAGGGGCCATTTGGCAGGGTCGAACAGGCCGTTGGGACTGCCCGCGCGCCGAACCTCGTATATGATGCGCGCGTCCGGCGCCCCCGTTCCACGGGCGGCGTGTGTCCTCGGACGGTGAGCCCTCATCACCTCGGTCGCGGTCACGTCCCTGGCCGCGACCGAGATCATTCGAGGAACCCGATGTCGATGCCTCCCCGGTCACGGACCGGGCCCGGTCCCGTCGCCGCCCTCGTGATCGTCGTGCTGATCGTGCTGGCGACGCTGGTCGCGCTGGCCGCGACGGGGATCACGCCCCAGCGTGCGTGGGACAGCTTCTTCCCGCTCGGCGGCGCGACGCCGGCCACCGACCGCTCGCACAGCGTGCGCTCGCTGTACGACATCGTGTTCTACATCGCGGTCGCGATCTTCGTGCTGGTCGAGGGGCTGATCGCGTGGACCGTGCTCCGGTACCGCCGCAAGCCGGGCGACGACGAGCTCCCCGCCCAGACCCACGGCAACAACCTGGTCGAGGTCATCTGGACCGCCGTCCCAACCGCGATCGTCCTGTTCCTGTTCGTCCTGTCGTGGCAGACGCTCAACACGGTCGAGGCGACGTCGCAGAGCACCGTGAACGTGCGCGTCATCGCCGCCCAGTTCCAGTTCCAGTTCGACTACCTGGACGAGCAGGGCAACACCACGTTCACCCAGTTCCTGCCTGCCGGCGAAGGCGGCGGCATGGTGGTTCCGGTCGGTGAGCCGGTCCACGTCATCCTTCGTAGTAACGATGTAATCCACGCGTTCTACGTCCCCAAGTTCCTGTTCAAGCGCGACGTGGTCCCCGGCAAGGAGAATGTGTTCGACTTCACGGTGGACGAGCCGGGCGTCTACGGCGGCCAGTGCGCGGAGCTGTGCGGCATCGGCCACGGGGCGATGCTGTTCGAGGTGCGCGCCCTGGAGCGCGGCGAGTTCGATGCCTGGCTCGAGGCGCAGATCGACAAGGCCAACGCCACGCCGGCGCCGGCGCCCTCGGGCGAGGCCTCGGGCCAGGTGGTCCAGCTCTCGGCGCTCAACGTGCAGTGGGAGCAGACGGAGCTCACCGCTCCCGCCGACACCCCGTTCACGATCCACTTCAACAACAAGGACCAGAGCGTCCCGCACGACCTGGTGATCAAGGATGGCTCGGGGGCTGAGAAGTTCCGGGGCGACCTGGTGACCGGCCCCAAGGAGGTCGACTACCAGGTCCCGGCGCTCGCCGCCGGCAGCTACCCGTTCGTGTGCAGCGTGCACCCGAACATGACCGGCACGCTCACGATCCAGTAAGGGAGCAGGGATGGCCACCACGACCCTTGACCCCGCCGCTCCCGCGTACCGCAGCGGGCTCTACGAGTGGCTCACGACCACCGACCACAAGAAGATCGGGATCATGTACCTGGTCAACTCGATCCTGTTCTTCCTGGCCGGCGGCATCCTCGCCCTCGTGGTCCGCGTGGAGCTCGCCCAGCCGGGCCTCCAGTTCATGGACGAGGCGTTCTACAACCAGGCGTTCACGATGCACGCCTCGTTCATGCTGTTCCTGTTCATCATCCCGATCCTGGCGGGCTTCGGGAACTACGTCGTCCCGCTCCAGATCGGCGCCCCGGACATGGCGTTCCCGCGGATCAACGCGCTGTCGCTGTGGCTGCTGCCGCTGGGCGGCGCGCTGATGGCCTCGGGCTTCCTCGTCTCGGGCGGAGCCGCCGCCGCCGGCTGGACGGAGTACCCGCCGCTGTCCGGCGCCAAGTACAGCGGCACCGGCACGGACCTCTGGATCATGGGCCTGACGCTGATCGGGACCAGCTCGATCCTGGGCGCGATCAACTTCCTGGTCACGATCTTCAAGATGCGGGCGCCGGGCATGACGCTGTTCCGGATGCCCATCCTGGTGTGGACGGTCCTCGTCACCAGCGTGCTGGTGCTGATGGCCACGCCGGTGCTCACCAGCGCCCTGATCATGCTGTTCATCGACCGCAACTACGGCGGCAACTTCTTCGATCCCAACAAGGGCGGCCTCGCCGTCCTGTACCAGAACGTGTTCTGGTTCTACTCCCACCCGGCGGTCTACATCATGATCCTGCCGGCGATGGGGATCATCAGCGAGATCCTGCCGGTGTTCTCGCGCAAGCCGCTGTTCGGCTACAAGGCGTTCGTGTTCGCGACGGCGGGCATCGGGGCGCTGGGCTTCTCGGTCTGGGCGCACCACATGTTCACGACCGGGCAGGTGTTCCTGCCCTTCTTCTCGCTGATGACGTTCCTGATCGCGGTGCCGACCGGGGTCAAGATGTTCAACTGGATCGCGACCCTGTTCCGCGGCCAGCTGACGTTCTCGACGCCGCTGCTGTACGCGCTGGGGTTCCTGAGCCTGTTCCTCATCGGCGGGCTCAACGGCGCGTTCTCCGCCGCGGTGCCGGTGGACTTCGCGATCCACGATACGTACTTCGTCGTCGCGCACATCCACTACGTCCTGTTCGGCGGCTCGGTGTTCGGCGTGTTCGCCGGGATCTACTACTGGTTCCCCAAGATGACCGGCCGCATGCTCAACGAGACGCTGGGCAAGATCCAGTTCGTGCTCATGTTCATCGGGTTCAACCTGACCTTCTTCCCGATGCACCAACTGGGGCTGGCGGGCATGCCCCGGCGGATCGCGGACTATGCGAGCACCGCCGGCTGGAGCGAGCTCAACCTGGCGGCCACCGTGGGCGGCTTCGTCATCGCGCTCGCGATGCTGCCGTTCTTCTGGAACGTCCTGGTCTCGCTGCGCAGCGGCAAGCGCGCCGGCGACGACCCGTGGGAGGCGAACACGCTCGAGTGGGCGACCAGCTCGCCGCCACCCGCCTACAACTTCGACCACCTGCCCGAGGTGCGCTCGGAGCGCCCGGTGTTCGACGCCCGGCACGGCCGGACGGCGGCCCACTGAGCGAGGCGAGACGATGACCGCAGACGCGCACGCCCTCACCGCGCCGGAGCCCGGGGTCGCCGAGGCCCATCACACCGGCGGGATCGGCAATCCCGTCCTCGGGATGCTGCTGTTCATCACCTCGGAGGTGATGTTCTTCGCCGGACTGTTCGCGGCGTACTTCAGCATCCGGGCCAACTTCGTGGAGGAGGGGGTGCATCGCTGGCCGCCGAAGGAGTTCGCCAACACCCTCGACCCGTTCCGCCTGACCACCGAGCACGGCGACCTCAACCTGATCCTGCCGGCGACGATCATCCTCGTGATCTCGTCGTTCACCTGCCAGTGGGGCGTGTGGGCGATCCGGCGCGACGACCACCGGGGCTTCGTCCGCAACATCGCGGTCACCCTGGGCCTGGGCGTGACCTTCCTCCTGCTCCAGGCGTACGACTACGGCGTCCTGTTCCGGGAGGGGATGACGATGGGGTCGGGCACGTTCGGCACCACGTACTTCACCCTGACCGGCTTCCACGGCGCGCACGTGTTCGGCGGCGCCCTGATGCTGGCGGTCGTGCTGTACCGCGGCATGGCCGGGCAGTTCTCGGCCCGCCACCACGACATGGTCGAGGCGACGTCGCTGTACTGGCACTTCGTGGACGTCGTGTGGATCCTGCTGTTCTCGATCCTGTACCTGCTGTAGCGACGGAGGACGACGCCGCATGAACCCGCGCCGCGCCGCCGCTGTCGGCGTGATCTTCATCGTCATCGCCGTGATCTACTTCGCCGCGCCGACGCTGCTCCACGGGAACGTGGACTTCGCCGGCGTGACGATGCTCATCGCCCTGGGCGCGTCCATGTCGATCATGGCCTACGTGCTCATGGCCGGGCAGTCGAGGAGCTGACGCGCCACCGATGCTGGACGAGCTCTGGAGCGGCCTGATCCGGTTCACCGAGCAGTTCGTGGTCCCCGACTGGGGTGCGCTGGTCGGCCTGCTGCCCGTGGTCCTGGCCGTCGTCGTCGTGCTCTACCTGACCTGGGTGGTGTACCGGCTGGCGACTGCCGGGCCCACCCGCCGCGGCGTCCGCAGGCTGCCGCCGGTCGCCCCGTCGGGGATCCACATGCCGGGTCCCTCGTTCGCGCCGGTCCTGGCCGCGGTCGGGGTGTTCCTGCTGGTGTTCGGCATGGTCGCGGGCGGCCTGTGGCTGTGGGTGGGCCTGGTCGCCGTCGTGATCACGCTGCTGTACTGGGGGCGCGAGGCCCTCCGCGACTACGACCACATCCCCTCGGTGGCCGGGGAGCATCCCGCCGTGGGCGCGCTGCCGGCCCCCGCCGGCACGCCCCCGGCCGGCGTCCACATGCCGCCGCCCTCGTTCCGGCCGCTGCTGGTGGCGGTCTCGATGACGCTGCTCGTGGCCGGGATGGTCGTCGGCGGCTGGGCCCTGTGGTTCGGGTTGATCGCCGTGGTCCTGGTGCTCCTCGGCTGGCTGCGCGACGCGCGCCACGAGTACGCCGCGACCGAGGCCGCGGACCGGACCGGCCACCTGGATCTCGGCGGCGCGCCGCCGTGGCCCAAGGCGACCTTCGCTGCCATGGCGGTGATCGTCGCCGGGGCGCTCCTGCTCTCGTCCGGGATCCTGCCCAACGCCGGCGGCGGGGCCGTGCCCAGCGGCGGACCGGCGGCCAGCGACGGCGGCGCGGGGGGCGGTGGCGGCGGGGCCAGCCCGGCCCCGAGCCTGCCCGCCGCCGACGTGGTGGTCGTGGCCGAGAACATCGCCTGGCTGGAGACCTCGATCACGGTCCCGGCGGGCCGGGCGTTCACGATCGCGTTCGACAACCGTGACCGCGGCGTCCCCCACGACATCGTGATCAAGGACGCCGCCGGCGCCGAGCTGTTCCGGGGCGACGTCGTGACCGGTCCGGCGGTCGTGGTCTACGATGTCCCGGCCATCCCCGCGGGGCAGCACCCGTTCGTGTGCTCGATCCACCCGAACATGACGGGGACCGTCACGGCTCAGTAGGTCCCGCCACGTTCCAGCAAGTCCGGCTCCCGCTTCGCCTCGCCACGCTCGCGACCGTCCTCGTGCTCGTCGCCGGGTGCGGTGGGGGCTCGGGCCAGGCACGGACCGGGGAGGCCGCGCCGGCCCTGGCGGGCACGGCGCTCGACGGCACGTCGATCGACCTCGCCGCCTATCGCGGGCGACCCGTCGTCGTGAACTTCTGGGCCTCGTGGTGCACGCCCTGCCGCACCGAGTTCCCGCTGTTCGCCGACCGCCTCGCGACGCTGGGCCCGAGCGACGGCCTGGTGATGCTCGGCGTCCTGTACAAGGACGACGCGGCGCTGGCGCAGCGCTTCCTCGATGAGCTCGGCGCCACGTGGCCAACCGTGACCGACCCGGACGGGGCGCTGGCCGCCGCCTACCGGG
The DNA here is from genome assembly GCA_040755495.1 of Chloroflexota bacterium. GTDB lineage: Bacteria > Chloroflexota > Limnocylindria > Limnocylindrales > CSP1-4 > CAIXZV01. The sequence goes on from JBFMAT010000003.1 coordinate 105,799, forward strand.
TGGTCGCGCCGCCCCAGACCTACTTCATCGACGCCGAGGGCGTGCTCCGGGGCATCCAGATCGGCGAGGTCCGAGCCGAGGACTTCGACACGCAGTACGCGAAGATCCGCCCGTGACGGCCGCGGCCACGCACGCCGGCGACGGCGAGACGCACGTCGGCGGGGACTCGCACGCCGGCGGGGACTCGCACGCCGGCGCGGACCCGCACGCGGGAGGCCCCGGTGGTCCCGCCGTCCTCGCGTCCGACCTGCGCAAGGCGTACGGGGGCCGCGAGGTGCTGGCGGGCGTCTCGTTCGAGGTCCGCCGCGGCGAGCTGCTCGCGCTCCTCGGGCCCAACGGCGCGGGCAAGACGACGACGGTGGAGATCCTCGAGGGCTACCGGCACGCCGACGCCGGCACGGTCCGGGTGCTCGGCCTGGACCCCGCGCGCGACGGCGCGCGGTTGCGGCCCCGGATCGGGCTGATGCTCCAGGAGGGCGGCATCGATCCCCGCACGACGCCCCGGGAGGCGCTCCGCCTGTACGCCCGGTTCTACGAGAACCCCGAGGACCCGGACCGCCTGCTGGAGCTGGTCGACCTCGGTGCGGCGGCCACGACCCGCTACCGCCGGCTGTCGGGTGGCGAGCGGCAGCGCCTGGGGCTCGCGCTCGCGCTGCTCGGCCGGCCGGAGCTGCTGGTGCTGGACGAGCCGACGGCGGGCATGGACCCGGCCGCCAAGCAGGCCACGCGCGAGCGCATCGCCGCCCTCCGCGACGCCGGCACGACGATCCTGCTCACGACCCACGAGCTGGGCGACGTCGAGCGCCTGGCCGACCACGTGGCGGTGCTCGACCGCGGGCGGCTGGTCGCCTACGGCACGCCGGCGGAGCTGACGGGGGCCGGCGCCCCGCGCGTCAGGTTCCGGCTGTCGGCGCCACTGCCCGCCCCGGATCTCGAGGCGCTCTCGTCCTGGGCCGCCGCCCACGACGGTGGTGTAGCGCGGGTCGTGGCCGCTGGCCAGGGCGCCGCGTACGAGCTCGAGGGACTCGCCCGGCCGCCCGACCCGGCGCTGGTCGCGGGCCTCGCGGCCTGGTTCGCGGCCCACGGCGCCCTGGTCACCGAGCTGCGCCTGGGTGCCGCGAGCCTGGAGGAGCGATACCTCGAGCTGGTCGGGACCGACGTCGCGGCGGAGGCCGAGGGGTGAGCACCGGGCGAGCGGGAGCGGGGGCGGCGGTGCCCGCGGTGGCGGCGGCACCCGCGGTGGCGGCCGTGCCAGCGGGAGCGGGGGTGCCCGCCCGACCGGCATCGTGGCCGCGGATGGCGCTGGCGCTGGCCGGCTACGAGCTCCGGCTGGTCCTGCGCCGGGGCGAGGGCCTGCTGATCACGTTCGTCATCCCGGCCGGGGTCCTGCTCGTGTTCAGCGCGTTCGACACCGGCGGCGGCACCTCGACGGGGCGGCCGGTGGACCGGCTGCTGCCGGGCTCGATCGGGCTGGCCGTCATCGCGGCCGCGCTGGTGTCGCTCGCGATCTCGACCGGGTTCGAGCGCCAGTACGGCGTGATCAAGCGCCTCGGCGGCAGCCCGGCGGGCGCCGGGGTCGTGGTGGCGGCCAAGACGGCGGCCGTCGTGGTCGTCGAGCTGGTCCAGCTCGCGCTGCTGGTGGGCATCGCCGCGCTCGCCCTGGACTGGGCCGCGGGGCCGGGAGCGTCGGTGGTGCTGGTCATGGCATCGCTCGTCCTCGGCACGGTCGCCTTCGCCGGCCTTGGGCTGCTGATGGCCGGCAGCCTCCGCGCGGAGGTCACGCTCGCCCTCGCCAACCTGCTGTTCCTCGTGTTCCTCGTGCTGGGCGGGATCGTGCTGCCGGTGGAGCGGCTGCCGGGCGTCGTGGCCTCGGTGGCCGAGGTGCTGCCGGCCGCGGCTCTCACCCGCGCCCTGGGGATCGGCCTGGGCACCGTGCCCGGCGACGCCACCGAGCCCGTGGTCCTGCTCGCCGCCTGGGCGATCGTGCTCGCCACCCTCGCGGCGCGCCGGTTCCGCTGGGACTGATCCCGGCCGGCAGCGCGCCTCGGCGACCCCGCGCCGTCGCGCCGGCGACCGCCGGCGAGCTCAGCGGACGACGACCTCCGGCGGCGCGACCGCGTGCGGCTCGGTCCCACCCGACACCGAATCGATGCGGAACGCGAGCGACGGCGCCACGTCGGTCCAGCGGTGGCGCAGGTGGATCTCCGTCCAGTCGTGGGGGGCGATCATGTTGTGCCACGCCACCGTGACCTCCCACTCGTCCGACCACCACGCGTAGTGCGACACGACGAGCAGCGTGGACACGAACTCGGGAGTCCACTCCGTCGACGCGGTGATGCCCAGCTCCGGGTGCACGGCGATGAGCCAGGCGGCCCAGCGGTCGAAGTAGGGCCGGGCGTCGGCGAGCCGCTCGTCGGCCATCGGGAACACGGGCAGGGTCCGCTCGACGGTCAGGGTCTCGCCGTCGCGGGTGGCGGTGATCGTCACCTGCGCCGTGGCCTCCACCGACGTCGCGTCCGGCATGACGCACACCTCGCCCACCGTGCCCGGGACGAGCTCGACGGGCTCGATGCCCTGGATCGTGGCGCCGCTCCCCGAGGCCGCGATCGTGACCGGCGAGGCGGGCGATGCCGGATCGGTGACCGTGACCAGGAAGCAGACACGCTGGCCCGGGATGGCCATGCGCACCGCCGCGGGCTCCTCGGGCGGCGAGACGTCGATCGTGAACGGGAGGACGGTCGGCGACGGGGCAGGGGTCGGCGCCGGGGTGGGTGAGGACGACGGGGAGGGGGTGGGCTGGGCCCCGGAGCTGCATCCCGCCAGCAGCAGGACGGCCCCCAGGGTCAGCGGCAGTGCGCGCATCGGAGCGTTCCTCGACGATCACGGGACGCCGAGTAGGTGACGCGCCCCCGCCGGTGCGGTTCCACGGCCGGTCGAGGCGCCAGGTCCGGGCCGGCGCGTTCAGGCCCGGGGCATGGCGGAGCCCATGGCGGGAAGGCCCATGGCTCCCCTCGACCGTCCGGCCTTGAGGAACCCGTCGATCGCGTCCCACGCGCTGATCACGGCCACGACGACGGCGATCACGGCGGCCGTCGGCCCAAACCACGCACCCCCGGCGATGGCCTCGAGCGCGGCAACGAGGTCCGGGTTGATCAGGCGACCCTGCTGGAGCAGCCAGATCGCGGGCAGGGCGAATGCGGCGTTGAGCACCGCGTTCACCGTGGCGAGCAGCAGCGTCCAGCGGCCGTTGAGGTACAGGACGATCGTGAACCCGACCTCCAGCGCGGCGACCGCGATGAACCACGGCATCCAGAACGACCACAGCACGGGGTCGAACAGGGTGAAGCCCTGGCCGTCCACGGTCACCGGCGCTGCGGCCTGCTGCCACACCAGCGCCGCGATCACGAGCACGTTGGCCGTGACCCCGAGCACGAGCTCGACGGGCGACAGGCGGCCCGGCGACGGCAGCTGGGGCAGCTGGTCCGGCGTCCACGCCGTCGACTCGGTCCGCCGTGCATCGCCGCGCTCCACGAGCGCGAACCCGACCGTGACCCAGAACGCGACCTGGATGGCGGCGCCCACGGCGGCGGCGACCGCGTGGACGACCGTCTCGAAGATCGCGGTGCCGGCCACCGTGTCGCCCAGGACCACGGCGAACGCGACCGCCGCCGCGACGATCGGCACGAGGATGGCCAGCAGCCGCCGGTAGTCGAGGAAGTACCGCGGGCCGATCAGGTGCAGGGGGCGGTCCGTGTAGCGCGCGGCGAGGCGCTCCGGGTCACCCAGCTCGATGAGCGCGTCGCGCTCGGCCGTGGGCGGGGCGGCACCCGCGGCGGTCCGAGCCTCCACGGCGTCGGCGATCATCGCCCGGATCTCGGGCTCGAGGTCGGCGCGCTGGCGCTCGGGGACGGAGCGCAGGACGCCCCACACGTAGCGGTCGGTGAGCGAGCTCATCGGGGGTCTCCCTGGTCGAGTCGGCGGACGGATCCATCGATCCGCCGCCAGTCATCGAGCAGGGCGGCGGCGAGGCGCTCGCCGTCCTGGCTCGTGCGGTAGAACTTGCGGGGGCGGGCCTCGTCGGTGTTCCACTCGCTGGCGAGCATGCCCTGGCCCTCCAGCCGGCGGAGCAGCGGGTAGAGCGTGTTCGCGTCCACGCTGAACCCGAGCTCCCGGAGCTGGTCGAGCAGGCCGTAGCCGTAGCCGGGCCGCCGCAGCACGAGGAGGCAGGCAAGCACGACCGTGCCGCGCCGGAGCTCCTGTTGCGCGCCGCCGAGGATCTCGTCGAAGTCCATGTCGTGCACAATAGTGTGTAGCACACAATAATGCAACAGGCAATTGACGTATCCGCGCGCCGGACATGACGAGACCCCGGACACGGGGCCCGGGGCCTGAGAAAGGAAGAACCCCGGGGTGGTCGAGTCCCGGGGTTCAGGGGAAGCGAGTTGGTTGCGGGGGAAGGATTCGAACCTCCGACCTTCGGGTTATGAGCCCGACGAGCTGCCGCTGCTCCACCCCGCGAAGGCTTACTACTCTACCGGCGATGGCCGATCCCGTCAAAGATCGCCTTGGCTCCTGTGCGAGCGCGCCGGCCGCCGGACGCCGGCGCGAGGGGCGATCCGCCGTCGAATCATCCGCCGGCCGGTCCCGCCGCCGGGCCGGGTGCCGGAGCCTGGCCGGGCGCCCGGTGGCGCGGCTGCATCGCGTCCCACAGCCTGCGGCGCCCGATCGCGAGGCCCAGCAGCAGGGTCGCCATCGCGCCGATGCCGGTCGCCCAGAACGGGTAGCGCAGGTCGACGGAGGCCAGCACGCCGGCCGCCAGCGACGCGACGATCGTGCCCATCGTGCCGGCGGCGCCGAAGATGCCCTGCGCCGTGGAGCTGCGGCCCGGCGGCGAGGCGCGCGACACGAGCAGGTACAGGGCGGGCGAGGCGGCCGCGAACGCCGTGCCCTCGACCAGCCCGAGCACCACCACGAACCAGATCTCCGGCACCAGGGGGTAGGCGGCACCGCAGATCGCGACGCCGGCCATCCCGACGGTCAGGGCCAGGAACCCGCCCTCCCGGTCGATGTAGCGGCCGGCCACCGGCGACAGGACGAGGATTGGCAGGGCGAACGTGAGGAAGGTCAGGCCGATGGCGTCGAGGCCCGCGCCGAGCGAGGTCAGGTACAGGCTCCACACCACCTCGTACGACCCGCTCGCGAAGAAGCTGCCGATGTTGAACGCGATCGCGGCGACCAGCAGCCGGTTGAGCAGGCGCGTCGGGCGGGTCGACGCCTCCTCCTCGCGGGCCGCCTCCTCCGCCGTGTGGACGCCGCGCGGCAGCTCCGGCACCCGGACGGCGACGAGCAGCGCGGACACCACGATCGCGGCCCCGGCGACCCAGAACACGACGGTCGGCTGGCCGGTCGCCGCCGCGGCGAGGCCCCCGATCGCGGGGCCGATCATCAGCCCGCCCATCTGCGCCGCGCCGTACAGCCCGAACGTCTCGCCCTGGCGCTCGGGCGGGTTCGCGTCGACGAGGTAGCCGCGGGCCGCCGGGTCATAGATCGACGCGGACAGGCCCGCCAGGAGGCGCGCGACGATGAACGCCAGCGGTCCCACGGCGAACAGCGGCGCGACCGCGAACCCGGCAGCCAGCACGAGGCCGGTGACCATCATCCACTTCCGCGGCGCGTGGTCCGCCACCCAGCCGAAGACCGGCTCGCCGACGAGGCGCGCCGCCGGCCACGCGGCGACGACCACGCCCAGCGTCGGCAGGTCCACCCCGTGCTCCACGAAGTAGATGGGCAGGATGGGCAGCAGCGCGCCGAAGCCGACCCAGATCGTCGCCTCGGCGATGAGCAGCGGCAGGATCGGGCCCCAGGCGGCGAGCCAGCGGCGGGCGCGTTCGGTCACGGACGTCCTGTGGTGGAGGGACGGCCATCGTAGCGGAGGCGAGGCCGCCCGCCGCCCTGCGGCTCACCGCCCGGGACCGCCGCGTGGCTGCCGGCCGGGACCGCCGCCCAGCGGCCCACCGCCCGGGACCGCCTATGATCGCGGGGCGATGTCCCCCGCCCTGCTGGCCACCATTCTCGTCGCCGTGCTGCTCGCCCTGGTCCCCGTGTGGCGCCTGCGCGTGGCGGGCTGGCCCCCGCGGTCGCTGTTCACCGCCTGGATCCTGTACGCGGTGGGCATCTTCATCGCCGTCCGGTTCCCGGGGCCGGTCCGGGTCCTGGTGCCGATCCTCGTGCTCGCCTACGTCGCCCCGTTCGTCGCTGGACCGGAGCGGCTGTCGCGGGTGCTCAACGGCCGACGTGGCGGGGGTGGCGTGATCATCGACGTGACACCCAGGCCCGCGCCGGAGCTGCCGGAGGCCCCGGGGCGGGCGGGCCGACAGGCGGGGCGGGACCACGGCTCCGGCCCCGACGACGGCGAGCCGGGGGCGGGCGCCTGAGCGGACAGGTCGCCCTCCACGGCGGCGGCGAGTACCTCCCCGGCGACGAGCCGGCGATGGACGCGCTGCTGGCGGCCGCGACGGAGGCGGCGGCCGGCGAGGTCCCGCGGATCGTGATCGTCCCGGTGGCCGCCGCCCGGCAGCGACCGGACCTCGCGGCCGCGCACGGCGAGCACGCGTTCGGGGCGGCCGCGCGTCGCGCCGGGGTGGTCGCCGATGTGGCGACGGCGTCGGTGGTCACGCGCGAGGCGGCCGCCGACCCGGCCCTGTGCGCGCGGCTGGATCGCGCCCACCTCGTCCACCTGCCGGGCGGCGACCCGGACCTCGTCCCCGCGGTCCTGCGCGACACGCCGGCCTGGGCGGCGATCCTGCGCGCGTCCGCGCGCGGGGCGTGCATCGCGGGGGCGAGCGCCGGCGCGATGGCCCTCGCCGGCCGGCTGTGGACGCGCGACGGTCCCATGGACGGCCTGGGCCTCGTGCCCGGGCTCGCGGTGCTCCCCCACTTCTCACCGGCCCGGCTCGACGCCTGGCGGACCGCCGTGGAGGCCGGCGGCGAGCCGCTGGCCTGGCTCGGCCTGGACGAGCGCACGATGGCCATCGGCCGCCCGGGCGCCCCGTGGACGGCGGTCGGGCCGGGCAGGGTCCACCCGATCCCACCGGGCGCCCTTGCGGCCATCCGCCCGGCCGGTCACGGCGAGCGGTTCGTCATCGGCTGAGCCCCACCGCGCGTCCCGCGGTGGTCTATCGTCGCGCCGTGGCGCACCGCACCTTCGACCGCTCGCCCTGGCTCCTCGAGCCGACCATCTCGTTCCTCAACCACGGCAGCTTCGGCGCCTGCCCGGTGCCGGTCCTCGAGGCCCAGCAGGTGTGGCGCGAGCGGATGGAGGCCGAGCCGGTCCGCTTCTTCGATCGGGAGCTCGAGGCGCAGCTGGACGACGTCCGGGGGCGGGTGGGGGCGTTCCTCAACGCGGATCCCGAGGGGATCGCGTTCGTTCCCAACGCGACTACGGCCGTGTCCACGGTGCTCGCGTCGCGACGCTTCCAGCCGGGCGACGAGCTGCTGGCCGGCGACCACGAGTACAACGCGACGCTCAACGCGATGCGCGCGGCGGCGGACCGTGACGGGGCCAGGCTCGTCATCGCCCGGATCCCGTTCCCGATCCACGACCCGTCACAGGTCGTGGAGGCGTACATCGAGGCCACCACCGAGCGGACCCGGTTCGCGCTGGTCAGCCACGTGTCCTCGCCGACGGCGCTCATCTTCCCGGTTGCGGCTGTCGTCCGCGAGCTGGACCGCCGGGGCGTGGACACGATGGTCGACGGCGCGCACGCCCCCGGCATGGTGCCCGTGGACGTGACGGCGATCGGCGCCGCCTACTGGACGGGCAACGGGCACAAGTGGCTGTGCGCGCCGAAGGGCGCGGCGATCCTGTCCGTGCGCTCCGATCTCCGCGCGAGCACCCGCCCGCTGGTCGTGTCCCACGGGGCGAACGACACCCGGACCGACCGGTCGCGGTTCCGGCTGGGGTTCGACTGGACGGGGACGTTCGACCCGACCGCGGTCCTCTCGCTGCCGGCCGCGATCCGCTACGTCGGCGGCCTGCACGACGAGGGCTGGTCCGGGCTGATGGCCGCCAACGCCGCCCTGGCTCGCCGCGCCCGGGACACGATCTGCGCGGCCCTGGGCGTGCCGGCACCCTCGCCCGACGCGATGCTGGGCGCGATGGCCTCGATCCCGTTGCCGGGCCTCGCGGCGACGCCGGCGGCGGCGGAGCGCCTGCAGGCTGCGCTGTACGACGAGGAGCGGATCGAGGTGCCGGTGCTCACCTGGCCGGTCGCGGCGGCAATCCCCGAGGGCGAGCGTCCGAGGGCGGTCATCGTCCGCATCTCGGCCCAGGGGTACAACACGCCGGACGAGTACTCGGCCCTGGCCGAGGCCCTCGCGCGGCGGCTGCGGGAGCACGGCTCGCCGCGGTCGCTGCTCGGGCGGCTGCGACGCGGCTGAGGACGAGCCGAGGCGTCGCGTGTCGTCCGTGCCGGCGGTCAGCCGCGGCCGTCGAGCGGGATCCGCACCCCGGTGATCGCGGCGGCCGCGGGCGAGGCGAGGAAGGCCAGGGCCTCCGCGGCCTCCTCGGGCGTCGTCCAGGCCGCGTTCCGCGACGCCGGGGCCGTCTCGCGTTCGTGCTTCGCGTCGATCGCGCGCACCACGAGCAGGTTCGCGGTCACGCCGCTCCCCGCGGTCTCGCGCGCGAGCGAGCGCAGGAGCACCTCCTCGGCGGCCTTGGCCATCGCGTAGGCGGCGCCCCGTGGGCCCGGGTTGGCGGCCAGCGGCGAGGACACGGCGAGCACCCGCCCGAAGCCACGGGCCACCATGCCCGGCACCACCGCCTGGAGGACGTGGAGCGTCGTCCACAGGTGCTGGTCCAGCATCCGGGCGACCTCGTCCGGGTCGAGGTCCGCGACCGCCGTGCCGCCGGTCCAGCCGCCGACGAGGTGGAGCAGCACGTCGACCCGCCCGAAGCGCGCCTCCACGGCTCCCGCCACGGCCCGCGCCGCCTCGCCGTCGCGGAGGTCGCCCGGCACCGGGAGCACGCGGTCCTCCGGCAGCCCGAGCTCGCGCACGACGGCCTCGAGGCGGCCAGGGTCGGTGCCGACCAGCGCGATCCGAGCCCCGTCGGCGGCGAACCGCGCCGCGGCCGCCCGCCCCACCGGCCCGGTGGCGCCCGTGATCAGCACGACCGGCGCCCGCATCGTCCCCGATGTCGGCCGCGTCTTCGGCCCCGTCATCGTCAGCTCCTTCGCCGTTCGTCCGTGTCCGTCGTCCGACGGCCGTGGCGGGGATAGATGATCAGGATCCGCGCCTCGTCGGGCCCGATGTTCTCGGCGTCGTGGGGCACGGTCGGGTCCCAGGCCAGGTAGTCGCCGGGCCCGAGCTCCATCACCGAGTCGCCATGGGTCATCCGCCAGCGGCCGGACAGGATGACGTGGTGCTCATCGCCCTGGTGCGCGTGGACCCCGGTCGCGTGGCCGGGCGGCACGACCGCCTCGATGATGCACATGTCGCGCGACGTCCCCGCATCGACCTCGGTGATCCGCGCCCCGCCGGTCGCAGGGAGGCTCGGCCGGTCCTCCGCGAGGACCACCCGCGGTGGCAGTCCGGAGTCCAGGAGCAGCCATGCGGGTGGCACGTCCAGGGCAGCCGCGATCGCCGCCAGGGCGTCAAGCGACGGCACCGCCTTCTCGTTCTCGATCTGGCTCAGGTAGCCGACGTTGAGCCCGCTGCGATCGCTCACCTGGGCGAGCGTCAGCCCACGCGACTGGCGCCAGCGGCGCGTCTCACGGCCGACGTTGACCCGGCCGGCCGGCTCCCGCTGTTTCTCGTCAGACAACCTACTTGACTCCTGGCCTACACCGTGGCAGAGTATCGCTGTAGGCAATGTTGATTTGCCTGAAGCAAAACGTCAAGGGCCCGGCGCCGGGATGCGCGGTGGCCCCCGGAGAGGTTGGAGACTACGCCATGAACATCGCCGTCATCGGAACCGGGAACGTCGGCTCGGCGCTCGGGAGCTCATTCTCGAAGGCCGGCCACAAGGTCACGTTCGCCGCGCGCGACGCGGACAAGGCCCGCACCCTGGCCGCGGGCGCCGGGGCCCGGGCCGCCAGCGCCGTGGACGCCGTCGCCGGCGCGGACGTCGTCGTGCTCGCCGTCCCGTTCGCCGCCATCGAGGCCGTGGCCGCCGAGATCGTCCCGGTCGTCGCCGGCAAGGTCGTCGTGGACGCCACCAACCCGCTCAAGCCGGACTACTCCGGTCTCGCCACCGCGGGCGGCCCGTCCGCGGCCGAGCGGCTGGCCGGCCTGCTCCCCGGCGCGCGCGTCGTGAAGGCGTTCAACACCCTGTTCGCCACCAACCAGGCCGATCCGGCGGGCCAGGGCACGACGCTCGACGCCCTGTTCGCGACGGACGACGACGCGGCCGCGGCCGCCGTGGGCGAGCTCGCGGGCTCGATCGGGTTCCGCCCGGTGCGCGTGGGTCCGCTGGCCGCCGCCCAGGAGCTCGAGGGCCTCGCCTGGCTCAACATCCGGCTCCAGATGCTCAACGGCGGCGCCTGGGCCACGGCCTACGTGCTCGTGGCCCCGCCCGAGGCCGCGGTCGTCCGCGCGCCGGTCGCCGCCTGACCCGCCCCCTCCCGCCGGGCGATGCCTCGTTGCGTCGCCCGGCACCGCAGGCTACCGTTCGGCCAACCTCCCGCGACCCCGGAGACCGCCCCCCGATGACCACCCAGCGTCCCGGACCCGACATCGCGCCCACTGCGGCGCTGGACACCACGCCGCCTGAAACGTCGCCCGCCGCCGGCCCCCTCCCCGCCCTGTACCTGGGCCACGGCGCGCCGCCGCTGCTCGACGATCCGCTGTGGATGGGCCAGCTCGCGTCGTGGGCTCGAGACCTCCCGCGACCGTCATCGATCCTCATCGTCAGCGCCCACTGGCAGACCGCCCCGATGGCGATCGGGGCCACGACCACCGTCCCGCTGGTGTACGACTTCTACGGGTTCCCGGAGCGCTTCTACGAGCTCCAGTACCGCGCCCCCGGCGCGCCGGCGCTGGCCGCGTCCGTGAAGGCCCGGATGCCGGCCGGCGAGCCCGTCATCGAGCGTCCGGCCCGCGGCCTGGACCACGGCGCCTGGGTGCCGCTGATGGCGATGTACCCGGACGCCGACATCCCGGTCCTCCAGCTGTCGATGCCGGACCTCGACCCGGAGCACCTGTTCGAGGTCGGCAGGCGCCTGGCCCCGCTGCGCGACGAGGGGGTGCTGATCATCGGGTCGGGGTTCATGACCCACGGCCTGCCGTTCATCGCCGAGTACATGATGGGCCGGCCGGGCGCCCCGCAGTGGTCCGTCGAGTTCGACCGGTGGGCCGCGGAATCGCTCGCCCGGGGCGATCTCGACACGCTGTTCGCGTTCCGCGAGAAGGCCCCGGGCATGCCGTTCGCGCACCCCACCGTGGAGCACTTCGCGCCGCTGTTCGTGACCCTCGGGGCCGCGGTCCGGCCCGACGACGCCCCGAAGACCGCGATCGAGGGGTATTTCTACGGCCTGTCCAAGCGCTCCCTCGAGGCGCGCTGACCCAGCGTGCTCGAGGCGAGCCCTGGCGAGCCCGCTGGGATTCGAACCCAGGACCCGAGGATTAAAAGTCCCCTGCTCTGCCACTGAGCTACGGGCTCGGGTGGGACCGTAGCACGTCCGCATGACGCGACGACCGGCGCGCCGGCGTTCAGCCCAGCTGGGCGACCGCCGTCAGCAGCAGGGCGATCGCCCCCATGGCCGTCGCCCCGTCCGCGACCAGCACGAGGACGTCGAGGACCTGCCCGCGGCCCTCGTCCGTCGCCTCGCCGACCGAGCGTGCGAGGCGGTCCACCACGACCGCCAGGGCGAGCATCACGACGATGACCAGGTGCTTGACCAGCATCAGGGTGGACCACGACGACGAGAAGTCGCCGATGCCCGTGTAGCGGTCGTCGACCACGAGCAGGTAGGCGCCGGTGACGATGAACGCGACGGCGGCCGCGAGGACGAAGGGCAGCGCCCGCCGCTCCACGGCCGGGACGGCGACTGCGAGGCCCGGGCCGTCGAGGCTCCGGCGCAGCGCCGGCAGCACGATCCGGGCCACGATCCCGTAGTAGCCGAGCACGATCACCATCGCCAGGGTGTGAACCCACAGGGCGCCCACGTGGACCGCGTCCATCTGCATCCTCGTCCGCGGCGGGGCCGTCACGCGACGACCCGGTCACCGCCGGGCGCGAGGATGCTTGACCCCGCTGCCTCGCGGAACGGCCCGATGGCCCGATCGCGGGGGCCGCCCCTCCCTCGCGAGCCTCAGGGCAGCAGCGAGTCGTCCACCAGCTGGTCCACCGTGACCGGGTTGGGCACCAGGCCCAGCGAGGTCATGAACTCCAGCGACTGCTGCCAGCCGTCGCGGTCGATCGACCCGAACGGGGCCTTGGTCCGGTTGTTGGTCCAGGTCGCGATCGTGGCGTCGAGGATCTCGCGCTGGAGCGCCGGGTCCGCGGCCAGGTCCGGCACGGCGGCGAACGTCGCGTCCAGGCCCTTCTGGGGATCCGCGGCGATCTCGTCCATCGCCCGCAGCGTGGCGGCGGTGAACGCGGCCAGGGCGTCGCGCTTCGAGTCCAGCGTTGCCCGCCCGGTCACGAGGCCGGGTCCCGGCAGCGGCGTGACGTCGTCGATGCCCAGCACGACGGGCTCGATGCCGGCCCGGCGGAGCACGATCGGCTCGTTGTTCGCGAAGCCCGTGGCCGCGTCCACCGCGCCCTGCTGGAGGGCCGCCGTCTGGCCGAAGTCCGGGTACAGGACGAGCTCCACGTCGGCCTCGGTCAGACTCGCCGAGGCAAGCAGCGCCTGGAGTTGGATCCACGAGGTCCCGAACTTGCCCGGCAGGCCGATCTTCTTGCCGCGCAGGTCGGCGGCGGTCGTGATCCCCGAGTCGGCCCGGGCCACGACGATCGCCGGGAACGTGCCGTAGATCGTGGACGTGTAGACCACCGGGATGCCCTGGCTGACCGCCGGGATGACCGAGGTGCCGTCGCCGCTGCCGATGTCGATCGAGCCCTGCCCGAGCAGCGTGATCAGGTCCGGGTCGATCTTGTTCTGGAGCGTGACCTCGAGGCCGGCGTCGCGGTAGTAGCCCGCCTGGTCGGCGAGGTAGAACTGCGCGAACTGGACGCTCGGGATGTAGCCCAGGCCGACGACGAGCGTGGTCGTGGGCGACGGCGAGGGCGGCGTGGAGCCCCCGCAGGCGGCGACGAGGATGGCGAGGGCCGCGACGACGGCTCCGATGGGCCGGGCGGCGAGGCGGGGACGGGCGGGTCGCACGGGTCTTCGAACCTCCTGGGTGGTCTGGTGGCTCATCGGTCACCGACCAGCCGGCGCTCGACGAGCAGCATCGCGAGATACAGCGCCACGCCGGTCAACGCGAGCGTGAGCAGGGTGGCGAACATGAGCGGGATGTCGAACAGGGAGCCGCGGGCGACGTTGATCAGCACGCCGAGGCCGGTCTCGCCGCCCGCCCACTCGGCCACGATGGCGCCGATCACCGCGAGCGTGACGCCGACCCGCATCCCGCCGAGGATCGCCGGCAGCGCGGCCGGGACCTCGACCCGGGTGACGACCTGCCAGCCGGTGGCCCGGAAGCTGCGGGCCATCTCGAGCAGGCGCGGGTCCACGGACCGGATGCCGACCATCGTCGCGACGGCGACCGGGAAGAACACGATCAGGGTCGTGATCACCAGCTTCGACACCAGCCCCGTGCCGAACCACAGGGCGATCAGCGGGGCCAGCGCGAGGATCGGCGTCGCCTGGGCGGCGACGAGGTACGGGCTGAGGAGTCGCTCGGCCAGGCGTGATCGGGCGAGCAGGACCCCGGTCACCAGCGCCAGCCCGGCGCCGATCCCGAAACCCAGCAGGACCTCGACCAGCGTGGTCTGCATGTGGGGCCACATCGTGCCGTCGGTCCAGGCCCGCAGGAACCGCTCCCCGACGGTCAGCGGCCCGGGCAGGATGAACGGCGGGTAGCCGCCGAGGAACACGATCAGCTGCCAGGCGACGAGGAACACGACGAGGCTGGCCGCCGCCGGGCCGGCGAGCCGCGCGAGGCGGCGGGTCCGGCGGATCGTGGGCGTCCTCGCGGTCATGCCCCGTCCTCCGGCCGGTACGGGTCGAACCAGGCCGGCGTCCCCGGCTCCGTGTCGGCATGGCGGCGGAGGGCGTCGGGCGGGGTGCCGGCCGGGATCGCGACCCGGGCCTCGGCCATCGCGATCGCATCATCCGTGGTGTCGACGAGGTAGCGCCGGACGTCCGCCGCGACGGAGGTGACGAACGCGGAGTCGAGGTCCGCCACCCGTCGCGGCCGCGGCAGGTCCACGGGGACCTCCGCCACCACGCGACCCGGTCGCGGCGACAGCACCACGACGCGGTCGGCGAGGAACACCGCCTCCGGGATGCTGTGGGTGACGAGCACGATCGTGGTGCCGGTCCGCTCCCACAGCCGCAGCAGCTCCGCGTTGAACCGCTCGCGGGTGAGGGCGTCGAGGGCGCTGAACGGCTCGTCGAGCAGCAGGACGCCGGGCTCCAGGGCGAGGGCGCGCGCGATCGAGACGCGCTGGCGGGTGCCGCCGGACAGCGTGGACGGCTTCGCCTTCGCGAACTCGCGCAGGCCCACGAGGCCGAGCAGGTCCTCGGCGCGGGCGGCCTGGCGGGACTCCGGCCAGCCGGCGAGCTCCATGGGGAAGCGGACGTTGTCCTCCGCCGTGCGCCAGGCGAGGAGCCGCGGCTCCTGGAACACGAGGCCGATCCGCGGGTCCGGCCCGGTCACGGGATCGCCGTCGAGCGCCACGCCGCCGCCGTCGGGCGCGATCAGGCCGCCGATGACGCGCAGGAGCGTGCTCTTGCCGCAGCCGTTGGGGCCGATCAGGGCGACCACCTCGCGCGGCCGGATGTCGAGATCGATCGCGTCCAGCGCATGGACGGTGCGCGCGCCGCGGAACGTCAGCGAGACGCCCTCGATCCGGATGCCGGCGCCCGGCCGGGGGGCACGGGCGGCCGCCGGCGCTGACGCGTGCGAGGGCGCAGGCGCGGACGGGTTCGACGGGGTCGCCGCCGGTTCCCTCGCTGTCGCCATCTGCACCTCCGTACGCGCTCACGGCGCAACGGGGCAGGAGGCGCGCGGCGACGATCCCTGGGCGGAATCGAACCGGCCCGTGGCCTTCTTCCATCCGGACTGTACCGTCGGCTCCGCTCGACGAGGACCTGCCTCGCCCCGGATCTGCTGCACTCCCCGGGCTCACGTCCGGAGAGCCGCTCGTGGGCTCGCCCCGCGTTCGCGGGACCCTACCACCGGTCGGGAATCGCACCCTGCCCCGAAGGCTCTGCCGGGGATGCTACCACCGCGCGAGGCGAGCGCTTGCGCCGCCCGGCGAGTGCGCGCAGCATGCGGGTGGTGACGGCCATCGACGGGAGGTGCACGCGACCGATGTGGAACCGGTGGACGAGTGGCCTCCTCGCCTGGACGCTCGTGCTGCTGGTCGTCGGCGTCGTGCTCGCAGGCTGGGCGACGGCGAGTCTCACCGACGCCCAGCAGGCGTGCTTCTACGGGCCCGCGTCCGTCCCCTGCCCCGACGGCTGGGACTGGCGGCTGAGCCTGCTGACGTTCGCCTTCCTCGGCGTCCCGCTCATCTGGCTCACCGGCCTCGCCGTCGCCGGCGTCGGCTGGGCGCTGCGGCGACGGCGTCGAAGGCGGGCTTGAGCGCCGGGTAGAGGTCGCGGTAGACGGCGAACCGCTCGTCGTAGCGGGCGTGGGCGGCGGGGTCCGGGTCCAGGCGCCGGGCGGTGGACGTCATCGCCGCCACGCCGGCCTCGAGGTCCGGCACCGCCCCGGCCCCCGACGCCGCGAGGATCGCCGCCCCCAGCACGGCCGTCTCGCCGATCGTCGGGATCGCCGCCGGGACGCCCAGCACGTCGGCCTTGATCCGGGCCCACAGGTCGCCCGGGGTGGGCCGGCCGGCGGGGCGCAGCTCGCCGAGCGGGATGCCGGCGGCGAGGATCGGCTCCGCGACGTGGCGCACCGCGAACGCCCCGCCCTCGAGCACGGCGCGGGCCAGGTGCGCGGGCCCGTGCGCCAGGGTGAGCCCCACGAACGCGCCGCGCGCCGCCTCGTCGAACACGGGAGCCCGCTCGCCGGCGAGGTAGGGCAGGAACACCAGGCCGTCGGCGCCCGGCGCCACCGGGGCCGCCGCGGCGAACAGCTCGTCCACCGTCCACCGGTCGCGGAGGACCGCCGTGCGCAGCCAGTCCACGGACGCCCCGATGGCCGCCATCGCCCCGCCCAGGATCCAGCGCCCCGGCAGCGGCGCCGGGGCGGAGTACACCCCAGACAGGTCGAGCGGCCGGTCCGAGCAGATCGCCAGGCCGCCGGACGTGCCGCCGGTGTCCACCGCGTCGCCGGCCACCCGCAGGCCGGCCCCCAGGACGCTCGCCATCCCGTCGTTGACGCCGGCCACGACCGGGGTCCCGGCCCGGAGCCCCATCGCCGCCGCCGCGGTCGCCCGGAGCGGGCCGAGCACCGATCCCACGGGCACCGGCGCCGGCACCCGCTCCGGGGGCACCCCCGCGCCCCGCAGCGCCGCCTCGTCCAACGCCGTCTCGTGGCCCTGCAGGGCGGTGGCCGCCCGCCCGGACAGCCACAGGCCCAGCGCGTCCCACGCCGTCGTCAGCCACGCCGCACGCGCGACGGACGCCGGCTCCTCGCGCGCCAGCCAGGCCAGCTTCGGCAGCAGCCCGAACCCGCCGTTGCCCGCCCGGCGGTCCTGCCAGGTGATGGCGTGCCGGACCGGCATCGCGTCGGCGTCGAGCACGGCCAGCGTCGGTCCCTGCCCCACCCCGCACACGGCCCCGACCTCGGACCCGGCGGCGTCGATCGAGCGCACCGCCGCCGCCACGGCCGCCCACCAGTCGGCCGGCGACTGCTCCGCGCGCCCATCGGGCCCGGTGTGCAGCGGGTACGAGGCCCGGCCCAGGCCCACCAGCCGCCCGCCGGGCGTGACCAGCGCCGCCTTCGCCTCCGTGGTCCCGAGATCGATCCCGAGGACGGCCGCCTCAGCCACGCGCCGCCACGTCCTCCGGCAGCAGGAACCAGCGCAGGCCCTCGAAGTCGGGGCCGACCTCGCCCGGATCGAGGGTCGGCGCCGCCAGGCTCCGCGGCCGGTCGGCGAGCAGGGCTCGCGCCTCCTCGAGGTACCCCGTGAGCCGCGACTCCGGCTCGTGGCGGCGGTGGCCGTCGTACGCCATCCGCCCGTCCGCGTAGCGGATGTCGCGCAGCGAGAGCGGCGGCTCGGGCAGCCCGGCGCGGTGGCGCCACAGGCCGCTGGCCGCGTCGAACGCGTACTCGGGCAGCAGTCGCCACCCCTCGCTCGCGACCAGGTCCACGGCGTCGAGGATGAACTCGAACACGGCCTCGCTGATGAAGTAGTTGAAGTTGACCCGGACCCAGCCGGGCTTGATCCCCTCGCAGCCGCGGGCGATCTCGCGCTCGAACTCGTGGCTGGTCTCGAGATCGATCCCCAGCAGCCGGTGGCCATACGGCCCGGCACACGAGCAGCCGCCCCGCGACTGGATGCCGAACAGGTCGTTGAGCAGCGCGACGACGAAGTTGTGGTGGAGGTACCGCCCGGCGTGGCGGACGACGAACGAGACGATGGACAGCCGCTCGGCCTGGTGGCTGCCCAGGATCTCGATCGAGGGGTTGGCCTCCCAGCGGTGCATCGCGCGGTGGACGAAGTCGTGCTCGCGCTCCCGGATCGCCTCCACCCCCACGGCGGACTTGAGCTGGAACACGAGGCCGGCCCGGATCGACTCCACGATGGCCGGCGTGCCGCCCTCCTCGCGGTGCTCGATGTCGGACAGGTAGACGTGCTCGAACGGGTTGACGTACGCGACCGTGCCCCCGCCCGGCATCCCGGGGACGCTGTTCTGGAACAGCTCCCGGCGTGCGACGAGCACGCCCGGCGTGCCCGGCCCGCCGATGAACTTGTGCGGGCTGATGAACACGCCGTCCTTGTACGCCAGCGGGTCGCCCGGCGGGTCCATCTCGATCGAGACGTACGGCGCGGCCGCCGCGAAGTCGAACAGCGAGATCGCGCCGTGCTCGTGGAGCAGGCGCGAGATCGCGTACGTGTTGGACACGATCCCGGTGACGTTCGACGCCGCCGAGAAGGAGCCGATCTTGAGCGGCCGGTCGGCGTAGGCGGCGAGCTCGAACGCCAGCTGGGCGAGGTCGATGTAGCCATCGGGATCCTCGCGGATCGTGACCACGTCCGCGATGGACTCGCGCCACGGCAGCTCGTTGCTGTGGTGCTCGTACGGCCCGATGAACACGACCGGCCGCTGGGCCGGCGGGATGCGGGAGCGGAGGTCCCAGCGGTCGTCGAGGTCGGCCGGGAGCCGCAGCTGCAGGACGTCCACCAGGCGGTTGATCGCGGCCGTGGACCCCGAGCCGCAGAAGATCACGGCGTGGCGATCGTGGTCGCCTCCGACGCCCTCGAGCACCAGCCGGCGGGCCTCCTCGCGGAAGCGCGAGGTCTGGAGGCCCGTGCCGGAGCTCTCGGTGTGCGTGTTCGCGTACAGCGGCAGGACCGCATCCCGGATGTAGTCCTCGATGAACGAGAGGCTCCGCCCCGACGCCGTGTAGTCCGCATAGGTGACCCGCCGCACGCCGAACGGACCGAGCACCGCCTCGTCGTCGCCGATGACCGAGGCGCGGACCAGGTCGATCAGGGCGTTGGGGCGCGGCCCCGCGCCGGCCGGATGGTGATGGTCGTCGCCGGCATGGGCGTGCGTGGCAGACGCGGCGGGCGCGGGCGTGTCCATGTGGCGAGCAGTCTAGGGGATGCGGCGGAGCGCTCCGGGCACCGCCACGACGGGTTGCCCGGGTGCCGCCGTGGCGCGGGCACCGCGGCCGCGCGACGGCGCGTCAGGGGATCGTGACCTGCCCGAGGTCGTCCCAGCGGTAGCGGTCGAGGTCCACCCGCCCCTGGATGCCGGGCACCGCGCCGTCCGACGTGTACTGCCAGAACGTCCAGCCCTCGCCGGCCCAGTTGCTGGCGGGCACGGTGGGCGCGACCCCGGTCGTCCAGTGCGCGATCCAGAGCGTGTCGTAGCCGTTGGCCGCGAACCAGCCGCTGTTGCCCATCTTGTTCGACCAGAAGGCGGGCGAGACGTAGATCGTCGCCCGCAGGCCGGTCCGCAGGTAGACCTGGTCCAGGAAGGCGCGGACCCAGGCCTGGAGCTCCGCCGCGGGCAGGCCGCCGGTCTGCTCGAGGTCCAGGACGGGCCGCAGGTCGCCACTGGCGAGGATCAGCGTGTCCGCGAAATGGTCGGCCTCCGCGATCGCGCTGCCGGGGACCGCGTCCGGGCGCGCGAAGTGGTACCCGCCGACGACGAGCCCGGCGGCCTTCGCCTGCTGGTAGTTCCGGGCGTACGTCGAGTCGACGAAGTCCGTGTCATCGGACGCCTTGAGGAACGCGAACTTGCGCCCCGTGTCGGCGACGGTCGGCCAGTCGATCGGCCCCTGCCAGTGGCTGACGTCGATCCCCTCGATGTAGCCCGAGTCGATCGGCGAGGGCGTCCGCGTCGGGGCCGGCGTGGGCGCCGGGGCGAGCGTGGGCGTGGGCGATGGTGTGGGTGTGGGCGTGGGGGTCGGCTTCGGGGTGGGAGTCGGCGTGGGTGCCGGGGCGACGGTCACGGTTCGGAACAGGCTCGTCGCGCCGTAGACGTACTTCACGCCGTACAGCCGGGACACGCTGCGGCCGTTGATCGAGATGATCCGGTACCAGGAGCTGCCCCTCGCGGATCGCCCGGCGCAGCGCGTGCTCCAGCGGGTCCCGCTGACCCGGGCGGTCGCGACGACCCGCGTCCCGGCCTTGATCCGGGTCTTGATGGCCGCGCTCGTCGACGGGCGCGTCCGCAGGTTGACCCCATCGCACCTCGCTGCAAGCGTCGTCGCCGCGAACACGGGGGTCGGCAGCGTGGCCTGCGTGAGCGCGAGCGCCAGCAGGACGGCGAGGGCGGACGCGAGGTGCGGGAGCGCGGGGCGATGGCGTCGGGCGAGCACGTGACCTCCGGGGGTGTGCTGATCCTCGGTGCCCGGGGCGCTGCCGGCAATCCTACCTTGGGGCCAACCGCCGGCGGTCCGATGGGGCCACGGACCGACCGGACCCGCGGGCCTCGCGGCCAGCGTGCGCGCGGCTGCGCCCGCGGGTCGCCGGTCGGTCGACCGGCGGGGCCATCCGGCTCGCACGGGTCGTCCGCCGCACGCCGGTACAATCGCCGGGTGTCCCGGTTCTACTCACTCGACGACGCCAACGACCTGCTGCCGGAGCTGACGGCGGTCGTGGGGCGCCTGCGCGACCAGCGTGATGAGCTCGTCGGGCTCCGCGACGCGTATCGGGACCGCGAGGGCCTGGTGATCGGCGACGTGATCGCCGAGGGCACGGTCGCCGACGACGACGATCCCGAGCTGCGCCGCCTCCGGCTGCGGATGCGCGGGATCGTGGACCAGATGCAGGCGGACGTTGCGTGGCTCGACGAGCGCTCGATCGTCCTGCGCGACATCGCCACCGGGCTGCTGGACTTCCCGGCGCTGGTGAGCGGCCGCCACGTGTGGCTGTGCTGGCGACTGGGCGAGGCGGGGGTCGGGTTCTGGCACGGACACGACGAGGGGTTCGCGGGCCGCCAGCCGCTGGCGCACCTGCCGGACGGGGCCGCTCGCGCCTGACCGGCCCCGGAATCGACGACGCCGCCCGGCTCCCGCGGGGGGG
>JBFMAT010000004.1:0-110888 GCA_040755495.1 Chloroflexota bacterium
CGAGCTCGAGGCCCAGCTGCTGGCCGAGGAGCGCGCGGCCGAGCGGGCCCGCCAGCGGACCCGCGAGCGGGCGGCGATCGGCCGGGACGCCGGCCCCGGCGGCTCGCTGGCGACCCAGGCACAGGACCAGTACGCGTACGTCGCCCGGGACGTGAAGGAGATCGTCCGGATCGCGCTGATCCTGTTCGCGATCCTGGCCGCCCTGTGGGTGCTCATCGACGTCGCCGAGGTCATCACGATCGCCTGACGCCCGCGGGGCTACCATCGGCGCATGCCCACCCGGCGCAACGCTCCCGGCGCCCGTCCCGAACCCCTGTTCCGGCCGCCGCCCGAGCGGCAGCCGCTCGCTGCCCGGATGCGCCCGCGCTCGCTGGAGGAGTTCGTCGGGCAGGCGCACCTGGTCGGCGAGCGGGGCCCGCTCCGCCGCTCGGTCGCCCGCGGGCACCTTGCCTCGCTCCTGCTGTGGGGCCCGCCGGGCACCGGCAAGACGTCGCTCGCCCGGCTGCTCGCGGACGCCGTGGGTGCCGAGTTCCGGACCATCTCCGCGGTCATGGCCGGCGTGGCCGAGGTCCGCGCGCTGATCGCCGGGGCGCAGGAGGTGCTGACCCTCGAGGGCCGGCGCAGCGTCCTGTTCGTGGACGAGATCCACCGCTTCAACAAGGCCCAGCAGGACGCCCTGCTGCCCCACGTCGAGGACGGCACGGTCACGCTCATCGGCGCGACCACCGAGAACCCCTACTTCGAGGTGAACTCCGCCCTCCTGTCGCGGATGCGGGTGTGGCGGCTCGAGCCGCTGGCCGACGAGGACGTGGCCGTGATCGTGCGCCGGGCGCTGGAGGACGCCGAGCGGGGCTTGGCCGGGCCGTTCGGGCCGCGGGGCGGCGTGTCGCTCGGCGAGGACGCGTTCGAGCACCTCGTGGA
Source organism: Chloroflexota bacterium (assembly GCA_040755495.1). GTDB lineage: Bacteria > Chloroflexota > Limnocylindria > Limnocylindrales > CSP1-4 > CAIXZV01. Next base: position 922 of record JBFMAT010000004.1, read on the forward strand.
TCTCTCGGGCGGCGACGCGCGCCAGGCGCTCAACGTCCTCGAGGGAGCCGTGGCGCTGGCCGAGGACGAGGGCCACCGGTCGCCCGACGCCGGCGCCGTCTCCCCCACCCTGTCGGACGTCGAGTCGGCGGCCCAGCAGCGCGTCCTCGCCTACGACCGCGCCGGTGACGGCCACTACGACACCGTGTCCGCGTTCATCAAGAGCCTCCGCGGCAACGATCCGGACGCCGCGCTCTACTGGCTGGCCGCGATGGTCGTCGCCGGCGAGGACCCGCGGTTCATCGCCCGCCGGCTGATCATCAGCGCCTCGGAGGACGTCGGCAACGCCGATCCCCGGGCGCTCCAGGTCGCCGTGGCGGCCGCCGCGGCGCTGGACCACGTCGGCCTGCCGGAGGCGCAGTACGCGCTCGCCCAGGCCGCGGCCTACATCGCGACCGCACCCAAGTCGAACCGGGCGGGAGCGGCGTACTGGGCGGCCGTCGCCGACGTCGTGGAGCACGGCTCGCTCCCCGTGCCGCTCCACCTGCGCAACGCGGCCGATCGCCGGATGAAGCACCACGGCATCGGCGTCGGCTACCAGTATCCCCACGACTTCGACGGCCACGATGTCGCCCAGCAGTACCTGCCCGACGAGCTGGCCGCGCGCCGCTACTACCTCCCCTCGGACCAGGGCTACGAGCGCACCATCGGCGAGCGGATGGCCGGCCGCGAGGCGGCGCGCGACGCGGCGCGGACCCGCGGCCGGACGCCGCGCAACCCGGTCCCCGGGCCACAGGTGGACGGCATGGGCGCCAGCTCGAAGATCACGCGGGTCCGGGAGGACAGCCGCAAGCGCCTTGCGGACACCAACCGGCGCGACGCCGGCGAGTGAGCCCGCCGGTCAGCCCGCGGCCAGCAGCTCGCTGGCGTGCGCCGGGCGACCGAGCAGGAACCCCTGCCCGTGCGTGATCCCGAGGCCGCGGAGCGCCGCGAGCTCGGCCGGGGTCTCGATCCCTTCGGCGATCAGCTGGCAGGCGATCGAGTCGGCGAGGTGGCGGAAGCCCGAGACCAGTGCCTGGCGAGCCGGGTCGCCCTCGAGCCGCTGGACCACCGACCGGTCGATCTTGACGATGTCGGGGCGCAGCTCCAGCACGTGACGCAAGCTCGCGAACCCGGCGCCGGCGTCGTCCACCGCCAGCCGGAGGTCGGCGCCCAACGCGGTGACGGCCTCGCGGAAGGCGGCGTAGTCGGTGATCGCCTCGTGCTCGGTCAGCTCGAGCACGACCGGGCGGCTCGATCCGCCGATGATCGACGCCAGCGGCTCGTGAGCCGCGACCATCGCCGGTGACACGTTGGCGTTGAGGAACGCCCCGGCTGGCAGCGGTTCCGCGGCCGCGACGGCCGCGCGCAGCGTCGCGGCCTCGAGCTGGATGCCGAGGCCCACCCGCGCCGCCTCGGCGAACCGGACGTCGGGCGGCGTCCCGTCCGTGAACCGCGTCAGCGCCTCGTACCCCTCGACCTCGCCGGACTCGAGGTTGATGATCGGCTGGAACACCGGCCTGAACGCGGTGTCGTCCAGGATCTGCCGGACCCCGTGGCGCGCCTGCTCGACCCGCGTCCGCTGGAGCAGCGACGGGCCGAGGACCGCACCGCTGATGCCCGCGAACTCGACCAGCGCCGGCAGGCGCTCGGTCAGGCCGGCGGCATCGGTCTCGCGCGAGGCGGCGAGGATCAGGAGCCCGGACACCTCGCCATCCAGCCCGAACGGGGCGTAGGCGACGGCCCGGACGCCGCGCCGTCGCAGCTCGTCGGTGTACGGGTGGCCGCGCCGGGGCACCCAGCGCTCGACCCAGGGGCCCTCCTGCGCGCGCGCCCGGAGCTGCGCCGTGCGGGCCGGCGGCACGGGTGCCCGGGTGGTCGGCATGTCGTCGCGCGCCGCGCCGGCGAGGGGGATGGCGGTCCCGCCGGGATCGAACAGGAACAGCCATGCCGCGGCGGCCTCGGGCAGGCGGACGAGCTGCCGGCAGATGGCGTCCGCAGTCTCCTCGGGCCCGTGCTCCGGCCGCAGCGCACCGATCGCCTCGGCGATCAGGGCACGCTCGCGCGCCCGGGTGCGGTCGCGCTCCTCGACGGCCCGGAGATGCGTGACGTCGCGCTTGACGGCCACGTAGCCCGCCAGCTCGCCGTCGGCGCCGCGGATCGGCGAGATCACCGACTCCTCGGTGAACAGCGAGCCGTCCTTGCGCCGGTTGACGAGGTCGCCGACCCACGTCCGGCCCGCGGCCAGCGATTGCCACATCGCGGCGTAGAAGGAGGCCGGCTGGACGCCGCTCTTGAGGACGCTGGGCCTGCGGCCGATGACCTCGTCGCGGGGGTACCCGGTCAACCGCTCGAACGCCGGGTTGACGTACTCGATCCGCGCCTGCGGGTCCGTGATCACCACCGACTCGCCCGACTGGCTGACCGCGGCCGCCAGCCGCAGCCGCTCCGCCTCGCCGGCCGCATGCGCCTCGCGTGCCCGCAGCACCCCGATCCCGTAGGCGAGGTCGGCGGCCAGCTCCTCGAGCAGCTCCACCTCGTCGGACCCGAACGCCGACACCTCCGCGCCGTAGATCGCGAGCGCCCCGAACACGCCCGACCGTGTCGCCAGCGGCAGGGCCACCATCGAGGCGTAGCCGCGCGGGATCGCCTCGCCCCGCCACGGTGCCATCACCTCGTCGCGCGCGATGTCCTGGCTCGCCATGGGACGGTTCTCGCGGATCGCGGTCCCGACGGGGCCCCGAGCGTACGCCGGATCCGCGGCATCGAACTGCACGGCGGACAGGTACCCGGCCTCGTGCCCGGCATGGGCCACGGGCCGCACGGTCTGCCCGTCGGCCTCGAGGTAGCCGACCCACGCGAACCGGAACCCGCCGTCGTCCGCGATCGTGGCGCAGATGGTGTTGAGCAGCGTGGTCTCGGTGTCGGCGCGGATCAGCGCCCGGTTCGCCGTGCTGAGCGTCCGCAGGACACGGTTGAGGCGGTTGAGCTCGGCCTCGTGGCGCACGCGCTCCGTGATGTCGCGGGCGACGCCCTCGACCACCACGGCTCCGTCGCTCCCCGCCGGCTGCAGCCCGAGGTGGAACTCGAACGGCACCCAGCGGTCGTCGATGGTCCGGAGGCGGACGATCGCGAGGTCGCTCACCAGGGCGCCCGCGGCGTCGCCCCCGAACACCAGCGCGTCGTCGGGGTGCATCAGACTGGCCAGGAGCGCCGGCTGCCGGTAGAACTGGGCGGGCGAGTACCCGAGCGCGGTCTCGATCGACGGGCTCACGTACTCGACGGACGGCGGCGGACCGACCCGGTAGCGAAACACGACATCGCGCGCGTGCTCGGCAAGCAGGCGGAACGTCTGCTCCCGTTCGGCCAGCGCCGCGGTGTGCCGCGCGCGCTCCTGCTCGTACCGCCGGAGGAGCAGGCCCAGCAGCAGCCCGGTCGCCGCGATGAACGCCCAGCCCTTGGCGGTCTGCGCCAGAGCGAGGTCGCGGGCATTCGGGAACAGGGCCGCGACGGCGAGATCGCTGAACCCGATCCAGGCCGCGGCGGCCACGACGTACACGAGCAGGATCCGCCTCGCCGTCACGGCATGTCGGGGCGGGACGCCTGCCTGCAGGTCCCGGTGCGTTGCAGCGAGTTGCATGCTGGCACCAACTGTGCGGGCGGGAGGGCACCAGCGGCAACAGCACGAAAGTACCTCGGACCCACCTCCGGGCCCCCGCGGACGGCCTCAGGCCGGGACGAGGTCTCCCACGCGGACGGCCCCCGCGCCCCCGCGGGTCCGCCGCGTCCGGTGGGTCCCGGCCTGGGCGATCGCCTCGGCCCGCGCGATCGCCTCGGCCTCCGCCATCGCCGCGGCCTCCGCCTCCGCCATCGCGTCCGCCTCGGCCGCCGCGGCCATCGCGATCTCGCACGCGCGCGCGGCGTCGGGCAGCTCCTCGGGCAGGAGCGGCTGGGCGAAGAAGAAGCCCTGTCCGTAGGTGCACTGGAGCGACCGCATCCGGTCCGCCTGGGCCGGCGTCTCGATCCCCTCGGCCACGGTCTCGATCCCCAGCGACCGGGCCATGGCCACGATCGCCGCGGCCAGCGCGGACGAGCGGGTCGCCGTCTCGGACTCGCCCTCCTGCGTGAACTCGCCCGCGATCTTGAGGGCGTCGACCGGGAACTGCCGCAGGTGACTGAGCGAGAAGTAGCCGGTGCCGAAGTCGTCGATCACGACCCGGACCCCCAGGTCCCGCAGGCCGCGCAGGGTCTCGACCGTCGCGGGGGTGGCGCGCAGGAGCGCGGTCTCGGTGATCTCGATCACGAGCTGCGACGGGGCGACGCCGAACGCGGACAGCGCCTCTCGGACGCCGTCCACGAAGCCGGCCTCCTGGACCTCCCGCGCGGACACGTTGACGCCCACGAACATGTCCCCGGGGGTCGTCCCGGCGGCATGCCAGGCCGCGGTCTGGCGGCACGCCTCGCGGAGCACCCAGCGGCCGATGGGCAGGATCGAGCCGTGCTCCTCGGCGATCTCGATGAACTGGCCGGGGGCGATCAGGCCCTTCTCGGGGTGGCGCCACCGGACGAGCGCCTCGACGCCCGCGAGGCGGCCGGTGTGGAGCTCGATGATCGGCTGGTAGCGCAGGACGAGCTGGTCGAGCTCCACGGCCTGCTTGAGCTCCATGGCCAGCTCGTGGCGCTCGCGGATGGCCTGGTGCATGCCGGGGTCGAAGACCGCGAAGCCGGCCTTGCCGCCGGCCTTCGCCATGTACATCGCCACGTCCGCGTTGCGCACCATGTCGGCCGCGCCGCCGATCGCGTCGTGGGCGCCCGCGATGCCGATGCTGGCCGAGATCGAGACCACGCGCCCCGCGACCTGGTACGGCGCCCGCAGCTCGCGGATCAGCCGCTCGGCCATGGCCCGGGAGCGACGCAGGTCGGGCAGGTCCGCTGTCAGGATGGCGAACTCGTCGCCACCGAGACGGGCGACGAGGTCGCCGTCGCGGACGAGGGTCGAGATCCGGTGGGTCACCGACACGAGCAGCTCATCGCCCGCGGCGTGGCCCAGCGTGTCGTTGACGATCTTGAAGTCGTCGAGGTCGATGAACAGGACTGCGGAGATCCGCGAGACGTGCTCGTCGGCGGTCTCGAGGACGCGCTCCAGGCTGGCCTGGAACGAGCGCCGGTTGGCGGCGCCGGTGAGCGAGTCGCGCTCGGCCAGGTCGCGGACCCGGTTGAGGAGCACCGCGTTCCGGAGGTTGAGCGCCGCGATGGAGGCGAGCTGGGCGACCACGCCCATCACCCGCCGCTCGATGCCGGTCACGGCACTGCCGCGGTGCTCGAGGACGACGGCCCCCACCGGCCGCCCGTCGGCGACCATCGGCGCCACGATGACGTGGCGGGCATCGGGCATCAGGCCGGCGATCACGGGCTCGCGGTCGGCGCGGAGCCGGCGCAGGGCCAGCGGGGCGCGGGCGGCCCACGCGCGGACGAGGACCGGGTCCACGGCCAGCCGTTCGCCGTCGGGGCAGTCGTCGATGCCGTGCGTGCCGAGGACCACCAGGTGGTCCTCCGAGGAGCCCAGCACCAGGCCGCGCGGGAACCGGTAGCGACCAACGAGCGTGCCCAGCACCAGCCGGGCCTGGTGGACCGGGTCACCCTCATCGTCCAGCTGCACGCCGACGCGCACCAGCGTCTCGAGGTCGGCTCGCCGCTGGCGGAGCTCCCGCTCGTTCATGGCCGAGAACAGCGACGTCGCGAGGGCGAACAGCCAGAACGCGGTGACGTTGAGGGCCGGCACGCCGTCGAGGCTGATCGAGCCGCCGGGCAGCACGTCCACCGGCGGCAGCAGGGCCGCACCCTGCGCATACAGGACCACGAACAGCAGGAGCGAGTGCCACAGCGCGATCTTGAGGCCGGTCCGGTACGACGCCAGCAGCGACACGGCGACGAGATGCAGGTAGATCAGGAACCGCATCGGACTCTGGGTCCCGCCCGTGCCGTACATCGCGGCGGCCAGGAACAGGCCGTCGAGCAGGAGGGTCACGGTGAGCACGGCAAACGACGTCGCCGGGATGCGCTGCCCGAGCCAGTGCAGGGCCACGGCGAGCACGAGGTAGCCCACGGTCAGCCAGCCGAGCGTCCCGAGGGGGATGCCCAGCGTGGCCGGGCTGGCGAGCCCGAACGCGAGCGTGATGACGGCGAGGGCGAAGCGCAGCCCCAGCAGGTAGCGCAGCCGGTCGCCGAGGGCCGCGTAGTCGGTGCGCGTCCGATCGGCCATCATCGGACGTCGTCCTCGAAGGCGACCAGCGTGTCCGCCATCGTCAGCGGCGCGGATCGGAGCTTCGGGTCGCGATCGTCGAGGCGGGACTGCACGAGCAGGAACAGGAGCACCAGCAGCGCCAGCGCGATCGGGAAGCCGAACGTGGTCGCGACGGCGGCCGCGGCCTCGGGCCGGAGCACCCGGGACGCCCCGTCCACGGCGAAGTCGACGATCGCGTCCAACGCGCCCGAGAGCCCCGCCGAGGGCCGGTCGGCGACCGGGGCGCGGACACCGTTGCCCGCCGGGCCGGCGGTGCCCCCGGTGCCCGCCGGGCCGCCCGTGCCGGCGCCGTTGCCCGTGGACGGGATCACGGCGGCCGTGACCGGTTCTGGTTCCGGCGAGGCGCTGGGCGTCGCGTCGACGGGGGCCTCGCTCGGGTCCGCGCTCGGGTCCCCACTCGGGGGCACGACCAGGTCCTCGGTCGGGGCACCTGTCGGGGCCGGCGTCGGGTCGTCGTCGCCGCCGGGAGACGCGCCGGGATCGCCAGACGGCGGGGCTGGGGAGCCCGGATCCTGGCTGGGCGAGGCCGATGGCGACGGATCGGCGCCGGGCGACGGGTCGGCACTGGGCGACGGGTCGGCACTGGGCGACGGGTCGGCGCTGGGCGAGGCCGAAGGGTCGGCGCTGGGCGAGGCCGACGGCGACGGGTCGGCACTGGGCGACGGATCGACGCTCGGGCTGGGTGAAGGCTGGGCCGCCGGAGATGGATCCGGGCTCGACGAAGGGTCCGCGCTCGGGCTGGGCGAAGGATCGGCGGTTGGGTCTGGCGCGGGATCCTGGGTCGGCGAGGCCGATGGCGACGGGTCTGCGCCTGAGCTGGGCGAAGGATCCACGCTCGGGGCTGGCGAAGGGTCCGCGCTGGGCGACGGGTCCGCGCTCGGGCTGGGGCTGGGGCTGGGCGACGGGTCCGCGCTCGGGCTGGGGCTGGGAGAGGGTTCGGCGCTGGGCGACGGGTCCGCGCTCGGGCTGGGCGACGGGCTCGGCTCCGTGTTCGGGGACGGGTCGGCGGCGACCACCGTCCGCTGAACGCTGTCGAACTCGTCCACGCGCTCGGCGGCGTCCACCGCCTCGGTGCAGCTCGCCGGACCGTTCGACGTCTTGGCACACAGGATGTCCACGCCCGGGTTGATCGGCACGTAGGTGACGGAGCACGTTCCGGCCTGGCCGGTGTGGCACTGGAGGTCCGCGTTGCTGCCGGGGCCGCCGGGGTCGTTGGCGCTGCCCGCGACGAAGTAGAAGCGCACCTGCGTGTTGGTGGCCGGCCCCGTGAGCGGGCTGCCGTCGGCGGCGAAGATCCAGGCGGTCAGCGTGACGGTGGTGCCCACCGTGACCGTGTCGACGTCGAGCTCGACATCCAGGATCGGGTCGCCGGGCGCCGCGATCACAGGCGCCGGCACGGCGGGCCACGGCCCGACCGACATCACGGCGGCGATGGCGAGCGCTGCCCCGATCACTTCCCCGCGCGTCCCCGTCCTGCGCATCTCGGCGACCCCCGTCTGCCCCGCGCCGCCAACCTGGCCTGCGCCACGTCCCCCAGGACGCAGGGTCAGGTTCGACCCGCCGGTACTCGCGGGCCATCGCACGATGGGACCATGTGCGGCCGCGCACCGGCGGCGCGACACCTCGTCGCGACGACGGTCCCATCGCCCTCCCGGACCTGAGTCCCGGTGCGCGGTGCGGCAGGGTGGCCCCCGCGCCGGTCCGGTGGGGTCGCCCGGGGCATGCGCGCCCCGCACATGGTGTCCGCCTGCACCGGACGGACGTCGCGCCGGCGTCCGCGGTACCGTCCCACCGTGCCCGCGCAGCGCGTCACAGGCGCGCCGACCGCGATCGATGGAGGGATGGGTGGCCACGCGTATCCGGGAGCTCCTCGCGCGCCTGCTGCCCCAGGGGGCGATCCTCCTGTCCGTGCTGACCTTCGTCAGCTACGCGATGGGCCTGGCCCGCGACCGGATCTTCGCGCGCACGTACGGCGCGGGCCCGGAGCTCGACGCCTACAACGCCGCCTTCGTGCTGCCGGAGCTGGCCCTCGACGTCCTCGTCGCGAGTGGCCTGACCGCACCCTTCGTGCCCGTGTTCAGCACGCTCCGCCGCGACGACCTGGCGGCCGCCGCCCGGTTCGCCCAGACGGTCCTGACGCTCGCGGTCCTGGTCATGGGCGTCACCAGCGTCGCGCTGTTCATCGCCGCGCCGGTGACCGTCGACATCGTCGCCCCGGGATTCGACGCGGCCGGGCGCGAGCGCTACGTGGACCTGTTCCGGCTGATGCTGCTGACACCGATCGTGTTCGCGGCCTCGATCGCGCTGGGCGAGGTCCTCGTCGCCGAGCGGCGGTTCCTGTTCTACGCGCTGGCCCCCATCCTGTACAACGCGGGCATCGCCGGCGGGACGGTGCTGCTCCACGACTCGATCGGGATCCGGGCGGCCGCGGTGGGCGCCGTCATCGGGGCCCTGCTCCACCTCGCGATCCGGCTGGTGGGGATCACGCGCACCCCGGTGCGCGTTCGGCCGCGCCTGGACCTCCGGATGCCTGCCCTGCACGAGTTCCTGCGGCTGATGGTCCCCAAGATGGTCAGCCACCCGATCGAGCCGGTCACGTTCCTGTTCTTCACCTCGGTCGCGACCACGCTGACGGCCGGCAGCGTCACCGCGATCAGCTTCGCGCGCAACTTCCAGAGCGTGCCCGTCTCGCTGATCGGCGTCGCCTTCTCGCTGGCGGCGTTCCCCGCGCTGTCTGCGGCGTGGGCCGCCGGCGACCGGCCGGCATTCCTGCGGCTCGTCCGGACGAACCTGGCGACGATCGGCACGCTCACCGTCCTCGCGGCCGTCGGACTGGTCGTCGTCGGGCCGCTGGCGATCGACGTCCTGCTGGGTGGCGGCGAGTTCGGACCGGACGACGTCGCGCTGACCGCCGGCGTGCTGGCGGCGTTCGCGGTCGCGGTGCCGTTCGACGCCCTCAGCCACCTCCTCTCGCGCGCCGTGTACGCGACCCACAACACCATCCTGCCGGTGCTGGCGTCGGTCACCGGGTTCGCGGTGACGGTCGCCGCGACGCTCGCGCTGGTCGCGCCGCTGGGCGTGGTGGCGATCCCGCTCGGGTTCGCGGCCGGGACGGCGGTCAAGACGGTGCTGCTGGGCGTCGCCCTCGTGATCCGGCTGCGCCGGCCGGTCAGCGGTCCAGCCGGATCGTCGGCAGCACCGCGATGAACAGGCCGTCGCGGTCCGCGTAGTTGCCCTCGGGCCGCCTCCAGACGAGGTAGTTGCGGCGCATCTCGGACAGGTCCTGGAAGGTGCCCGGGGGATCGGAAGGACCCCAGATCGAGGACACCCGCGGGTACCAGGGGTCCAGGATGTACGTGCCGGTGACCCGGGCGTCGGGGAACAGCGTCGGGTCGGCGTCTGCCCGATAGCCCGTCATGACCCAGGTGTGGGCGCCCCGCCAGGTGAGCAGGATCACCGGGGCATGCAGCTCCGAGATGGCGATCGCCGCGTCGCGCATCGCGTCCTGGCGGTTCTCGTAGGCTCGCACCTGGTAGCCGGGGACCCCGTAGGCCTCGAGCGCGGCCACCATGGCCGAGGGGCCCCAGCCGCCGTTGTGGCTGTCACGCCGGCTCTCCCACTCCCCGATCCGCGAGGCAAGCGTCTTCTGGAACGCGACCGTGAGCTCCGCCTTGCCGTGGATCGCCAGCACGATCTGCGTGCCCGCCACCGCGCACCACTCGTTGTCCTCCTCGCTGATGAACCAGCGCTCCGGGTGGCGGAGCAGCGTGACGTCCACCTTGGTCCGGACGGGCGTGGGCTCGGGCGTGGGCGTGGGGGGCGGCGTCACCCCCGGCTCCAGCGAACCCGACGGCGTGGGGGCGGGCGTGGGCGCGACGGTCGGGCTCGGCGAGGGGCGCGGGGTCACGCGCACGGTCGGCTCGATCGGGCGGTCGGGGGGCGGGTCCACGATGAGCTCGATCCGCCGCGCCACGGAGGCGAACCTGTCGCCCACGCCGAGCACGTTGGACCACACGGCGAGCCCCGCCAGCATCGCCGACGCCAGCAGCAGGGCGGCGACGAGGTAGCGCCGACGGACGGGGCGGCGGCATCTGAGGGTCATCGGGGACGACTCCGGGGCGGAACGGGCCGCCGGAGAGACGGGCGAAGGCCCGCGACTGCGACGCGGGCCGCCGGCGTCCTCAGGCGGCCTTCGGCCGGCGGCCACCACGGCCGCCCGGCAGCTTGCCGGTGGACAGGTAGATCGTGCGCCCGCGGATGGCCATGTTCGCGCCCGGCTTGTGGGCGGCGACCGCCCGCTTGACGGCGGCGCGCATGGTCGGGATCTTCTCGGACGGGTCGAGCTCGATGGCGAGCACGTCCTCGTCCGCCTTGAGCCGCACCAGCGCCTTGCGGATCTCCTCCTCGCGCTGCAGGGCCGCGAGCTGGCGGGGCGACAGGGCTCGCTCGCGCGGCTTGGGCATCAGTTCCTCGAGCTTCGCTGCGCGGATACGCATTGACGTATGTCTCCTGGCGAGAACGAGCGACGATGGGCCCCCGAATGATGACACGGATTCTCCCGCGGCGGTCAAACCTCGCAGTTGAAGAAACGTGCGAATACCTGCAAACCACCAGATTCACCTTGGCCGGCATTCCGGCGCTCCGGTGCGGTTGCGGCACGGCAACGGTGGTGCACCACGGCCACAGAACGAGGGGTCGTCTCATGCGCGATGGGCTTCCGCGGACTCGACACGGGTCGTATCCTCCGCACGAGCGGCGCGGATGACGCCGACGAGGGAGGTGCTTGGATGACGGATCCCGCTGGGGGTGCCCCGACGCCCCAGGGCTCAGGTGACTGGCAGACGCCGCCGCCCCCGGCGCAGGCGCCGGGCGGCTTCCAGCAGGCCCCCGTGGCTGCCGGACCGGCTCCGGGCGTGTCCTACGCCGACCTCGTGACGAGGATCATTGCCTACATCATCGACGCGATCCTGCTGTCGGTCGTGTTCTGGGTCGTCGGGATCGCGATCCTCGGCGGCCTCCTCCTCACCGGCGGGATCGCCGGTGCGCTCATCGGGTTCGTGGTCCTCGGCGGCCTGTACCTGGTGGGCAGCGCGATCTACTTCATCTACACCTGGACCACGATGCGGGCCTCGCCCGGCCAGAAGGTCCTCAACCTCGAGACGGTGAACGCGGCCGACGGAGCCACGCTCACGCGCGACCAGGCGATCCGGCGCTGGGCCTTCCTGTTCGGGCCGTCGGCGGTCGGCACCGTCGCCAACTTCGCCCTCGCGGGCACGAGCATCGGCATCCTCGGCAGCCTGATCTCGCTGGCCACCTTCGTGTACACGATCTACCTGCTGTACACGGCCTCCCAGAGCCCCAAGCGCCAGGGCTTCCACGACGTGCAGTCCGGCACGGTGGTCGTCAAGCGCGGGTAGGCCGCACCCGAATCCAGCGACCGCAGGACGGGGCCGGCATCGCCGGCCCCGTCGTCGATTCAGGGCTCGAAGTCGAGGGCACGCAGGTGCCGCGGCCGGAGCACGGCCAGCGGCCGGCGGTCGAAGGTCGCCACGCGCCGCACGCCGAGCCGCTCCGCCGTCGCCATCAGCAGCGCGTCGGCGAGGCGGGGACGGTGCTCGGCCGCCTCAGCCAGGAGCTCGGCGGCGCGCGCCAGGTCCGCCGTCGTGGGCGCCACCACCCGGATCGCCCCCGAGACCACGGACGCCACCAGCGCCCGGCTCGCCTCGGGACCCAGCTCCCGCCGGAGCAGCAGGTCCAGCTCGCCGAGGCCGAGCGCGCCCAGCAGCAGCGGCTCGTCGACACGCCCGAACCAGGCGACGGCCGCCCGATGGTTGAGGTCGGCGGCATCGGCCGCGGCGAGGACCGCGGACGGGTCGAGCAGGATCGCCATCGCTCAGGCGCCACGCCCGCCGCCCCGGCGACCCGCCTCGCGCCGGGCGATGGACCTCGCGTCCAGTGACAGCCGCCCGTGCGAGCTGCGGCCGATCGCGAGGAACGGGAACTCCGGCACATGCCCGTGCGAGTCGAGCCACGACTCGAGCGCCGCGGCGATCACCGAGGTCTTGGTGGTGCGCTGTCGCGCGACGTGTCGCTCGAGCCGGTCCAGGAGGTCGGCGTCGAGCAGGATGGTCGTCCGGACGGTCTTCATATGACGTCATATCTACCACGGTGGACGCCCGGGTGCCAACTCGGGCACGATGCCCCGCATCCCCTCGCGACCCCAGGAGAGCGACGTGACCCGTTTCGAGCCCAACCTGCGCATCCCCGGGCCAACGGCCCTTCCCCCGTCCGTCCGCGAGGTCGGCGGGCGCCAGATGGTCAACCACCGCGGCGACGAGTTCAAGGCGCTGCTGCGGCGCGTCGAGGCGGGCATGAGGCCCTACTTCGGCACCGAGCACGAGGTGATCCTGCTGACCTGCGCGGGGACGGGCGGCCTGGAGGCGGCCGTGGTCAACACGCTGTCGCCCGGCGACCCGGTCCTCGCGGTCACGATGGGCGCCTTCGGCGAGCGGTTCGCGAAGATCGCCGAGGTGTACGGCGCCGCCGTCACCCGGCTGGCGGTCGAGTGGGGCACGGCGCCGGTACCGGCCGCGGTCCGTGAGGCGGCGGCCGCGATCCCGGACCTGCGGGCGGTCCTGCTCACCCACAACGAAACCTCGACCGGGGTCACCAGCGACATCCCCGCCCTCGCCGCGGCCGTGCGCTCGGTCGCGCCCGACGCGCTCGTCGTGGTGGACGCGATCTCGGCCCTCGGGGCGGTCCCGTTCGCGATGGACGCCTGGGGCCTCGACCTCGTCGTGACCGGGTCGCAGAAGGCGTGGATGTCGGCCCCGGGCATGGCGATGGCGGCCGTGGGGCCGCGTGCCTGGGCCGCCGCCGAGACCGCGCGGATGCCCCGCTTCTACCTCGACCTGCGGCGGCACCGGGAGACCGCGGTCAGCGGCGAGACCCCGTGGACGCCCGCCGTCGCGGTGCTGTACCAGGTGGACGAAGGCCTGCGGCTCATGCAGGCCGAGGGGGAGGGCGTGTTCGCCCGTCACGCCGCCTGCGCCGCGATGACCCGGGCGGGGCTGCGCGCGCTGGGGTTCCGGCTGCTCGCGCCGGACGACGTGGCGTCGAACACGGTGACCGCGGCCTGGATCCCCGACGGCCTCGACTGGAAGGCCTTCAACGGGGCCCTCAAGCGGCGCGGGCTCGTCCTCGCCGGCGGACAGGGCCCGCTCAAGGGCCGGATCTTCCGGCTGGGCCACCTGGGCTCGGTCACCACCGACGACGTCCTGGCCGCGATCGCGGCGCTCGAGGCCGTCGCGGTCGAGCAGGGCCTGCCGGTGGAAGCTGGGGCGGCCGTCGCCGCGGCGCAGCGCGCGGGCATCGAGGCCGGGCGTGCCGCGGCCGGGGTCGGGTGAGGCGCATCTTGGTCCGCGCGCCGCGCGCCGCCGAGGGCGGCGCGCGGCTCCGCGCCCACCACGACGTGGATGAGCGGCTGGGCCTGCCGCGCGAGGAGATCGCGGCGATCCTGCCCGACTACGACGCGCTGGTCGTGCGCAGCCAGGTCAAGGTCGACGCCGAGCTGATCGCCGCCGGGACCCGGCTCCAGGTCATCGGCCGGGCCGGGGTCGGCGTGGACAACGTGGACCTCGAGGCGGCGACCCGGGCCGGGATCACCGTGGTCAACGCCCCGACGGGCAACACGATCGCCGCCGCCGAGCACACGCTCGCCCTGCTGTACGGCCTCGCCCGCCGCATCGCGGCCGCGGACGCCTCGATGCGCCGGGGCGAATGGAAGCGCTCGCAGTTCACCGGCGTGGAGCTGCGGGGCAAGACGCTGGGAATCGTGGGCCTGGGCAAGATCGGCCAGGCGATCGCGGTCCGGGCCCGGGCGATGGAGATGGCGGTCATCGGCGCCGACCCGTTCGTGACCGCGGAGCAGGCGGCCAACCTGGGCGTCGAGCTCGTCCCGTTCGATGACCTGGTCGCGCGCGCGGACGTGATCACCGTCCACGTGCCGATGACCCGGACCACGCGCGGGCTGATCAACGCCGCCGCGATCGCGCGGATGAAGCCCGGGGTGATGCTGCTCAACGTGGCGCGCGGCGGGATCCTCGACGAGGCGGACGTCGCCCAGGCCCTGCGCGACGGGCGGATCGCCGGTGCCGCGATCGACGTGTTCGAGAAGGAGCCGCCGCTCGGGTCGCCGCTGCTCGACGCGCCCAACACGCTCCTGACGCCGCACCTCGGCGCGTCCACGGCCGAGGCGCAGGTCGCGGTGGCCGAGGAGGTCGCGGACCAGATCCTCGAGGTGCTCGACGGGCTGCCGGCCCGCTACGCGGTCAACGCGCCGCTGCTCACGCCCGAGACCGCACAGGCGATCGCGCCCTACCTGCCGCTGGCCGAGACGCTGGGCCGGTTCATGGCCCAGTTCATCCGGACCGCGCCCCGCCAGCTGACCCTCGAGATCGCCGGCGAGCCGGCGGGCTACGACGCCTCGCCGCTGGTGGCGGCCGCCCTGCGCGGCCTGCTGGAGACGGCCACGACCGCGCGGGTCAACCTCGTCAACGCGGGCGCGCTGGCGAAGGCTCGCGGGATCACCGTGGTCGAGCGCAAGACGCCCAACGCGGGCGCCTTCTCGTCGCTGCTCACGCTCACCGCCGAGGCCGACGGCCGGACCGCGATCGTCGGTGGCACGGTGGCCAACGGCGAGCCACGCATCGTCCGGCTCGACGAGCACGCGATGGACCTGGCGCCCGCCGATTCGATGCTCATCACGCGCCACCACGACCAGCCGGGCACGATGGGCCGGATCGGCGTCCTGCTCGGCGAGGCCGACGTCAACATCAGCGCGATGACCCTCGCCCGGTCCGCGCCCCGCGCCGATGCGTTCATGGTCCTGGCTCTCGACGACGACGTCCCCCCGGCGGTCGAGGACGAGATCCGGGCCAACCCGGCCGTGATCGACGTGTGGACCGTGCGCCTCGGCGGCGACCGGTGAGCGACGGGCCGCCGCTGGTCCCCGAGGGCCTGGACGCCACGCTCGTCCTGCTCCGGCACGGCGAGTCCGAGTGGATCCGCGAGAACCGCTTTCAGGGCCAGGCCGAGACGCCGCTGTCGGCCGTCGGGCGGCGGCAGGCATCGCTCGCGGCGGAGCGGCTCGCCCGTCCCCATGCCTCCCCCGCCCTGCCGGTGCCGCTGGGCCGGCCGATCGAGATCGTCCACTCGCCGCTGGCCCGGACGCGCGCGACCGCGGAGGCCGTGGGGACCGCGATCGCGAGCGAGCCGGAAGGCGCGGCCATCCCGGTCCGGCCGGAGCCCGGGATCATGGAGATCGGCCAGGGCGAGTGGGAGGGCGTGACCCACGACGAGATCATGCGCCGCTGGCCCGCCGAGCTGTCCGCCTGGCGACGCCGGCCGCACGAGGCATGGGCGCCCGGCGGCGAGTCGATCGCCCAGGTGCAGGCGCGCGTCCGGCCGGCGCTCGCGGGCGTGCTCGAGCGCCTGGGGCGCGGCTACCCGCGCGGCAGCCTGGATCGGCCGCAGGTCGGCGGCTACCCGGGCGTCGGCCCGGGGGCGGGGCAGCCGTGGTCGATCCTGGTGGGCCACGACGGCGTGTTCAAGATCCTGCTGCTCACGCTGTTCGACCTGCCGCTGGACCGGTTCTGGATGTTCACGTTCGCGCTGTGCGGGATCACGGTGGTGGAGTTCCGTGGCGGCCGGGCCGTGCTCCGGGCGCACAACCTGACCGAGCACCTGGCGTCGCTGCTCGACGAGCGAGCCCAGGAGGACGCCGAGCGACGGGCCAGATCCGGCGCCCTCTAGGTCGGCCGCCGGCCTCGCCGCCACCCCGGGCGGCTACCCCTTCCGGCGACGCGCGCCGCGGCGCAGGGCCAGCCGGAGCATCGACAACCGGAGCCGGCGGGTCGCGTCGCGCACCGCGCGCAGGCGATCGCCCCCGAGGCGCACCCGCGCATACGAGGTCTCGACCTTGGCCTCCGCGACCGTCCGGAGATCCGGCTTGGCGACCGGGACCAGCTCGCCCAGCGTGGCGGCGTACTCGTAGACCGTCTGCGTGGGCCGGGGCGCGAACCCGAGCCTCGACGCGGCGCGGGCGAGGTTGAACCACGCCCGGTCGGGGCTGATCTCGCCCCGCGGCCCGCGCAACCAGGCCGCCAGCACCGCGCCGCCGACCGCCGTCGCCAGCACCAGCGTGAGCACGATCAGGAGCGTCCGGTCGGTCGGCCCGCCACCGCCCGATCCCGGCGGCGTGGCGCCGCCGGTGTCGCCGCCGAGCTGGCGAGTGGGGTCGGGCTCGTCCGGGCCGAGGGTCGGGGCGGGGGCCGACGGGGCGATGCTGACCTCGGGTCCGGGCTCGATCGGGACCTGGCGGGCGACGCCGCCACCGGTCGGGTCGAACGGGATCCAGCCGTAGCCCGGGAAGTAGACCTCGACCCACATGTGGGCGCTCAGGTTGGTCACCGTCTCGACGCCGCGGGCCTCGATCGTGCCCGGGAGGAACCCCTGGACGACGCGGGTGGGGATCGGGTTGTCCGGGTTGGCGGCCCGGAGCAGCATGGCCATCGTCGAGGCGTAGTGGAGGCAGTACCCGCGCTGCTGGCGGGCGAAGCACTCGACCGCGCTGTTCGAGTCGCACTCGCCCATCACGTCCGTGACGTCGGGGTCGTAGGTGAAGTTCGAGCCGTCCCGGAGGAAGGCCTCCATCGCGTTGGCGAGGTGCCACGGATCGTCTGATTCCGCGGTCGCCCGGATCTGCTCCAGCAGCTCCCGCGCGTCGGGACCGAGCGAGCCCTCCGGCACGTGCGTGTAGGCGGCGGTGATCTCGGCCGGATACGTCTCAGGCGCCGCCAGCAGGCGGTTGCCGCTGATCACGTCGGTGTTGTCCCGGTCCAGGACGCGGGCGGTCAGGGTGTACGCGCGCTTGCCGCCGCCGTCGAGCACGCCGGCGAACCAGCCGCCGGGCCCGGACAGCCGCACCGACGTCGGGGTGCCCACCTTGACGGGCGTCGCGGGGCTGAGCACGAAGGCATCGTTGTAGGTGTCGGTCGTGACGGTGACCGTGACCTCGAGGGTCATCGCCGGGTTGGGGTCCTCCGGCGTGCCCACGAGCAGCGACTGGTCCGGACCCACGTCCACGTCCCGGTAGCCGGTCTGGCTCCAGCCGCCGAGGTCGAACCGGTCGTAGGTCGCGGCCCGCCAGTAGAGCGTCCCCGCGTAGATGTCCGGGACGTTGGCTCGGAACGCCACGCCGGAATCCGTGTACCAGCGGCCGCCGATGCGCACCGTGTCGCCGAAGCTCACCCCGCCACCGCCCTTGAAGTCGCCGCCGGTGGGGAACCAGCGCGAAACCGTCTCGGCCATGTCGATCAGCTGGTTGTCGATCCCGTCCCAGGCGCCGGCCAGCGGGTTGGACGCCGCTCGCTGGGTGAGCACCAGCGACGAGAACAGCGCGATCACGATGAACACCGTGCCGCCCCGCAGGTACAGCGCGGAGATCGTGCCCGGGTCGCCGATCCGGCGCCGGATCCACGTCGTCCGCTCGTCGAACGCGTGCATGCCGATGAGCAGGAACAGCGACGCGCCCGTGAACGCGATGAGGTGGGGCAGCTGGTCGCGGCTCGTGAGCGCCATGTTGCCGACCAGCACGAGGCCCATGACCACCACGGCGTTGAGCGGGCGCCGGTGGCCGAACACCGCATACGCCCCGAACTGGGCCGTGGCCCAGACCAGGATCCCGAACACGAGGATGTAGTGGATCTCCTCGTTCGTGAACCGGAGGCCGCGCCAGGCGATGTCGAGGTAGGCGTCGACGGTGCCGCTCGCGGTCGCGGTGAACGCCTCGGCGAGCGGGACGTCGGGATGCTTCGCCCAGCCGGCGAAGATCGGGATCAGCAGCCCGGCGAACGCGGCGCCGACGAGGTGGGTGGTCCAGCGCCCCCAGCCCAGCTTCGGGCCCGCGACGCCGATCGCGACGCCCAGCATGGCGAACAGCGGCAGGCCGTCGGTGAGCGTGCCCTTGCCGTTGACCCAGCCGGGCTCGTCGATCGCCCAGGCCACGAGCAGGGCCATGAACGTGACCAGCGCGAGAGGCAGCCAGCCCTCGTCGGGGCGGCGAACGCGGATCTCGCTCATCGTGCCAACGCCTCCGCGAGCTCGTCGTCGGGACCCACGACGTAGGTCGGCAGCTCGTACTCGGCGAGGGCGTGGCGGATCGCCCGGCTCCGCTGCCGCTGCGCATCCGCCTCCGGGCTGCCCTCGGGCGCCGGCTCGAACGCGGGCGCGTCCAGGAGGACGACGACGGCGCTGATCCCCCGCGAGCGGAGGGTCGCGACCGGCCGGATGAACGACGGGTCCTGCGAGGCCGTGACGATGATCGCGGTCATGCCCCGGCGGAGGCGCGTGAGGCCGTGGACCAGCGACTCGCCGAACGACGCGTGCCCGTCCGCCTCCACTGCGGCGAGCAGCTGGAGGATCTTGAGCCGCTGGCGGGCGCCCCGGTCCGCCGGCAGGACCGTGACCCGGTGGGCGCTGACGGTCAGGCCCACCGCGCGGTTCTCGCCGATGGCCTTGTCCGCGACCGACGCCGCGACGCGGACGGCGACCTCGGTGGTGGACCGGTCGCCGCTGCCCGCCTCGACCGCGGCGTCGAGGTCGAGGAAGACCCAGGCGTCGGCCGTCTGCTCGAGGTCGAACTCCTTGACCTGGATCTCGCCGAACCGAGCGGTCGTCCGCCAGTGGATCCGGTTCATCGAGTCGCCGGGGGCGTAGGGGCGGACGGTCGTCGCCAGGGGCGTGGTCTGGAGCGTCCGCTCCGGGGAGGCGTGCGCACCCTCGATGTTGGCCGGCGGCAGGCGCCACATCGGCAGGACATCGATCCGCGGGTAGACCACGAGCGTCACCCCCTGCCCGACGCTGGCGGACGCCTCGAAGAACCCGAACGGGTCGCCGGTCCGGATCTGGAGCGGCTCGATCCGGAAGTGGCCGCGCCGCAGGAGCGGCGTCCGGACCAGCCAGGAGCGCTCGTGGCGGCCGCCGAGGGACAGGGCCCGGCCCGGCAGCCCGCCGGCCAGCGTGGTGGGGTTGTGCATCTCGAGCCACGGCTTGGGCAGCCGTCCCGTGTTGCGCAGCGTGTACGTCACCCGCAGCCGGTCGCCCACGTGGCCGCTCAGCTGGCTGACCGCGTAACCCGCCTCGAGGTCCGACAGCCCGAGCCGGGTCAGGACATAGCTGCCGCCACCCACCAGCAGCCCGACGTAGACCAGGAAGAACAGGAACGGGTAGCCGGTCGAGAACGCCGCCACGACCAGGACGACCGCCAGGACGAGGAGCTGGAGGCGACGGAGCAAGGCGGGTCGGACCTCCGTTCGGTCGCGGGGCGCTGGTGGATCGATCAGCCGGCGGCGGGGCTGGGGCGGACCTCGCGCGGCCCGCCGGTCTGGCGGGCGGCCTCGATCGGGGTGGTGTCCAGCAGCTCGCGCACGACGTGCGCGGCGCTGATGTCGTGGATCGACGAGGCGGTCTTGATGATCACGCGGTGCGCGAGCGCGGGCTCGGCGAGCGCCTTGATGTCGTCCGGGATGACGTAGTCGCGGCCCAGCAGGGCCGCGAGGGCCTGCGAGGCGCGGTACAGGCTGATCGAGCCGCGCGGGCTGGCGCCCAGGTAGACGTCGGGATGGGAGCGGGTGGCCGCGACCAGCCGCACGATGTAGTCGCTGACCGCCGGGTCCACGTAGATCTCGCGGACCGCGGCCTGGAGGCTGCGCAGCTCGTCGACCGAACAGACCTCGGACAGGTCCTCGAGCGGGTGGGTCCGCTTCTGCTCGTCGAGGATCACGATCTCGTCGAGGAGCGCCGGGTAGCCGAGGCGGATCCGGAGGATGAACCGGTCCAGCTGCGCCTCGGGGAGCGCGAACGTGCCCTCGTACTCGATCGGGTTCTGGGTGGCGATCACGAGGAACGGGTCGGGCATCGGATGGGTGACGCCGTCGATCGTCGCCTGGCGCTCCTCCATGCACTCGAGGAGCGAGCTCTGGGTCTTGGGGGTGGCCCGGTTGATCTCGTCCGCGAGCACGACCTGGCTCATGATCGGGCCCGGTCGGAACTCGAACTCCTGGGTCTTCTGGTTGTAGATCGAGAGCCCGGTCACGTCCGAGGGGAGGAGGTCCGGCGTGAACTGGATGCGCCGGAACGTGCAGCCGAGGCTCCGGGCGATCGCCTTGGCCAGCATCGTCTTGCCGGTCCCGGGCACGTCCTCGATCAGCAGGTGGCCGCGGCACAGCAGCGCGACCAGCGCCAGGCGGACCTCGTGGTGCTTGCCGACGATGACGCGCTCGACGTTCGCCAGGACCCGGTCACCGGCCTGCTGGATGTTGCTCATCGGACTCCCGTCGTACTGTGTGGGCAGCGCCCGGATCCCCGGCCCGGCGTCCCTGACGCCCGGCGCAACCCCGCGGTGACGTCGCACAACGGGATCTGGTGGGGAACGCCGGCGACGTCGTGCCTCCCGAA
Organism: Chloroflexota bacterium; assembly: GCA_040755495.1. Taxonomy (GTDB): domain Bacteria; phylum Chloroflexota; class Limnocylindria; order Limnocylindrales; family CSP1-4; genus CAIXZV01. Next base: position 21,761 of record JBFMAT010000004.1, read on the forward strand.
GCAGTGTACGACCGTGAACCGAAACAGGTTCTCGGGCGCTCCGGGATCAGCCCCGGAACAGCGTCAGGCCGCCCACCCAGAGCACCATCAGGCAGCCGATCGCGCCCATCACGCCCAGGAACGGCTCGCCGCCCGCGAACGCGGCGATCGAGACGACCGCGAACAGCGCGCCCAGGACGATGGCGATCCCCGCCATGCCCAGCCGCTCGACCATCGGGCGGGGGCGGCGGTCGGGCTCGGGCCCAGGCTCGGGTCGCGGCTGCGGCTGGGGCTCGGCGGGCGGCGCGTCCGGCGGAGGGTCGGGCCGGGGCTCGGCGGGCGAGGCATCGCGGTGCGGATCGGTCACCCGCGCAGCGTAGCGCGACGGCCGGCCGGCGGGCCTGATCAGGGCCGCCCGTAGAGCTCGAAGTAGCGCGCCATCAGGTCGCCCGCGAGGGGGGCGGCGCGCTCGCCGCCCCGACCGCCCTGCTCGACCAGCACCGCGATCGCGATCCGCGGCTGCTCGCCGCCCGCGTAGCCAATGAACCAGGAGTGGGGCTCGCCCGTGCCGCCCAGCTCGGCCGTGCCCGACTTCCCGGCCGTCGGAACGCCCGCCACCTTCGCCCCGCTCGTGAACTGCCGGCCGAGCCTCCCCTCGACCGCCTCACGCATCGCGGCCTGGATGATCGCTGCGTCGTCCGCGGCGAGCACCCGCCGCCAGGTCTCGGTCCCGATCGCCCCCGCGCCGGTCCCCTCGCCCGTGACCTCCGCGACGAGATGCGGGCGCATCAGCACGCCGTCATTGGCGACCGTGGCGGCGACGAGCGCCATCTGGAGCGGGGTCACGAACGTGCCGCCCTGCCCGAACGACGCCGAGGCCAGCTCCACGTCACCCGAGAAGCCGCCCGGCGCGCCGCCACTGCCATCGTTGACGCGGCTGGCCGCCGTCGGCAGGTCGAACGGGATGGCGGCGCCGAACCCGAGCTCCTCCGCCTCGCCCACCAGCCGCTCCCCACCCGCCGCGAGGCCGGCCAGCGCGAACCAGATGTTGCAGCTGACCTCGGTCGCCCCGACCAGGTCCAGCGCGCGGTCGCCCGTCTGCGGATGGTGGCCGTCGCGGATCGGGAACCCGTCCACGACCAGCCCGTCCTCCTCGCCGCCGGGCTGCTGGGGGAACGTGGTCGAGGACGAGACCGCGTCGCCGCCGAGGGCCGCCATGAGGGTCACGATCTTGAACACGGACCCCGGCACGTAGCGGCCCAGCGTGGCCCGGGGCAGCAGCGGCTTCGCGTCGGAGTCGCGCAACCGCTCGAAGGCGGCGGCCCCCGTGGCGGGGTCCGCGATGGCTGACGCGTCGTAGGTCGGCGTCGAGGCGAGCGCGAGGATCTCGCCGGTGAGGGGGTCCAGCATGACCACGGCGCCCGTGTCGCGTCCCAGCGCCTGGACGGCGGCGCGCTGGAGGCGCAGGTCGAGGGTCAGCCGAAGGCCGAGCGGCTCGCGTGGCGACGGGTCGAACTTGTCCAGCAGGCCGCCCAGCGGGTCCGCGCCGGACAGCCCGAGCAGCTCCGCGTTGTACGTCCGCTCCAGGCCCGCGGTGCCGAACTGCCGCGACGCGTAGCCCACGACGTGGCTGACGACCGGGTCGCGATACTCGCGCACGGCCTCCCCGTTCTCGTCCCGGGCGCTGCGCGCGAGCCACCGCCCGTCGCGGTCCACGATCGGCCCCCGGAGCGTGCGCCGAGCGGCAGCGATCACGACCGGGTTGTCGGGCGACGTCGCGAGCCGCTGTGCCTCGACCACCTGCCACCAGCCCGCGCCGGCGGCGAGGACCGCGAACGCGCACGCGAGCGCGACGCCCGTGCGCAGGATCGTCGCGCCGATCGGCCGGCGGCCCGGCCTCGGCGACGTCACGCCGCTCCCCGGCGCAGGCGGCCCAGGCCGCGCCGGGGCGGGCGCGGGGGCGGCGGCGGCTCCGCGCCACGATCCGACAGGGCCAGCAGCAGCCCCACCACGATGGCGTTGGCCAGGAGGGAGGAGCCGCCGTAGGAGATCAGCGGCAGCGTGATGCCGGTGAGAGGGATCAGCTTGAGGTTGCCGGCCGCGATGATGAACGCCTGGACGCCCACCACGAGCGCCAGCCCCGAGGCCAGGATCGCTCGGAAGTCGTCGTGGGCCGCGGCGGCGATGCGCAGCCCGCGGATCACCAGCACGAGGTACAGCCCGAGGATCGCCAGCAGCCCGATCAGCCCCAGCTCCTCGCCCAGCGCCGCGAGCGGGTAGTCCGTGTGGACCGCGGGGACCGGCAGCCGGCCGCCGATGGTCGGCAGGCCCGCCCCCAGGCCGACGCCCAGCAGGCCGCCCCGCCCGAACGCGTACAGCGCCTGGACCGCCTGGAACCCGGCACCCAGCGGATCCGCCCAGGGATCCAGCCAGTTGTCCACCCGCTGCTGGACGTGGCCGAACAGGTTGTACAGGACCCACGACCCCGCCACGAACAGCAGCAGGCCGCCCGCCACGTACGCGGGGCGGCCGGTGGCCACGTAGAGCAGGACGAGGAACACGGCGAAGAACAGCAGGGCGGCGCCCAGGTCCCGCTGGACGACGACGACGCCCAGGGCGATGGCCCACATCGCGACCATCGGGGCGAGGTACGGGATCGGCGGCAGGCGGAGCGGCCCGATCCTGGTGCTCTCCTCGGCCAGCAGCGTCCGGTTCTCGGACAGGTAGCCCGCGAGGAACACGACGAGGATCACCTTGAGCAGCTCGGACGGCTGCCCGGACAGCGGGCCGATGGCCAGGGTCAGGCGGGCGCCGTTGACCTCGCTGCCGAACACGAACGTCAGCAGCAGGAGGGCGATTCCCGCCGCGGCCCAGGTGTATTTGTAGAGCCGCAGCCAGGCGTCGGACCGCACGGCGAGGGCGAGGGCGGCGATGACCGTCAGCGCGATCAGCAGCCAGCCCAACTGGAGCTGGCCGAGCCCGAGCGCTGCATCGCCCCAGCGCTGGACCACGAGGTCCTGGGGCAGCCGCTGCATGAGCAGGAGCCCGATCCCGCCGAGCATGGCCACGGCCGGCAGCAGGACCTGGTCCGTCCGCCGCCCGGCGAGGACGAACGCCAGGTGGACGACGAACAGGGCGGCCAGGTACACCGCCAGCCCCCGCGGGTCCGGCGGCGAGAGATCCAGCGATGCGAGCGACTCGCCCGCCGTCCGGGCGGCGAGCAGGCGCTGCGTCGCGCCCAGCGAGGACGCGCCGACCACCAGCGCGAGGGCGACGATCCCGAGCAGCAGCAGCTCCGTGGACCGCATCCGGGGCCGGATCCGGAGGGCGGGGACCGAGAGCGCGGGGACGGCGGCGCTCATGTCTGCGGCCGCTCGAGGCGAAGGCGGACCTCGCCCAGCTGGAGCTCGTCGCCGAAGCCGATCGCCGCGACCGTCTCCACCTGGGCGCCGTTCACGTACGTGCCGTTGGTGCTGCCCAGGTCCTCCACGTACCAGCTGCGCCCGCGGAACGTGAGCACAGCGTGCTCGCCCGAGACGAAGGGATCATCCACGACGACCGAGTTGTTGACGTCCCGGCCGAGCGTGGCGATGACGTCCAGCGCGAAGGCGGCACCCGCGGGCGGCTCGCCCCGGGGTGAGGCCAGCACGACGAGGCGGCCCAGCTCGCCGCGGCTCCGCGAGGCCGCCCGGAGGTCCCGCAGCAGCACCCGCACGACGGCGAACAGGAACGCGTACAGCAGCAGCAGGAACAGGATCCGGACGAGCCACAGCGTGAGCAGGAACCCGTCCACGATCAGCCCGGCAGGGTCTCGACGACCAGCACCGTGTCACCCAGCTGGATCCGGTCCCCCGAGCCGAGCACGATCTCGTCCACGCGGACGCCGTTGACGCGGCTGCCGTTGGTGCTGCCGAGGTCCGAGTACACGAGCGCGCCGTGCCGGGAGGCCAGGCGGGCGTGGTGGCGCGAGACCCGGCTGTCGGTGAGCACGAGGCCGTTGTCCTGCGCCCGGCCGATCGTCAGCTGCGCCCCGTCCACCTCGATCGTCCGCTCCGAGCCATCCGGCGCGCACGCCCGGAGGGTCGCGCGCGCGGCCTGCGGAGCCGGCCGGCGGAAGACGAGGGTCCGGGTCCCGTCGCCGCGGATCCCTTGGCGATCGTCCTCGGCCAGCGCGTGGGGTTCCGCGGGCGTCGGCGTCCCGGCGGCAGGCGCGGGGCTCGCCGCCGGGGCAGGGGCAGGCGCGGCCGGTGCCACGCGTGCCACGGGTGCTACCGGTGCGGCGTGCGCGGCGGGGCTGGCGTGCGCGTGTGCCGCGCCGGGGGCCGTCGGGGTCGGGGCCCCGTCCAGGACCGCGTCCACGCCGATCTCTCCCGGCACGACCGACGGGTCGGCGAGCAGCGAGACGGTGGGACGGCCGCGGAGGTGGTAGCCATGGGCACGGGCGAAGGCGAGCGCGGCGTCGGCCAGCCGCCCCGCGAGGGCCTCCGCGCTGCCTTCCTGCTGCGCGGCCGCCGCGAGGTCCGGCGGCGCGAGGCGGACGCGGTAGCGGCTGGGGACGGTGGTCCGGCCCCCGTTCGCCAGTCGCGCGTGCTCCATCGCGCGCTCGACCCGCCGCTCGAGCTGGACGGCCTGGACGTGGGTCCGGAACAGCCGCGCGGAGGAACGCTCGAAGACGCGTTCCAGGAGCCGCTCGAGGTCCGCGAGAATGGCCATGGCGGCCGCAACCGTACCAGAGGCGGCGGCTCGCGCCCGGTCCGGGACGAACGGCGCTCGCCCGGAGTACCTCGGTGCCGGGTCCGGTTTCGAGGCAGGGCTATACTCTGGCCCTCGCTTGGCCGGGTGGCCGGGCATGTCCAACCTGTCCGCCTTGGGGTCCGATGACGGAGATCCTCACCGAGTCGTTCTGCGAACGATGTGGTACCCGCTACACGTTCGAGTCGACGGCACCGCGGAAGTCGCGCCTGGGTCGTGTGCGCACCCTCTCGAAGGGCGTCCGCAACTTCGTGCTGTCCGATGACTCGTCGTTCTCGGAGGCCCTGGCCGAGGCGCGGAGCGAGGAAGAGCTGGCGGCGACCTCGCACCAGCTCGACGCGTTCCACCAGACCTTCAACTTCTGCCTGACGTGCCGCCAGTACACCTGCGGGGACTGCTGGAACATCGCCGAGGGCCGCTGCCTCACCTGCGCCCCCCTGCCGGGCCAGGAGGAGGGGTTCTCGCCGATCGGGCTCGGTGCGCTGCTGCCCGAGGCGTTCGAGGCGGCGCCGAGTGGCAACGGCCATGCGCCCGAGGACATCGGAGTCGAGGCGTGGCCGGAGATGGACCTGCCCGCGGACCGGCTGGCCAGGGTGCTCGACCTCGCACCCGATACGACGGCCGCCGACGCCGGGGCCGAAGGGGAGGCCGTCGCGGTCGCCCCGTTGGAGCCTGCGGCCGCGCCCGCCGAGGAGTTCGACGTCGCCCCCGGGACGATGCTCATCGGCGTCGCCCCCGGCCAGAGCCTGGACGACGCCATCGCCGAGTACGAGGCGCGGGTCGCCGCCGAGGAGGCCCAGGCGGCCGACGAAGCCGAGGCGGCCGAGGCGGCGCTCGAGGCTCAGGCGGCCGAGGCGGCGCACAGGGCCGTGCTCGAGGCCGAGGCGGCCGAGGCGGCGCTCGAGGCTCAGGCGGCCGAGGCGGCGCACAGGGCCGTGCTCGAGGCCGAGGCGGCCGAGGCGGCGCTCGAGGCTCAGGCGGCCGAGGCGGCGCACAGGGCCGTGCTCGAGGCCGAGGCGGCGCAGGTCGCGCTCGAGGCCGAGGCGGCCGAGGCAGCCGCCGAGCCGGAGCCCGTCGCGCCCCCGCCGGCCCCCGTCGACCACGTCCGGCAGCCGACCTGGCCGGTGCCGCCGCAGCCGGCCGCGCCGATGCAGCCGCCCGCGGCACCGGGCCCCACGCCCAGCCCGTGGCTCACCGTCGCGCCGGACGACAGCAGTGCCCCCCAGTGGCCGGCGACGCCGCAGTGGCCCGCGGCCACGGCGCGGCGCGACGCCCCGACCGGGATCGCTGGCCGGCCGTTCCTGCCCCAGGCCGACGCCTCCGCCCTGTGGGCCGCATCCAACCAGGAGGTCCTCGGCGCGGCCCCCGCCCCCCTGCCCGGGGCCGCCGCGGCCCCGCAGGCGCAGCCGTGCGTCAGCTGCGGCCTGTCGCTGTCGGCGAACGCGAGGTTCTGCCGCCGCTGCGGCACGCGCCAGGGCTAGCCCGTTCCGGCCGTCGGGCCGCGACGGTCCGGCGTCGCGCCAGTCCCCGTGGCACCCGCCGGCGGCTCGGCCCGGACGTGTGTCCAGGCGGCGCCGAGCAGCAGCACGTTGAACCCGATCGACAGCCAGGCCAGGAGCGCGAACGCGGTCACGAGGGTCCCGAACAGGGCGGCCATGCCGAACAGCAGCGGGGCGAGCAGCGCGAACACCTGGGTGAACGCGGCGAGCGTGAGCCCCACGACCAGCGCCGGCAGGCGGAGCGCCCGCGCGGGTACGCGCGTGGCCGGGACGTACCGGTACACGAGCATCGTCCCGCCGACGAACAGCACGATGGACCCGAGCGGCGAGCCCAGGCGCAGGAGGAGCTGCTCGAGCGCGCCGGCCGGCGGATCGCCCGGGGCCGCGTCCAGGAGCCAGGCGGCCACCGCGCCCAGGCCCAGGACGGCGATCGGCAGTGCGACCAGCAGCCCGGTGACGACCAGGCCGCGCATCGTGCGGACGACCTCGTTGCGCCGGGGCGCATCGTGGAACACGCGTGAGAACGCGAAGTCCAGCGCGGCGTAGAAGCGGCTCGATCCCCACAACAGGCCGATGAACGCGATGACGCCCGTCGGCACCGCGCCCGCCGACACCTGGTCCAGCGCGAGCCGCGACAGGTCCTCGAGGGGCGGGAACGCCGTCGCGATCAGGCCCACGAGCTGCTCGCGGACGACCGGGTCGTCCACGACCAGCCCGAACGCCGACAGGGCCAGCAGCAGGCCGGGCAGCAGCGCGATCAGTGCCCCGTACGCGAGCCCGCCGGCGACGAGGCCACCACCTGCCCGGTCGTACGTGGACAGGGTGGCGACCAGGGTCCGGACCGCCGGCAGGCCGCCGATGCGCCCGATCGCGTTGGCGGCCACCGCCCGCCAACGGGGAGCCGCGCCGTCGCCGCCCGGCTCGCTCATCGGGTCAGGAGCTCAGGTCCTCGAACAGGCCCGGCTGGATGTCCTCCGCCCGCACGCGCCTGGGCGCGGTCACGAGCGCCCGGACCTCGCCCCGGCGGACGAACCGTCGGCCGCCCAGCTTGATGCTCGACAGGCGGCCGGTGCGGGCCCAGCCGCCGATCGTCTCGGGCCGGAAGTGGATGTTGGCGGCGGCCAGGATCTCGGCGGCCTCGGCGAGCGTGATCCAGTCGGCGGCGGCGGGCATCGCTCAGTCCCCCGACCCGGAGCCCGATGACGTGGACGAGCCCGAGGCGGCCGACCGGGAAGCGGCGTCGCCGGAGCTCGCCCCGCCGGAGCTCGCCCCGCCGGCGTCGCCCGACGCCGTGGACGACGTGCCCTGGCCGCTCGATGACCGGGCGCTCGCTCCGCCGCGGTCCTTCTTCGCCCAGCCCGATCCCTTGTAGTGGATGGTCGGCGGCGCGAACAGCTTGCGCATCGTGCCCCCCTTGCCGCACGACAGGCAGTACTGCGGCGCAGGATCGTTGATGCCGTGCAGGATGTCGGCGCGGTGGTCGCAGGCGGTGCAGATGTACTCGTAGATCGGCATCAGATGGTCTCTCCGATGGCCGAGGCGACGCTCCCGCGAGGCACCGGCCAGAGGATTCAGCCGCGAAGCAGCCGCATCCCGCACTTCGGGCAGTAGAAGGCCCGCTCGTGGGCGGATGCGAAGCCGCAGTGGGCGCACACCAGGCCGCCACGGCCCGCGGCGGGCACCGGGCGCTCCACGGCGGTCAGGCCCATTGCGTGCTGGTTGGCGAGGATGTTGGTCAGCAGGCCGCCGAGGATCCGGCTCGCGATCCGGTCCGTGTCGCCGCGAACCCCCCGCCCACCCCAGCCGACGACGCCCCGGACGATCATGTCGCCGGTCGCTTCGTCCCAGTGCGACGCGACGCCGCCGATGATCGCGTTGTACTCCGGGTACCCGGACGTGTCGGTCTCGCCGTCGAGCAGGCCGCAGGCGAACGTGTCGAACGCCATGTCGATGGCGTCGATGGACTCCAGGACGTACAGCGCGTGGCGGGCGACCGGGCTGAGCTGGTGGTTCGCGTTGAGCCACTGCATCGCCTCCGACGGTCGGACGATCTGGGGCACGGCCTGGGCGAACTCCAGCGGCAACGGATCCACGACCTCGATCTCGCCCCGGGCGATGCCGCTCAGCATGCCGGGCAGCTCGGACATGGCCTGCGGACCCGCGCTCATGCGCACGCCCTCGGTGCTCTTGCCGGCGTAGTACAGCTTGAGCTGGTACTCCTGCGCGACCACCTCCTCGGGCAGTCCGACGGCGCGGGCGGGCTGGGACGCGACGGGCGTGGGCTTGTCGGGCTCTCCGCCGCGGCGCTTCAGGAAATCGAGGGGCACGACGTCCTCCGGGACACGGCCAGGTGATGGAACGGCGTCATGCTACCAGCGCGCCGGTCCGGCGGCACCCGCCGCGGCGGCAGGGTCACCGGGACGAGCGTCCTCATCGACCCAGCCGCGCCCGGAGGCGGTCCACCTGGTCCGCCAGCTCGGCCTCGCGGGCGCGGGCGCCCTCGACGACGGCCGGTGGGGCCTTGGCCGCGAACGCCTCGTTGGCGAGGCGGGCACGTGCCGCTTCGAGCAGCCGCTCGGCCTCGGCCAGCTCCTTCTCCAGGCGGGCGCGATCGGCCGCGGGGGCGCCCTCGTCCCCCGCCCCGAGACCCACGATGGCCTCGGCCGCCCCGGCGATCACCGACAGGCCGCCGGCCGCCCCGGCGATCCCGTGCAGCGCCTCGCGGGTCACGTGGCGGCGCAGCGGGCGGGCCCTGGCGAGCCGCTCGATCGCCGGCCGGAGCGCTTCGAGCGCGTCGCCCAGCTCGGGCTCCACGTAGACGTCCAGCGGCAACCACGCCCGGGGCTCCGCCGTCGCGTCCGCCCGAGCGTTGCGCACCGCGCGGACGAGCTCCACCAGCGCGCCCACCTCGGCCTCGGCCGTCTCGTCGCGCTCCCCCACCCCGGGCCAGCGGGCCACGACGAGCAGCGCCGGGTCCGTGGCCCGGTGCGGCAGCACGCCCCACAGCTGCTCGGTCAGGAACGGCATCAGCGGGTGGAGCAGGCGCAGGTAGGTGTCCAGGGCCTCGACCAGCGCCCACCATGTCGCCTCGCGCTCGGCGGCGGACCGCCGCTCGTCGGCCAGGCGGACCTTGGCCAGCTCGAGGCCCCAGTCGCAGTACTCGTTCCAGATCGCCTCGTACAGGAGCCGGCTGACCTCGCCGAACGCGTAGTCCGCGAGCGCCCGGTCCACGGCCGCGACCGTGCCCGCCGCCCGGGACAGCACCCAGCGGTCGGCCGGCCCCAGCAGGGCCGCGTCCGGCGTCTCGCGCACCGCGTCCCCGGCGATCGTCGGGGGGCGCGCACCGAGCACGAAGCGCGTCGCGTTCCAGAGCTTGTTGGCGAAGTTGCGCGCGTTCTCGACCTTCGCGCCGCCGAATCGCTGGTCGTTGCCCGGGGTCGTCCCGTGGACGAGGGCGAAGCGCAGGGCATCGGCGCCCATGCCGTCGATCATGCCCAGCGGATCGACGGTGTTGCCCCTCGTCTTGGACATCTTCTTGCCGTACGGGTCGCGGATCAGGCCCGACAGGTAGACCGTGTGGAACGGGATGTCGCCGGCCAGCTCGATGCCCAGCATCATCATCCGCGCGACCCAGAAGAACACGATGTCGTAGCCGGTCTCCATCACGGAGCCGGGATAGAACCGGCGCAGGTCGTCGGTGCGGTCGGGCCAGCCGAGGGTGGAGAACGGCCACAGCCCGGAGCTGAACCAGGTGTCGAAGATGTCCGGGTCCTGCTCGAGGTCCGCGGACGGCCGGCCGCAGGTCTCGCAGGCGGGCGGCCCGGCGGGCTCCGCACTCACCGTGGCGTGACCGTCCGGGCAGTACCAGGCCGGGATCCGGTGGCCCCACCACAGCTGGCGCGACACGTTCCAGTCGCGGATGTTGGTCATCCAGTGCTCCCAGACCTTCTCGAACCGCTCCGGGAGGATCGTGGTGCGACCGGACCGGGTGGCCTCGAGGGCGGCCTCGGCCAGCGGTGCGGTGCGCACGAACCACTGGGTCTTGAGACGCGGCTCCACGACGTCGTCGCTGCGCTGGCAGCGCCCGATGACCATCTCGTGGGGCTGCTCCCCGGCGAGGTCGCCACGGGCGGCGAGGTCCGCGAGGATCGCCGTGCGGGCCTCGTAGCGGTCCAGGCCGTCGTAGGCCGTGCCCGTGTTGGCGACGCGGGCGGCGTCGTCGAGGATCGTCGGCATGGCGAGCCCGTGGCGCCGGCCGGTGTCGTTGTCGTCGTGGTCGTGGGCGGGCGTGATCTTCACGGCGCCGGTGCCGAAGGCGGGGTCCACGACGGGGTCCGCGATCACCGGGACGTCGCGGTCCACGAACGGGATGCGCACGCGGCGACCGACCAGCGACGCGTAGCGGTCGTCGTCCGGGTGCACCGCGACCGCCGTGTCGCCGAGGATCGTCTCGGGGCGCGTGGTCGCGACCGTGATCGTGGCGGCGGGGTCCGGCGCGCCCGTCGATGGGTCCAGCAGGTGGTAGCGGACCCGCCAGATCGTGCCGGTCTCGGGGGTGGGGATCACCTCGAGGTCGCTGACGCTCGTGCGGCAGCCGGGGCACCAGTTGATCAGCGCCTCGGCGCGATACGCGAGGCCCTTACGGTACAGGCGCAGGAACGACTCGCGGACGGCCCGCGCGGACACCTCGTCCATCGTGAACCGGAGCCGGCCCCAATCGCAGCTGCCGCCCACCCGGCGCTGCTGGGTCAGGATGACCTCGCGGGTCTCGGCCACGAACGCCCGCATCCGCTCGAGGTAGCGCTCGCGGCCCAGGGTCGCGCGGCTCTCGCCCTCGCGGGCCAGGATGCCGTCGAGGACGAACTGCGCCGCGATGCTCGCGTGGTCCAGCCCGGGCAGGTACAGCGCCGGCCGGCCGAGCATCCTGGCGTGCCGGATCATCAGGTCCTCGACCGTCGTGCGCTGGGCGTGGCCGAGGTGGAGGCTGCCCGTCACGTTGGGGGGCGGCTGGATGATCACGAACGGCGGCAGCGCCCAGTCCGCGGCGGAGCCGGCGCCGTCGGGCGCGAACACGTCGGCCGCCAGCCAGCGCTCGTAGATCGCGTGCTCGAACTCGCCCGGCACGTAGGCCTTGGCGAGCTCCTCGGTCTGCTGCGTCGTCATTGGTCGGCTCCCGGCGTTCCCGGCACTCCCGGCTGCTGACCGGGCCCCTGGAAGGCCCGGAAACGAAACACCCCGCTCGTCCAGCGGACGAACGGGGTCGTGGTACCACCTGCTGGTTCTGCGGCCGGGGTTCGCGGCTCATCGCCGCGGACGTCGGTCCGGCCACGCTCTCGGCGCGCTATCGGGCGCCAGGCGCACGGCTCGCGAGCGACCTTCGGACCCGCCGTGCCCGCGCGGCTTGCACCGTCCCGCGCTCGCTGTGGGCCGTGTCGGACCTACTCCTCTCGGTCGTCGCCGTGAGGGCCGGAGTGTACCACGCGGTCACCGCGCCACCAGGGGTGCACGAGGCAGGCCCCGACCGGGTGCCGCGTCACTGGACGCAGAACTCGTTGCCCTCCGGGTCGTTCATCCGGACCCAGTACTCGCCGCGCTGCTCGATAGCGCCGCGGTGGTCGCTCGCCCCGAGGGCCCTGAGCCGCTCGACCTCCGCGTGGACGCGCACCTTGCGCTCCTCGAGCGCGACGTCATGCCCGCCGCCCACGCTGAGGTCGATGTGGAGGCGGTTCTTCGCGACCTTGGATTCGGGAACCTTCTGGAAGAACAGGCGCGGGCGCATGCCGTCCGGGTCTTCGAGCGCCCGGGCATCGTTCCAGCGCTCCTCCGGGATGCCCTGCGCCCGTGCCCACGTATCCCAGTCCTCGTGCCCGTCCGGCGGGGACGGGATCCGGAAGCCGAGGGCCTGCGCCCAGAAGTCGGCCTGTCGCGCCGGATCGGCACAGTCGAACACGATCTGCAGCTGGGTCGCCATGTGGCCTCCGTGCTTCTCGGGTCTCTCTCGCAGCATGGAGGCTGGACATGACAGGGGGCGTCAGGTATGCGCGCCCAGCCGGCGGCATGGGCGCGGTCTGGGCGGCCGGTCGGTCACGACGCGGCGCGGTCGCCCGGGAGGCGCGTGGTGACGGCGGCGTAGATCGAGCCCAGGAAGCGGCTCGGGACACGGTGCAGGAGGGACGGGTCGGTGAACCCGGCCGCCGGGGCGAGCACGTGCCAGCGCGCCAGCGAGATCGGATGCGGGACCCACGGGTTGCCGTGATCGCTGTCGTACTCCACGAGGACGAGGCGGCCGGCGGGAGCCAGGCGGTCGCGCACGGCGCGGAGCGTGGGCAGCGGCTCGTCAACGAAGTGCGGGCTGTTGGCGGCGAGCACGCCATCGAACGGGCCGGCTGGTAGATCGCGGGTGAAGTCGGCCTCGATCGTCTCCAGCCGCGTGTCCGGAACGTGGGCGCGAACGCGGGCGGCGAGGCTGTCCAGCGCCCGCCTGTCCCGGTCCAGGGCCGTGATGCCGCCGAGCGGCCCGAGGATGTCCGCCAGCGCCAGCGTGAACTCGCCGTCACCGGCGCCGAGCTCCAGCCAGCGCGGTCCGGCACCCTCGACGCCGCCGCGGATCAGGGCGACGTGGTCTCCGTGGTCCATGGCCCCATCATCGCAGCGCGCCTCGACACCCGCGGCGGTGGGCGCGGCACGTCATCGCCGGCGGCGCCAGGCATGCAGGCGCGTCCCGTCCACGCTCGCCCAGACGAGACCGGGTTCGGATGGCAGGGGCGCGTGCGACGTGAGCGCCGTCACCCATGCCTGGCTGCTGCCCGGGAACCTTGCGGCGAACACCTCCGGGTACCGCCGACGAGGGCGCGGTTGCACAGGCTGTGGGTCGCCTACCCCGAAATGCACATGAGGGACGCACCGGGCCGAACAAGAGGTGGGGCCGACCGTCGACACGCGGCGCGAGGACGCGGCAGCGAACGAGCCCAAGCCCGGAACGGAACCCTACGCGGAGGCGCCCTGCTCGGCGAGCCACTCCTCGTAGTTCGTCTCGTCCACGCCCTTGTCGACGTCGCTCTTCGTGAGCAGCAGCGGAGAGCGCGCGGCGCGGATCGTCTCCTCGGTGATGATGCACTTGCGCACGTCGGAGCGCTCCGGGATGTCGAACATCACCTCGAGCAGCGCCTCCTCGACGATCGAGCGCAGCGCCCGCGCGCCGGTCTTGCGGTCCAGCGCCACCTCGGCGGCGGCCCGCAGCGCGCCGGGCGTGAACACCAGCTCCACCTTGTCCAGGGACAGGAACTTCTGGAACTGGCGGGTGACCGCGTTCTTGGGCTCCACGAGCACGCGCATCAGGTCGGCCGCCGTCAGCGGCGACAGCGTGACGATCACCGGCAGCCGGCCGATGAACTCCGGGATCAGCCCGAACTTGAGCAGGTCCTCGGGCATCAGCTTCTCGATGATCCGGGCACGGTCCGCGGCGGACAGCGCGCTGTCCGACCCGAACCCGATCGCCCGCTTCCCAACCCGCTCCTCGACGATCTTCTCCAGCCCGTCGAACGCCCCGCCGCAGATGAACAGGATGTTCGTGGTGTCGATCTGGATGAAGTCCTGGTGGGGGTGCTTGCGGCCGCCCTGCGGCGGCACGTTGGCCACCGTCCCCTCGAGGATCTTGAGCAGCGCCTGCTGCACGCCCTCGCCCGACACGTCGCGAGTGATCGACGGGTTGTCAGCCTTGCGCGCGATCTTGTCGATCTCGTCGATGTAGATGATCCCGCGCTGCGCCCGCGCGACGTCGAAGTCGGCCGCCTGGATCAGGCGCAGCAGGATGTTCTCGACGTCCTCGCCGACGTAGCCGGCCTCGGTCAGCGACGTGGCGTCCGCGATGCAGAACGGCACGTCCAGCACGCGGGCGAGGGTCTGGGCCAGCAGCGTCTTGCCCGAGCCCGTCGGCCCGACGAGCAGCACGTTGGACTTCTGGAGCTCGACGTCGTCGACGGCGGACCCGGCGTTGATCCGCTTGTAGTGGTTGTAGACGGCGACCGAGAGGACCTTCTTCGCCTTCTCCTGGCTGATGACGTACTGGTCCAGCGACGAGGTGATCTGGCGGGGGTTGGGGAGCTTCTGCTGGGCCGGGCGCGCCTTGGGCGCCTCCAGCATCTCCTCCTCGATGATCTCCTGGCACAGGTTGATGCACTCGTCGCAGATGTAGACGCCCTGCCCCGCGATGAGCTTGCGGACCTGCTCCTGGCTCTTGCCGCAGAACGAGCAGCGGTACGGGACCTTGGTCCCCTTGTTGCCCGTCGTGGTCACCGGCACGTCGTCCCCTGCCTAGCGGTCCGCCGTCCCGGGCTCGGCGGACGACGAGCCCTTCCGGCTGCCACCCTCCCCGCCGGCCAGGCCTGCGTCGTGCGCCTGCGCGATCAGCGAGTCGCCGGTGAGGGTGTAGACCGCGTCGATGATGCCATAGTCCTTGGCCTGGTCGGGACCCATGAAATAGTCCCGATCGGTGTCGTGGACCACCTTCTCGAGCGGCTGGCCGGTGTGGCGGGCCAGGATCTCGTGGTTCACCTGGACCAGGTGCTCCCACTCCTTCATCTGGATCATCGCGTCCGGCGCGTTGCCGCGGAAGCCGCCCGAGCCCTGGTGGATCATGATCCGGCTGTGGGGCAGCGCGTAGCGCTTGCCCTTCGCGCCAGCGGCCAGCAGCACGGCCGCCATCGAGGCCGCCATGCCGATGCAGATCGTGCTCACCGGCGCTCGCAGGTACTGCATCGTGTCGTAGATCGCGAGGCCGCTGGTCACGACGCCACCGGGCGAGTTGACGTACAGGCTGATGTCCTTCTCGGGGTCCTCGGACTCGAGGAACAGCAGCTGCGCGATGACGAGGTTGGCGAGGTGGTCGTCGATCGCGTCGCCCAGGAAGATGATCCGCTCCCGCAGGAGGCGCGAGTAGATGTCGTATGCGCGCTCCCCGCGACTGGTGGACTCGATGACCATCGGCACGAGCATCGTTGGTCTCTCCTGCGTTCGGTCCGTCGCCGGCATCAGCCGGCGGGTGCGGTCTCGGGACCCGGGATGGCGCCCGGGTCGGTGGCATCGATGGCGGCGGCCGCCTCGGCCTGGGCGGCGTCGACGGCCGACGGCGCGTCATCCTCGAGGTGGGGCAACGCGGGGTGGTCGGGGTTGGCGGCGAGCCAGCGGTCGACGAGGCCCTCGACGACCCGGGTCCGCCGCAGCGAGCTGCGGATGAAGTTGCGGCCACGCTCGGACTCGAAGTACCGGATCGTCTTGGGATCCTGGTAGCGCTGGCGGGCGCGCTCGATCTCGGCCTCCACGTCCGCCTCGGGCACCTCGATGCCCTCGGTCTCGGCGATCTTGCTGAGCACCAGCAGCACCTTCGTGCGCTGCTCGGCCCGGGGACGGAACTCCGCGTGGAGGTCCGCTTCGGACTTCTCGGTCGCCTTGAGGTACGCAGGCTCGGAGATCCCCTGGCGCGCCAGCGTCGCGCGGAACTCGTCGTGCATGACCTCGACCTCTTGGTCGATCAGCACGTCCGGCAGCTCGAGCGTCGCGTTGGCGACCGCGTAGTCGATGATCCGATCGGAGAACTCGTGGCGAGCGCGGTCCAGCGCGTTCCGGCGCAGCCGCTCCCCGACCTCCGCCTTGAGCGCGGCGAGGTCCGCGTAGTCGCCCATGTTCCGCGCGAAGTCGTCGTCCGCCTCGGGCAGCACCTTCTCCCGCAGCTCCTTGAGGTCGACGGCGAAGTGCGCCTGCTGGCCGGCCAGGCTCTCCTCCGGGTAGTCGGCGGGGAAGGTGATGTCGAACTCGGCGGACTCGCCCGGCCTGAGGCCCACCAGGTTGGCCTCGAAGCCCGGGATCAGGCGCTCCTCGCCCAGGATCAGCGGCATCCGCTCGGTCGTGCCGCCCTCGAACGGGACGCCGTCCCGGGTGCCCACGAAGCCGATGATCGCCCAGTCGCCGTCCCGTGCCCCGCGGTCCTCGACCGCCGCCAGCGTGGCGTTCTGGTCGCGCAGCTCCTCGACCACCTTGTCGACCTTGGCGTCGTCCACCGTCTCGATCTCGGGCTTGAAGTTGAAGCTCGCGTAGTCGCCCAGCGTGACCTCGGGCCGGACCTGGACCGTGGCCTTGAACACGAGGGGCTTGCCCTCCTCGGCCTGGACGACCTCCACGTCCGCGTTGGTCAGCGGCAGGATCCCCCGCTCGATGAGTGCCTCGCGGTAGGCGTCCTGCACGAGGTGCTCCACGGCCTCGTCGAGCACGGCGCCGGGACCCAGCACGCGCTCCAGGATCGGGCGCGGTGCCTTGCCCGGGCGGAAGCCGGCGACGCGGGTGCGGCGCGACAGGCGGCCGGTGGCGTCGCGGACGGCGCGGTCCAGCCGGTCGGCGGGGACCTCGATCTCGAGGAGGACGGAGCTCTTGGGGGCAGGGGTGGCGGTCACATTCATCGCCGGCCGAGTATAGGGTGGGTCGACCGGCCGGGCGGCTCCGGCGGGTCGGCGGCGATCCGGCACCTGCGCGACGAGACCGTGCGCGCGTGCGGAGGCCCCCGCCCCGCCGGACGGCGGTGCGGGGGCCGGAGGATGGCGCCGGATCAGTCGATCGGCGACGGGTCGCCGAGGACCGGGCACCGGAAGTCGGCCGCGGCGTCGCGGACCAGCAGGATCTCACCCGCCGCGACGCGCACCTCGAGCTCGCTCCAGCTGGTGACCAACTCGGTGGGATCGCCCGCGGCGGTCCAGGTCGCGCGGTAGACGGCCCAGCGACCGCCGTGGTGGCCGGTCGGCGAGCCGGGCGCAAACGCGGCGACGCCGCGCTGGTCGCCGTTGGTCGAGTTCGTGAATGTCGCGAACGGATCGGTGCCGGTGCCGTCGGGCACGTTGGCGGCGTTGCCGAACACACGGTAGGCGAGGTCGTTGGCGTAGACCGTGCCGAAGTCCCGGGCGCCGGCCGGGCCGGCGAGGGCGGCCACGGCGAGCAGGGAGCCGGTCACGGCAAGCAGCAGGCGTCGACGCATGGTGAAGGATTCCTCCATCTGTCCCATCTCGGCCGGCGGGTGCCGGCCCGTGGGCGTGAGGATCGGCACCGCCGATGCCCGCACGACGACGGCCGCATGACGGGGCGATGACATGGGAGGAACCTGCCGCCCAGCGCCGGCCAGCCGGTAGACTCGGCGCCACGGGCGAGTGGCGGAATGGCAGACGCGCCGGCCTTAGGAGCCGGTGTCCCGTGAGGGACGTGTCGGTTCGAGTCCGACCTCGCCTACCAGCTCGGTCGCCTCGCGTGCCAGCTCGGTCGCGTCGCCTGCCGGCCGGCGGTCAGATGGACGGGGTGGTGGGCCTGTCCGCGGGCGGGGTCGGCGCGCCCGGCTGTCCCGTCGCGGCCGCGCGGCGCGCCTTGACCTTGTCCAGCTGCTCCGCGACCGTGCCCGTGTCCGGGTCCAGCAGCTGCTCCAGCAGCTGGCGCCCGTAGCGGTCGACCAGCGGCTTGCCGACCGACGCCAGCATCAGCGCGGCCATGCCCGACAGGTCCCGCTTGCGGCGCTCCTCGCCGTGCTCCTTGAGATAGCCCGCGAACTCGCGCTCCAGGGTGCCGCGCACGCGGGTGCCGTCGTCGCCCAGCTCCCGGAGGGCCTTGTCGATCTCCTTGGGCAGCATCGACCTGGGCAGCGGGTCCGGCTTGCCGAAGATGGCGTTGCGCGCGCCGCGCAGCACCTTGACGGGCCCGCCGACCAGCAGGAAGCCGGCGCCGGCGGCCAGTCCCGCGGTCTTCGCCGGGTTGCGGCGGATCTTCGCCTTGATGTCGACGGCGGCACGGGCCGACGCCTCGAGCCGGTCGAGCTCGTCGTCGACGTTGCCGCGTGCGGTCAGGACCGCGGCGCGCGCGGCATCCGTGCCTTCGCCCACTCGATCGTCTCCTTCGTGGTGTCGATGGTCGTCTGCGGCCAGAACCGCGCCTTGAGCGCCTCGCCGTCGATGCCCTCGCGGCTGACGGTCACGCCCAGGAGGATCGGCCAGGCAAGCAGCCAGACCGTGATGCCGATCGCGATGCCCACCCGCCAGCCGGGCGTCAGCGCGCTGACGGCCCCGATGATGGCGCCCAGCACGAGGCCGCCGATCAGCCCGCCGCCCGCGGAGCCGGCCCGGTACCCGAGGACGAGCCCGACCAGCGCCCCCACCAGCGCGAGGACGACGGTCCCAACCAGCAGCGGCCGGACGCCCGGGTCCACGCCCAGGTTGAGGCCCTCGCCGATGCGGCGCCATGCCTCGTTGGGGAGGTGCGCGCCCAGGAGGACGGCGACCACGATGCCGGCCAGCAACGCGACCACGACCATCACGCCGAGGCGCGGGACGCGGATCGCGAGCAGGCCGGCATGCACGGCGAGCGCGATCAGCAGCAGCGTCCCGTGGAGCAGCCCCCAGCCCATCGAGCCGAAGGCGGCCTCGCCCAGGAACAGGAACAGGCCGATGCCGAGCAGGAGGCCGAGGAACAGGATGCAGGCGAGCGCGAACGCGCCGAGGGCCGCCGCCCGGGCGATCTCGCCCTTGATCTCGTCCGCCTCCGCACGGGCGAGGTCGATGTGCGCACGGACCAGGCCCAGCAGGGCCTCCCTGGTGTTCCGCGCCTGGCCGCGGAGGCCGAGCGGTGCGTCGTCTGGAGCGGGCCGGGTGGGATCCAGCGGTCGTCCTCCGCGGAGGGGGTGGGCAGGCCTGGGGACGGCCGAATCATACCAGCGGGTCCGCGCGGCCCGGCACCGCGCACGCTACCCTCCGCCCATGCCGGACCCCGCCCCCGCCCCGCGCCCCATCGTCACGGCCGAGCTGCTGGCCGTGGGGACGGAGCTGACGGTGGGCGAGACCACGGACACCAACAGCGGCACCCTCGCCCGCGCGCTGGTGGCCCACGGCGTGACCGTCAGCCGCGTCTCGAACCTGCCGGACGACCGGGCGGTGGTCGTGGAGGCGTTGCGGCTGGCCCTGACCCGCGCCGACCTCGTGATCACGACCGGCGGCCTGGGGCCCACGCCCGACGACCTCACCCGCGAGTCCGTGGCCGAGGTGTGCGGCGAAGCCGTGGCGGTGGACCCGGAGATCCTCGCCTGGCTGCAGGGCCTGTGGGCGCGTCGCCGGCTGCCGTTCCCGGGCACTAACGTCAAGCAGGCGTGGGTCATCGCGTCCGCCAGCGTCCTCCCCAACGGCAACGGGACGGCACCCGGCTGGTGGGTCGACCGCCCCGACGGCCGGGTGATCGTGACCCTGCCCGGGCCGCCGCGGGAGCTGGGCCCGATGTGGGAGCTCGAGGTGCTGCCCCGGCTCGCGGCGCGCGGCGTCGGGGTGGACACGGAGGTGCGCACCCTGCGGTTGACCGGGATCGGCGAGTCGCAGGTCGCCGAGCTCCTGGGCGAGGCGCTGCTGCGGGCCTCGAACCCGAGCGTCGCCACGTACGCCCGGCACGAGGCCGTGGACGTCCGCGTGTCGGCCCGCGCCGAGGGCGGGCGGACCGCCGCCGAGCTGGCCGACGAGGCCGAGGCCGCGGTGCTGGCGGCGGTCGGCGACCACGTCTGGGCCCGTGGCGACACGTCGTGGGCCGGCGCCCTGGGGCACGTGCTCGCGGAGCGCGGCTGGACGCTGGCGATCACCGAGCGCGACACGCGTGGGGCCATGGTCTCGCTGCTGCGCACCCTCGATGCCCTGCCGTTCGCCGAGGTCGTCAGCGACCCCGAGGGCCCGGCACCCGACCCGGTTGCCGAGGCCGAGCGCGTGCGGGCGCAGGCCGGGACGGACGTGGGTCTCGCGATCCGGGGCACGCCGGCCCGGGGCGAGATGCGGGTGGACATCGGCATCGCGACGCCCGCGGGCACGCACCGCGACCGGAAGCTGGCGCTCCTGCGTGGCAGCCAGGGCGCGGACCGGGCGGCGATCGCCGCCGCCGCGGTGCTGCTGGCGCACCTCCGCGCAACGAAGCCCTAGCGAGCCCGGACGCCGACCCGCCGACGGCCGGGCGACGGCCCGGCGACCCGGCGGCCCGGCGGCCCGGCGATGGCCCGACGGCCTGCGAGCGTCGCCTAGCGGCGGGCCGCCCGGCGCAGCCCCTCGAGGTCGAGGATCGCGATCGCGTCCCGCTCCACGCGGATCAGGCCGTCGGCGACCAGGTAGCCCAGCAGCTTGTTGACGCTCTGGCGGGTGCTGCCGACCATGGCGGCCAGCTCGCCCTGGGTGATGGGGCCGTCGAGCCGGATCTCTCCGCCACGGCCCGGGCTCCCCTGCTCCTCGGCCATCCGGGCCAGCCGGGCGGCGAGCCGGCCGGCGATGTCGAGGAAGTGGAGCTCCTCAACGTGGCTCGTCAGCCGGCGGAGCTCCTGGGCGAGCGCGGCGAACACGCGGTCCCGGATCGACGGCACCTCCACCAGCTGCCGGAACCGGTCGCGCGGCAGGACGAGCGTCTCGGTCGGGCCCACCGCCGTCGCCGAGGCGCTCCGTGGCGCCCCGTCCAGCAGCGCCAGGGCCCCGAACCACTCGCCGGGCCGGAGCGTCGTGAGGATCGCCTCCACCCCGGTGTCGGACGGGCTGGAGATCTTGACCCGCCCCGACAACACGACGTGGAGCGCGTCGCCCGGGTCGCCCTGGCGGAAGATCACCTCGCCCCGTCGGTAGCGCCGGGTGCGCACGCCGGCGACCAGCGCGTCCAGGTCCCGTGCGTCGAGCTCGCGGAACAACGGCATCGACGCCAGCGCGAGGCGCAGCGCCGCGGCGTCCGGCTGCGGGCGGGCCTGGCTCACGCGTCGTCCCGGGCGCCGGTCAGGTGATGGACAGGACCGGCGTCTGCGCCGTCGCCGCGCGGACGCTCATCTGCGCGGCGACGAGCCCGGCCACGTGCTCCAGCGCCTGGGCCGCGGGACCCGGCTCGCGCTGCGCGACCGCGGGCACGCCCACGTCGCCGCCCTGGCGGACGGTCACGTCCAGCGGGATCTTGCCCAGGAACTCCAGGCCGTGCTCCTGCGCGAACCGCTCGCCGCCGCCGCGGCCGAAGATCTCGGTGGCCTCGCCGCAGTGGGGGCACACGAACGCGCTCATGTTCTCGACGATCCCGATCACGGGGACGTTCATCCGCCGGAGCATCGCGAGCGCCTTGGTCACGTCCGACAGCGCGACGTCCTGGGGCGTGGTCACCAGCACGGTGCCGCTGATCGGCACCGCCTGGGCGAGCGTCAGCTGCGCGTCCGAGGTGCCCGGCGGCAGGTCCACCACGAGGTAGTCCAGCTCGCCCCACTCCACGTCGCGCAGGAACTGCTGGATGGCGCCGCCGATGAGCGGGCCGCGCCACACGATCGGCTGGCCCTCGGGGACGAAGAACTGGATCGAGATCACCTTCACGCCGTGGCGCTCCAGGGGCACGATCCGGTTGTTGGGGCTGGACACCGGCTGGCCCTCGACGCCCAGCATCATCGGGATGTTGGGGCCCGTGATGTCCGCGTCCAGCAGCCCGACCGACGCCCCGGCCCGGGCCAGCGCGACGGCGAGGTTGACGCTCACCGTGCTCTTGCCCACGCCGCCCTTGCCCGAGGCGACCGCGATGACGTTCTTGACGCCCGGGACCAGCTGCTCGGCGGTCCGTGGCGCGGCGCGGCGGACCGTGGCGCCCCAGGTGATCGCGATGCCGGCAACGCCCACGGGCGCCAGCGCCCGCCGGACCTCGGTCTCGATCTCGTCCTTGAGCGGGCAGGCGGGCGTCGTGAGCTCGATCGTGAACGCGACGTCAGACCCGTCGATGACGAGGTCCCGGACCATGTTCCGGGTGACGAGGTCGCCGCCGAGCTCGGGCTCCTGGACGGTGCGGAGGGCGTCGAGGACCGCAGCCTCGGAGATGGCACTCATCGGGGATGTCTCGCTCCTGTGGACGGCACCCGCCGATTTCGGAGACGCGGGCCGCCGATATCGTACCCGCGGCTCGACCCGGGCGCCCCGGGGGCCGGCGGCCGTCGCCGCGCCACCCAGCGGCCGGGGTCAGATTCGTGCGAATCGCGCAGCCACAGGTGACCGCGTCAACGAATCTCGTCGCGCGGGACGGCTGGGCCCCGTGGACTCGTCGCCTTGACACCCCACAGCCGGCGCACCTATCGTTCGCACGCTTACGGGCCGCGTCGCACCCGTAACGCGCGCCGGGCCCGTCCCACCGGCAAGGTCGCCCCATCTCGCCACTCGACAGGAGCAGCAGGCACCCGTGCCCGACGTCGACGTCCGGTTGTCAAAGGTCGCCAAGACCTACGGGGACGTGGTCGCGGTCGACCACATCGATCTCGAGGTGCATCCCGGGGAGTTCTTCAGCCTCCTCGGCCCCTCGGGGTGCGGCAAGACCACCACGCTGCGGATGATCGGCGGGTTCGAGCAGCCCACCTCCGGCCTGATCGAGCTGCAGGGCCAGGACGTGACCTGGCTGGCGCCCTACCAGCGCAACGTCAACACCGTGTTCCAGAACTACGCGCTGTTCCCGCACCTCACGATCTTCGAGAACGTGGCCTTCGGTCTCCGGCGCCGGGGCGTCAAGGGCGACGAGGTCAAGACACGCGTGGCGGACATGCTCCGGCTGGTCCAGCTGGAGGGGTTCGACCGCCGGAAGCCGACCCAGATCTCGGGCGGCCAGGCACAGCGCGTCGCCCTCGCCCGGGCGCTCATCAACCGGCCGGCGGTGCTGCTGCTCGACGAGCCGCTGGGCGCGCTGGACCTCAAGCTGCGCAAGCAGATGCAGGTCGAGCTCAAACGCATCCAGCAGGAGGTCGGGATCACGTTCATCTACGTGACCCACGACCAGGAGGAGGCGATGACGATGTCCGACCGCATCGCCGTGATGAACAAGGGGCACTACGAGCAGCTGGCGGATCCGGAGACCCTGTACGAGCGGCCCACCACCCGGTTCGTGGCCGGCTTCCTGGGGATCTCCAACCTGCTGGCCGGGCGGGCGGACGGGACCGCGGACGCGCACGCGCTGGTGCGTCTCGGCGACGAGACGCTGGTCCGGGTGCCGCGGGCGGCGGTGGCCGGGGCGGGGCCGGTCCAGCTCGGCGTCCGGCCGGAGAAGATCCGCCTCCACGATCCCGGGGCGACGACGCCGGAGCGGCACAACCGCCTGGCGGGCACGGTGCGCGATGCCTCGTACATGGGCGTCAGCACCCAGTACCAGGTCGAGATCGCGGGCGGCGCCCGGGTCACGGTCTACGAGCAGAACGTCGAGCGCGCCACGCGAGCCGAGCTGTGGGCGCCGGGCGAGCAGGTGCAGCTGACCTGGTCGCCGGATCACACCTTCGTGATCACCGATCCGACGCCGGCCGCCGACGCGGCGGCCGAGTGACACACCAGGAGGAGGAGACCCCGGTGGCAGATACCAACCTCGCCGAGCGCGCGATCAGCCGGCGCGCCGTCCTGCAGGGCGGCTCGCTCGTGGGGCTGTCCGCGTTCCTTGCCGCGTGCGGGGGCAGCGGCTCCACGGCCGTCCCGTCCACGGGCGGCGAGGCGACGCCCGCCCCGAGCACCGGTGGCGAGGCCACGCCCGCGCCCAGCGCCGGCGGCGACATCACCGGCCCGCTCAACTTCGCGAACTGGCCCGCCTACATCGACCTCAACGACGACGAGAGCGCCTCGCCAACGCTCGACGACTTCAGGGCCAAGTACGGCATCGAGGTCAAGTACGTCGAGGACGTCCAGACCAACGAGGACTTCTTCGCGACCATCGCGCCGGCCCTCCAGGCCGGCCTTGACACGGGCTGGGACCTGATCGTCCTCACCGACTACATGGCCGCCCGGCTGGTCCGCCAGGGCTGGGTCGAGACCATCGACCCGGCCAATGTCGCGACGGCGGCCGCGAACGTCCGGGACGAGCTCCGGGGCCTCGAGTGGGACCCGGACATGACGTACCACTTCCCGTGGCAGTCGGGGGCCACCGGCGTGGGCTACAACGTGGCCTCCACGGGCCGTGACCTGACCTCGATCGGGGACCTGTTCGACGACCAGTTCAAGGGCAAGGTCACGCTGCTGTCCGGCTACCAGGACACGTTCTCGCTGGTCAGCCTGCTGCTGCGCGAGCGAGGCGAGATCACCAACCTGCCGCCGGACCTCACGGTCGAGGACGCGCAGAAGATCAAGGACTTCCTCCAGCCCTACGTCGACAGCGGCCACATCAAGGGCTTCACCGGCAACGAGTACCTGCAGGACTTCGGCTCGGGCGACACTTGGGTGGCCATCGTGTGGTCGGGCGACCTCGCCTCGTCGGGCGGCGACGACGACCGGTTCGTGTACCCGACCGAGGGCTCGATCATCTGGACCGACAACATGCTCATCCCCAAGGGCGCCCAGCACAAGCGGGCGGCCGAGGCGATGATCGACTTCGTGTACGACGTGGACAACGCCGCCCGCCTCGCCGCGTGGATCTACTACATCTCGCCGGTCAAGGGCGTGGCCGAGGTCATCGCCGCCGAGGACGCCGAGCTGGCCGCCAACCCGCTGCTGTTCCCGCCGGCCGACGTGACGGCCAAGCAGTACGCGCAGCCCGACCTGACCGACGAGGAGGACATCGCGTTCAACGACCTCGTCTCCCTGCTCGAGGGCGCGTAACCGACCCGAGGCGAGCGGGCCGGACCCCGGCCCGCGCCGCCCCACCCGCCGCACAGCGCGAGGAGCAACCGGCACGTGGGCCAGCTGATCCACCGGTACCGCGGCGCGATCCCCTGGCTGCTGATGCTGCCTGGCCTCGCCTGGCTGGCGGTGTTCTTCGTCGTCCCCAACGTCCAGATGTTCCTGTTCTCGCTGTCCGAGGGCACCCTGCTCACGGGGTTCGTCAGCCCGCCCGACACCTGGTCGTTCGGCAACTTCCCGGACGCCGTCACGCGCTACAGCGGCAACTTCGTGAACTCGATCGTGTACGGCGGCCTGGCCACGATCCTGTGCTTCCTGATCGGCTATCCGCTCGCCTACGCGATCGCCTTCCGCGGCGGCCGCTACAAGAGCCTGCTGCTGTTCCTGGTCATCGCGCCGTTCTTCACCAGCTTCCTGATCCGCACGATCTCGTGGCGGATCATCCTGGGCAACGACGGGCCGTTCCTGGGCATCATCCGCGACGTCCTGGGCGTCGTCCCCGACAACTTCAGCGTGATCGGGACGCCGCTGGCCGTGGTCGGCGGCCTGACCTACCAGTTCCTGCCGTTCATGGTCCTGCCGCTCTACGTGTCGCTGGAAAAGGTCGACCGCCGGCTGGTCGAGGCGGCGCAGGACCTGTACGCGGGCCCGTGGCGCCAGGGCGGAGCGATCGCCGGCGCGCTGCTGGGCGGCTTCCTGGCCATCGCGCTCCAGGTGGGCCTGGGCTACAGCCGGCTCGTGGGCGACGACGCCACGCCCGGGCTCGTCGCGCTGGCCGCCCTGGTGGGCGGCACCGCCGGGGCGCTGGTCGGGGCCTCGATGGTCAGCCAGGCGTTCCTGCGGGTGACGCTGCCGCTGTCGCTGCCGGGCGTGTTCGCGGGCTCGATCCTGACCTTCATCCCAGCCATCGGCGACTACGTCAACGCCCAGCTCCTCGGCAGCCCCAAGACCCAGATGATCGGCAACGTCATCCAGGGGCGCTTCCTGGAGCAGAACGACTACCCGACGGCGGCCGCGCTCGCGTTCCTGCTCATGGCGGCGATCCTGCTGGCGATCTTCGTCTACGCGCGGGTGCTGGGCACCGAAGAGCTGAGCGGCGGCCGCTGATGAGCGACGACCGCGACCTGTTCCCCGAGGAGCACGAGCCGATCGGCGACGATCGCGCGCGTCTGGGGCCCGACCAGGGGTCCAGCCGCGCGCCCGCCGAGGGCGAGCCGCTGCTCGACTCGCTGCCCGCCGCGTCGCTGGGATCCTCGGCCGGGGCCATGGTCGCGGGCGTGGACATGGCGATCCGGGTCGCCACTCGCCCGAGCACCGGGCAGCGCGTCCGCTCCGTCTGGTCGCGCTGGTCGCTGCCCATCTTCACCGCGGGCGCCATCACGTACCTGATGGTCCCGATCGTGGTCATGATCGCGTTCTCGTTCAACAAGCCCGAGGGCAAGTTCAACTTCGTGTGGCACCAGTTCTCGCTCGATGCCTGGGCGAACCCCCTCAGCCGGCCCGGGCTCTCGGACGCGCTGTGGACGTCGATCGCGGTGGCGGCCATCGCGACCGTGATCGCGACGGCCCTCGGCACGTTGATCGCCCTCGCGCTCGTCCGCTACACGTTCCGGGGCCGCGGCGGCACCAACCTGTTCATCTTCATCCCCATGGCGACGCCGGAGATCGTGCTCGGCGCGAGCCTGCTGTCGCTCTTCGTGGCCTCGGCCTCGCAGGAGCCGTTCAAGAGCATCGTCCCGGCCGGCCTGTTCTATCCCCTGGGCTTCAACACGATCCTGATCGCCCACATCATGTTCAACATCAGCTACGTCGTGGTGACCGTGAAGGCGCGCATCCAGGGCTTCGACCGGAACCTCGAGGAGGCGGCGATGGACCTCGGCGCCAACGAGTGGGTCACGTTCTGGAAGGTCACCTTCCCGATGATCCGCCCGGGCATCATCGCTGCCGCGCTGCTCGCGTTCTCGCTGTCCATCGACGACTTCATCGTCACCAACTTCACGTCCGGCCTGGTCAACACGTTCCCGGTCTGGATCTGGGGCACCATCCGGAACAACCTGCCGCCCCAGGTCCACGTGATCGGGACGGCGATCTTCCTGATCGCGGTCGGCGCGGTCGTGCTGTCCACGGTCCTCTCGGCGCGCGGCCAGCGTCGCGTGCCGGTGCCGCGCTAGCCTCGCCCGTCGCAGCCCGAGGAGGCTTCCCCATGGTCGACACCCCCGTCTCCCCGGCCGCTGCCGCTCCCCTCCCCGACCGCTCCGTCGTGCCACCCGTCTGGGGCCGGATCACGAACCTCGTGGTGGACCACGGCACCGGGTCGTGGCTGGTCACGCCCGAGGGCGAGCGGTACCTGGACTACACGTCCGGGATCGGCGTCACGAACACGGGGCATGCGCACCCGCGGGTGGTGGCCGCCGTCCAGGCGCAGGCCGCGCGGCTGCTCCACGGCCAGCAGAACATCGTGTACCACGAACCCGGGCTGCGGCTGTACGACCGGCTCGCCCGCCTGCTGCCGGGCGGCCCCTGGGGCGCGTTCCTGTCCAACTCGGGGGCCGAGGCCGTCGAGGCCGCCGTCAAGCTGGCGCGCGTCGCCACCGGGCGGCCCGCGATCGTCGCCTTCCGCTACGGGTTCCACGGACGGACGGCGCAGACGATGGCGCTGACGGCGGCCAAGGACGTGTACCGGGGCGCCTTCGAGCCCCTGCCGGGCTCCGTCTACCACGCGTCCTACCCGTACTGCTACCGCGCCCCGGGCGGCGCCCACGACCCGGCCGCCTGCAGCTGCGACTGGGAGGCGCAGCTGGACCTCCTGTTCCACCAGCTCGTGTACCCGGACAAGGTGGCGGGGATCATCGTGGAGCCGGTCATCGGCGAGGGCGGCTACATCGTCCCGTCGCCGTCCTTCCTGCCACGCCTGCGCGAGATCACGCGGCAGCATGGGATCCTGCTGATCGCGGACGAGGTCCAGACGGGCTTCGGGCGGACCGGCGAGCTGTTCGCCGTCCGGCACTGGGACGTGGAGCCCGACATCCTCGTCATGGCCAAGGGCATCGCGTCGGGGCTGCCGCTGTCGGGGATCCTCGCCCGTCGCGAGCTGCTCGACCGCCTGCCGCCCGGGTCCCACGGCGGCACGTACGGCGGCAACGTCGTCGCGTGCGCGGCGGCGCTCGCCACCCTCGACGTCATCGAGCAGGAGGACCTGGTCGCCAACGCGCGCGAGCGCGGACGCCAGCTGCTCGACGGCCTGCGTCGCGTGACGGCGGGCCGGGCGTCCGTGGGCGACGTCCGCGGCCTCGGGCTGATGGTCGCGCTGGAGTTCGTGAAGCCCGGTGCAGGCGACGGCCGGGTGCCCAACCCGGAGCTGACCAAGCGGGTCCAGCAGGCGTGCTTCGACCGGAAGCTGCTGCTGCTGACCGCCGGCACGTACGTCAACGTGATCCGGATCATCCCGCCGCTGGTGACCACCTCCGAGGAGGTCGATGCGGCCATCTCGATCATCGCCCAGGCGCTGGACGCCGCCGGGGCGTAGGGCCGACTGATCCGGACGGCGTCCCGCCGCGCACCCCGCCCATGACCGTCGATCCGCTCGCCCTGCTCCTGGTGGCCGGCCTGCTCCTGGTCAAGGAGGCGGGCGTCCCTCTCCCGGTGCCCGGGGACCTGCTCGTGCTGGGCGCCGGTGTCGCCGCGGCCGCGGGTCCCGGCCAGCCCGTGCTGGCCGCCGCGCTGCTGATCGCCGCGACGATCGTGGGCGGCACCATCCAGTACCGCCTGCTGCGCGGGACGGGCCGGCGGGCCCTGGTCGCGCTGCTGGGGCGCGTCGGGCTGGGCGAACCGCGGATCGAGGGGGCCGCCGCACGGCTCGGACGCGGGCCGCGGGCGGTCGCCGTCGCCCGGATGACGCCCGGGGTCCGGATCGTGGCCATCCCGGCGTTCGCGTTCGCCGGCATCCCGGCTCGCGCGTTCGTGCTCGGGCTCGCGGCCGGGAACGCCGTGTTCGTCGGGGCGCACTTCGCCCTGGGCTTCGTGCTGGGTGAGCCGGCGGTGACCCTGGTCGGGCGTACCCTGGGCCCGGCGGCGATCGGTGCGCTGGCCCTGGCCGCAGTCGGGGCGGCCGGCTGGTTCCTGCTCGCGCGCCGGCGGGGCGCCGCGATGCCCGGCACCGTCCTCGACTGGACCGACGCCGCCTGCCCGGCCTGCCTCGCGCTGGCGGCGGTCGGTCAGCCGGCGTTCGCAGCGGACCGCGGCCGGCCCGGCTGACCGCCGGCGGGCCACCTCGTGGGGCTCAGGGTTGCGCCCGGAGCCGCCGCAGGATCTCCTCGTGCAGGTGCCCGTTCGTGCCGACGAACGACGGGGCGTCGATCCGCCGGACGCCGTCGACGTCGGTCACCCGCCCCCCGGCCTCCTCGATCAGCACCTGCGGCGCCGCCAGGTCCCAGGCGTTCATGCCGGTCTCCAGCATCGCCTCGGCCGCGCCCTCCGCGACCAGCGTGTAGCCCCAGAAGTCCCCGAAGCCACGCTCCCGCCAGCACGAGGCGAGCAGCGTGTCGAAGCCGGGCATCAGGCCGCTCGCGACGTTGTCCCGGCCGCTGCCGTAGAGCAGCTGCGCGTCGCCGACCTCGCCCACGCGCGAGACCCGGATCCGTCGCTCGCCGTCCGCGCCCACGTTCCACGCCCCGCCACCCCGGTAGGCGTACCAGCGCTCGCGCATCGCGGGGGCGGAGATCACGCCGACCTGCACCTCGCCCTCGTGCTCCACGGCCAGCAGCGTCCCGAACAGCGGGACGCCCCGGATGAAGTTGTGGGTACCGTCGATCGGGTCGATGTACCAGCGGGTCGCGGCGTGCCCGGCGTCGGTCCCGTACTCCTCCCCCACCAGGCCATGGTCCGGCCAGCGGGCACGGATCCGCGACCGGATCTCGCGCTCGATCCCCTGGTCCGCGACGGTCACGAACGACCGGTCCGGCTTACGCTCGATGTCCAGGTCGCGCCGGAAGTGGCGGCGCGCGACCTCGTCGGCGACGTCGCAGGCGTCGAGGGCGAACGCCAGCCATTCGCGGAGCCGGCCCTCGGGGGCGCGGGCGAGCGAGGCGGACCAGTCGGGGCCGAAGGCGGCGGCGGGAGGAGGCTGGGGCATGGCGTCGATGATGCCGTGCCGGCCCCGGCCGTGCTCGCCGCGCGCGGCGCCCGGTGCCCGGGTCGCCGGGCCTACGGGTCGAGGCGGTAGAAGCGGAACGTCTCGTGCTCGATCGGCAGGATCGAGACCGTCGAGAAGCCGGCCTCCTCCGCGTAGCGCCGGAACGTGTCCGGGCGCATCACGGTCCCGGTGCCGACGCTCGGCCGGTCGGCGAGGCCGTTGGCCAGGCAGAAGAACAGGCTGTAGGCGTACATCAGCCGTTCGATCTCGTCGCCCGGGGCCGTGAACGTCTCGGCCACCTTCTCGTCCATCACGATGGCCACGCCGTCCGGCTTGAGCAGGTGGCGCACCGCGGTCAGCACCTCCACCGGGCGGGCGAGGTCGTGGACCGCCTCGAAGATCGTGACCAGGTCGAACCGCCCGTCGAGCTGGTGGTCTCCGGCGTCCACGAGATGGAACGTGAGCCGGTCGGTCAGCCCGGCGGCCTCGGCGTTGGCGCGGGCGCGGCGGATCGATTCGGGGTCGATGTCCAGGCCCTCGATCGTGGCCAGCGGGTAGCCCCGGGCCATCGCGATCGACGACCAGCCACCGCCGCAGGCGACGTCCGCGACCCGGGCACCGCCCGCCCGGAGCCGCGCGTCCACGTCCGGGATCGCGGGCAGCCACTGGTCGGTCAGCAGGCGCCCGAACAGCGGCCGGTTGGCCAGCTCCTGGGCCTCGATCAGGCGCGGGTCGGCGTCCCACGGCACGCCCCCACCCGACCGGTAGGCCTCCAGCAGCGCCGGCCAGCTGCGGGCGGCCACGCCGACGAACAGCGGCATCGGGGCCATCGTGGACGGGTGGTCGGGGTCGAGCAGGACGTCCGCGTGCTCGGCGGGCAGGGCGTAACGGCGCGCGTCCGGGTCGTCCGCGGGCGCGTCGACGTCCAGGATGCCGCCCACGGCCTGGTGCTCCAGCCACTCGCGGGCGTACCGGGCGTCCACGCCGGCGCGGCGCGCGAGCTCGGGCGGGGTCGCCGGCCCGCCGTCGGCCAGCGCGCGGTACAGCCCGAGGTCGAGGCCGAGGTGGACCGCGAGCAGGTCGAAGGCACCGAGGGTGGCGTCGAACAGGCGCGTGGCGAGGGCGTCACGCCGGTCCGTGGTCACGGGGGCAAGGTCGGTCATCGAGGATCTCCGTCCGCTGGGGCGCGTGGGGACGCGCGGGGGAGCCTGCTCCGAACGCTCGGGGGCAGGATACGACGGCCGTGCAACCCCGGTTTCGACTCGCCGGCCCGGCCGACCCGCCGGCCGTCGCAGCCCCGGCCCGGTGTCGGCGCCGGGGCGGTTGCCGGCGCCGGGGCGGTTGTCGGCGCCGGGGCGGTTGTCGGCGCCGGGCCGACGCCGATTCAGGCGAGCGGCCCGAACGCCTCGGGGTAGTGCACCGTGCCCTGCAGGTCGTCGGTCCAGGCGGGCAGCCGGCGGGCCATCCACGCCTCGTCCGGCCACGCGTGGGCGGGCGGCTCCAGCCCCTGCGCCCGTGCCGGCGCGAACCCGAACCGCGGGTAGTAGCTGGGGAACCCGAGCAGCACGAGCGCCGGGACGGCGCGCGCGATGGCGAGCCCGATCGCGGCCGTCATGAGGGCGGACCCCACGCCCCGGAACTGGAGGTCCGGGAGCACCGCCACGGGGCCGATCGCGAGCACCTCGCCCAGGACGGTCTCCTCGCGGACGACGGGGCACGGCGTGAGCAGCAGGTGACCCACGATCCGGCCGTGGTGGTCGGTGGCGACCAGCGACTGCCAGCCCGCGGGCGCCTCGCGCCGGACGCGGTCGACCGTGTCGGCCTCCTCGGGACCGATGAACGCGGCCAGCTCGACCGCGCGGATCCCCGGCTCGTCACCGGGGATCTCGAGGCGGATCGCGACCGGGAGCGGCTCCGGCCCCCCGGCCGCGAACAGCCGGCCGGGGCCGTCCGTCATGTCAGCCCGCCGCGACCGCGCGCAGCGAGCCCGCCAGCGGGCGAGAGACCGGGACCGGGCGCACGAGACGATCGACCATCGCCATCGACCCGTTGACGCCCAGCTCGGTGAACAGGAACGCGACCTTGCGGGCCTGCGCGGCGAGGATCTCGTCCTTGGTCGCCAGCTCCCACAGCTGCCGCTTGAACGGCCCGATGGCCTTCTTGCGTGACGTGTACACGAACTGCTGGTCGGTCTGGTCCGGCTTGCGCTCGTCCAGCGCGTTGGCGAAGCACCAGCCCTCGATCTCGCGGTGGAGCGCCTCGGGGAATGCCGGATGCTCGTAGAGCGCGTTCTGGAAGCCCGTCGCGAGGTGGATCTCTGCCGTCTCGACGGCCGGGAACCGGTGGAACAGCTCGTCGGGCAGCGTGGAGGCGCCGTGCTGCACGGCCCCGGCGAGCCCGTACTCGCGGGCCAGCACGCCCAGGCGGCCCAGGACGTCGAAGTCCAGCTTGACCTCGGCCACGCCGCCGCCGGGGAGCGGCACGCCGCCGTGGGAGGTGCCGGTCTGGACGCTGACCTTGGACAGGCCCGTCGCCCCCGGGGCGCGCCTGGCGAGCTCCCGGTTGTAGCCGTCGAGGTACGCGCGCAGCTCGTCGGGGGTGGAGTTCTGCTTGCCCACCTCCCCGATCTCGCCGCCCACGCTGATCGTCACGCCGTCGGTCTCGAGGGTCCGGATGAGCGCCGTGAGCTCCGCCGCCCGGGTGTAGTTCTCGCGCTGCTCCTCGTCGAGGTTCGGCTTCGAGAGGTCGACCAGCGTGGAGCTGTCGATGTCGATGTTGCGGTAGCCGGCCTCGACCGCGAGCCGGCAGGCCCGCCGGATCTCCTCGGTCATCGCCTCCGGGTCGGCGGCGTACTTCTTGGCGTTGAACTGGTAGTGGTCGCCCTGGATGAACACCGGGTGCTCCCAGCCGGCGGCGATCGCCCCGGCGAGGATTGAGGTCGCGTAGTCCATCGGGCGCTGGAAGGTGTAGGTCTGCTCGCTGCGGGCGAGCTCGAAGATCAGGGCGCCGACGTCCGCGCGGGCGGCCGTCTCGTAGATCGTGCGCGCCATGTCGAACGTCTGGGCGCGGATGTTAATCGCCGGGACGGTGAACCCGGAGACCTCGCCCCGGGCCCGGGCCATGTACAGCTCCTGGATGCTCGCCGACCGGGCGCCCAGGGCCTGGCTCGCCTCCCACACGATCCAGCGGGCGGCCTCGGCCGTCGGGTCGTCGGCGGTGAACGCGGCCGTCCAGGCGAGGTCGGCGGCGGCCACGGACCGGAAACGCGCTGCGTCGTCGACCACGAGGCGGTCGCCGTCGACATGGGCGGTCCCGGCGAGGTGGGCGAGGAGGTCGGGGACCGAGGTGGCGACGTGCGGCATGGCGGCGGGTCTCCTGTTTGTGTCGCGTCTGATGGTAGCCGCGACGGACCGGATGCGGACGTTGCCGTGGGGTTGCGGGCGCGCGCCCACGGGCCGGGCGGGTGACGCCTCGAGCGTGCCCGACCGCGACGTCGGGCGAAGGGGCGCAACGGCGCGCCCGTGGCGGGCCCCGGGTCAGCGATCGCGGGTCCGATGGCCCGCCGCCGCGGGCCGGTTGGCCGGTCGGCCCGCCGCAACGGGCCGGTTGACCGGCAGCGGCTAGAAGGGCTTCACCACCATCAGGAACACGATCACGATCACGAGCAGGCCCAGGAACATCCCGCCGAGCCGGACGCGGCGGGCGGTGGCCGGGATCGCCGGGTCGGGCGGGCTGCCGGGGGCGGGCGGCGACGACGTGAGCGCCACGAGCCGCCGGCCTGCGGGCGCCTGGATGGCGAACGAGTAGACGATCGCGATGACGTACAGCAGGATCGCCAGCTCGAGCCAGCGGCGGCCGCCGGTGATGTTGGACAGGCCGCCCCGCTCGATGATCATCAGCACGCCGGTCACCGCCATGCTGAGCGCGAGCGGGGTGACCAGCTTGAGGTTCGCCGCGAGCTGGGTCCGCGCGTAGAAGTTCGCGTGCTGCGGCTCCTTGGCGACCATCGGACCCACGACCATGGAGGCGAAGCCGGGCCCGAATGCGGCGATCGCACCCAGGACGTGGAGGAACAGCAGGATCGTGAACAGGCTCACCGGTGTCTCCTTGCCGGCCGCCGGTTCCCGGGCGGCACCAGCGCGGGATGCTAGCAGGCGCCGCGCCGGTCAGGGAGCCCGGATCCCGTCGCCGAGACGCCCGGCGCGACGGGCCTGCTCGCGCTCGTGCTCGATCGGGCGCCGGCCGGAGCGCGACGCCAGCTCGCCGGCGATGCCCCAGGCGAAGTGCTCGAACCGGTCGCCGGCCGCGTCCCAGGTCGCCAGCACGGCCGGTGGCAGGCGCTGGACGTGGCCGTGCTCGTCTCGGGCGACGGGTCGCAGGTAGTGCGCGGCGATGGCCCGGGGACCTGACGGCGTCTCGCCCAGCGCGAGCACGACGCCGATCCGCGACAGCTCGTCGTCCGCGGCGGCCACCGGTGGCGCCGCGAGCCGCCGGAGCACCGCCTCGAGGCCGTCGCCGGTCGTCGTCGCCAGCATCCCGTAGCCCAGCGCGAGCGAACGGATCGCGACCCGGGCACGGGCGCCCCAGGTGCCCGCCGGGCCGTCGTCGAGGTCGGCCACGAGGACCGCGGTCGCGGCCGATGCCCGGGCTCGCACGCCCGCGTCGGCAACCGCGGCGCGCTCGCGGCGCCAGCCGAGCTCCGTCGCCTCGGGCATCCACTCGAACTCCTCGTCCGCCCCGGCGAGGACGATGGGCCGGGCATCGACGGGCAGGAGGTCCAGCAGCGCCGCCCGGACGGCGTCCCGGGCGGGGATCGGCGGACCGGCGACGAGCACCGGGATCCGCGCCTCCACGAGCAGCCACAGGAGCGCGGCGAGCTCCGCGTCCAGCACGCGCTGCTGCACGAGCGCGCGCAGCCGCGCCTCCGCCGGGTTGGCGTCGCCCTCGTGATCGTGCGTCACGTCGTCAGGCTACCGCCGGCGGATCGCGCGCGGCGGCGGGCGATCCGGGCGATCAGCGGTAGAAGCCGGCGGCGGAGTAGACGACCGGGACGCCGTACAGCGCCTGGACGGACTTGCCGCCCACGCGATCGATCTCGAGCCAGTCGTCGCCGCCCTCGCCGCAGGCACCCGCCGGATAGGCGTCGCCGGGCACCGCCTGGACGACCCGGACCTTCGTGCCGAGATAGGCGCGGGCGACGAGCTCGCCGGTGAGGGACGGCGTCTTGCGCAGGCTGACGGCGTCGCACACGGCGATCAGGGTCCGCGTCGTGGCGGCCGACGCCTGCGGGGGGACGGTGGCCTCCGGTGTCGGCGTGGCCACGGGGGCGACCGTCGGCGGGGCCGGGGATGGCGAGGGAGTGGCCGTGGGGGTCGACCCGCCGCACGCGGCGAGGCCCAGGGCCAGGAGGCCGGCGACGATCGTGCGGCGCGGCATTCCGACTCCCTCCGTGGAACGCCCAGCGATCCGGCCGGCCCGGATGCGTGGGCCGTACACGGCGATGCTACGCCTCCGCACCCGCCCCGAATCGGTCACCGCGCAGCGCGATGGTCCCGTGCCAGGTTCGCGGCACTGTCCGGGATCGGGGTCGACGTCAGGGTCGCGGCGCGTCTCCGCGGTCGTCCCAGCGCCACCGGGCGTCGTCGTCCTCGCGGATCGGCGTGTCACGCGCCTGCTCCCGCGCCGCGACGTCCGCGGCGCCACCGCGCATCCGGGCGTGGTACCCGCCCAGCCGCGAGGTCCGCGGCCAGCCGCGCCCGAGCACGATCAGGGCGACCCCCATGAGGATGAGCAGGACGGTGGTGAACAGGGCGGCTTCCATCGGACCGGTCAGATGGTACCGGCCCGGGACGCTCCCGGGACGCCTACGACGGCTCCGTCGAGGGGTCCTCGACGGTAGGCTCCTCGAGATGCAGCCAGCCTTGGCGCGCCGCGTACGTGACGGCGCGGGTGCGGTTGGGCACGCCGAGCTTGTGGAGGACCGCGGTCAGGTTGTTCTTCACCGTCTGGGAGCTGATGCCGAGCTCGTCCGCGATCTCGCGATTGCGCCTGCCGGCCGCCACCAGCCGCAGGATGTCCAGCTCGCGCGCCGACAACGGGTTCGCCGGCGGCAGGTCCGCCTGCATGCTCACCCGGATCGTGTCCAGCATCCGCTCCAGGAGGTCCGGGCGATCCCGGAGCTCGTCGCGCAGCGGGTCGTCGCCGTCCGCGACCCGGCGGATCACGTCCACCAGCTCGTCGGGTGCCGCGAGCTCGCCCACGTGCGCGGCGGCCCCGAGCTCGAGCGCGCCGACGAGGCTCGCGTCGTCGTCGCCGCTGCCGAGGACCACCAGCGGCGAGCCCGGCGTCTCGCGCTGGAGCTGGCGGGTCGCCTCCGCCGCCTCGGGCAGCGCGACCGGGGCGTTGACGAGGATCACGTCGGGTGCCGCCTCGTCCACCATCACGATCGCCTCCTGGGGCCAGCGCACCTGGGCGACGATCTCGATGTCCGGCGTGTGGTCCAGCACCTCGCGGACGCCGACGGCGAGCAGCGCACGCGGCTCGACGACCATCAGGCGGATGGGCTGGGTGGGCGGACGGGGAACGGTCCGACTGTGCGGCATCCGGCACCTCCTGCGCAGGGAGCGAGCGCCGCCCGATCGTAGGCCGATCCGCGGCTCGGCGCATGCCCCGATCGGGCCGTCGCGACATGAACGATGGTCCCGCGCGAAGGGTCGCCTCGATTCCTGACACGCCCTGGCACCCCGGCCGGGCAGAATACCCCGATGGACATCCCCCAGGCCGCGGACGGACTCGCCCGATGACCCGGTTCGTCGTCGACGCCGCCGCCGTCCTCCACCTCGCCGGCGCCGAGGTCGAGATCTCCGGCGCGCACACGCTCCTCGCGCCCACGCTGCTGCGCTCGCAGGTGCTGTCGGCGCTGCACGAGGCCGTCCAGCGTGGCGACCTGCCGGCCGATGTCGCGCGCGACCGCCTCGCCCGGATCGGGCGGATGCCCATCCGGCTGCTCGGCGACGCCGTGCTCCGCCGCCGGGCGTGGGACCTCGCGGACCGGCTGGGCTGGGCCTCCACCTACGACGCCGAGTACGTCGCCCTCACCCAGCTGCAGGCCGACGCGCTGATCACCCTGGACCCGGACCTGGCGCGCCGCGTCGAAGGGATCGTGGCCACCGCGTCGATCGACGCGCTGCGCTAGCCGGGACGGCACGTTGCCCATGCTGGACCTGGACATCGTCCCCGCTTCCCCGGACGCCTGGCCCGCGCTCGCCGAGCTGTTCTCCGCTGGCGGCGACCCGCGATGGTGCTGGTACTATTAGCCGGTTGGTCGCCGTCGACCCGGTGACCTCCGGACAGGAGCACCACGATGACGGCAGTCGGATACCTCAGGCAGTCGCGGCGCGCGGACCAGGACGTCGCGCTCTCGCCTGAGCAGCAGCGGCGGGACATCGAGGCCCTGGCCGCGAAGGACGGCGAGGACCTGCTCGCGATCTACGAGGACCTCGGCCGGTCGGGCGGACGCGGCAAGGAGCGTCTCCGGCCCGGCTACCGCGACCTCCTGGCCGCGATCGAGACAGGCCGCGCCACGACCGTCTACACGAAGACCCTCACGCGGCTCGGCCGATCGGTCCCCGAGCTGTACCGGGTCCTCACCCTGGCCGAGGAGCACGGCGTCCGGATCGTGACCGCCAAGGAGGGCGTCATGGACCCCGGCACCCCGATGGGCAAGGCCCAGTTCGGGATGCTCGCCGTGTTCGCGGAGTTCGAGCGCGACCTGGCCGTCGAGCGGGCCAAGGACAACGTGGCCGAGCGCAGACGCCGCGGCGAGGCGATGGGCCGGCGCCCGTACGGGATCAAGGACGGCGAGGACCCGGCCAGGGTCGTGCAGGCCTATCGAGACGCGGGCGCCTTCACGGGCGCAGCCCGGCGGCTGAACGAGGCCGGCGTCCCGTCGGCCCTGGGCCGGAAGTGGACCGCGACCGCGGTCCGGCTGATCGTCGAGCGCGAGGCGCCGGACATGATCCCGCGCCGCGCCCAGGTCGGAGCGAAGGCGGTCGGCGGGTTCCGGCTCTACCGGCTCCTGGCCTGCCCGCACGACGGCCGACTCCTGACTGCCCGGCACTCGCGGCCAGGGCGCGATCCCGAGTACCGGTGCAAGGCGGCCGATGTCGATCCCTCGCATCCGTCGCCGCGGCACGTCATGGAGCGCGACATCTTGCCCTGGGTCGAGGCGGAAGCCGCTCGGTACCGAGAGCAGGACGAGGACCGGCCGCGGGACCTGGACATCGCCGCGACGCGCGAGGGACTGCGGGCGCAGCGGGCCAGGGTCCTCGACATGTACCAGTCAGGCGACATCGACCGGGCGGACAAGGCCCGGCGGCTCAAGGACGTGGACGCGGCGCTCGCCCGGCTGTCCCCTGCCCGGCCGGCGTTCGACCGGAGCGCCTACAGGTTCCCGAGCCAGCTCGAACCCGCCGAGTACAACCGGATCCTGAGGCAGCTCCTCGAGCGTGTCGAGCTCGGTCCCGACATGCGGCCGGTCCGGGCGGTGTGGGTGGACGAGTCGTGGCGATCTGAGCGGCTGTGACCAGAAGTCGAATATTCAACACTTGACGGTTGCTCCCGCGATCGTCTAGGCTACGCAAGTCCTCCTGACCAGAGGGCACGACAGGAGACCCGCCGGTTGGCGAACCGGCGAGGTGGTTGTGCTGGCGCCGGACGCACCGGCGAGTTGGTCAAGGAGTGAACATGGGAGCGAAGAAGAACCGCGAGCGCGTCTCCGCAGCGGCCGATCAGGTCGTTGTCGTCCGCAACGTCTGCGAGCACTTGGAGCGCCAGGTGACGAGGCTGGTCGAGCGGATGAACGACCTCGAGAAGCGGACCGGCCACTGGTACTCGGTCGACGGCTACGGGACTGTCGTTGGCGTGATGCCCGAGAGTGACTTCCACGATGTGGCTACGGGTGAGGGACTCGTTGCCTTCCGTGGCTTGACGATCGCGGCCTTCCTCGATGGGCTCGAGGAGCTCCTTGCTGAAGTGTCGGCGTGATGGCCTGCGAGATCTGCACCGTCCTGCTGGGCGGTGACGAGCGCAGGACCAGCTGGACGATCGCAGCGCTCGAAGCGCTCGACCTGTCGCTCCCGGGGACCTACCACGGGCGTGCGTTCCGGCTGGGCAGCGAGTGGTTCGACGCCAACGAGGTGATCGTCCACCGCATCCGGCATGAGGAGGAGCTCGGGCTTCGCACTTGGCGGTCGAAGCTCGAAGGCCATCCCGCACTGACCAAGGCCGCCTAGGCCCAGGACGACCCCAGACGGCTCCGGCCGGCCCGGCTAGCCAAGTGCAAGCCCAGCCGGTCCGGAAGCCGTGTGGGTCGTCTGGCGGCTCCACGTTCGGCCCCGGCCCAGGGGTTGCTTGGTCAGCCTGGACGCCGGGCGTACGTACCTCAACGAAGTACCGCGGCAGGATGTACCACATGGAACCCACCACGAAGCCGACAGCCAAGTGCCACGAGCCTGGTTGCGAAGCTAGCGTCAAGGCCTATCCGTCCGGCATCGCGGCTCGCCGGTGCGGTCCCCACGAGTCCGCCAGGATCCAGGCCGTGAAGCGTGGCCGGCTCCTGGCCGATCCCGTCACGGGCGAGATGGTCACGGCCGGCGTGCTCGCCCAGCGGACCTGGCGGCGCAAGTCCCAGGCCGCGGCGGCCGAGGATCAGTCATGAGCACGACCGTCTGCTTCACCTGCGGCAACGAGGCCAGGGCCTCGGAGCTGGCATGGATCGACACTCCGCTCGGCGATCGGCTGGAGCACGTCGGGGACTGCCCGATGGACTCACCTGCCGGCTACCAGGACTGCCGCGGCTGCGGCGGGGCATACGCCTCGCTTGCCACGGTCGAGTGGGTCCAGCCGCTGAGGTTCGACGAGACGGGCGCCTGGGTCGAGTCGCGCGGCGGGCGGTTCGTCGCGCTCGGCTCCGAGCCGCCGGCCCGGCACGTCCGCGTCACCAGGGCCGACTATGAGACCGGCCTGCTCGATGTCCTGCCCGCCGGGACGGCCGGCGTGGTCCTGGACGGCTGGCCGATTGAGCCGGGCTACTGGGTAGACTCGGTGCTGTGCTCCGCCTGCCTGGGCCGGCTCGGGGTCAAGGCCGACATCAAGGGCCAGGGGAGCAAGGAGAGCGAGACCGCTCCGCTCGACAAGGTGCCGGCCGATCCCGAGCATGGCCTGCTGCTCGCCGACCTGATCGGGGCCTGGGGAGTCAAGGAGCGCAAGGCGAGGGAGATGGTCGCGGCCTACGTCGCCGACGGCTCGCTCGCCTCGACGGACGAGCGCACGTCCCGCGGCTCGATCCGGAAGCGGTACCACCAGGTGCCGCGATGACCACCCGGCGCCACACCCTGCACACCCTGCATGGACACCCTGCGCACAGCGCGGTGCAGGGTGAGAAGGCACTGACGAGAACACCCTGCACGGCACACCCTGCACCACCCTCCCCTTATAGGGGTGGTGCGGAGTGCAGAGTGCAGAGTGTCGAGTGCCTGCCCTGGATGAAGGGGTCAGCGACCTCGGGTAGCCCAGCGATCGCGATGGAAGACACGGCCAGTCGCGACCTCGACGATGTGCACACCGTCCTCGGCCCAGGTGTAGCGACGGTCGATGCCGAAGCGCAGAGGGTGAAGGGCACGAAGCTTCGGCATCGTGGGCACGGTGGTCGCGAGAGTCATCGTCTGCTCCTGGCTTCGGCGAGAGGTGGTCGGCGCCGGGCCATCGTGCGGCGTGCGCTCGCGTCTGAGCGCGACGAGAAGCTGGATCCAGTCCAGTACGCGGATAGATGGGTACGACCCAGTCAGGGGCGTGCAGGGCGCGAGGGCCGCCTCCGGTTCCTCACAGACCCAGCGGAGCGTCCGAACCAGGGTCGCCCGGCCAGCACCGACGAAGTCGGTATCTGGCTCACGTCACACGAACAGCTCGCACGAGGTGAAGCATGAGGATCTGCTCGCTCTGCACCGACCCGCGGGTCCGTGCTGCCGACGCCCGGCTGGCGGCCGGCCAGTCCCAGCGCTCCGTCGCGAAGTGGCTCGGCCTCGACTACCAGGTCGTGGGCCGGCACGTCCGCAACGGCCACGTCATGAAGGGCAACCCGGTCCACGGCCGCGGCTGGGCGAAGGAGGAGGAGCCGCCGGCCGAGGTCACGGTCAAGGGCTGGCAGCTCCAGGGCTTCGAGACGGAGGACGACTGGCTCCAGTCGATCGCCGACACCTTCGGCGGCGGCCTGACCGTCGAGGCCCTGAAGGCCCACATCGCCGCCGGCCACCACCTGGCCTGAGCCAGGACGCACCACGGAGCCGCCAGAGCCACCACACGGCCACGGACGGCCCGAAGCAAGCAGAACGCCCTCCGGGCGACACCGAAGCCGTCCACGGCCTCCGGACCTGGGCGGCTTCGACATGTCAGACGCCGGGCGTACGGCGCTGAGAGGCCGAGTCGCGACATGGTGCTCTCGTCCGGCCGACACGGCGCCAGGGTCTCGATCAACGGGACCGGCCAGCTCGGCGACACGGGAGTGAGATGAGCCGGTACCACGGTCTCTCCGGCGAGCAGGCGCTCGCCAAGCTGTCCAACCACCTCGACGAGACGGCGAAGCTTCTGCGCTCGCACCAGGGCCGGCTCGACATGCCGGCCGAGTGGCGGCGCTCGGTCCGGCGCGACGCCGTGGCCGACGCCCAAGCCTCGGCCCGCGAGGCGGAGCAGGCGTTCGTCGCGTGGCGCAACCAGCTGATCCGCAACGCCAACCAGACCCTGGCCGCGGACACGGTCGGCTCGGCGGCCGAGGAGACCGCGAAGCTTCGTCGCGAGCAGACGATCCAGCGGCTGATCCAGACGGCACGGCTGCAGGACGAGCGCACCGGCGCCCAGGTCGTCGGCGGCCGCGTGGTGACGGATGGCGCGGCTCGCGCCCTGGCGGCCGAGGCCCGGCGCCTGTTCGTCGAGACGTCGGACTACTCCGGCGCCCTGGCCCACGCCGAGGCCGCGATCGCCCTGGGCGTGGACGCGGGCGATATCCGCGACGCCGCCCAGCGGCAGGTCTGGATGGCCGATCCCGACAAGGCCAGCGCCCTCGGGGACCTCGACCTCGCCGAGCGGTCGCTGCTGATCTTCAGCCGGGACGCGAACGCCGCGATGGCGGGCGTGCTCCAGGCCGCCGCCGTCGAGGCGCTCGACCTGGGCGACGATCCCACGAGCTACCGCAAGCTGTCCGTCGGGCCGAGCATGGCCGCGAAGGTCGCGGCGATCGCCGTGGCCGAGCGCGACGGCAAGCCCTACGAGCCGCCGGCCGGCGCCCTGGCCTCGACGCCGAAGCTGCGCGACGATCCCGAGCGGTCGGCGGGCGAGCTGCTGGCGGAGAGCCGGTCGTGAGCGCCGCGGCCGAGCAGGAAGCCGCCTTCGTCGCGGCTTCCGACTCGTTCCAGGCCGATCCGGCCGGGACGATCAACAACTACGCGACGAGGGCGGCGTCGCTCCGGGCCTCGAACCCGTGGCAGGCGAGCGAGCAGGTCCGGCACGTCATCCTCGTCGGCCTGCTCCTGGCCCGCACCGTCAGGATCGAGCCGGGCCACACGCTGGAGCGACTCGCCCAAGCCGAGAGGATCGAGCTGTGAGTCGCCGGGCGCGGGCCAGGTCTGCGGCGGTCGTCGCGAAGTCCTGGCAGGGCATCGGGAACCAACCGCCGCCGCTCGTGATCGCGCCGGCCGACGACCGGCCGCCGTTGCCCCTGGGCAAGGGCGTGTCCCGGACCGGCTCGCTCGGCTCGCGGATCGTGTCCTTCCTCCGCCGGGCGAACGCCGTCCACGGCCGCGGGCCCCACGGCTTCGAGACCGGCGCCCTGGCCGCGGTCCTCGGGATCCGGCCGCAGACGCCCGGGCGCGACAGGCTCAACGCGAAGCT
Source organism: Chloroflexota bacterium (assembly GCA_040755495.1). Classification (GTDB taxonomy): domain Bacteria; phylum Chloroflexota; class Limnocylindria; order Limnocylindrales; family CSP1-4; genus CAIXZV01. The sequence goes on from JBFMAT010000004.1 coordinate 64,693, forward strand.
GGAGGAGCTGCGGGCCGAGGGCCGGCTGTACTTCGACGGCCGGGAGTGGTGGGTGACGGCCTAACCCCGGCCTCCGCCACCAACCCTGCCAGCCCCGCGTGCAGGGTTGACGTGGGACTACCCGGCTCGCGGCGGGCTCCGGACGCGCCATAACGGTCTCGAAGCCGCCGACGACCAGGGCGGCCGATCGACAGGAGGCGCCCGATGGCGAAGAACCTCACCCAGGCCGTCCGCGACGAGGCGGACGAGATCCGGACCGTCACGCTGGCCCAGGCGGCCGAGATGCCGGGTCTCCTCGGCAGGGTCGTCGACGCCCACCTCCGGCTCGGCCGCGGCTGGTACGGCTGCGTGCTCGACGGCCGCAAGGTCCTGTTCGTCCTCGCGAAGTAGTCCCCCACCCCAGTCCCACTCGCCGTCCCGGCGAAGAAGGAGAACGTTCGTCATGCCCGCCACCGCGAAGAAGACCGCCCAGGCACCCGACTCAGCCGAGCCGGCCCCGTCGCCCGTCGGCGAGACCGTCGGCAACGTCACCGAGATCCACCCCGACCCCGACGCCGTCAAGGCCGCCCTGGCCGAGGCCGGCGAGAGGCGAAGGCGCTCCGCATCGACCCCAAGACCGGCGCCACCGTCCTGGCCCCGAAGCCCGCCGCCAAGGCGAAGGCCAAGGCTCAGCCGAAGGCCAAAGCGGCGGTCGAGCGCGTGCCGGCCGAGACGTTCGCTGCCGAACTCACGCGGCTGAAGCTCACCAAGACGCAGGCGGCGAAGGCTCTGGGCCTGTCGCCGTCGTCGGTCTCGGAGTTCGTGGGCGCCGGCCGCGGGAACCTGATGGCGAAGTCCCGCTGGCCGGAGGCGAAGGCCAAGCTCGCGGCGTTCGCGAAGGGCCTCAAGTAGGGGGAACCACCAACCCATCCGGATCAAACGCCCTGCGGCTGGAACCGGAGGGCGTTCCCATCTCCGCCGGGCCACGTAGACTCGTCGAGTGGCGAGCGACGGTGACCTGGATATCCGGATGGGCGAGTTGCCCGAGGTTCTCCCGTGGGGCGTGCACGGTTTCGTGGTGACCGGGTCAGACGGCGAGCCTGACTACGTGGCGTCGATGGACGCCGCGTACGAGCAGCAGGCAGTAGTGATCCAGGAGGGCATCCGAGCCGAGGCCGAGGACCGGGCGCGCTCGTACCTGTCCAAGAACGGTGACGCGATCTGGCGGCGGGTCGACCCGCTGCTCGTCGAGGCGAGCGCCCTTCTGCCCGAGCACCCCGGCGCCTCGCTCACCGTCTGCCTGACTGCGTGTGAGTTGATCATCCGGTTCCTTCTCGTCCGTCCCCTCCTGGGCGGCCTGGTCTTCGACGACGCGCTCGCGGAGCGCCTGGCCCGCGAGGCGACCACCGGCAGGACGAACCGGGATCGGGAGATCCTCGCGATGCTCAACTCGACGTGGGAGCTTCGGCTGGACCGATTGAAGCTGAAGGATGGGACGAATGTCTGGCCGCTGCTGTCCGACCTCGTGGATCGTCGCAACGGCTACGTTCACCGGGGGGAGCCCGTTGACGAAGTGGCCGCTCAGCAGGCGAACCGGTGCGCGGATCAGCTGGTCGCCGGCCTGGTCGGGCCGCTTGCCTCGAGGCTGGGTCTCAGGTGGCCGGAAGGGGACTGGCTCGAGGACTGGGACGTGCCAGGCGATCCGTTCGCCAAGGCGCGTAAGTCGTAGGTAGGTGAGCCCCCGTAACGTCTACTCCGAGCCCGCGCTCCGCGCCCGGAGGTTCGATCCCAGCAGCGCCGGCCAGCGAGCTCCCGGGCGTCGCGGCCTGATCACGTCCGGGCTGGAACCGACCCGCTACACTCCGAGCCGATGGCACACTTGGCGGTCGACCTGTTCGCTGGCGCTGGCGGCGCGACCGCGGGCCTGAAGGCGGCGGGCATCAGGGTGGTCGCCGCGGTCGAGAACAACGCCGACGCGGCCGCTAGCTACAGGCTCAACCACCCCGAGGTCGTCCTCCTCGCTGAGGACATCAGGAGGGTCAGCCCCACGCGCCTAATGCGCTGTGCAGGCCTGTCGCGCGGCGCGCTGTCGTTGCTTCAGGCCTGCCCTCCTTGCCAGACTTGGTCTTCCCTCGGCACGCGCTCCGAGAACGATCCCCGCAACGAGCTCCTGTCACTTGTCGGGCGGTTCATCAGGGTCATGCGTCCCAAGGCATTCATCATCGAGAACGTCCGCGGGCTTCAGTCGGACGCGCGCCTCGACCTCCTGCTCGCCATGACGCGCGAGATCGGGTACGTGTCCAAGATCTACTTGGTGGACGCGAGCGCGTTCGCGGTGCCCCAGCGTCGCAAGCGCCTGATCGTGATCGGGGTGCGCGGTGTCGAGGAGACCCGGCTTCGCGATGACATCGTTCAGATGCTGCCGGAGGGCTACGAGCGCACGCCGAGGACGGTCGAGGAGGCGATCGGCCACTTGGCCAGCGTGACGAAGGACGCGGATCCCCTCCAGGTATCGCGGGCCCTGACGGACCTCGCGCTGCGGCGGGTTAAGGCGATCCCGCCGGGTGGTCGGCGGTCAGACCTGCCGGCCGACCTCGAGCTTGAATGCCACAAGACCGCCGGCACCAAGGGTGCGACATCGTCCTACGGCCGAATGTCGGCCGACGCCGTCGCGCCAACGCTGACCACTCGATGCACGACGGTTGCGTGCGGGGCGTTCATCCATCCATCGCAAGATCGGGGGATCACATTGCGAGAGGCCGCGCTGCTCCAGACATTCGACAAGGACTACAGGTTCTCGGGCGGGTACGACTCGATTGAGCGGCAGATCGGCAACGCAATCCCGGTCCTGCTTGCGCGCGCGGCGGCCACGGCCGCGCTAGGGCTCATGACCAAGCCCGTCCGACCGTGACCGGCGAGGTCACGGCGACGCCTCCTGACGGCAACCAGCCAGGGGTGGACAGGCTCGTTCTCAAGTTCGGCGGATCGCTCGTCGAGCAGCTCGGCGCCCAGCTCTACCCGAGTGTGACCGCCACCGTTGCGGAGCTGGTATCCAACGCCTGGGACGCGGAGGCCGGCAACGTCTGGATCTCGATGCCATTTGGGACCTGGACCACGGACAGCGAGATCGTCGTCACCGACGACGGCCTCGGCATGACACGCGTGGAGGCCCAGAACGCCTATCTCATCGTTGGCCGAAAGCGGCGCCTCGAAGCGAACGGCGAGATGTCGGCCAACAAGCTCCGGCATGTCCACGGCCGCAAGGGCATCGGCAAGTTGGCGGCGTTCGGCACCGCCAAGATCCTGGACTGTTCAACCCTCAAGGATGGCCAGCCGACCGCGTTCCGACTTGATTACGAGAAGATCCGGCAGCTCGATCCCGTGGCGGACTACGAGGTCGAGAAGGCAGATGACGAGAGCCCTCCCGTCGACCCGCACACCGGCGTCGCCCTCGAGCATGGGACGAGGATCCGCCTCACGGGCCTGCTCCAGAAGCGCTCCCTCGGCGAGGAGCAGTTCACGAGGTCGATGGCGCGACGCTTCGCCATCGCCACGACGGAGATGAAGGTCTGGATCAACAAGGAACAGCTGTCGCGCTTCGACATGACCGTCCAGTACCGGTTCCCTCCGGACGCCACCCCTGACGGCGTGGCCACCCGGGACCGCTGGGCAGTCGAGTCAATCGGCCCTGGCCGCGAGGTTCGCTGGTGGATCGGCTTCACCGCGAAACCGCTCGAAGACGAGACCCTTCAGGGCATCTCGATCCTGGCCAACAAGAAGATGGCGCAGAGGCCGTTCCTGTTCGAGCGGTCGCAAGGCACCGAAGGCCAGCTCGGCCAGGAGTACCTGGTTGGCGAGGTCCAGGCGGACTGGATCGACACCGGGGTGGATGTCGAGGACGACCTCATCCAGTCGAACCGCGACCAGCTCCAGCTAGAGGACGACCGCCTCTCCGACTTCATCGCGTGGGGGAGGAAGCGCCTGGCTTGGGCCCTCCGCGAACGCAACCGGCTGCGCCAAGAGGATGCCGTCAACAAGTTCGAGGCGAGCCCGGCGCTGACCGAGTTGTTCGACCAGTTCACGAAGGCCGAGCAGAAGCAGTACACGAAGGTAGCGGTCACCCTCTCGAAGGTCCCAGAGATCGATCCTGACGGGCTCGTCACCGTGATGCGGTCTGTGATCGATGCACGATCCGATGTCGCCGTGCGAGGCTTGATCGAGGAGATCGAGGCGTCGGAGGAGGGCGTCCAGACGCGCATGTGGGAGCTGGTCCGTGAGTTCGGGCTTATCGACGCGCGGCGGGTGCTGTCCATCATCGAGGGCCGGCTCGAGACGATCGACAAGCTGAAGCAGGCCCTCGCATCGGGCGCCAGAGAGGTGCCTGAGTTGCACAACGCGGTCCGTGAGGATTCGTGGCTCCTGGATCCCAGGTGGCACTACCTCGATGACGAGGTCGACATGACGAAGCTCGGCGTCGAGTTCGAGCCCGAGGAGGACGAGGACGGCAGCCGCCTCGACTTCATGTTCGGACTCGTGCCGCATGCGCCGGCGTTGGTGGACGAGGTCGTGATCGTCGAGATCAAGCGTGGCGCCTACAAGGACGGGCGGGTGCGGGTCGCCAACGAAGGCGAGGTCAACAAGTTCCACCAGTACGTCCTGTCCGCCAGGGAGCACGCCATTCGCGCCAACACGAGGGCGCCGCGCGTCAGGGGGCTGATGATCGCCCAGGACTACACGAGCAACGCCAACCGGGTGCGCAAGAGCCTAGAGACCGTCACCGACCCGCAGATGGAGTTCAAGACCTGGGATCGGGTGATCGACGAGACAGAGCGCATGCACCTCGGGTGGCTGCAAGTCTCTCGGGGACGCAGCGGGGAGCCTGCGGCCGCTGCCGCGGCAACGGCTGCCGTTGCTCCACCTTTGACGCCGGCGCCCACCCCGACGGCTGCGATCAACGAAACCGAGCCGGTCAAGTAGCGGTACGAGATCGATCCAGAGTCTGGGCACGATCCCGCGGTCCGAGCCGAGGGGGACCGGGAGATAGATATTGACGTAGCCCCCCTGTCCCATGCCACGTGGCCTGCGCTCGCCGAGTTGTTCGGAGAACGCGCAGGATCAACCGTCAGATGGTGCTGGTGCCAGTACTGGCGGAAGCCGGGCTCGAGCTGGTCGAACACGACCCCGGACGACAACCGGGCGGACCTGCGGGCGCTGGTGGAGGGCGAGCCGGCACCCGGGCTGGTCGCGCTCCGCGACGGCAAGGCGGTGGGCTGGGTGGGGTTCGGGCCGCGCGAGGCGTTCGGGCGGCTGGCCCGCTCGCGGACGATCCCGCCGCTCCCCGGCGACGGGGTGTGGGCCGTCAACTGCTTTGTGGTGGCGAGGACGGCGCGGCGGAGCGGCGTGGCGAGCGCCCTGCTGGAGGCCGCGGTCGCCTACGCCTGCGACCACGGGGCCCGGCTGATCGAGGGCTATCCCGTGTCGACCGGCGGCCAGCGCATCTCGTCCGCGTCGGTGTACACGGGCACGGCCGCGATGTTCGAGCGTGCCGGGTTCACCGTCGCGGCGACCACGACCTCGAAGGCGTCGTCGGGCACGCCACGCGTGGTGATGCGCCGCCGGCCCTAAGCTGGGTCGACCCACCGGCCGGCAGGTACCGCCCGGCGGGTGCACCATGACCGCCCGGCCGACAACACCGGGCCGGACCCCCGACGGAGGACCCCCATGGCCATCCAGCGCATCGAACCCGGACGCCGCTATTCGGAGGCGGTGGTCCACGGCGACCTCGTGTACCTCGCCGGGCACGTGGGGCGGGACGCGGCGGCCAGCGTCCGCGAGCAGACCGCGGACATCCTGGGCCAGTTCGACCGGCACCTCGCCGCCGCGGGATCGGACAAGTCGCGCCTCCTCAGCGTCCAGGTCTGGCTCGCCGACATCGCCACGTTCGACGAGATGAACGCCGCCTGGGACGCCTGGGCGGACCCGGACAACAAGCCCGCCCGCGCGACCGTCGAGGCCCGCCTCGCCTCGCCCGACTACAAGGTGGAGATCGCGGGCATCGCCGCCCGGTCGTCGTAGGCGTGCCGTACCGGCGGCCTGGCGGCCGGGTGATCGATCGAAGCGCGTCAGCCGTGCTACGTCACCCGGCGCCGAAGATCTCGCGACACACGTCCTCGCCCGGGACCATCGGCCGGACGGTCAGCCCGAAGGCCGCGCTGGTCTCGGGATCCTGGGTCCAGAACGTCAGCTGGCTCGCCGCCTGGAGGGCGGGCCGGAGCACGTCCGCGTCCGCCCCGGAGACCGTGCCGCAGCGTGCGGTCCCGTTGGCGACGGGTCCGCCGAACGTCGCCAGCGGCTGCTCCAGCGGCCAGTCCGCCGGGGCCTGGGGCAGGCCGGGCTCCGGGGTCGGCGGGGCGCCGACCAGGATCGCGTAGGCGGCGGGCACGTACGGCGCCTCGGGGCCCAGCTCCGCGCCGAGCCACGACAGGTCCTGCAGGTGCCGCCACAGCTCGCCGAACGCCTCGGGCGTCCCGGGCTCCGGCTCGCAGGGGGTCGTGACGCACACGATCTGGGCGGCCGGGTCCCCGGTCAGCTCCACCCGCATGCCGTCGACGGTGAGCACGATGTGGCCCGTGACGCCGCCCATCACCATGCCGCCGCCCGAGAAGTCCGTCGGGCCGGACAGGAGGCCGAGGTCGCGCGCCGCCTGGATGATCCTCGCCTGGCCGGCGCCCGTCAGCTGGCGCCCGACCAGGTTGGGGTGCAGGGGCCCGGGGAAGATCGCGGGGACGGGGCCCTCGGTCACGGCAATGCCGTCGCCCGTGATCACGAGCAGCGGCCGGTTGGCGAACAGGTCCAGGGGCGCGATCGCCTGGGTGACGGTCGCCCGCAGCCACCAGGTCTGGGCCGGGGCCGGCGACGCGGGCGGCGACGACGCCCCGGGAGCGGAGCCGCACGCGCCGGCGGACAGGAGCGTCGCAGCAAGCACGACGGCGAGACGGGCAGGCGAGTGCATCGATCGATCCTCACAGGGGGGCGCCACGCGGAGGACGCCGGGCCGTTGAGCCCGGTTCCAGGCTCGGTCTGGGGGCTGTCTGGGGAACCGTGATTCCGAGTGTCTGCGTGCGCTGTGCTGCATCTCACGCAGGAACCGACCCGAATCCGCCTGGTCAGGACACGGCCCGGGCGCCTGGCGAGACCGCGTACTGCTCTGGGAGCAGCAGACAACGGTGGAGTGGTCGAACTCGCGGCCTGGGAAGCAGCGGCGCCCTGGGCTGCAGGCGGGTGGGCTGCGGCCGGACTCGGCTGGCGGAGCCACTACGTCGTTTGTCGCGTCGCCGGCGGGTTGACGCCGCCGAGACGACGCGCGTAGACTTCGCGGCGGTCGAGCAGGTCGCTCGCCTGTCCACTACGGAGGCGCTTCGCCAGATGGTGCACATGACCCTCTCCTATCCGCGCACGATCGCGCCCGTCAGCGGCGCCGTCGGCGGGAGAGGTGTGCCCACCAGCAGGTAGGACGCGGGGCGAACGCCCCAGGAGCGACCACCGAGCCGTGGGCCACCGGGCCCGCGGCTCAAGTGTTTTTCGGGCGTGTTCACGCCCGACACGAGCCGCAGGCCCCCCGGACAACCGGGCCCGCGGCTCGTCCCATGTCCGGGACCCCGCGGACCGGCTCACCCACTCGAGCCACGCCATCACACCCGCAGGAGAGTCCCATGACGACGACCCTAGCGCCCGAACCGAAGACGACCCATCCGACGTCGAGCCCGCTGCCGGCGACCCTCGCCGACCGCGAGCCCGCCGCGCGGATCCCGGCCGGCCCGGACGCGGGGGACCTGATCGTCCCGCTGCCCCGGACCCACGCCGGCCCGCCGGCGCTCCTCGTCGAGCACGTCACCAAGCGCTTCAACGTCGACCGGCGCAAGCCCCCGGTCCTCGCGATCCACGATGTCTCGCTCCGCCTCGAGCGGGGCTCGATCCACGGGATCCTGGGGGCCAACGGCTCCGGCAAGTCGACCCTCATCCGCCTCGTCTCGGGGTTGCTGACCCTGGACGAGGGCAAGGTCGAGGTGTTCGGCCTCGACATCGAGCGTGACGAGCTCGCCGTGAAGCGGCTCATCAACCGGGTGTCCGTGGACGCGGCGTTCTTCAAGAAGCTGAGCCCGATGGAGAACCTCCTGTTCGCCGCCCGCCTGTACGGCCTCGACGCCGGCCAGGCGCGACGAGAGGCAACGGCGATCCTCGCCCGGCTCGGCATCGCGGAGAGCCGCCTCGGTCGCCCGGTGGAGCAGATGAGCCGGGGGATGCAGCAGAAGGTCGCGATCGCGCGAGCCCTGCTGACGAGCCCGACGCTGCTCCTGCTGGACGAGCCGACCACCGGCCTCGACCCGCGCAGCAAGCTCGACGTCCAGGCGTTCGTGGAGGAGGTCAACGCCGCGCACGACGCGACGATCGTCCTCACCACCCACGACCTGGCCGAGGCGGAGCGCCTGTGCGACCGGATCACGATCCTCGACGGGGGTCGCGTGGTCGCCGAGGACACGCCCGACGGGCTCAAGCGACTGGTCGCCGAGCGCCACGGGCAACCGCCGACGCTGGAAGCCGTGTTCATGACCTACACCGGTCGCTCCCTCGACGAGGACGTCGAGGAGGACGACGACAACGACTGAGAGAAGAAACGGAGGTGCCGCGATGACCATCCGGTCCGATCTGACCACCCGCCATCACTCCACCTCTCGAAAGGAACTTCACATGCAGCACATCGAGCTTCGGCTCGGGGCGATCCACGAGCGCCAGGCGCTCGAGCGGGCGCTCCGGCATGCCGATCGCGCGGCGCTCGCGTCCGCGCGCTCGATCCGGGAACGCGTCGGCGAGTCGATCATCCGGCTCGGCCATCGCGTGGCCGGTGAGAGCCTCCGTGCTCCCGTCTGGACCGGCTGACCCCGGTCCGGGCGGGGGTCCCGGCCCCGGGAGGGGTCCGGCTCCCGAACCCTGAAAGGGACACTCCGTTGGCACTCCTGGTGCAGGAGATGAAGGCGTCCTACGCATTCGTCGAACGCAACTTCTTCCTCACCCGCCGGTACTGGGGGTGGGAGCTGGCGTTCCTCGTCTACTCCGTCGCGGGTGCACTGTCGATCTCGCTGATCGGCGCCGCGGCGGGCGACGACCGCCTGCTGCTGCTGCTGATCATCGGCGCGGTGTTCTGGAACTACCTGTCCGTCGTCTTCTCCTGGATCGCCGAGACGATCGCGGTGGAGCGGTGGGAGGGCACGCTCGAGTACACGTTCATGGCACCCGTGCGGCGCTGGACGCAGCTGCTGGGCTCGTGCCTGTACGCGATGGCGTACGGGCTCGTGCACACGGCCGCGATCCTCGTGGTCCTGATGCTGTTCTTCCCGCAGCTCGAACCGGGGTCGATGAACCTGCTCACCGCGGTCGTGTTCGTCGCCCTGGGCTCGTTCAGCTTCGTGGGCATCGGGATGATGGCCGCCATCCTGCCGCTGCTCTACGTGGAGCGCGGCGCGCAGATGACGTTCGTCCTCCAGTCCTGCCTGCTGCTGGTCTCCGGGGTCTACTACCCGGTGGAGGTCCTGCCGGGCTGGATGCAGCTGCTGTCGCACCTCTCGCCGGCGACGTACGTCCTCGACGGCGTGCGGGCCGGGCTGCTCGATGGGACGCCGGTGACGGCGCTCGTCGGCGACATCCTGCCGCTGCTGGCGATGGGCGCCGTGCTCATCCCGGCGGGGCTGTGGGCCTTCGGGCGCGCCGAGCGGTACGCGAAGCGCACCGGCAAGCTCAAGCGGGTGGGCTGACGATGGACGCCCTCCAACCGGCCGCCCCCGCGACGCCCACCGCTCCCACGCAGCTCACGGAGCTCGGCTGGGACCCGGGCTGGGCGGCTGCCTTCCTGCCATTCGACGCGGCGGGCTGGCAGCCCGCCCGGGTCGTCGCCTCGCAGCGCGACGCGTGGGTCGTGGCCTCCGCCGCCGGCGACCACGACGCGGTCATCTCCGGACGACTCCGTCACGAGGCCCTCGGGCCGGGTGACCTGCCGTCGGTCGGCGACTGGGTCGCCACCGCCGCCCCCGCCTCGACCCTGGACCGGGCGGTCATCCAGGCCGTGCTCCCCCGCCGGACCGCGTTCCGGCGCAGCAATGCGGACGCGAGCCGCCGCTCCGGGCTGCGCCTGGCCGACGAGCAGGTGCTGGCCGCCAACGTGGACGTCGCGTTCGTCGTCGCCGGGCTCGACGCCGACTTCAACGTCCGCCGGATCGAGCGCTACCTCGCCGTCGCGTGGGCCGGGGGCGCACTGCCGGTCATCGTGCTCAACAAGGCCGACGTCGCCGCCGATCTCCCCGGCCAGCAGACCGCCGCCGGCTCCGTCGCCCCCGGCGTCGAGGTCCGGGTGATCTCGGCGCTCACCGGCCACGGGCTCACGGACCTGGCCAGCGAGCACCTGGCCCGCGGCCGGACCGCGGTCGTGCTCGGCTCCTCGGGCGTGGGCAAGTCCACGCTCGTCAACGCGCTGCTCGGGCATGCGCACCTGCGCACGCAGGCCGTCCGCGAGGACGACGCCCGCGGCCGCCACACGACCACCCACCGGGAGCTCGTCCGGCTGCCGGCGGGCGCGCTGCTGATCGACACCCCGGGCATCCGCTCGCTCGGCGTCGCCGGAGCGGCGGAGGGGCTGGGCGCCGCCTTCGCCGACGTCGAGGACCTCGCCGCCGGGTGCCGGTTCCGCGATTGCGGCCATGAGCGGGAGCCCGGCTGCGCCGTGCGAGCCGCCCTCGCCGACGGGACGCTGGACCCGCGGCGCTTCGAGAGCCACCGCAAGCTGGAGCGCGAGGCGGCCCACGTCGCCCGCGCCGGCGACCCACTGGCCCGTGCCGCCGAGCGCCGCAAGTGGAAGGCGATCAGCGCCTCGGTCAGCATCCACATGAAGCACAAGTACGGGAGCGACCGATGACCACGACGCTCACGCCGCCCCCGGTCGCGCCGGCCGGGTCCGGCATCGCCTATCGCCCCTACCGCGGCCTCGCCGACGTCGCCGGCATGGGCGCCGCCAACGCGCGGCTGCGGCGGTCGGTCGGGCTGCTGGAGCCGATCGACGTCGCGGCGATGGAGCACCGCTACACCCACCTCGTGAACTCGGACCCGCTGACCGACTGCGTGATCGTCGAGCGCGACGGCGCGACGGCCGGCTACGCGCGGGTCGAATGGCACGACCTCACCGACGGCGACCGCCTGTACGAGTCCACGCTGGTGGTGGAGCCCGCGGCGTCCGGCCTGGGCATCACGGACGCGCTGCTGGACTGGTGCGAGGCCCGGCTGCGCGAGATCGCCACCGGCCACGAGACGACGCGCCGCTCGTGGTTCGGCAGCTTCGTGTTCGACGGCGTCGAGGAGCTCGAGGCGAGCCTCATCGCGCACGGCTACGAGGCCGTCCGATGGGACGCGGAGATGCTGCGTCCGGACCTCGACGACCTGCCAGAGCCCGCGGTCCCGGACGGGTACACGCTCCGGATCCCGACCGAGGCGGAGCTGCCCGCCGTGTTCGAGATGCTGGTCCTCGCCTTCGCCGAGCACTGGGGTGAGTACGAGGCCGAGGAGCAGCGCTTCGACGACTGGGTCGACGACCCGCGCTTCCGGCGCGACCTCGTCGTCGTGGCCTGGGCGCCCGGCGACCGGCCGGCGGCGGCCGTCCTGAACCTGCTCGAGGCCGCGCCCGATGGGTCCGTTCGGGGCCTGCTGGACGGGGTCGCCACGCACCCCGACCATCGCCGCCGGGGGCTGGCCCGAGCGTGCATCGCCGCGAGCCTCCGGCTGCTGCGCGACGAGGGCGCCACGAGCGCCTACCTGGGCGTGGACACCGACAACCACAACCGGGCGCTCGCGCTGTACGAGTCGTGCGGCTTTCGCGTGGCCTCGGGGAGCGCGAGCTACCGCAAGCCCTTCGGCGGACAGGGGTCCCGGCCATGACGCAGGCGCCGCCCAGCGTGTCGATCCCGGGTCTCGTCCTGCGCCCGGCCACCCGGGACGACTGGGACGCGATCGCCGCCGCGATGAACCGGGCCCACGTGGCCGACGGGGTCGAGGAGATCCAGACCGGCACCGAGCTGGCGGCCCAGCTCGAGCCCCTCGAGTCGTTCCGGGTGGAGCGTGACATGCTGCTCGCCGAGGTCGACGGCGGGGTCGTCGGGTTCTCGTGCGGCATGCGGGTCCTGCGTGACGGGGCGCTCGTCGGCGAGGCGTGGGGCAGCGTCGTGCCGGAATCCCGGCGCCGGGGCATCGGCACGGCGCTGTGGCGGGCGACCCGCGACCGACTCGCCGCGGAGATGGCGGCCGACCCGCGCCCGGGCGTCCGCGAGCTGCGCTCGTACGCGCTCGACAACGAGCCCGGCGCCGCGGCGCTGTACGCCGACCAGGGGTACGTCCCGATCCGGTTCGGCTTCGACATGCGCCGGTTCCTGTCGGGGGCGCTGCCCGACCACCCGCTGCCCGCGGGCCTCGAGCTGCGGCCGGTGACGCCCGACCAGCACCGCGCGATCTTCGACGCGGACGACGAGGCCTTCCGGGACCACTGGGGTCACCGGGAGCTCGACGAGGGCGACTTCCGGGCGCGGTTCGAGCACCCCGACCTCGACACGACCCTGTGGTGCGTCGCCTGGGACGGCGACCAGGTGGCCGGCAGCGTGCTCAACTACATCTACACGGGTGAGAACGAGGAGCTGGGAATCCGGCGCGGCTGGCTGGAGCATGTCTCGGTCCGCCGGCCGTGGCGCGGCCGAGGGGTCGCCAAGGCCCTGTGCGCCGCGTCGTTCCGCGTCCTGCGCGAGCGGGGCATGGACGAGGCGTGGCTGGGCGTGGACGCCGCCAACCCGACGGGCGCGCTGCGCCTGTACGAGCGGCTCGGGTTCGGCGTCGTGCACCAGTGGTTCGCGTACGGACGGCCGGTGGACCGGGTCGCCCCGCCGGGCTGGCGCTCGGCCGGTGACGCCGCCGAGGGGCCCGCGTAGGACGGGGGACGGGCCGCGGGACGAGGTCCCAGCGAAGGAAGGAGCGCCGGGCGTCGGGCGACGGGCGGTTGGGCCGGTGTGGTGGTTGCGCCGCGGGTGGACGATTCCTCCATGCGCCGCCTCGTCGCGTCCATCGCCATCGTCGCCTCGGCCGGCCTGTCCGCGTGCGCCGCGCCGTCCCCGCCCGCCGCCACCACGTCCACCCCCGCCAACCCGGAGGCCAGCATGTCCGACTTCACCCTGACCTCGACCGCCTTCACCGCCGGCGGCCCGATCCCGACGCGCTTCACCTGCGACGGCGAGGACACGTCGCCGGACCTCGCCTGGAGCGGCGCCCCGGACGGCACCGCGGCGCTCGTGCTGTTCGTGGACGACCCCGACGCGCGAGGCTGGGTCCACTGGATCGTGCTCGACCTCGGCGGGTCCGCGAGCGGCGGGCTGCCGCGGGGGATCTCGCGGTCGCCCGACGCGCCGGTCCAGGGCACCAACGACTTCCGCCGCGTCGGCTGGGGTGGCCCGTGCCCGCCGTCGGGCACGCATCGCTACACGTTCACGCTGTACGCGCTCGGGGCACCACTCGGGCTGTCCGGGGAGCCGAACGGGGCCACGGTGCGCCAGGCCCTCGCGCGGGCCGAGGTGCTGGGCACCGCGGTGCTCGAGGGGACGTACCGCCGCGGCGGGTGACGGGCGGGGCCCCGCGGGCGGCGGCGCGGTGCCGGCCGGCGGCCGGGCCTCAGAAGGGCAGCCGGCCCTCGCGGTGCACGAGCTCCATCCAGGCCCGCTCGCGGCCGATCGTGGTGGCCGCACCGTGCCCGGGCATGACCCGCAGCGGGTCCTCCATCCCGGCGAGGCGAGCGATCGAGGACGCCATCGCCTTTGCCGAGCCGCCGGGCAGGTCGACCCGGCCCCAGCCACCGGCGAACAGCGTGTCGCCGGTGTACAGGTAGCCGCCGTCCGCGTCGTACAGGCAGACCGAGCCCTCGGTGTGGCCCGGCGTGTGGAGCACGCGCAGCCGGAGCTCGCCGAACCGGATCTCGCCGCCCTCGGCCAGGTCCACGGCCGGCACCGACGGCGGGATCGGGAACGGGGCGAACAGCGGCTCGGGCGTGGTCAGGCGCTCGCGGTCCAGCGGGTGGACCGCGATCCGGGCGCCGGTGTGCTCGACGACGGCGGCGTTGTCGCCCGTGTGGTCCCAGTGCCCATGGGTGCTGACGATCAGCCGCAGCGTCCACTCTCGCTCGGCCAGCGCGTCCGCGATCCAGCGCAGGCACGGGATGGCGGTGTCGATCGCGATCGCCTCGCGCGACTTGGGATCCGCCAGAACGTGGACGTTGGTCGCGAGCGGCCCGATGACCGCGTGCAGGCGCTCCATGACCTCAGTCTCGCATGGCGCACGACGCCGGGTGACGACGGTGGGTCGGACGGCCCTCGCGGCGGCTTGCGGAGACGCTCAGAATCGGCGTAGAGGTCGTCGAGATGACAACGATGGTGCACATCAAGGCCCGCCTCGTCCCGTGGGACGATCCCGACTTCGTCCGTGCGTTCGAGCAGGCGCGCGAGCAGACCGAGCAGTCCGACTGCTGCCCGGACGGGCCACGGGCCGCGGAACGGGTCCAGCACCTGCTCCGCGAGGGCGGCTATCCGCGGGCTCGGGTCGAGATCCAGCGGACCGTCGAGGAGGCCCTCGAGCACGTCTCGCACTGGTCGGTGTTCCGCGACGGCTGAGGCGCTCGCGCCCGGGCGCCCACGTGCCCCGGCCGCCCGCACGTCGGGCGGCGGGCGTATCGTCCCGCTCCGGGCAGCGACACGCGCACGGGGGACCGCACTGGATGCAGCGCGACGACTGGGGGGCCGCCGCGAGCTCGCTGGCGCGGCGCCCGATGACCAGCCGGGAGCCGTCCTCAGGGCGTGAGCCGGGCCCGCGCGGCCACCCGTCAGCCGCCGGCCTCGAGCCGCGAGCGGATGCAGTCGAAGGTCTGGCCGATCATCTTGTTGGCCGTGCCCTCGATCATGCGCGCACCGACGGAGGCCAGCGTCCCGGAGATCGTCACGTCCGCGGACCAGTCCATCGACGTTGGGCCCCCGGCCGGGCCCGACAGGGCCATGTTGGCCGTCGCGTCCACGGCGCTGCCGGGGGCCTGGCCGTGCGCCTTGATCACGGCCCGCTCGGGCTCGGCGCGCTCGGCGATCGTCATGTCCACGTTGAACCGCGCGGAGATGAAGCCGACCCCGACCTTCGCCCGCGCCTTGAAGTGATCGGCGTCCACGACCTCGATGGATTCCACGCCCGGCCCGCACGAGCCGACCCGGTCCGGATCCATCAGGAACGCCCAGACGCGGTCGCGCGGCGCGTTGATCTCGACGGTGCCCTGGAACTGCATCGGCAACCTCAGCCTTCGACTTGTCGATCGCCCACCGTCGGCGCAGGCGACGCGCCTGCGAGGTACGCCGTGGGCGCCTTGATGAACGCCGTGCGACAGCTCATCGCGCAGAACGCGTAGACGACGCCCTCGTGGTCGGCGAGGTGGCGGGCATGCGCCCGGTCCACGGTCATGCCGCACACGGGGTCGACGAGCACGATGTCGTCCGTGGCCGGCGCCAGGGCGGCCGACGAGGCCCCCGCCGCACCGGCCAGCGTGGCCGGCCCGGGCACGGCCACGAACGGGGCGCGTCCGCGGCGGACCTGGACGAGCTCGGCTAGGATCGAGAGGGCAATCTCCTCGGGCGTCTCGGCGCCGATGTCCATGCCCGCCGGCGCCCGCAGCGCCGCCAGCCGGTCCTCGGGCAGGTTCGCCTCGTCCCGCAGCCAGGCGCGCACATGCGCCGCCCGAGTGGGCGACGCCACGAGCCCGACGTAGGACACGTCCCGCCGCAGGGCGGACGCGAGCGCCTCCTCGTCCCAGATCCCCTGCGTGGCCACGATCACGTACGGGCTCAGCTCGGGGTCAACCTTGCCCAGCGAGGTCTCGCCGGACACGCGCTCGGCGTCCGGGAACGCGTCGGCGTCCGCGATCGGGTCGAACACCGTCACCCGCCAGCCGGTCGCCGCGCCCAGGGTGACCAGCGCCCCGACGATCGGCGTCGTGCCCGCGAGCCACAGCGACGGCGCAGGGAGATGCGGTTGCACGTAGATCTCCAGCGTGCCCCCCGAGTGGCAGGACATCACCAGCTCGACCACGCCGTCGGCGCGACGGCCCTCCGCGGGCGCCGACTTCGACAGCCGGAGCAGGCGCGGGTGGCCGTCCACCAGCGCCCGCATCGCCTCGCGGACGACGACGGGCTGGGCGCAGCTGCCGCCGACCCAGCCCTCGATCGTGCCGTCGGGGTGGACGATGCCGCGGGCCCCGGGCCGGGCAGACGTCGGCCGCTGGACGGCCACCACCGTGGCGACGGCGAACCGGCCCCCGGCGGCCTCGAGCTGCGCGATGCGCCCCGAGAGGCTCGATCCGGCCATGGCCTAGGCGACCCCCTTCTCGTGGAGCACCTTCCACACCTTGTGCGGCGTGAGCGGGATGTCCATGTGGGTGACGCCGAGGTGGGACAGCGCGTCGACCACGGCGTTGGCGATCGCCGGCGGGGCGCCCACGGTCGCGGACTCCCCCACCCCCTTCGCGCCCAGCGGGTGGTGGGGCGACGGGGTGATCGTCTTGGCCGTCTCCCAGGCCGGCGTCTCGAGCGCCGTCGGCAGCAGGTAGTCCATGAACGTCCCGGCGAGGTTGTTGCCGTTCTCGTCGTACGGGATCTCCTCGAGCAGCGACGGCGCGAAGCCCATGGTCAGGCCGCCGTGGATCTGCCCGTCGACGATCATCGGGTTGATGATGTTGCCGCAGTCATCCACGGCGACGAACCGGCGGACGGTGACCTGCCCGGTCCCCTTGTCGATGTCCACGACGGCGATGTAGCTGCCGAACGGGAAGGTCAGGTTGGGCGGGTCGTAGTAGTCGACGGCCTCGAGGCCGGCCTCCATCCCCGCAGGATGGTTGGTGTAGGCCGCGAAGGCGATCTCGGCGATGGTCTTGAACCGGTCCGGGCTCCCCTTGACGCTCCACTTGCCGTTGGTCCACTCGAGGTCGTCGGCGTTGCACTCGAGCAGGTGGGCGGCGAGGTGGCGGGCCTTCTCCCGGATCTTGCGCGACACGACGGCCGTGGCCGCGCCGGCGACCGGCGTGGAGCGCGACGCGTACGTGCCCAGGCCATACGGCGCGGTGTCGGTGTCGCCCTCCTCGACCATGACCTTGGACGCCGGGATGCCCAGCTCCTCGGCCACGATCTGGGCGAACGTGGTCTCGTGCCCCTGGCCCTGGCTCTGGACGCCGAGCCGGAGGATGGCCGAGCCGGTGGGATGCACCCGCAGCTCGGCCGAGTCGAACATCTTGATGCCGATGATGTCGAAGTCGTGCGACGGCCCCGCGCCGACGATCTCGGTGAACGACGAGATGCCGATGCCCATCAGCTCGCCGCGGGCGCGCTTCTCGGCCTGCTCCTTGCGCAGCTCGTCGTAGCCGATGAGGTCGAGCGCCTTCTGCAGGGCCGCGTGGTAGTTGCCCGAGTCGTAGTCCCAGCCGGTGGGCGTGTGGTACGGGAACTGGTCCGCGCGGATGAAGTTCTTCATCCGGAAGGCGGCCGGATCCATGCCCACGGCCCGCGCGCCTTCGTCCACCAGCCGCTCGATCGTGTGGACCGCCTCGGTGACGCGGAACGAGCAGCGGTACGCGACACCGCCCGGCGGCTTGTTGGTATAGGCGGCGTCGACCTCGACGAACGCCTGCGGGATGTCGTAGGAGCCGGTGATCACGTTGAACAGCCCGGCCGGGAACTTCGAGGGATCGGCCGCGGCGTCGCTGTACCCGTGGTCCGCCAGCGTCTTGACCCGAAGGCCGGTGATCGTGCCGTCGTCCTGGAGGCCCAGCTCCGCGTGGACGTGGTAGTCGCGGGCGAACGAGTCGGCCTGGAGGTTCTCGGAACGGTCCTCGATCCACTTCACCGGCCGGCCGAGGGTCAGCGACGCGACGATCGCGCAGACGTAGCCCGGGTACACCGGCACCTTGCCGCCGAAGCCGCCGCCGATGTCGTGGGTCTTGACCCGGATGCTGGACTCCGGCACGCCGGACACGAGGCTGATCACCGTGCGATACACGTGCGGCGCCTGGCTCGTGACATGGAAGTCGAGGTGGCCGCGCACCGGGTCGAAGTCCGCGATGCAGCCGCAGGTCTCGATCGAGGCCACGTGGATCCGCGGGATGTAGACGTCGATCGGGACGACCTTGTCCGATGCGGCCAGGGCCGCGTCGGTGGCCGCCCGGTCGCCGGACTCCCAGTGCCAGATGTGGTTGTTCGCCTTGTCCGGCCCGCGGTCCGGACGGAGGACCGGCGCATCGGCCTCCAGGGCCTTGAACGGGTCCACGATCACCGGCAGCGGCTCGTAGTCCACGTACACCGCCTGGATCGCGTCCGCGGCCTGGTAGCGCGTCTCCGCGATGACCGCGGCGACCTCCTGCGCCTGGTACATGACCGTGTCGACCGGCAGCACCATCTGCTTGTCGCCGGCGAGGGTGGGCATCCAGTGCAGCCCGGCCTTCTCGAGGTCCTTGCCGGTGATCACCGCGAGGACGCCCGGCATCGCGAGCGCCTCGCTCGCATCGATCGACTTGATCGTCGCGTGGGCGTACGGGCTGCGCACGATGTCCATCCAGACCATGTTCGGCAGGACGACGTCCTCGATGTACTGCCCCTGGCCCCGGATGAAGCGCGGGTCCTCCTTGCGCTTCATCGAGTGCCCCATGCCCGCGACCTCGGCGGTCGTGGTGGGTGCCTGTGCCTCGGTCATCGTGATCTCCCGTTGGTGTCTCCGAAGCGCCCTCCGACGGGCGAGGCGACGCTCCTGCGAGCCATCGGCCGGAGGATTCAGGCGGAGGCCGCGGGGGTGCCCTCGGACGCCGCCGTCCGGAGCTCCGCCGCGGCCTGCTGGATGGCCTTGACGATGTTCACGTAGCCGGTGCAGCGGCACAGGTTGCCGGCGATCCCCTCGCGGACCTCGTGGTCCGTGGGGTCCGGGTTGTGGCCCAGGACCCAGGCCGACTGCATGATCATCCCGGGGGTGCAGAAGCCGCACTGAAGGCCGTGCTGGTCCCAGAAGGCCTGCTGGAGCGGGTGGAGCTTGCCCCCCTGCTCCATGCCCTCGATCGTGGTGACCGCGGCACCGTCCGCCTGGACGGCGAGCATCGTGCACGACTTGGCGCTCTCGCCGTTCACGTGGACGGTGCAGGCGCCGCAGTTGCTCGTGTCGCAGCCCGTGTGCGTGCCGGTCAGGCCGAACACGTCGCGCAGGAGGTGGACGAGCAGGAGGCGAGGCTCGACGTCGGCCTCGCGGGCCACGCCGTTGACGGTGACGGAGATGTGCTGGGTGGTCATCTGCATCCCCTCAGGAGGCCGCGCCTTGCGCCCGCGAAGCGGCCAGGCGGAGCGCCCGGACCGTGAGCTCGTGGACCATCGCCTGCTTGTACTCGGCCGGGCCATGGCCGTCGGACACCGGGCGCGACTGGGCCGCCGCCGCCGCACCCGCGGCGCGGAACACGGACTCGGACGGCTCGCCGCCGGTCAGGGCCGCCTCCGCGTCGGTCGCCGCGAACGGCGTCTCGGCGACCGCCGTCAGGCCGATCCCGGCCGCCGCGATCCGGCCGTCCCCGCCGAGGGCCAGGACCGCGCCCACGCCGACGGTCGCGAAGTCGCCGGCCCGGCGCTCCAGCTTCACGTACGCGGAGCCCGTCCGGGCCTGCGCGTGCGGGAGGCGGACCTCGGTCAGCACCTCGGTGGGGTCGATCGACGTCTGGAACGTGTCGACGAAGAAGCCGCGGGCCGCCAGGGTCCGCTCGCCGGCGGCGCTGCGGCAGGTGAACGAGCCGCGCATCGCGAGCACCACGGCCGGCCAGTCCGAGCCCGGGTCCGCGTGGGCGCAGGAGCCGCCGATGGTCCCCCAGTTGCGGACCTGCGGGTCGCCGATGCCCCCGGCCGCGTCGTGGATGATCGGCCACTCCGCGGCGAGCGCGTCGTGCTCGAGGATCCGCCGGTGCGTCGCCCGGCCACCGATCCGCCAGTCGTCGTCCGTCCGTGCGATCCCGTCGAGCCCGCCCACGCCCTGCAGGTCGACCAGCAGGCCCGGCTGTGCCAGCCGGAGCTTGAGGAGAGGTAGAAGGCTGTATCCCCCGGAGAGGACCTTCGCCTCTCCCTCGCGGTCCTTCAGGATCCGCAACGCCTCGTCCAGCGAACCCGGACGGACGTACTCGAACTGGCCGGGGATCATGCGCTGCCTTCCCTCCTTCCCGCGGGGACGCGGGTCGATGTCGATGGACGGACATTCGACCGGTCGAGCGCCGGCGGAGCGCGGCGTGACCGGGGCTGGGGGACGCGTGGGTTCGGCGAGACGCGAGTATCCGCGCGGGATCGTTGCGGCGTCAATGGGGTTGCGGCGCTGGCGCGGCAGGTGCGCCGCCCGCCGCAGATTTGCGCAGATTCGGCGCTCCGGCGCCCGCCCGACGCTGCGGGTCAGCGGGGCGGCGGGGCCCAGCTCACGACGCCGATCGAGCCTGCCGGCGGGTCGGCCAGCGTCCAGCCGCCGTCGCGCTGCGCGATGTGGTCCGGCAGCACGGCCCGGAATTGGACGTCCTTGTCGCCGCCCTCGGCGATGAACAGCTGGCGGCGCAGGAACGCCGTGAGCGCGGGGACGGAGTCGAACGTCCGCGGCGAGCGCTCCACCCGGATGACCTCCGTCTCGCGACCCCTCGCCCGCAGGACATCCAGCAGCTCGGGAAGCGCCGGCAGGGCGACCCGTGCCTCGCCGTGGACGAGCGGCCAGAACGGGTCCGCCACGGACGCGGGACTGCGGTCGGTGAGCACGGCCTTGCAGCGCCGACCCGAGGCCGCCTCCATCGCATCCAGGAAGGGGCCGATGTCCTCGATGTCGTAGCCCACGTGGGCGATCAGCGAGATCTCGGCGGCCGGCAGTGGCCGCAGCTGGTCCAGCGCGTCGGGCCAGGTGCCGGGCACGATCCGCACGTTGCCGATGCCGTGCTCCGCCAGGCCCGTCCGCAGCGCCTGGCGCATGCCGGCCGACGGCTCCACGGCGATCACGTGCTTGACCAGCAGCGCGAGCGGGAGCGCGTAGCGGCCCGCGCCGGCCCCGATGTCCAGCCAGGTCTCATCAGGGTGCGCCATCGCCTGGAGCACGTCGAGCGCGGGCTCGCCGGTCCGCCTCGGGTCGGCGACGAACAGCGCCGAGACCGGGGCGTAGAAGTCGCCCACCGGCACCTCGCGCAGCCGCTCGGCCTGCTCGCGGTTGGCGCGGACGCGGGCGGCCCACGCCTCCTCGAGCCGGCGCGGGGTGGTGGGGCGGCGGGCGGCGCTCACGAGGGATGGCCGGCGGGTGTCGGCCGAGCCGGGGGTGACCCGGTCGAACCGCCGGCGGGTGCCTGGTCCGCCGGGGTCGCCTGGGTCGCCGGGGTCGCGGGCGCCGCGAGGGCCGCCGGGGTCGCCAGCGCCGTGAGGTCCGCCGGCGTGTCCACGTCCGGGTTGCGACCCGCCACGGCGGCCTCCGCCACGAGGTCGGGCCGCCGGACGAGGAGCGGCCCCAGGCCGTGGTCCCCGTCGAGGCCCGCGGCCAGGGCCCAGGCGGCGCGGCGGACGAGGACCGGGTTCGGGGCGGCGTCATCGGCGTACCGGACGCGGACGAACGGCCGGTCGCTCGCCTCGGCCGCGGCGAGCACGGCGGCCACGACGTCCGCGCGCAGCGAGGGCTGGTCCCCGAGCACGACCAGTGCCGCGTCGGCGCCCGGGACCTCCACGGCCGCGTCGAGCCCGATCCGCAGCGAGCTTGACAGGCCGTCCTGCGGTCGCGGGTTGACGGCCCGTCGCTCGCCCCGCCAGGCGATCGCCTGCTCGACGTCCCGTGCCCCGTCCCCGAGCACGACGACCACGTCGTCGAGGCCCGCCGCCGCGACCGCGTCGAGGGTGTGCTGGAGCAGCGGGCGCCCGTCGAGCTCGGCCAGCAGCTTGGGCGACCCGAACCTACGGCTGGCGCCGGCGGCGAGCACGATCGCGACGACCCTCACTCGGCCGCCACCGCCGACGTGACCCCGTCGCGGGCCGCGGCCGCCGCGGCGTCGGTCGTCTCGCGGGCGCGGGCCAGCTCGCGCATCGGGCGTCCCGTGCCGGCTCGCCGTTCCGAGACGATCTCGGCCATGATCGCGAGCGCGGTCTCCGCCGGCAGCCGCCCGCCGAGGTCGAGCCCGATCGGGCCCCGCAGGCGGTCCAGGTCCTCCGCCGCGACCCCGGCCGCGAGCAGCCGCGCCCGCCGGTCCGCCTGCGTCTTGCGGGACCCGACCGCGCCCACGTACCGGCAGCCCCGGCGCAGCGCCTCGACGATCGCCGGCTCGTCGAACTTGACGTCGTGGGTCAGGACCGCGACCGCGTCCGCCGGGCACAGGCCGATCGCCTCGGCGACCTCGTCCGGCCAGCCGACCACCAGGCGGTCCACGTCCGGGAAGCGCGCCTCGGTCGCGAATGCCGCGCGGCCGTCCACGACCACGGTCTCGTAGCCCAGCTCCCTCGCCAGCCGGACCAGCGACCGGGCGACCTCCACCGCCCCCACCACGACCAGCCGCGGCCGGACCGGGTACGCCTCGACGAACAGCTGGCGCCCGCCGAGCTCCACCGTCCGCGACACCCCGTGGGCGAGCGCGTCTCGCGCGGCCTCGACCAGCGAGGCGTCGAGGGCCGGGTCGCCCAGCGAGCCGTCCAGGCGCCCGTCGTCGTGGACCACGAGTGGCGGTTCCGGGGCCGCGCCCGCACCCGGCTGGTGTGGCCCGAAGGTGGCCGGCGGGGAATCGTGTGGCAGCGGCGTCACGATCGCGCGGCCGTCCCCGCGTCCCTCGCGCGTCTCGCGGGCGGCAGCGGCCGCGACGTCGGGCACGGACGGCGAGATGAGCACGTCGATGGTGCCGCCGCAGGCGAGGCCCACGTCCCACGCCTGCTCGTCGCTGATCCCGTAGCGGATCACCCGGGCGCGGCCGGCCTTGCGGGCGGCCCAGATCTCCTCCGCGGCCGCGCCCTCGACGCAGCCCCCGGACACCGACCCGGCGAGACGGCCGTCGTCGGTCACCAGCAGGACGGCCCCCTCCGGCCGCGGCGCGCTGCCGAACGTGCGCACGACGACGGCGCGGCCCACGCCCGCACCCTCGGCGCGCCAGCCGTCGAGCGTGTCCATCAGCTCCTGCATCGAGGTCCTCCGTGCTCCGGTCCGCGCAGCCTACGTCAGCGGCCGCGCGCGGTCCGCCGAGACCGAGCCGCCGTCGAGCGGCCGGGGGGCCTCGGCGTCCGGGGCGAACAGGCCCAGGGACGGGGCGACCGTGGTGGCGTGGGTGACCGCAGATCCGCGCCGCGCCGAGCCCTGCGACGAGCCCGCCAGCACCCAGCCCAGCCGCTCCAGCGAGGCGAGCGTCCCCGCCGGCAGGAAGTCGTCGATGAACGGGTAGGCGGCCTTCATGCCGGCCGCCAGCGGCTGATAGCCGGGGGCGGACGCGAGCGGGTTGAGCCACACCAGGCGGTGGCAGTTGCGGCGCAGG
This sequence comes from Chloroflexota bacterium, assembly GCA_040755495.1. Taxonomy (GTDB): domain Bacteria; phylum Chloroflexota; class Limnocylindria; order Limnocylindrales; family CSP1-4; genus CAIXZV01. The sequence continues at coordinate 88,301 of JBFMAT010000004.1, forward strand.
CGGGCGGTCTCGGCGGCGACGAGGGCCGGGTCACCGCGGTCCCAGCCGTCGGACACGACGATCACGACCCCCGAGCTTCGGAGCGTCCGCCGCGCCCAGCGGTGGTTGAAGTCCCGGAACGACTCCCCGATCCGTGTCCCGCCGGCCCAGTCCGTCACGGCGTCCGCCACCTTGTCCAGCGCCCGGTCGCGGTCGCGGTCCTTGAGCATCCGGGTGACGCGGGTGAGCCGGGTCCCGAACACGAACGACTCGGTGCGGACCTCGTTCGTCCGAGCCAGCGCCTGAATGAAGCGCAGCAACAGGCGGGAATGGCGCTCCATCGAGCCCGAGATGTCGCACAGGACCACGAGTTGTCGGGGCTCCTTGATCCGTCGCCGCCAGACCCACTCCGTGAGCTCGCCCGTGGCGAGGTTGCGGCGGAACATCGCCCGCGGCGCCAGCCGGCGACCGTGCGGGTGGAGCTCGTGGCGGCGGGTGCGTCGACGCTCGAGGTTGGGGCGCAGCAGGTCCACGAACCGCTCCGCGTCGCGAAGCTCGGCGGCGGTCATCCGGTCGAAGTCGCGGTGGCGGAGCACCTCGCCGCGCGAGTACGCGTCGGGCGCGATCGTCTCGCCCTCGAGCTCGCTCCCCTCCTCCGCGTCGACCGCCACCTGCACGCCGAGGCGGGCGAGCTCGGTCATCGTGGCCTCGCCCCCCTCGCCGGGCTCGTCCGAGGTCCCCTCCTCCCCCGCCTCGCGGTCGGCGTCCGGGATGGCGTCGGGGTCGTACCGCGGTCTCGCGAGCTTGCGGCCACGGCGACGCCAGAACAGGTCGAACACGCGGTCGTAGACCTCGCGATCGTCGCGCCGCCGGACGTACAGCGCGGCGCCCGCGTCCCGCACGATCCCCCGGTTGCCGAGATCGACGAGCGCGAGGGCCCGCGCGAAGTCGATCGCCGCGCCCATGTCGATCTGCAGCCCGGCGGCGCGCAGCGCCCGCCCGAAGCCCACGGCCTCGGCCAGCAGGCGGCGCCCGTCGACGAGCTCGCCGGTGTCGGCGACCAGGACCGGCCCACCGCCGGGGGGCTCGCGCTCCGTCATGTGCGGACTGTGCCACGGCTGGGCCGGACGTGCCCGTCCGGCGCGAGGGCGATGCCGGCAGCACCAGGTGGACGGCATCGAGCGACCGGATCGTGTCGTCCGGAAACGGTTGCCGAGCTCGATCCACGACCGCCGGCGAGTTCCGCTCGACGACCCAGCTCGCCACGGCCTCGGCCATCCGTCCCCGGATCGCCTCGGTGGCGTCGGGCCCCGCGGGTCGAGCCCCGCGGCGCGCCGGATCGCGCGCTCGACCCCGATCAGCGTCCTGGGCGCCCGTTCAGGCTTGGGCGGTCGCCTCGGCGAGGTACTGGCGGGCCGCGGTGCCGCGGACCTGGCGGATGTCCTCCTCGTACTTGAGGACCACGCCCAGGGTCTCGTCCACGAGGTCCGGCGCGAGCTCCGTGGCGCCCAGCGACAGCAGGGCGGCCGCCCAGTCCAGCGTCTCGGCGACGCCCGGCACCTTGGTCAGGTCCGCGGCCCGCAGGCGGTGGACGAACCCCACGACCTCGCGGGCCAGGCGGGCCGGCACGTCCGGCACCCGGGCGGCCACGATCTCGAACTCCTTGGTTGCCGTCGGGTAGTCGATCCAGTGGTACAGGCAGCGGCGCTTGAGCGCGTCGTGGACCTCGCGGGTGCGGTTCGAGGTCAGGACCACGCGCGGCGGCTGCGCGGCGCGGATCGTCCCGATCTCGGGCACCGTGACCTGGAAGTCGGACAGGATCTCGAGCAGGTAGGCCTCGAACTCCTCGTCGGCGCGGTCGATCTCGTCGATCAGCAGGACCGGCGCGGCGCCGTCGGTGGCCTCCAGCGCCTGGAGCAGCGGCCGCTTGAGCAGGAACTCGGGGCCGAAGATGTCGTGGGCCGACGCCTTGGCGATCTCACCGCGCGCCTCGAGCAGCCGGATCTCGAGCATCTGGCGCGGGTAGTTCCACTCGTAGACCGCCGTGTTGACGTCCAGGCCCTCGTAGCACTGGAGGCGAATCAGGCGCGTGCCCAGGCTCGCCGCGAGGACCTTGGCCAGCTCCGTCTTGCCGACACCCGCCTCGCCCTCGAGGAGCAGGGGTCGCCCGAGCTCCAGCGCCAGGAACACGGTGGTCGCGAGCGAGCGCTCGGCGATGTAGCCGTGACCGCGGAAGGCCTCCTGGAGGCCCTCGATGGAGCGGGTGGCCTCGGGGCGCCCGGAGCGGGCGGCGGATCGGCCGGTGGCGGTGGAGCGGGGATCGGGTTCCATGGGCCGCGATCCTACACCGAGCGGGCTGGCGCCACGAGCGTCAGCGCCTCGGCCGAGGCGGCCTCGACCGGGAGCTCGAGACCCGCCGACCAGGCGGCCGCGAAGGCCGCCGGGTCGATGCGCTCGCGCACGGTGTCCATGCGGGCCTGGAGCAGCCGCTCGTCGGCCGGCATGTTCGCGAAGCCGCTCGACGCCCGCTCGGCGGCGGCGGCGGCCCACAGCCGAACCGCCAGCCCGTCGTCGCCGCGGGCGGCGGCCAGCGCACCGGCCCCCTCGAGCCCCAGCGCGACGACGATCCGCAGCGACTGGCCCAGCGCCCGCGGCAGCGACTGGCCGAGCGCGGCCTCCGCCGCCTCGAGGTCGCCTCGCTCCACGTCCACGCGCACCCGGTCCGCCATCGCGTAGGCCATCTCGGTCCGGTCCCCAAGCTCGCGCGCGATCTCGTGCGCCCGGTCCAGGCCCGCGGCCGCGTCCGCGTAGGCGCCCAGGTCGAGGGCGAGCAGCGCGGCGTTGTGGATGCCCACCGCGACCCGCTGCCGGTCACCGGTCCGCTCCCAGATCGCGATCGCCTCGCGGAACGCCTCCGCCGCCGGCTGCGGGCGGCCCGCGTCGCGCTCCACCAGGCCGAGGTTGGTCAGCGCGACGGCGATCGCGCTCTCGTTGCCCAGCGCCTTCTTGATCGCCAGGCTCTCCTCGAACACCTCCCGCGCCCGGTCGAGGTCACCCCGGAAGTGGTACACGCCGCCCAGCGCGTTGAGGGCCGTCGCGATGCCCAGCGCATCGCCCGTCCGCCGCCGGAGCTCCAGGCTCTCGGACACGTACCGCTCGGCGGTGGCCAGGTCCCCGCCGCCGTAGGCGTTCGTGCCCAGCCAGTTGAGGATCGCCGCGGCGGCGTTCTCGTCGGCCTCGGTGCGGGCCATCGCCAGGGCGCCCTGGAGGTACGACTCCGCGAGCACGTAGTCGCCCTGGTACGAGGCGAGGAGCCCCGCCCCGGCCAGCGCCTTGCGGCGGTAGGGGTCCGGCGCATCCGGCGCCAGCGCCAGCGCGGCCGCCAGCCGCAGGCGGCCCTCGGTATGGTGCCCGCGCGTCCGCCAGAACTCCGCCAGCGGGCCGGCGATGCGCAGCGCGAAGGCGCCGTCCCCCTGCTGCATCGCCCACTCCAGGGCCTCGCGGATGTCGTCGTGGCCGGACTCGAGCCGGTCGAGGGCCTGCCGCTCGCGATCGGTGGGCAGGTCGCGCTCCGCCGCCTCGACCAGCGCCAGCACCTCGTAGGCGTGGGCCCAGCGCATCGCCACCGCCTCGCCGCTGCGGGCCAGCCGGTCCAGCGCGTCCGCCCGGACCGTCGAGAGCATCGTGTACGAGGGCTCCCGGTCGCCCGGCTCCCAGCGGAGCAGCGAGGCGGCCGACAGCCGGCGCAGGCCGTCGTGGACGTCGATCCCCAGCGGCAGCAGCCCGCGCCGCTCGCCCCGCTCGAGGATCGCCGCGGCCGTGCTCGGGTGGAACGAGCCGGCGATCACGCCCACCCGCCGGTACAGGCGCTGGACCGGCTCGGGCAGCAGCCCGATGCTCCAGTCCATCGCGGCCCGCATGCTCCGCTGGCGCTCCGGGCCGCCCTGGCCCGTCCCGGGCTCGCCGGTCCCGAGCCCGCCGGCGGCGGGCTCGGCGAGCCGCTCGGCGAGCTGGTCCAGCAGCTGGTGCGGCGCGAGGACGCGGAGGGCGGCGGCGGCCAACTCGATGGCCAGGGGGATGCCGTCCAGCCGCCGGCAGATCGCGGCCACGATCGCGGCGTTCGCGGGCGTCGTCGCGAAGTCCGGGCGGACGGCGCGGGCGCGCTCCACGAACAGCGCCACCGCGGGGTTGCCCTCGACGGCGGCATGGTCGTGCTCGCCCTCGGCCGGGACCGGCAGCGGCTCCACCCACACCAGGCGCTCGCGCGGCACGCCGAGCGCGATCCGGCTGGTGGCAACGATCGTCAGGCCGAGGGTGCGGGCGCGCAGGTCCGAGAGGTCTGGCGCGGCGGCGCGGACGTGCTCCAGGGTGTCCAGCACCAGCAGGGTCGGGGCGCGGCCGAGCGCCTCGGACACGGCCTCGACGACGGAGCGCCCGGGCTCGTCCGCGACGCCGAGCGCGCCGGCGATCGCCGGCAGCACGAGCGAGGCGTCGCTCACGGCGTCCAGGGCGACGAACGCGATCCGGCCGTCGCGGGCGGCGAGCTCGCGGATCGCGAGCTCCGCGGCGAGGCGGCTCTTGCCGACCCCGCCGATGCCGATCAGCGTGACGAACCGCGCCTCGCCGTCCAGCGTGAGGCGCCGCAGCTCCTCGAGCTCCGCGGCACGCCCCACGAGCGGGGCGTCCGGGGTCTCCGGCACGGCGGCGGGCCAGCGGGGGGCAGGGGTGGAGACATCGTCAGCCGTCAGGTGCATCGAGGTCGCGAGCATACGCCGGGAACCGGAACCGCTGGGTCCGGGTGAGGATCCCGCCGTGCGCCAGCCGGGCCACGGTGGCCGCGGACGCCGGCTCGCCCGCCACGAGCCGTGGCAGCAGCAGGTCGACGGCGGTCGCCTTCGAGTACGCGCCGCAGCTCGGCAGGCCGACGATGGCGGTCCGGCCCACCCGCCCCAGCCACAGCATCGAGCCCGGGTGCGAGGGCACGCCGTGGCGCACCATCCGCCCGCCGAGCGCGGACACGGCGAGGTAGAACGGGTCGGCCGGGTCGGTGCTCGCGCCGCCGGCCGTGAGGACGATCCGGGCGGCCCGGGGCCCTCGCACCGCCGATCCGAGCGCCTCGGTGACCGCCGCCGTCTCGTCCGGGACATAGTCGATGCCCGCCAGCTCCGCCCCCAGGCCGGCCGCCTTCGCCCGCACCGACGCCTCGAACCGCTCGCGGGCGGCGCCGGCGATGTGCTCCTTGACCAGGACGGCGATCCGCGTCGCGCGGAATGGCCGGACGCGGACCAGCGGGCCGCCCCGCCGGGCGATCGCCTCGCCGGCGAGGAGGACCTCGTCGCGCACCAGGTGCGGGCCGACCTTGACGGCGGCGATGATCGTCCCCGCCTCCACGACCTGGCCGTCGAACACCGTGAACACCTCGAGCGGGTCCAGGCGGTTGACGCGCTCCAGCGCGGCGAGGCGCACCGCGACCACGCCGGGCACGGCTGCGACGAGGTCCACCCGCGACTGCGCGGGCCCGCGGAGGGTGACGCCCGGGTCGCCGCCCGTCACGGCCGTGGCCAGCCGGAGCGCCGCCGCGTCCTCGTGGATCTCGTCGGCGTCCGGGATCAGCACCGACACCGGGTGCCCCGGCGGCGCGGCGGCGAGCGCGCGGAGGTCGGCGCCGGGGCGGCGCCGCCCCATCGACCAGCGCTCACCCGCGACCGCGAGGTCGCGGGTGAGGATGGCACCCTCGAGCCCGGGGGGCGGGCGGCGGCCCGGGACGACCCGCTCCAGCCGCACCCGCCGATTTCCGGGAGGCTCGCGCTCAGCCCACGCGGGCGAGCGCGCCCTCGATCGCCCGGCGCGCGTACACGACGGCCATCGCCGTGCGGTACTCGCGCCCCGCGTGGATGTCCGCGTTGACCTCGACCTCGTCGGTCGCGTGTGCCGCCGCGGCCGCGATCGCGGCCGCGGAGCCGTCGCTGCCGACCAGCGCGGACTCCACCTCCGGCGCGCGGTAGGCGTGCTCGTGGACGCCGGTCACGCCGATCCCGGCCCACGCGATCCGCCGGTCCTGGCCCAGGATCACGACGGCGGCCACGCCGACCATCGCGTAGCCGGACGCCGGCTGCTCGAGGGAGGCGTAGGCGGAGCCGGCGTTGTCGAGCGGCGCGGGCAGGACGATCTCCGTGAGCAGCTCGCCGTGGCGGAGTCCGGTCGCGAACGCGCCCTCGAAGAACCCGTCCGCCTTGACGGTCCGGCTGCCGTCCGCCGACCGGAGCACGAGCTCCGCGTCGAGCGCGAGCAGGGCCGCCGGCAGGTCCGAGGCCGGGTCCGCGTGGGCGACCGCGCCGCCGACGGTGCCCCGGTTGCGCACCTGGACGTCGCCGATGGCCGGCAGCATGTCCCGGAGCACGCCGTAGTGCTTCGCCGGCGAGTCCATGAGATCCGCGTACGTCGTCAGCGCGCCGACGGCCAGCCGGCCGTCGGCGAGCGTCCGCACGCCCCGCAGCTCGCCCAGCCGGCCGATGTCCACCAGCGTGGCCGGGCCGGCGAGCCGCAGCTTCATCAGCGGCAGCAGGCTCTGGCCGCCGGCGATGACCTTGGCGCCGTCGTCCGACGCGAGGATCCGCAGCGCCTCGTCGACGCTGCCCGCCCGGGTGTACCCGAAGGCCGCCGGGATCATGCCTGGCCTCCCTTCGCGGACCCGCTGCCGTTGGATGCAGCCTGGATCGCGCCCCACACCGTCTGTGCCGTGTACGGCATGTCGAGGTGCCGGATGCCGAGCGGGCTGAGCGCGTCGATGACCGCGTTGGCCACCGCCGCCGTGCTCGCGATGCAGCCGGCCTCGCCGACGCCCTTGACGCCCAGCGGGTTGACGGGGCTCGGCGTCACGGTCTCGTCCAGCTCGAAGGCCGGCAGCCACGACGCCCGCGGCAGCGCGTAGTCGAGCATCGAGCCCGTGAGCAGCTGGCCGTCGTCACCGTAGATCGCGCCCTCCCAGAGGGCCTGGCCGATGCCCTGGGCGATGCCGCCGTGGAGCTGGCCGTCCACGATCATCGGGTTGATCTTCTTGCCCACGTCGTCGACGGCGACGTACCGGACGAGGTCGACGACCCCGGTCTCCTGGTCGACCTCGACGATCGCGATGTGGGTCCCGAACGGGAACGTGCAGTTCGGGGTGTCGTGGTAGGCCGTCTCGTCGAGATACGGCTCCATGCCCTCGGGGGTGTCGAACGCGAGGTCGAGGGCGAAGGCGATCTCCTGGATCGTCTTCTTCTTGTCCGGCGAGCCCTTGACCCGGTACTCGGCGCCGTCCACCTCGATGTCGTCGACGTGCGCCTCGAGCATGTGCGCCGCGTAGCGACGCGCCTTGTCGCGGATCTTGGCGGCCGCCTTGAGCGCGGCACCGGTCCCCACGTTGGACGTGCGCGACCCGTAGGAGCCGTACCCGAACGGGGTGCCCTGGGTGTCCGAGTGCTGGACGACGATGTCCTCCATCGGGATGCCCAGCTCGTGGCTGATGATCTGGGCGAACGTCGTTTCATGGCCCTGGCCCTGGGGCTGGGTCCCCATGGTGACGACGGTCTTGCCGGTCAGGTGGACGCGGATGTTGGCGGACTCCCACATCGCGGCGCCCCAGCCCTCGCCGACGGCGCCGATCCACTTGCTGGGCGCGACGCCGCACACCTCGATGTACGTGGACAGGCCGACCCCCAGCAGCTTGCCGCGTGCCTTGGCCTCGGCCTTCTTCGCCGCCATGCCGGCATAGCCGGCCATCGCCAGCGCCTTGTCCATCGCCGGCTCGTAGTTGCCCGAGTCGATGTACAGCTTGCTGCCGTTGACCGCGGTCAGCAGCCCGGACGGGTTGTCGTAGGGGAAGCTGTCGGGCGGCAGGAAGTTGCGCCGCCGGATCTCGGCCGGGTCGATGCCCAGCTCGTCGGCCAGGAGGTCCATCGCCCGCTCCACGACGTACGTCGCCTCGGGCCGGCCGGCGCCGCGGTACGCGTCCACGAACGTCGTGTTCGTGTACACGCCGGTGACCTCGCAGTAGACGTTGGGAAGCTTGTACGGGCCGGCCAGGATGCGGCCGTAGAGGGTGGTCGGGATGCCTGGCCCGATGGTGGACAGGCGGCCGCCGAGGTTCGCGTAGGTCTTGACCCGGAGGCCGGTGACGTCGCCCGCCTTCGTGGCCGCGGCTTCGAGGTAGGTGATGTGATCGCGGCCGTGGATCGTGCTCTGGTAGTTCTCGCGTCGCGTCTCGACCCACTTCACCGGCCGGCCGCCGATGGCCTTGCTGGCGAACATCACGAGCGCCATATCCGCGTAGCAGAAGATCTTGGAGCCGAAGGCGCCGCCGACGTCCGGGCTGATGCACCGGACCTTGTGCTCCGGGATCCCGGTCACGAAGGCGGTCAGCAGCAGCCGCTGGATGTGCGGCGTCTGGCTGGACATCCAGATCGTGTACTCGTCGGTGCCCGGGTTGTACAGGCCGATGTCGCCCCGGACCTCCATCGGGTTGGGGATCAGCCGGTTGTTCACCAGGCGCTGCTTGACGATCACCTCGGCGCCCGCGAAGGCCGCGTCCGTGCCGGCCTTGTCGCCGACGCTCCACTCGAACACGACGTTGTTGGGGGCGTTCTCGTGGAGCTGCGGCGCGCCGGGCCGGGTCGCCTTCTCGGCGTCCACGACCGCGGGCAGTGGCTCCCAGCTGACCTGGATCCGCTCCAGGGCGTCCACCGCCTGCTCGGCGGTCTCGGCGACCACGGCCGCCACGCCCTCGCCGGTCCACTTGACCGAGTCGGTCGCGAGCACCCGCGGCACGTTGACGTTGTTCTGGATCCCGGAGGCGCCGCCCGCCGGCCACGCCATCGGCAGCGGGTTGTAGGGAATGTCGGCGCCGGTGAACACGGCGATCACGCCCGGCATCGTCCTGGCGGCGCCGGTGTCGACGGCGCGGATGTTGGCGTGGGCGTAGGGGCTGCGCAGGATGGCCAGGTAGGTCATCCCCGGCAGCTTGATGTCGTCGAGGTAGCGGCCCTTGCCGGTGATGAACCGCGGGTCCTCGACCCGCTTGACCGGAGCGCCGAGGACGTCGGTGGTCACGTCGCTCCTCCTATGCCGTCGCGGCGGCGGCGCTGCCGTCGCGCATCATGCGGGCCGCCTCGCGGATGGCGATCACGATGTTGTGGTAGCCCGTGCAGCGGCAGATGTTGCCCTCGATCGCGTGGCGGATCTCGAGCTCGCTCGGGTCCGCGTTGCGGGCCAGGAGGTCGGCGGCGGCCATGATCATGCCGGGCGTGCAGAACCCGCACTGGAGACCGTGCTTCTCCCAGAACGCGTTCTGGAGCGGATGGAGCGTGGTGCCGTCGGCGAGGCCTTCGATGGTCGTGACCTTCGAGCCGTCGGCCTGGGCGGCGAGCATCGTGCAGCTCTTCACCGCCCGGCCGTCCACGTGCACGGTGCACGCGCCGCACTGGCTGGTGTCGCAGCCGACATGGGTCCCCGTGAGGTCGAAATCTTCCCTGATCAGCTGGACGAGGAGCCGTCTCGGCTCGACGTCCACCTCCCTGTGCTCGCCGTTCACCTCGAGCGCGACGTGCAGCTCGGTCACCGGGACGACCCTCCTTCCCCGCTCGACGGGGGTGGCGACGCTGGGAGTGGCGGCGCGGCTGCGGGGTGCTTCCACGGTGCTCCGCGGCCCCGGGACGCGCGAGACCCGGATGGTGGCACCGTGGCGGCGCGGCTGCAACCCGGTTGCGCTGGCCGGGGCGGCTCGGTGCCGATTCGGGTCCCACGCGGCGGCTCCTCGGCCGGACTTCCCTCCCGGGACTCACACCATGAGTCATCGGCGGGGCCATCGCCCAGCGGGGCCGGTTCGCCGCCGATCACCACGGATTCCTGCGGAGTGACCGCCGTCTGACGCGCCACATGAGTTGCACGCGGCACGGCAAAGCCGCAGCGAAGCCGCCCCTGCTACAACGCCCCGATGGCACCCCTCGCGCGCATCCGCCTGCAAGCTGGAGCGCAGCGGCAGGTGACCTGGTACGAGCGCGAGGCGCCGTTCGCGGCCCGGCGCCTGGGCTGGCTGCCGGCGTCCGCGACCGTCATCGTCGTGTGCCTCAACAGCGCCGCGGTCGCGCGATCGCTGGGCGATCATCGTGCGCTGCTGGCGTCCTCGTTCCCCGGCGACGCCGCGGCCATGGCCGCCTGGCTGCGCGATCCCGCCGCTCCGCCACCGTCGGCTCGGACGCTGGTGGTCACGGACCTCGCCCCGCACCGGGGGCTCGCCCTCGCGTCCGCGGGGCTCCATGGCCGTGCCCCGACGCCCTCGTACCGCGACGACGCCGAGGCCGCCGGCGTGCTGGTCGCCAGGCGTCCGGCCCGGCAACCACGGTGGTCGCGCGGTCGGTGACGGGGCGCGGAAACCAGCCGAACGCCTGGCTGGTCGCGGCGCGGGGCGGCCACTTGACGGCGCGGCGCATGCTGGCGCAAACCCGCGGCGGCGAAGCGGGGCGTCCCGCATCCTCCCGCACCCGCCCGGAGGTGGGTCGGCGGCGCGCGAGGTGCGACGGCCGGCCGGGAGGGCTTTGACCGATGGCCGTCGACACGACCGTCCCGCGATCCCGTCGCGCCCTGCTTGCCGCCGGAGCCGGCGCTATCGCCGCGACGGCGATCGAGGCGCTGGGCCGCCCCGCGCCTGTCCGCGCCGAGGGCGAGACGATGGTCGTCGGCGGCGAATACGCGACGGCGACCTCGCGGACCCGGCTCGTGAACGTCACCAACGGCGAGGACGTGTTCCGTGCGGAAAGCAGCACGGGCGTCGCGGTCTACGGCGTGAGCGCCAACCACGTGGGTGTCCGGGGAGATACCAACAACTTCATCGGGGTCCGGGGCGTCGCGCTCTCCGGCACCGGAGTCCGAGGCGACTGCGATGGCGGCATCGGGGTCCGCGGCGACGCGTCGGGCGGCAGCGGGTCCGGGGTCGAGGGGCATAGCGGCAACGGCATGGGCGTCTACGGCCAGAGCCAGAACGGCCAGGCCGTGCGCGGGACCAGCCTCGCCTCCGACAAGCCGGCGATCATCGGGCTGTCGGTCAACTCGAACACCGGCGTCGCCGGGTGGAGCGGCAGCAGCACCGACCCGACGACCCCGGCCAAGACCGGCGTCTACGGCCTCGCCAACCAGGACGCGTTCGCGATCGGCGTGAAGGGCGAGTCGACCGTGGGTACGGGCGTCGCGGGCGTGACCGACGGCGACGCCACGAGCGGCGTGTTCGGGGCCGCGAACGCGACCAGCGGCACAGCCAACGGCGTCTTCGGAGCCTCCAACGCCGACGGCGGCAATGGCGTCCGGGGCTGGGCCACCTCCCCGACCGGCGTCACCTCCGGCGTGTTCGGCCTGGCCGGCAGCCCGGACGGCTACGGCGTCACCGGCGTGAACGCGGCCGACACCGGTGGCGCGGGCGTCGCCGGCTTCGCGCAGAGCGCCGCGGGCGAGTCGGCGGGGATCCTCGGCCAGGCCACGAGCGCGGAGGGGTTCGGCGTCCTGGCTGACACGCTCGCGGTCGGGATGACCGCCCGCGCGCTCGTGGCACACGCACCTGCCGGCACGGGCGTCGTCGGCTGGGCCGGCACCGGGACGCACCCGGCCGCCAAGGCGAGGACGGGGGTGTTCGGCTACAGCGCGATCGACTCGTCGTCCGTCGGCACCCGGGGCGAATCGCCGGCCGGCACCGGCGTCCTCGCCGTGTCCGCGACCGGGAACGCCCTTCGCGTCGTGGGCAAGGCGCGCTTCAATCGCAGCGGCAAGGTGTCCGTGCCCAAGAACCGGAACTACGTCGACGTCACCGTTCCGGGTGGCCTCGCCTCCAACTCGATCGTCGGCGCGACGATCCAGATGTACCGCTCGGGCGTCGCGGTGGCCGGCGTGCGCCACAACTACCCATCGGCAGGCAGGATCCGGATCTACCTCACGAAGGTCGCCTCGACCACGTCGCCCACGCCGGTCGCGTGGTTCGTGACGGAGTACGGAAGCTAGCCAGGGCGCCGACCGGGCGGGGCGGGCCCGACCTACGCCCCGGCGACGTCGCGCAGGGCCGCCTCGAACCCGTCGACCATCGTCCCGATCTCTGCCTCGGTGATCACGAACGCCGGCGACACCTGCAGCGCGCGGCCGCGCAGGGACCGGGTCAGCACGCCGTGCCGGCGGGCGGCGGTGACCACCGCCTCCACGACCGACGGCCCACCCGCGAGTGCCGCGTCGGAGAGCTCCACCGCGGCCGTCAGCCCAGCGGTCCGCACCTCGCCCACGAGGGGCCCCGAGGCCAGCCGCTCCACCTGGCGCGCGAGCACCGGCTCCAGCGCCCGAACCCGCCCCAGGAGGTCCTCACGCTCGAGGATGTCGAGGTTGGCCATCGCCGCCGCGCATGCCGTCGCGTGGCCCGAGTACGTGTAGCCGTGGCGGAACACCGCGCCCGGGATCGGCTCGTCCCAGAACGGCGACCGGACACGGGCGCCGGCGATGACCCCGCCCAGCGGCACGTACCCCGAGGACACGCCCTTCGCGAACGTCACCAGGTCCGGCGCCAGGCCGTAGCGGGTGCTCCCCCACCACTCGCCGGTCCGCCCGAAGCCGGTGATCACCTCGTCGGCGACGAACAGGACGTCGTGCCGCGCGCACAGCTCGGCGACGCCCGCGAAGTAGCCGGCCTCGGGCGGGATCACGCCGCCCGCCCCGATCACCGGCTCGGCGAAGAAGGCCGCGATCTCGCTCGAGCGGTGCTCGAACAGCCGGGCCAGGGCGTCCAGGTCGTGCGCGCCGACGTTGACGACGTCGTCCACGAGGGGCCCGTAGCCCGCCTTGTTGAGCGGGATGCCGGCCAGCGACGTCCCGAACGCCGCCATCCCGTGGTAGCTGTGCTCGCGCGAGACGATGACCCGCTTCTCGGGCCGGCCCACGACGTCCCAGTAGCGACGGGCGAGCTTGGCGGCCGTGTCGATGGCCTCCGAGCCGCCGGAGGTGAAGAACACGACCGCGTCCTCGACCGGCGCCGCAGCGGCGATCCGCGCGGCCAGCCGGACGGTGGGCTCCGTCGTGTAGGCCCCGAACGACGAGTACGCGGCGAGCCCTCGCAGCTGGGCCGCCACCGCGTCCGCGATCTCGGCCCGCCCGAAGCCCACGTTGCAGTACCACAGCGCGGCGGTGGAGTCGAGGTAGCGCGTGCCGTCGACGCCTTCGACCCACACGCCGTGGCCGTCGCGGAGCACCAGCTCGGCGTCCTTGACCGCGTGCATGTCCGCGAACCCGTGCCAGAACGCTGTCGTCATGCCGCTCCCCGTGGCGGGGCCGGCGTTGGCCGGTTGAACGTCCGCGGGTCGAGACCCGCCTCGACCGCCTGTGTCGGCGTCATCGCCGCCAGCCGGGCTCCTCGCGCCAGCTCGCGGACCAGCGCGCGGGCGGCAGCCGGGCTCACGGCCCGCAGCGGCGTCGCGTTCGAGATGCCCACCCGCGCCGGCCCGCGACCCGCGGTGGACGCCGCGTAGGCGGCCGCCCAGACGAGCAGCGGCGCCTGGTCCTCGGTGGGCGGCTCGAGCACCCGGAGCGCGCCGCACACGATCCCCCGGTCGCCGGGCGTGGCGCGGACGAGGTACCAGTTGTCGGGGCCGGCGATGAGGTCGAACAGGAACGAGCGGTACGCAGTGCCGAGGATCGCGTCGGGCCCGGCACGGTGCGCGGACCCGCCGGACACGACGAGGGTGGCGTGCGCCTCGGGCGCGAGCGCGAGCAGACGCCGCTGGGCCTCCGCGAACAGCGCCCGCTCGGCTCCGTCCTCGCCGACGTCCACGGCCCGCGGCTCCTCCACGAGGATCACCGGGCAGCCGGCGTCCGCGAGCGCGCGCACCTCGCGGGCCAGCGCGTCCGCGAGCGCCAGCGTGCGGTCCGCGCGCGTCGGCTCGGCCGGCTCCGGGGCCGCCCCGCCGGCCGCTCGCCAGCCCATCGAGTACGGCCCGGGGACGGCCTGGGCGACCGCCCGGTCGGTGAGCGACGCGGTCGCCTGCCACGCCTCGAGCAGTGGCTGGCGCCCGCCGGCGGACGCGTCTGCGAGCGCGGTCACCACCGCCATCGCCATGTCCGGCCAGCGCACCTGGCCGTCGGTCACCAGCTCCACGCCCGCCTCGACCTGCGCGGCCACGACGTCCGCGACCAGCGCCTCGACCGTGTCGCGGAGGGCGGCCTCGTCGGCCCGGCCGGCCGCCACGTCGGCTTCGAGCACCGCGAGGTCGAGGCCATCCGTCGTGATGCGCGGCCACGCGCCGTGCACGACCGCGAACACGGTCAGCTCCAGGCCCCGACACCGATCGCGAACAGCGCCGCGAACAGCCCCAGCAGCGCGATGATCCCGGCCAGCCGGATCACCACCGTCCCGCCGGCGCCGAAAGCCGGCACCGTCGTGCCCGCCACGGGCCCGGGGCGGAACCACATCGACCGCAGCGTGGGCACGTTGGTGGGCGCCACGAGGAAGCCCAGCCACAGCCCGGCGATCAGCCCACCGATGTGCGCGAAGTTGTCGATGCCCGAGACGATGAACCCGAACAGCAGGTTGATGGCCAGCAGCCCGCCCAGCTGCCCCAGGAACGCGCGGCTCTGCCGGTCCAGGACGGGATGGTGGATCCGCTGGGCGGCGAACAGGAGCCCGAACAGGCCGAAGATCGCGCCCGATGCGCCGACGCCGCCCGGCGAATCGCCGAACGCGAACGTCAGCAGCGACCCGCCCGCGGCGAACACGAGGTAGAAGGCGAGGAACCGCCAGCGGCCGTACAGCTGCTCCACGAACGGCCCGGCCAGCCACAGGGCGTACATGTTGAACAGCAGGTGGAAGGGCATGACATCCAGCGGGGCGTGGACCAGCGTGACGGTCCACAGCCGCCAGATCTCGCCCTGCGCGACCGCCACCTTGTCGAGCGCCAGGAGGTTGCCCAGCTGCGCCCCCTCGGAACCGGCGAAGTCCACCACCAGCGACGCGATCGTGGTGATCGCGACCAGGCCGATCGTGATCGACGCCCCCGCGTCGCCACGGGCCCGGGCAAAGTACTTGCCGGCCGCGCCCGAGTCGCCGAGCTCCTTGGACAGCCAGCCCAGCCGCGACGCGATCTCCGGCCGGTCCGCGGACGGCGCCCGCCGGTCCGCCTCGCGGTAGGCGGCCATCGCCCCGCGCAGGTCGCCCGCCCGCACCCGCGCCGCCGCGACGTTGCGCCAGGCGGGGTACGTGGACGGGGTGTCCGGCAGCCGGGTGGCCTCTTCCCACGTCGCGAGGGCCCGGTCATCCTCGTCCAGCCGGTGCCACGCCTCCCCGAGGCCCAGCAGCGCCGCCGCGGTGACCGCCGGGTCGTCGAAGCCGATCACGCGCTGGTAGAGCCGCGCGGCGTCCACGAAGTCGGCCGAGGTCATGAGCTGGGCGGCACGGTCGAGGGCCGCCAGCGCGACGTCGCGCGGGAGCGGCCCGTCGTGGGCGAGCGTGGCCTCGAGGTCGAGGCCGAGGCGATCGGTCATCGGGACCGACTGTACAGGAGGTGCCGGGGGCCGGTCGGCGGAGCCCGCTAGACTCGGGCCGCATGTGTGGCCGGTTCACCCAGAAGCAGCCGACGTCCGAGATCGCCCGGATCTTCGAGGCCGACGACCTCGCCGGCGACCCCGGCGAGCGGTACAACGTGGCGCCCACGGACGAGGCGGCCGTCGTCGTCCAGCGCGACGACCGGCGGGCCGTCGTGCGCTACCGCTGGGGCCTGGTCCCCGGCTGGGCCGACGACCCGCGGATCGCGTCGCGCGCGTTCAACGCCCGCGCCGAGACCCTGGCCACCAGCCCGCTGTTCCGCGACGCCTTCCGGCGGCGGCGGTGCCTCGTCCCCGTGGACGGCTTCTACGAGTGGCTGCGCCAGGGCTCGCGTCGGCAGCCGATGCGGATCCACGACCCCGAGGACCGGCTGCTCGCCCTGGCCGGCCTGTGGACCGGCCGCCAGGATGCCGAGACCGGCGACTGGCACCGGACGTTCACGATCGTCACCAGCCGCCCCAACGCGTTCATGGCCCCGATCCACGACCGGATGCCGGTCGTCGTCCCGCCGGACGCCTGGGCCCGCTGGCTGGATCCCGCCCCCGCCGAGCCGGGCGAGCTGCGGGCGCTGCTCGAGCCGCGCGACGACGTCGCGCTTGCCGCCTACCCGGTGCCCACCCTCGTCAACAGCGTGCGCAACGACGGCCCGGCGCTGATCGAGCGGCTGGAGGCGGAGTCCACGCCGGGACTCGGCCTGACCTGAGGCGCGCGCATCCCCCGGGAGCTAGTGCACCAGCCCCTTCTGCGGGATCTGGTATAGCTGGTCCGGGTCGTAGGGCATGTCGAGCGTGCCGTTGCCCCCGACGTCCCACTGCCAGGCGATGATCTGGATGGCGGCGGTGTTCGCCGACCCGACGCCCGACCCGCCCTCGAGCGTGACCAGTCCCTCCGGGTTGTAGATCGTGCCCGCGATGTCGAGCGTCGTCTGCCCGCCCAGCGAGATGCGCGCCGTGGGGTTGCTGCCGGAGCCGTCGTTCCACATCAGGATGTTGCGGTACGGGCCGCTGGCGATGGGGCGCAGGATGAGGGTCGATGTCGCCGTGAAGTCGATGTTCGCCTGGCCGCTCCCGGTGCTCGGGTCGTCGGTGTTGAAGAACATCACCGGCGCCGGCGTCCCGCCCACACCCTCGACGGACGTGATCGAGCCGCCGGCGTTGAGCTTGACCCCGCCGCCCGCGAAGATGTACATGCCGGGGGCGAGCACGAGGGTCACGTTGTTCCGGATGTCCCAGCCGCCGTAGTACACGCCCGGCTCGAGGTTGACGATGCCCCCGCCGCTGAACCGGCACCCGCTGTCGCCGGGGGCGAGCTGCGGTTCCGCCGGCGAGCAGCGCCCCGCCGGATAGTCGCTCAGCCGCGGCGGCCGCAGCTCGGCGAGCGGGTCGCCGACGAACGCCGCCGACTCGTCGAGGCCGCCGTTGATCGTCCCGGAGGCGGCCTGGCAGGATCCGACGACGTACGTCATGGGAGCCGTGAAGCTCGACGCGACACTGTCGATCTTGAGCCCGCCCGAGCTCACGCCGCAGACGTCGTCCGTGCTCCCGGACGAGCAGTCCGAGTTCACCTGGACGTAGCCGCCGGAGGTGACGCCCGGCAGCGGATGGATGTAGATCGTGCCCGTGCCGTGGATCTTGCCCGCGGCGCACGACGAGGGATCGAGGGCGATCAGCGAGCTCGAGTTCGAGGAGCCGGTGTCGAAGGCGGCGACGGCCGAGCTCGTCACGTCGATCGTGGGGAGGGGCAGCAGCCCGCCGAAGAACGTCCGGTGCGTGCGGTTGAGCACGACCTCCACCGCGCCGAGCGAGCCGGCGAACCGGCCGGCGCTGCGGCTGGGCGGGTAGTTGACCGTCAGGGTGGTCCCGTCCGGGTCGTTCGACGGGACGCAGCCGTCGTTTCCGGTGGCAGCCGGGAAGAAGCCGTTGAGGCGGACGTAGAAGCAGGCGGCTCGCCGCATCGATGCGTAGTCCGCGCCGGACGTCGACGTCGGATGGATGTACCGGGCGGCCGCGATCGCCCCGGGGTCGGCGGCGTTCTGCTCCTGGCGGTGGATCATGAACACGAAGCCGATGTCGACCACCAGCGCCGCGATCGCGAACAGCACGAACAACGCCCCGACGAAGATCACCAGCACCTGACCCTGCCGACGGCCGCCGTTCCTCACCCTGCCAACCTCACTGCTGTCGCTGGACGATCTCGGTCAGCCCGGCCCGGATCGTCACGCTCGAGGGGATCATCAGGAACCCAGCCATCGGCGGGGCCCAGTCGAAGCATGCGTACGCGGTGACCCGCGTCTGGTACGTGTTGCCGTTGGCGTACGAGACGTTGCTTGCCGTGTCCGAGGCGTCGCCGGCAGACACGGGGCAGGGCAGGCCGCCGACCGACGTCTCGGCGACGGCGCCCGCGATCGTGCACGGAACGTAGGTCGCGCCCGGCGCGCCGGGCGGCGCGTCGTTGCCGCTCGCGTCCACGTAGCCGGACCAGCAGCCGACGATGGTCACCGACGCCGGGCTCATCCCCCAGACGGCGGCGCGCCCGGCGGCCACCATCCGGGGCCAGCCGTCCTCCGGCGCGTCGCAGCGGAAGTAGGTCGTCGGGGGCGCCTGGGGGTCGATGTGCGAGACGGTCGGACACTGGGCGCTCGAGCTGTGGATGGCCGCGTACCGTGCCGCCTCGCGCGCGGCGTTGGACAGCTGCTGCTGGTAGAACACCCAGATCCCGATCGTGATGATCCCGAACAGCACCAGTGCGAGGATCGGGAACACGAGCGCGAACTCGACCAGCGCCTGCCCGCGCCCGCCGCGGCGCCTCATCCGCAGCCTCCGAAGCCGGTGGCGAAGTAGCACGGGATCGTGAACGAGCGCGTGCGCTGGACGTAGATGTCGCCGAACGACAGGAAGGGCAGCCGCAGGATCGAGGAGAACCGGTAGCACACCCTGACCTCGACCCATCGCTCGCCGTTGCCGGGCGCCGGATCCGGCCAGGCCGCGTTCAGCTCGTCGCACTCCGCAGGCGGGGCCTGGAATCCGGGAGGGGTGCCACCGCAGTTCGGATCGGCCCCGTCATGCACGCACACGCCGACGACGGGCCACGTGGGACACGTCCCGCCAGAGTAGTCGGTGTTGGTGAGCCCCCGTGTCTCGGCGCATACGACGCGACCGGCGTCGTCGCGCAGGTCGGCGTAGTAGGCGGGGTCGGCGGCCGCCACCGGTGCCGAGAGCCGCTCGGCCGGCGTGAGGCCGGGGTCACCCGGGGGGTTCGCGAGGTACTTCTGCGCGGCGTGCTCCGCCGCATCGCGGGCCGCGGCCTCGACGATCACGCCGGCGTTGAAGATCCGGCCGAAGTCGGCGATGCCGACGAACAGGATGATCAGGATCGGGACGACGAGCGTGAACTCGACGATCGACTGCCCGCGAGCGAGCCGCCGCCGCGCCGCCGGCGTCGAGCGGGTCGCGGCGACGGGTGCTGGCTCGACGCGCGGGCCGCGGAGGAAGCGGCGACGGCGTGCGAAAGGCGTGGGCATGGTTCCCCGGGGCGACGGGACAGGACCTGCGTACTAGTGGAAACGAGGCTCGGCACCGGACGTTACGGCCAGTGCGCGCCCGCACCGCGTTCTTCGTCCCGGCCCGGCGCGAGGGCGGCGCACGCGCCTTCCGTCAGGGCTGCGGGCGCTCCCAGCCGCCGCTCGTGGCAGCGCCGAACGCCGCCTCCGGCGCCTCGCCTCGGTCGAGCGCCGCGGCATAGCTGCCGACCAGCCCGGCGAACGCGTCGCCATCCACGTCCGGGGCGGCCAGGACGGTCGCGTCCGGGGGCAGGCCGGGGGGCTCGACGCCGGACGCGGCAACGCACACGACCAGGCGGGCGCCGGCGAACTGCGCGGCCTCGACGCACGCGCGCACGACGGGCGGCGGCGCGTCCTCGGTGACGACCAGCACCTCGAACGAGGTCAGGTACTGGAGGCCGAGCGCGACGTCCGCCGGCTCGAGGCGTGGCGCGTCGGGCGCGGGCTCGGCAGCGGGATCCGGCTCGGCCGGCTCGGCGACGGCGTCTGCGTCGAGGGGCTCGTCGTCGGGGGTCGGGCGGGCCACGACGGGCGTCCGGCGCGACGGGTCACGGAGCACCGCCACGTGGCCCACGCCCGCGCGCCCCAGCGCCAGCAGCAGGTCATCGCCGGCTGCGTCGTCGCCGATCCGCCCGACCAGCTCGACGCGAGCCCCCTGGCCGGCGGCGGCGAGCGCGATCGAGCACGCCCGGCCCGCCGGCACCGCGGGCGGTCCCGGATTCCAGGCGGCCGTGCCGACCACGACGATCACGCGGCTAGGCTACCCCGCCCGCCGGTCAGCCGCCCGTCGTCGCGTCGAGCGACACCGGGCGGCCGCGAGCCCGCAGGTCGTCCACGAGCCGCCGATGGTGCGCCTCGAAGGCCGCCCGGCGCTCGGCCGGCACCTGGTCGGCCCAGCGCCCGATGTGGGCCCGCTCGGCGCTCACCCCCGACGCGAAGAACGCCCGCATCGCGGGATCGTCGTCCAGGCCGAGGAACGCGAGCAGCCGGGCGTACTCGCGCTCTCGCTCGTGGACGACGAGGTCCTCCATGCGCACGGTCAGCACCCGGTCCGGCGGCACGGAGCCGCACGCCGCGAAGGCCTGCTCCAGCTGCTCCGCCCACCAGTCGAGCGCCTCGTCCACGTCGTTGGGACCCCAGATCAGCGGCGCGACCGAGCAGGCGACGTCCCGACCGTCGCGGAGGCTGTGGACCAGCCGCATGTCCGGGAACAGCCGCAGGAGCGCCGGGGCGACCCTCGCGTTGGGTGGGGTCATCTCGATCCACCCCTGGGCGCCGGCCGCAGCGGCCAGCGGGTCCAGCAGCCGGTGGACCAGGTTGCCGCCCGCCTGCCACGGGTCGGAGCGCAGGCCGCGCTCGAAGTCCCGCAGCTCGGCCTCGATCCGCTCCCGGTCGACCAGCTTGTGAAGCCCCCGGCTGGTCCCGTCCGCGGACTCCCGGCGAAACCAGCGGCCCAGCATCCGCCGCCGGAACTGGCGGACGCTGGCGCCGGACGCCACCACGTCGCACAGGCCGCCGGGCTCGACGATGAACCGCACCTCGACCGGGATCATGTGCAGGGCCGGATGCGCGCCCAGCAGCCGGGCCACGATCGTGGTGCCGCTCCTGCCCGTCCCGCCGACGAACACCGGTCGCGCGTACGGGCCGGGCTCCGCCCTGTCCGTCGAGCGTCCGAGGCGCAAGCGCACGCCAACCTCCACGTTGCCGGGTACCGCCGACGGCCGTCCGGGCGCGGCGCCCGGGGCCGTGGGCAAGGGTAGCGCCGGCGCGCCGACCCCGTCGCCCAGGGGCCCCGCTGCTCAGTCGTCGTCGGGCTTGGGCGTGTCGCTCGGGCTGGGGGTGCGCGTGGGCTCCGGCTCCTCGTGGTCGCCGTCAGAATCGGGCTCGGCGGTCTGATCGTCGTGGTCGTCCGGCGATTCCGTCTCGCGGCCACCACCCGAGCCGCCGTTGTCGTCCGTGCCGGACGGCTTGTCCGTCTCACCCGGTTCGCCGGTCTCGTCCGGGGTCGCTGACGGCTCGGGGGACGCGGAGGGCTCCGGCGTCGGCGACGGCGAGGGCGAGACGCTCGCGTCCGGCGACAGGGACGGGGACGGCGACGGCGCCACGACGGACGGCGACGGCTCCTGCGAGGGCGCGGGCGTGGGACCGTCCCCGCCGAGGAGCCCGAGCGCCCCGGCCGTGGCCAGGCCGGAGCCCGAGGCGAGGACCGCGACCACCAGCACCAGGGCGAGCGCCTGGGCGCGGGCCGCCATGGGGAAGCCTGCGCTGGTCGTCACGCGCCACGCGTCTCGGATGGACCCGAGGAGCGCACTCATCGAGCCCGTGCGCAGCGCCCGTCCGGCGACTCGCGCGGGAGCCGGTGCGGGCTCGTTCGCGATCGCGCCCATGACGCGGTCGGCGAAGTCGGGCGACGTCGTGACCGGGACCTGGGACGCCAGCGCCTCGAGGTCCCGGGCGATCCTCGTGGACCCGGCCACCTCGTCGGGCGCGACGCCATCGGCGCCCTCGAGCTCGGACGGGGTGAACGGCCGCTGGCGGCCGCCGGGCAGGCCGCTCATTGCTCGTGCTCCTCGAGGGTCCGGCGCAGCCGCGCCAGCCCGCGGTGGAGGTGGGTCTTCACGGTGCCCAGCGGTCGGTCGGTGGCCTCCGCGATCTCGGCCAGCGAGCGCTCGGCGAAGAAGCGGAGCGCCACGACCTCCCGGTACGGCTCGTCGAGCGAGGCGACGGCCGCCCGGAGCTGGGCATCGCGCTCCGACCGGAGGACGGTGTGGGCCGGGTCCAGGGTGCCGTGGGTGGCCGAGGACCGGTACCGCTCGCGACCCGGCTGGTCGGCCTCGGCGGCGAGCGGATCCAGCCAGGTGACCTGCTTGCGCTGGGACGCGCGGCGCACCGCGAGCCGGACGGCGATCCGCGACAGCCAGGCGCCGAACGCGCCGTCGCCGCGCCATGAGCCGAGCGACCGGTACGCGATCACGAAGGCCTCCTGGGCGACGTCCTCGGCCTCGGAGCGGTCGCCGAGCACCCGCGCACACGCCGCGACGACCGGGGGACCTTCGCGCTCCACGAGCTGCCTGAAGGCGTCCCGGTCGCCGGCCAGCACGGCCTCGACGATCCTGCGGTCATCGCTCGATGCTCCTTCGTGCCCGGCGATCCACGTTCCGTCCGTGAGTCCTGCCTCCGTTCCGCGCGCGGGGCGTGGCGCCCGATCGGGCGAGCCCGAGGGCGCCGGCCCGGCGCCCGATGCCATCATCGGGGGTCGGGCCGGCTCCCATCGCGGGACAGAGGTCATGTTCCCCGGGGGGACGGAAGGCGGGATCAGTCGTCGGACCCGTGGCCTCCGCTGCCGTCATCGTCGTCGTCGGGGCCGTCGTGGCCGCTGTCGTCGCCGTCGTCATCATCGTCGTCGTCGTGGTCGTCGGTCGCGCCGGGCGCGTCGTCATCGTCGTGGTCGT
>JBFMAT010000005.1:0-104523 GCA_040755495.1 Chloroflexota bacterium
CGACAACGTGGACATGACCGTCGAGCTGATCACCCCGATCGCGCTCGAGGTCGGCCAGCGGTTCGCCATCCGCGAGGGCGGCCGCACCGTCGGCGCCGGCGCGATCACCAGCATCACCGAGTAACGAGAGCTTCATGGCAAAGGTCGAGGCGCGGCCCGTGATCCAGCTGGCCTGCACCGAGTGCAAGACCCGCAACTACACGACCCGCAAGAACAAGAAGAACGATCCCAACCGGATCGAGCTGCTCAAGTACTGCCCCCGGGAGCGGCGTCACACGCTGCACCGGGAGGCGAAGTAGCCGGTCCGGCCCACGCAGGGGCGTAGCTCAATTGGCAGAGCACCGGTCTCCAAAACCGGTGGTTGTAGGTTCGAGTCCTATCGCCCCTGCCAACATCCTCCGGCCGACGGCTCGCGGGAGCGCCGCCTCGGCCGCCCGAGCGTGAACCGCAGGAACGCTAGCTGAAAAGGCAGCCGTGAACCGACTTCGACGCTTCATCGACGAATCCTGGTCCGAGCTCAAGAAGGTCTCGTGGCCGAACCGCCTCCAGGTCCGGAATCTGACGATCCTCGTGTTCGTCGTGTCCTTCGTGGTCGGCCTGTACATCACGATCGCCGACTCCGGCTTCACGATCGTGGTCGAGCTGCTGACGGACCTGCGGGCATGACCGAACAGCTCACGGCGGCCCGTGCGCCCGAGAAGCGCTGGTACGTGATCCACACCTACTCGGGCTACGAGAACAAGGTCAAGGCGAATCTCGAGCATCGCATCGAGTCGATGGGCATGGAGGACAAGATCTTCCAGGTGCTCGTCCCGATGGAAGACGAGATCGAGATCCGCCAGGGCCAGCGGCACACCGTGCAGAAGAAGGTCTACCCGGGCTACGTCCTGGTCGAGATGATCCTGGACCCGGAGTCCTGGTTCGTCGTCCGGAACACCCCGGGCGTGACCAGCTTCGTCGGCAGCGGCAACATCCCCGGCATGCGCAGCGAGCCGATCCCGCTGGACGAGACCGAGGTCAAGCAGATCCTCCGGCACATGGGCGTCGAGACGCCGAAGTACCGGGTCGCGTTCACGAAGGGCCAAAGCGTGCGCGTCACCGACGGCCCGTTCGCGGAGTTCATCGGCACCGTGGACGAGGTCAACCCCGAGCGCAACAAGCTGAAGGTCCTCGTGAGCATCTTCGGCCGGGAGACCCCGGTCGAGCTCGACTTCCTGCAAGTCGAGAAACTGTAGGAGCGAGCAACACGTGGCCAAGAAGATCCGAATCGTCCTGACGCTGCAGCTGCCGGCCGGCAAGGCGACGCCCGCCCCGCCCGTCGGCACGGCGCTGGGCCCGCACGGCATCAACATCGTCGAGTTCACGAAGGCGTACAACGAGCGCACCGCGGACAAGTCCGGGCAGGTGATCCCCGCCCAGATCACGATCTTCGAGGATCGCTCGTTCACCTTCGTCCTCAAGACGCCGCCGGCGCCCGACCTCCTGCGCAAGGCGGCCGGCATCGACAAGGGCTCCCCCACGGCGAAGCGGGAGATGGTCGGGCGCGTGACGCGCGACCAGGTCCGCCAGATCGCCGAGACCAAGATGCCGGACCTCAACGTCAACGACATCGAGGCCGGCATGAAGGTCATCGAGGGCACGGCCCGGAGCATGGGCATCGAAGTCGTCGGGTAGCACCGGCGACGCGCGGGGAGCGACCCCGGACCCGCGCACGCCACAGGGGCAGGTCGAAGGACCGAAGGAGCACCAGGCATGGCCGAGCACGGCAAGCGCTACCAGGACGCCGCGAAGCTCATCGACCGCACCCGGGTCTACCCGGTCGCGGAGGCGGTCGCCCTCGCGAGGCAGACGTCCAACGTGAAGTTCGACGCGTCGGTGGAGGCGCACATCCGCCTCGGCGTCGACCCCCGGCACGCGGACCAGATGGTCCGGGGCACCGTCGTCCTCCCGCACGGGACCGGCAAGGTCGTCCGGGTCGCGGTGTTCGCGCAGGGCGAGAAGGCCCAGGAGGCGCTCCGGGCCGGTGCGGATGAGGTCGGCGCCGAGGACCTCGTCAAGAAGATCGAGGCCGGTTGGCTGGAGTTCGACGTCGCGCTCGCCGCCCCGGACGTGATGGGCATGGTGGGGCGCCTCGGGCGGATCCTCGGCCGGCGCGGCCTGATGCCCAACCCCAAGTCCGGCACGATCACCTTCGACCTCGAGCGGGCGATCCGCGAGGTCAAGGGCGGGCGCGTCGAGTTCAAGGTCGACAAGGGGGCGATCATCCACGTCCCGGTCGGCAAGGCGAGCTTCGAGGAGCCACAGCTGCTCGAGAACCTCGCCGCGCTCGTCGACGCGATCAACCGCGCCAAGCCGAGCGGCGCCAAGGGCCAGTACCTGCGCACGCTGACGATCGCGACCACCATGGGCCCGGGCATCCGGGTGGACATTCCGGGCGTCCTCGCGGCCGCCCAGGCGTAGAGGCGCTATCATCGGTCGCCGCTGATCGGGCCCATCTGCCGCGTTGCCGGCTCCGGGCGGGCGCTCACGCACGTTGAAGTGCGCTCGCGCTCCGTCCTCGCCGGCGCCTCGCATCTGGACCCGCTGAGCGGCGAGGACCAAATCGAAGAGACGGAACAAGCCGCAGACAGCCTGCGCCCGCAGGCCGCGGGGTCGATCGTGAGGTCGGCTTCACGGCCGGGGCTTGATCCGCCGGATCGGACCGGCTCCCGCCCCGCGAGGGGAGGGGATCGGGGACGACGGCGAGCACGCCGAGGCAGATGGCATCGCCCCACCTCCCGGGTGGGTCGCGCCCCCTGCACACGTGGCCCGTCGCAGGGGTACGAAGCCGGCATCGCCGGGCGCACCCACCGCCGCGCGCCGGCTGCGCGCTGGAGCAAGGAGGTCAAGGAGGCTCGATGCCGACCGAGGCCAAGCGAGAGACGGTCGCGGACCTGCGCGCCCAGCTGGACGCCAGCCGCACGATGATCGTGTCCGAGTACCGCGGCCTCAAGGTGAAGGAGATCGGCGAGATCCGGCGCGCGCTGCGCAAGCAGAACGTGAGCTACCGGGTCGTCAAGAACCGCCTCATGCGGATCGCGGCGCAGGACAACCCTGCCGCGGCCGCGCTCTCGCCCCTGCTCGTGGGCCCGACGGCGATCGCCTTCGGCACCGACGAGGCGGCGACGGCGAAGGCGGTCCTGGACGCGACGCGCCCCTACCGCATCGTGAAGATCACGGGCGGCGTGCTGGGATCGCGGACGATCGACGCCGATGGCGTGACGAAGCTGGCGACGCTGCCCTCGCGCGAGGTGCTCCTCGGCGAGGCCATCGGGGCCATCGTGGCGCCGTTGTCCACGACGGCCGGCCTGTTCGACGCCCCGCTGCGGGACGTCGCGGGCCTGCTCGCGGCGCTCGCCGACAAGCGCGGCGAGGCCGCGGCCTGACCCTCACCTCGAGACCCACCCGCGCCCACGGGCGCCCACCACCAGGAGAACGAACACCATGGCCACGCTGACCCCCGACCAGCTGCTCGAGGCCTTCGAGCAGATGACCGTCCTCGAGCTCTCGGAGTTCAAGAAGAAGTTCGAGGACCGCTTCGGCGTCACCGCCGCTGCGCCCGTCGCGTTCGCCGCGGGCGCCGCCCCGGCCGCCGGCGCCGCCGCCCCGGCCGCCGAGGCCGCCGAGGAGCAGACCGAGTTCACCGCGACCCTGACCGAGATCGGCCCCAACAAGATCCCGGTGATCAAGGTCGTCCGCGAGCTCACCGGACTCGGCCTCAAGGAAGCCAAGGACCTCGTCGACGCGGCCCCCAAGGCCGTGAAGGAGGCCGTGACCAAGGACGAGGCCGAGAAGATCAAGGCCGCCCTCGAGGAGCAGGGCGCGAAGGTCGAGATCAAGTAGACCGCTTCGAGCGCCGAGGTCGGACTCCCGTCAGCCCTCGGCGCGAGGACCTCGCGGCCGCGTCGCATCGGACCACGGAGGGCGATTCGCCAGCCGACGTTGAGATTGCCGGATCGGGGATCCCCAGGGCAGCCCGCAGGGGCGGTGGCCATCGTGTCACCGCCCCAGTACCCGTCTCCGGTGTTTGACAGGAGAACGAATCGCGGTATCCTACTCCTTCTGTGAGCGCGGCCGTCCCCCCTTCTTCCCACTCCGTCAAGGAGCCGTCCTTCATGCTGTCCGTCTCGTCGGCACCCCTCGCCGCCACGCCTTCCGGCCGCCTGTCCTACGCCAGGATTGCCGAGGTTCGCGACGGGATCAGCGTCGACAAGTTCGAGGTCCCGAACCTCATCGAGCTGCAGCTCGAGTCCTTCCAGTGGTTCATCGAGAAGGGCCTCCGGGACCTGTTCGACGAGATCAGCCCGATCAAGGACTTCACCGGCAAGGTGATGGAGCTCCAGTTCCTGGACTACGAGTTCGGGACGCCGAAGTACTCCGAGGAGGAGTGCCGGACCAAGGACCTCACGTTCAGCCGCCCGCTGTACGTGAACGTCGAGCTCCTGATCAAGGAGACCGGCGAGATCCAGCGCCAGCGCGTGTACATGGGCGACTACCCCTGGATGACGGACATGGGGACGTTCGTGATCAACGGCGCGGAGCGCGTGGTCGTCAGCCAGCTCGTCCGCTCGCCCGGCGTGTACTACAGCGAGCTCGAGGACCCGGCGTCCGGCCGGATGCTGTTCTCCGCCAAGGTCATCCCCAACCGGGGCGCGTGGCTGGAGTTCGAGACCAACAACAAGGACCAGCTGTGGGTCAAGGTCGATCGCAAGCGCAAGATCGCGGCGACGACCCTGCTCCGCGCGGTCGGCTACGAGACCAACGACGAGATCGCGGGCCTGTTCACCGCGGTGGACCTCGACCCCGAGCACCAGTACGTGGCGAACACGCTGGACAAGGACCTCACCAAGACGCCCAACGAGGCGCTGATCGAGGTCTACAAGAAGCTGCGCCCGGGCGATCCCCCCACCGGCGACAACGCCCGCCAGCTGGTCGAGAGCCTGTTCTTCAACTTCCGCCGCTACGACCTCGGCCGGGTGGGGCGCTACAAGTTCAACAAGAAGCTGGACGCGGTCGCCGCGCGGATGGGCATCGAGCTGCCGCGCGAGCAGCGCACGATCACGCGCGAGGACATCGCGGCCATCGTCGGCCACCTGATCGAGTCCAACCGCGGCCTGCACACCAAGGACGACATCGACCACCTCGGCAACCGCCGCATCCGCGCCAACGGCGAGCTGATCCAGAACGCGTTCCGGATCGGCCTGCTGCGCATGGAGCGCGTGGTCCGGGAGCGGATGACGATCCAGGAGATCGACAAGGCCACGCCGAACGCCCTGATCAACATCCGCCCGGTCGTGGCGGCGATGAAGGAGTTCTTCGGCGGCAGCCAGCTGTCGCAGTTCATGGACCAGACGAACCCGCTCGCGGAGCTCACCTCCAAGCGGCGCCTGTCGGCCCTGGGCCCGGGCGGCCTGTCGCGGGAGCGCGCCGGGTTCGACGTCCGCGACGTGCACCACAGCCACTACGGCCGGATCTGCCCGATCGAGACGCCCGAGGGCCCGAACATCGGCCTCATCGGCTCGCTCGCCACCTATGGCCGGATCAACGCCTACGGCTTCATCGAGACCCCGTACCGCAGGGTCAAGCGGGCCGTGGCCCACGACGACCCGCAGCTGCTCGAGTACGAGGCCGGCGCGGACCTCGCGGGCAAGGACGGCAAGGTCATCGTCCGCAAGGGTGAGCGCCTCACGGAGGCGGCCCGCAAGGAGCTCGCGCGCCAGAAGGCCATCGCGTTCCCGATCCGCCCGTTCGTCACCGACGAAATCGACTACCTCGCCGCGGACGAGGAGGAGGAGCACCACGTCGCACAGGCCAACGCCAGGCTCGACGAGGGCGGCCACTTCGTGGACGAGCGCGTCCCGTCGCGCTACCGGGACACCTTCCCGGAGGCCCGGCCGGACCAGATCGAGTACATGGACGTCAGCCCCAAGCAGGTCGTCTCGGTGGCCACGGCGCTGATCCCGTTCCTCGAGCACGACGACGCCAACCGCGCCCTGATGGGCTCGAACATGCAGCGCCAGGCCGTGCCGCTCCTCGAGCCCGAGGCCCCGATCGTGGGCACGGGCATGGAGGCGCGCGCCGCGCGCGACTCCGGGCAGGTCGTGGTCGCCCGCCACGCCGGCGTGGTGACCAGCGTCACGGCCGAACGGGTGCAGGTCGAGGCCGACTCGGGCGAGCTGGACGAGTACCGGCTGCTCAAGTTCGTGCGCAGCAACCAGGGCACCTGCATCAACCAGCGCCCGATCGTCACCGTCGGCCAGCGCGTCGACGTCGGCGACCCGATCGCCGACTCGTCATCCACGGACGGCGGCGAGCTCGCCCTGGGCCGGAACGTCATGGTGGCGTTCATGAGCTGGGAGGGCGGCAACTACGAGGACGCGATCGTGATCAGCGAGCGCCTGGTGCGCGACGACCTGTTCACGAGCATCCACATCGAGAAGCACGAGATCGAGTCCCGGGACACCAAGCTCGGGCCCGAGGAGATCACGCGCGACATCCCCAACGTCGGCGAGGAGGCCCTCAAGGACCTCGACGAGGAGGGGATCGTGTACATCGGCGCGGAGGTCCGCCCGGGCGACATCCTGGTGGGCAAGATCACGCCCAAGGGCGAGACCGAGCTGACCGCGGAGGAGCGCCTCCTGCGGGCGATCTTCGGCGAGAAGGCCCGCGAGGTGAAGGACTCCAGCCTGCGCCTGCCGCACGGCGAGCGAGGCAAGGTCGTGGAGATCCGCGAGTTCCGCCGCGAGTGGAACGACGACCTCCAGCCGGGCGTGAACCGCCTGGTCCGGGTGTCGGTCGCCCAGAAGCGCAAGGTGTCGGTCGGCGACAAGATGGCCGGCCGCCACGGCAACAAGGGCGTCATCGCGAAGGTCCTGCCGATGGAGGACATGCCGTTCCTGCCCGACGGGCAGCCGGTCGACATCATCCTCAACCCGCTCGGCGTGCCGAGCCGGATGAACATCGGCCAGATCCTCGAGACGCACCTCGGCTGGGCCCTGTCCGTCATGGGCTACCGGGCGGCGACCCCCGTCTTCGACGGCGCCACCGAGGCGCAGATCGCCGAGGCGCTCGCCGCCGCCGGCCTGCCCAAGGAAGGCAAGATCGAGCTTCGCGACGGCCGGACGGGCGAGTCGTTCGACCGCGCGATCACGGTCGGCCAGATCTACATGCTCAAGCTCCACCACCTCGTCGAGGACAAGATCCACGCCCGCTCCACCGGCCCGTACAGCCTGATCACCCAGCAGCCGCTGGGCGGCAAGGCGCAGTTCGGTGGCCAGCGGTTCGGCGAGATGGAGGTCTGGGCGCTCGAGGCGTACGGCGCCGCGAACATCCTCCAGGAGCTGCTCACGGTGAAGTCGGACGACGTCCTCGGGCGCGTCCAGACCTACGAGGCCATCGTCAAGGGCGAGGAGATCCAGCCGCCGCGGGTCCCCGAGTCCTTCAAGGTCCTCATCAAGGAGCTGCGGAGCCTCGGCCTCAACGCCGAGATCCTCGACCAGAACGACGAGGAGATCCCGCTCGCCGAGGACGACGCCTCGGGATACCTGCTCCCCGACCTCGGCGGGATCAACCTCGCCGGGTTCGAGGACTGACAGACTCGCAACGCACCACGCGGGGCCGGCGTCCGGCCGGCCCGGCCCCGCTCGCCACGCATGCACATCGCGCCGCCTGAGCCGCGCCGGCGCGGAGGAGACCGATGCTCGAGGTCAACAACTTCTCGGCGATCCGCATCTCGCTCGCCAGCCCGGACCAGATCCGGGAAT
This sequence comes from Chloroflexota bacterium, assembly GCA_040755495.1. Classification (GTDB taxonomy): domain Bacteria; phylum Chloroflexota; class Limnocylindria; order Limnocylindrales; family CSP1-4; genus CAIXZV01. Next base: position 7,803 of record JBFMAT010000005.1, read on the forward strand.
GGTCGAAGGGCGAGGTCACGAAGCCCGAGACCATCAACTACCGGACGCTCAAGCCCGAGAAGGACGGCTTGTTCGACGAGCGCATCTTCGGTCCCACCCGGGACTGGGAGTGCTATTGCGGGAAGTACAAGCGGATCCGGTACAAGGGGATCATCTGCGACAAGTGCGGCGTCGAGGTCACGCGCTCGAAGGTCCGCCGTGAGCGCATGGGCCACATCCAGCTGGCCAGCCCCGTCAGCCACATCTGGTACTTCAAGGGCACCCCGAGCCGGCTCGGCATCCTGCTCGACATCAGCCCCCGCAACCTCGAGCGGATCCTGTACTTCGCGCTGTACATCGTCACGCACGTGGACGAGGAGGCGCGCCAGCGCGCCCTCAAGGCGCTGGACGAGCAGTCCGAGGGCCGCGGCGGCGCCGGCGGCGAGCGGCTCGCCGAGCTCGAGGGCACGCTCAAGGCCGACGTCGCCCGCAAGCGCGAGGAGCTGCAGGCCTCGCTCGCGGCGACCCGTGCCGAGCTCGAGGCCCAGCGCACGTCGCGCACGGAGGAGGTCGTCCGCGAGGCCCAGGCCGTCGAGGCCGTCCTCAAGGAGCTCAAGACCGGCGTCGCCGAGGAGACGATCGCGTTCGCCCCCACGGGCGAGGTCGTGGTCGCGGCCGGCGACAAGGGCGGCAAGGACGCCCTCGCGCGGCTGCGCAAGATCGTGGCCGCCGAGACCGAGCGCGTCACCGAGGAGCTCAAGCAGCGCGAGACCGACGAGGAGCGCGCGACCGAGCAGAAGGTCCAGGACCTGGTCGCCGCCATGGACGAGAGCCTGCGTACGGAGCGCGAGTCCCTCGTCACCGAGGCCCAGGGCCAGAAGGAGGAGCTCCGAGCGGCCCGCGCCGAGATCGAGGCGCTCAAGCCGCTGATGACGATCGGCGAGACCGAGTTCCGCCAGCTCGACGAGAAGTACGGCTCCGGTGCCCGCACCGGCCGCATCTTCTGGGCGGGCATGGGCGCCGAGGCGGTCCGCGACATCATCGTCCGCATGGACCTCGAAGAGCTGTCGCGCGCCCTCCACGCGGAGGTCCGCACCAGCTCCGGCCAGCGGCGCAAGAAGGCGATCAAGCGGCTGCGCCTGATCGAGGCGTTCCGCCGCTCCGGCAACCGGCCGGAGTGGATGATCCTCTCGGTGCTGCCGGTCATCCCGCCCGACCTGCGCCCGATGGTCCAGCTCGACGGCGGCCGCTTCGCGACCTCCGACCTCAACGACCTGTACCGGCGCGTCATCAACCGCAACAACCGGCTCAAGCGGCTCCTCGAGCTCGGCGCGCCCGAGATCATCATCCGCAACGAGAAGCGGATGCTCCAGGAGGCGTGCGACGCGCTGATCGACAACGGCCGCCGCGGCCGGGCGATCGCCGGCACCGGCAACCACCGCCTCAAGAGCCTGTCCGACATGCTCAAGGGCAAGCAGGGCCGGTTCCGCCAGAACCTGCTCGGCAAGCGCGTGGACTACTCCGGCCGCTCGGTCATCGTCGTGGGCCCGGAGCTCAAGCTCCACCAGTGCGGCCTGCCCAAGAAGATGGCGCTCGAGCTGTTCAAGCCGTTCGTCATGCGCCAGCTGGTCGAGAAGGGCTTCGCGCACAACATCAAGAGCGCCAAGCGCATCGTCGAGCGCGTCCGGCCCGAGGTCTGGGACGTCCTCGAAGAGGTCATCAAGGACCACCCGGTCCTGCTCAACCGCGCCCCCACGCTCCACCGCCTGGGCATCCAGGCGTTCATGCCGGTCCTCGTCGAGGGCTCGGCGATCCAGATCCACCCGCTCGTGTGCACCGCGTTCAACGCGGACTTCGACGGCGACCAGATGGCGGTCCACGTGCCGCTGTCCACGGCCGCCCAGGAAGAGGCGCGGGCCATGATGCTGTCGACGGCCAACCTGCTGTCGCCGGCCGACGGCTCGCCGGTCGTGGCGCCGACGCAGGACATGGTCCTCGGCTGCTACTACCTCACGATGGACGGGCCCGCGATGCCCAAGGGCAGCCCTGTGCGCTCGTTCACCAGCGAGGACGACGCGATCATCGCCTACGAGCTGGGCGCCCGCGGGATCCAGACGTTCAGCCGCAAGCTGAGCGAGCCCGAGCCCGAGAGCGAGGACGGCAATGGCACCGGCGCCCGGGACGTCCGCCACGCCGGGGCCTCCGTGACCCTGCACGAGCCCGTGGACGTGGTGGTCCGGGGCTGGGACGCGGACAGCGCCACGCTCGTGGACCAGCACGTCCGGACGACGGTGGGCCGGATCCTGTTCAACCGGATCGTCCCCCAGGAGCTCCGCTACCGCAACGACCCGATGAAGCGCGCCGACCTCAAGCGGCTCGTGGACGAGTGCTATCGCGTGCTCGGCCCGGTCGAGACGGCGCACCTCGTGGACGGCATCAAGAGCGTCGGCTTCGAGTTCGCCACCCGGGGCGGCATGACCATCGGGTTGTGGGACATCGTCGTCCCCAAGACCAAGCGGGACCTGCTGACCGGTGCGGACGACGCCGTCGGGGCGATCGACAAGCAGTTCCAGCGTGGCCTGATCACCGAGGACGAGCGCTACGAGCAGGTCGTCGAGCTCTGGCAGCGCACGACCAAGGACGTGTCGGACTCGATGATGACCGGCCTTCCGGACGACAACGCGCTGCGCATGATGACCGACTCCGGCGCCCGCGGGAACAAGGGCAACATCGGCCAGCTGGGCGCGATGCGAGGCCTGATGGCCGACCCGTCGGGCCGGATCATCGACGTGCCCGTGCGGAGCAACTTCCGCGAGGGCATGACGGTCCTCGAGTACTTCATCTCCACCCACGGCGCCCGCAAGGGCCTCGCCGACACCGCGCTCCGCACCGCGGACTCCGGGTACCTCACCCGGCGCCTCGTGGACGTGGCCCAGGACGTCATCACCCGCGAGGACGACTGCGGCACGGAGGAGGGGAGCTGGATCATCCGGGCCGAGTCCGCGGACGAGCCCGAGGCGTTCCAGCGCCGGCTCGTCGGCCGGCTGGCGGCCGCGGACCTGGTGGACCCCAAGGCCAAGGTCAAGAAGGGCGAGACGGCGCTCGTCGTCGTCGGCCGCAACGACATCATCACCGAGGAGCTCGCCCGCGCGATCGACGCGGCCGGCATCGACGAGGTGCTGGTCCGCTCACCGCTCGCCTGCGAGTCCCGCTACGGCGTGTGCCGCATGTGCTACGGCCGCAACCTCGCCACGGGCGAGATGATCGGCATCGGCGAGGCGGTCGGCATCATCGCCGCCCAGTCGATCGGCGAGCCCGGCACGCAGCTGACCATGCGGACGTTCCACACCGGCGGCGTCGCCGGCCAGGACATCACGCAGGGCCTGCCGCGCGTCGAGGAGCTGTTCGAAGCCCGGATCCCCAAGGGCAAGGCGGAGATCAGCCACATCGACGGCATCGTCGAGGTCATCGCCGGCGACACCGGCCGGAAGGTCAAGGTCACCAGCCGCGAGGCGTTCGACACGCCGATCCTGCTGCCCGAGGACGCCGAGCTGCTCGCGGCGCCCGGCGACCTCGTCGAGGTGAGCCAGGTCCTGGCGCGCTCGGCCTCGGCCGGGGACGTCACGGTGCCCGTCAAGGGCTTCCTCGCCCGCACCGACGACGGCGTCGTCGTCCGCGCCGAGGACGTGGTGGAGCGCGAGTACGCCATCCCCCACAGCGCGAAGCTGCTGGTGGACGACGGCTCCGAGATCCGCGCCGGCGACGCGATCACCGACGGCCCGATCAACCCGCAGGAGTACCTCGACACCCGGGGCAAGGACGCCGTCCAGCGCTACCTGGTCAAGGAGGTCCAGCGGGTCTACCGGAGCCAGGGCGTCACGATCAACGACAAGCACATCGAGATCATCGTCCGGCAGATGCTCAAGAAGGTCCGGATCGACCAGCCGGGCGACTGCGAGCAGCTGCCGACCGAGCTGGTGGACCGCCTCGACTTCGAGGAGGCGAACAACCGCGTCCTCGCCGAGGGCGGCGAGCCGGCGACGGCCCAGACGGTGCTCCTCGGCGTGACCAAGGCATCGCTCAACACGTCCTCGTTCCTCGCCGCGGCGTCCTTCCAGGAGACGACCCGGGTGCTCACCGAGGCCGCCATCAACGGCGCCAAGGACCACCTGATCGGCCTCAAGGAGAACGTGATCATCGGCAAGCTCATCCCGGCCGGGACGGGCGCGCCGCAGAACATCGCCGCGATCAAGGAGCGCCAGCGCCGGGCCGCCCTCGAGGCGCTCGCCGGCGAGGCCATCGAGGGCCTCGGCGAGGCGGAGTACAACCCGTTCCTCGAGGACGGGACCCGCGCCCCGGACGAGGAGACGGCGGGCCTCGCGCTCGCCGCGACCATCGCCGGCGCGGAGGAGGACGAGACCGACCTCAACCCGTTCCTGGCCGACGCCGGGGACGAGGACGCCGAGGCGGAGGAGGAGGCGGCCCCCGAGTTCAACCCCTTCCTCGCCGACGCGTCGGAGGAGGGCTGACCCCGGACCGCGAGGGCCATCCCACGGCGACACCGGAACGCCCCGGACCATCGGTCCGGGGCGTTTGACACTCCACGAGCGCGATTGCTACACTCCGCGCTCGTGGCCTCGAGGGGCCCCGCTCGCCATGGGCGTCGCGGACACCCCCCTCAAGAGCATCGAGCGGTTCCGGCCGGACCCCCCGGCCATGGGTGGACCCGCCGGCCCGACCACCACTGAAGAACACGTGAAAGGAGCCGCGTCTCCGTGCCGACCATCAGCCAGCTCGTGCGTCACGGGCGGAAGCCGAAGATCGAGAAGGTCAAGGCGCCTGCCCTGCGCAAGAACTGGAACAGCCTGCGCCGCCGCCAGGTGCCGATTCCCGGCGCCCCCCAGAAGCGCGGCGTCTGCCTGCAGGTCCGGACGATGACCCCGAAGAAGCCGAACTCGGCGCTTCGGAAGATCGCGCGCGTGCGGCTGTCCAACCAGATGGAGGTCACGGCCTACATCCCGGGCATCGGGCACAACCTCCAGGAGCACTCGGTGGTCCTGGTGCGCGGCGGCCGGGTCAAGGACCTCCCGTCGGTCAAGTACCACATCATCCGTGGGACGCTGGACGCGGCGGGCGTCAAGGATCGCAAGCAGGGCCGCAGCAAGTACGGAGCGAAGGCCGCCCAGGGGCCGGGGAAGAAGTAGCATGCCGCGCCGACAGTCGATCCCCCGCAAGGCGAAGTACCAGCCCGAGTCCACCCGCGTCTCCGACCGCTTCCGCGCCAAGCTGATGCGCGACGGCAAGCAGACGCTGTCGGACCGCATCCTGCGCCAGGCGCTCGCCCGCGCGGAGTTCCAGGCCAAGCGCCCGGGCCTCGAGGTCCTCGAGGCGGCCCTGCGCAACGCCACGCCGATCATCGAGGTCAAGCCCCGGCGCGTCGGTGGCGCGACCTACCAGGTCCCGGTGGAGATCCGGGGCGACCGCCGGCTGTCGCTCGGCGTGCGCTGGCTCGTCCAGGCCGCCCGCAAGCGCAGCGGCAAGAGCATGAGCGAGAAGCTCGCCGCCGAGTTCGTCGACGCCATGAACGGCCTCGGCGCGGCGGTGAAGCGCCGCGAGGACACCCACAAGATGGCCGAGGCCAACAAGGCCTTCAGCCACTTCAAGTGGTAGTCCCGGGCGAGAGGAGCTAGACCAACCGTGGCACGAGCCGTTCCGCTCGCACGAACGCGGAACATCGGAATCATTGCGCATATCGACGCGGGCAAGACGACGGTCACCGAGCGGATCCTGTTCTACACGAAGAAGATCTACAAGATCGGTGAGGTCCATGAGGGCGCGGCCACCATGGACTGGATGCCCCAGGAGCAGGAGCGCGGCATCACGATCACTGCCGCGGCAACGACCTGCGCGTGGAACGATCACCGGATCAACATCATCGATACGCCCGGGCACGTGGACTTCACGGTCGAGGTCGAGCGGAGCCTCCGCGTCCTCGATGGGGCGGTCGTGGTGTTCGACGGCGTGGCGGGCGTCGAGCCGCAGTCCGAGACGGTCTGGCGCCAGGCCGACCGCTACGGCGTGCCGCGGATCTGCTTCATCAACAAGCTCGACCGGACCGGCGCCAACTTCTGGCGCGACGTGGAGATGATCGAGGACCGCCTGGGCGTCAAGCCCGTGCCGATCCAGATCCCGATCGGCATCGAGGACACCTTCGTCGGCCTCGTGGACCTCGTCCGCATGAAGGCCCTGGTGTGGCGCGACGACCTGGGCAGCACGTTCGACGAGACGGACATCCCGGCGGACCTCCTCGACGAGGCGACGCGCCACCGGGAGCACATGCTCGAGGCGGTCGCGGACGTGGACGACGACCTCGCCCACAAGTACCTCGAGGGCGAGGAGCTCACCGAGGCGGAGATCCGCCACGGCATCCGCCTGGCCACCCTGCAGTACAAGTGGGTCCCGATCCTGTGTGGGTCGGCGCTCCGTAACAAGGGCGTCCAGCCGATGCTCGACGCGGTCGTGGACTACCTCCCGTCGCCGCTCGACGTGCCGCCGGTCATCGGCCTGCGGCCGGGCACCGACGTCGAGATCCTCAAGACGCCCGACGACAGCGAGCCGTTCAGCGCCCTCGCGTTCAAGATCGCGGCCGACCCGTTCGTGGGCAAGCTCGCCTTCTTCCGCGTCTACTCGGGCACGCTCAAGTCCGGCTCCTACGTCCTCAACGCGACCAAGGGCAAGAAGGAGCGGATCGGCCGCATCCTCCAGATGCACGCCAATCACCGCGAGGAGATCGACGAGGTCTACGCGGGCGACATCGCCGCGGCCGTGGGCCTCAAGGAGACCTACACCGGCGACACGCTGTCCCACCCCGACCACCCGGTGATCCTGGAGTCGATGACGTTCCCCGAGCCGGTCATCGAGGTCGCCATCGAGCCCAAGACCAAGGCCGACCAGGACAAGCTGGGCCTCGCGCTCCAGCGGCTGGCCGAGGAGGACCCCACGTTCCGCGTCAAGACGGACGAGGAGTCGGGCCAGACCCTGATCGCCGGCATGGGCGAGCTCCACCTCGACGTCCTCGTGGACCGCATGGTGCGCGAGTTCCGGGTCGCCGCCAACGTCGGCAAGCCGCAGGTCTCCTACCGCGAGACCGTGCGCCGCGCGGCCGAGGGCAACGGGCGCTTCGTGCGCCAGACCGGCGGCAAGGGCCAGTACGGCCACGTCGTCCTGACCCTCGAGCCGGGCGAGAAGGGCAGCGGGTTCGAGTTCGTCGACAAGATCGTCGGCGGCACCATCCCGCGCGAGTACATGCGCGCCGTCGAGCACGGCATCCGCGAGACGCTCGACACGGGCGTCTACGCCGGCTACCCGATGGTCGACGTCAGGACCACCGTCCACGACGGGTCGTACCACGAGGTCGACTCGTCCGAGATGGCGTTCAAGATCGCCGCCTCGATGGCCGTCAAGGACGCCGTCGGGAAGGCGAGCCCGGTCGTGCTCGAGCCGATGATGCGGGTCGAGGTGACGATGCCCGAGGAGTTCATGGGCGACGTCATCGGTGACCTCAACAGCCGGCGCGGCCATCTCGAGGGCACGGACCCCCGCGGCTCGACCCAGGTCGTCCGCGCGGCGGTGCCGCTGTCCGAGATGTTCGGGTATGCCACCGACCTGCGGTCGATGACCCAGGGTCGAGCCAGCTATTCCATGGAGCTCAGCCACTACGCCGAGGTTCCCCCGAACCTCGCGGCCGAGCTCGTCGCCAAGTCGAAGGTCTAACAAGGGTCGGCTCGCCCCGCGCGAGCGAGCAGCAGGGAGTCCAGCCGGACATGGCCAAGAAGAAGTTCGAGCGCACGAAGCCGCACGTCAACGTCGGCACGATCGGCCACATCGACCACGGCAAGACGTCGCTCACGGCCGCGATCACCAAGTACCTCGCGCTCAAGGGCGCCGCGGAGTACCGCGCGTTCGACTCGATCGACAACGCCCCCGAGGAGCGCGAGCGCGGGATCACGATCGCGATCGCCCACGTGGAGTACGAGACGACGGCCCGCCACTACGCCCACGTGGACTGCCCGGGGCACGCCGACTACATCAAGAACATGATCACCGGCGCGGCCCAGATGGACGGCGCGATCCTGGTCGTCGCCGCCACCGACGGCCCGATGCCCCAGACCCGGGAGCACATCCTGCTCGCCCGCCAGGTCGAGGTCCCCTACATCGTCGTGTTCCTCAACAAGGTCGACGCGGTCGACGACCCCGAGCTGCTCGACCTCGTCGAGCTCGAGGTCCGCGAGCTGCTGACCAAGAACAACTTCCCGGGCGACGACATCCCGGTCATCCGGGGCAGCGCCCTCAAGGCCCTCGAGGCGGGCGACAACCCCGACGACCCGGCCTACGCCCCCATCCAGGAGCTGATGGACGCGGTCGACTCCTACATCCCGACCCCCGAGCGCCCGGTCGACAAGCCGTTCCTGATGCCGGTCGAGGACGTGTTCGGCATCAAGGGCCGGGGCACCGTCGCCACCGGGCGCATCGAGCGCGGCCTGGTCAAGGTCGGCGAGGAGGTCGAGATCGTCGGCGTCAAGGCCACCCGCAAGGTCGTGGTCACCGGCGTCGAGATGTTCAAGAAGCTGCTCGACGCGGGCCAGGCGGGCGACAACGTGGGCTGCCTGCTGCGGGGCATCGAGCGCGACGAGATCGAGCGCGGCCAGGTGCTGGCCAAGCCCGGCTCGGTCACCCCCCACACCCGGTTCGTGGCCCGGGTGTACGTGCTGACCAAGGAGGAGGGCGGCCGGCACACCCCGTTCTACAACGGCTACCGGCCCCAGTTCTACCTGCGCACCACCGACGTCACCGGGGCCATCGGCCTGACCGAGGGCGCCGAGATGATCATGCCCGGCGACAACGTGGACATGACCGTCGAGCTGATCACCCCGATCGCGCTCGAGGTCGGCCAGCGGTTCGCCATCCGCGAGGGCGGCCGCACCGTCGGCGCCGGCGCGATCACCAGCATCACCGAGTAACGACGATGGCGAAGCAGCGGATCAGGATCCGCCTCAAGGCCTACGACCACCGGCTGCTCGACCAGTCGGCAGCCCAGATCGTCGAGACGGCGCAGCGCACCGGCGCGGACGTCGTCGGACCCGTGCCGCTGCCGACCCGGATCGAGAAGTTCACCGTCCTGCGGTCCCCGTTCATCGACAAGGACTCCCGGGAGCAGTTCGAGATCCGCACCCACAAGCGGCTGATCGACATCCTGGACCCCTCGTCGAAGACCGTCGACGCCCTGATGCGACTCAGCCTGGCGGCTGGCGTCGACATCGAGATCAAGATGTGATGACGACACTGGAAGCCCACATCGCCGCCCAGCCGGCTCAGGCCAAGGCGGCGCCGAGCACGCGAGCGAGCGCACTTCGCACGTGCGTGAGCGAGCGCGCGCAGGAGCCAACGCAGGCAGGGGCCGGGTGGCGGCGATGAGCCAGCACACGATCGGCCTCATCGGCCGCAAGGTCGGCATGACCCAGGTCTTCCTCCCGGACGGGACCATGGTCGGCGTGTCCGTCGTCCAGGTCACCCCGAACACCGTGACGCGCCTCCGGACGCCCGATCGCGACGGCTACACCGCCGTGCAGCTGGGTGCCGGCGAGCGCCGCAAGCTGACCAAGCCGCTCGCCGGCCAGCTCAGGGACCTGCCGCGGGTCGCCACGATCCGCGAGTTCCGGCTGGACGACGCGGACGGCTACAGCGTCGGGCAGACGATCACCGTCGGCGACGTGTTCGCCGAGGGGGACCTCGTCGACGTGACCGGCGTGTCGAAGGGCCAGGGCTTCGCGGGCACCGTGAAGCGCCACAACTTCTCTCGCGGGCCCAAGACCCACGGGTCCGACAACTACCGCAAGCCGGGCTCGATCGGCCCGGGCACCACCCCCGGTCGCGTCTACAAGGGCCTCAAGATGGGCGGCCACATGGGACACGAACGGGTCACGATCAAGAAGCTGCGCGTCGTCCGCGTGGACCCGGACCGGAACCTCATCCTCGTGAAGGGGACCGTTCCCGGGGCGCCCGGCGCGCTCACCTTCGTCCGGAAGGCGTGACGATGCCGCAGACCACCCTCTACGACCGCACCGGCGCCACCGTCGGGAGCGTCGACCTCGCCGAGGCGCTGTTCGCCGCGCCCGTGAACGAGGCCGTCCTCCACCAGGCGGTGGTCGCCCAGCTGGCCGGGCGCCGGCTCGGCACCAGCGACACCCGGACCCGCGGCGAGGTCCGTGGCGGCGGCAAGAAGCCGTACCGCCAGAAGGGCACCGGCCGTGCCCGCCAGGGCTCCCGCACCGCGCCCCACTACAAGGGCGGTGGCGTCGTGTTCGGCCCGCACCCGCGCTCGTACGAGCAGCGGCTGAACAAGAAGATGCGGCGCCTGGCGCTGCGCTCCGCGCTGACCGCGAAGTTCGGCGACGATGCGATCCGCGTCGTGGACCGCTTCGGGATGGACGACGAGCCGAAGACGAAGGCCTTCGCGGCGGTCCTCCAGGCGCTGGGCGCCGGGGACGGCCACGAGCGTCGCGTCCTGGTCGTCGCGCCGGCCAGGGACGAGCTGCTCGTCCGCTCGGCCGCCAACCTGCCGTCCGTGTCGGTGATCCTCGCGGACTCGCTGAACGTCGTGGACCTGCTCAACGCGGACGCGGTGCTCATCGAGCAGCCGGCCCTGGCCCGGATGGAGGAGGTGTACGCGTGAGCGAGCTGACCGCGTCGGACATCATCCTCCGCCCCGTGATCTCCGAGAAGTCGATCGACGAGTCGGGGCGCGGCAAGTACACGTTCGCCGTGCACAGCCGCGCGAACAAGGTCCAGATCAAGGCCGCCATCGAGGAGCTGTACAGCAAGGAGAAGGTGACCGTGGTCGCCGTCAACGTGCTGACCTCCAAGGCGAAGGAGAAGCGCCGCGGCACCAAGCGGGGACGCGTGGTCGGCCACACCTCCGCGTGGCGCAAGGCCGTCGTGACGCTGGCCCCCGGCCAGAAGATCGAATTCTTCGAGGCGGTGTAGCGATGCCGCTCCGAAGCTACAAGGCGACCTCTCCGGGCCGGCGGTGGATGACCCGCCCGACGTTCGAGGAGATCACCACCGACAAGCCGCACAAGCCGCTCCTCGAGCCGATGACCCGCGGCTCGGGCCGCAACAACCAGGGCCGGCTCACGGTCCGCCACCGGGGCGGCGGCGAGAAGACCCACTACCGGCGGATCGACTTCAAGCGCGACAAGCCCGGCGTGCCGGCCCGCCTCGCGACGATCGAGTACGACCCCAACCGGTCGGCGCGAATCGGCCTGCTCCACTACCGCGACGGCGAGAAGCGCTACATGCTCCTGCCCAACGGCCTCAAGGTCGGCGACGTGGTCGTGTCCGGCCCGTCCGCCGAGGCCCGGCTGGGCAACGCGCTGCCGATCTCGAACATCCCGCTGGGCACCACGATCCACAACATCGAGCTGGTCCCCGGCAAGGGCGGCCAGATCGTCCGGTCCGCCGGCGCGGCCGCGCAGCTCCTGGCCAAGGAGGGCGAGCTCGCCCAGGTCCGCCTGCCCTCGGGCGAGGTGCGCCGGGTCCCGATGCGCTGCATGGCGACGATCGGGCAGGTGTCGAACGTCGATCACGAGAACCAGAGCCTCGGCAAGGCCGGTCGCGCCCGCCACATGGGCCAGCGGCCGGAGGTCCGGGGCGTTGCGATGACCCCGCGGGACCACCCGCACGGCGGCGGCGAGGGCAAGAGCCCGACCGGCATGCCGCCCAAGACCCCGTGGGGCAAGCCGGCGATGGGCTACCGGACCCGGCGCGCGAAGCTGACCGGACGGCTCATCGTCCGCAGCCGGCATCGCAAGTCGTAGGAGGAGCCAGAGATGTCGCGATCGGTCAAGAAGGGACCGTTCGTCCAGCCCCGGCTTCTCGCCCGGGTGCAGGACATGAACAAGCGGAGCGAGCGCAAGGTGCTCAAGACCTGGTCGCGCGCGTCCGTGATCTTCCCCGACTTCATCGGCCACACGATTGCCGTCTACAACGGCAAGAAGCACGTGCCGGTGTACGTCACCGAGAACATGGTCGGCCACCGGCTCGGCGAGTTTGCCCCCACCCGCACGTACCGCGGGCACGGCAAGAACGCCGATCGGTCCGGCGGGCTGCGGTAGAGGAGCGATAGCGTGCGCGTCTCTGCCACTGCCAAGTACCTGCGAGGCTCGACCCGGAAGGCCCGCCTCATCACCGAGGCGATCAAGGGCAAGCCGGTCGAGGAGGCCGAAGCGCTCCTGCGGTTCATGCCGCAGGCCGCCGCGCGCGACGTCGCGCGCGTGCTCAAGAGCGCGACGGCGAACGCCGAGAACAACCTGAACCGGTCGGCGGACGAGCTGTTCATCGCCGACGCGGTCGCCAACGAGGGCCCGACGATCAAGCGGTGGCGCCCCAGGGCCCAGGGTCGGGCGTTCCCGATCCACAAGCCCATGACGCACATCACGATCGTCGTCGCCGACCGGGAGGCCTAGGCATGGGACACAAGGTCCATCCGTACGGCTACCGCCTGGGCTACACCCGCACGTGGACGGCCAAGTGGTACGCCGACAAGGAGTACACGACGCTGCTCCGCGAGGACATCGCGATCCGGCAGCTGCTGGAGCGACGCCTGGCCAACGCCAGCGTGAGCGGCGTCGAGATCGAGCGTGGCATCAACCACGTCACGGTCTCGATCCACACCGCGAAGCCCGGCATCGTCATCGGGCGCGGCGGCCAGAACGTCGAGATCCTGCGCAAGGAGGTCGGCGAGCTGAGCAAGCGCAAGGTGAAGCTCGAGATCAAGGAGATCCGCCAGCCGGAGCTCGATGCGTACCTCGTCGCGCTCAACATCGCGCAGCAGCTGACCCGCCGCGTCGCCTACAAGAAGGCGATGAAGCAGTCGATCCAGCGCTCGATGAAGGCCGGGGCGAAGGGCGTCAAGATCGCGCTCGCCGGCCGCCTGGGCGGCTCCGAGATGGGGCGGCGCGAGTGGGACCGCGAGGGTCGCATCCCGCTCGGCACGCTGCGCGCCGACATCAGCTACGGCCAGGTGCACGCGCACACGACCTACGGCCGGATCGGCGTCAAGGTCTGGATCTACAAGGGCGAGATCCCCGTCGAGCGCAAGCGGCGCGAGTCGGCCGCCCTGGCCGCGGCAGCCGCCGCGCAGGGGGGCTGACCCGATGCTGATGCCGCGACGCGTCAAGCACCGCAAGGTGATGCGCGGTCGGATGTCCGGGATGGCCAAGGGCGGGCACACCGTCTCGTTCGGCGACTACGGCCTGGCCACGCTCGAGCCGGCCTGGATCACGGCCCGCCAGATCGAGGCCGCCCGGCGCGCGATGACCCGCTCGGTCAAGCGCGGCGGGAAGATCTGGATCCGCGTGTTCCCGGACAAGCCGGCGACCAAGAAGCCCGCCGAGACCCGGATGGGGTCCGGCAAGGGCGCGCCGGACCACTGGGTCGCCGTCGTGCGACCCGGCCGGATCCTGTTCGAGATGGCGGGCGTGGAGCACGAGGCGGCCGTGGAGGCCATGCGGCTCGCGTCCCACAAGCTCCCGGTCGCGACCCGCGTCGTCGTCCGCGAGACCGCGAAGGAGGTCACCGATGGAGATCGGTGAGATCCGGAAGCTCACGGACGCGGAGCTGGACGACCGACTCCGGGAGGCGAAGCAGGACCTGTGGCAGGCCCGGTTCGCCCTCTCGACCCGCCAGTTGAAGGACTACAGCCAGATCCCGGCGACGCGACGGACGATCGCCCGGATCCTCACCGTCAAGCGCGAGCGTGACACCGCCCGCGGACTGGCGGAGTAGGAGCGTCGGGATGACCACCGCAGGAGCCACCAGCCCCGTGAAGGGACAGCGGAAGACGAAGGTCGGCCGCGTCGTCAGCGACAAGATGGACAAGACGATCGTCGTGTCCGTCGAGCGGCTGACCCGCCACCGACTGTACAAGCGCGTCATGAAGGCCACGACCAAGTTCGCGGCCCACGACGAGAACAACGAGGCGAAGGTCGGCGACAGCGTCCTGATCGAGGAGTCGCGCCCCCTGTCCGCCACCAAGCGCTGGCGCCTCGTGTCCGTGCTCTCCCGCGCGGGCGAGGAGCGGGCCGGCGAGACGATGATCGACGAGGAGGCCGAGACCTCCGAGGCGATCCACGCCGCCGCACACCCCGGCCGGCGTACCGAGGCCGATGACGCCCCGGCGGAGGGCCAGGCGTGATCCAGGCCTCCACGCGGCTGCGCGTCGCCGACAACACGGGCGCCCGCACCATCGAGTGCATCCGGATCATGGGGCGCTCGCGCAAGACCACGGCCGGCATCGGCGACGTGATCATCGCGAGCGTCAAGACCGCGATCCCGAATGCGCCGGTGAAGAAGGGCGACGTCGTGCGGGCGGTCATCGTCCGGACGTCCAAGGAGATCGGCCGGCCGGACGGCAGCTACATCCGGTTCGACGAGAACGCCGCCGTGCTCATCAACAACCAGGGCAACCCGCGCGGGACCCGGATCTTCGGGCCGGTCGCGCGCGAGCTGCGGGATCGGAACTACATGAAGATCGTGTCCCTCGCGCCGGAGGTGCTGTGATGACCGAGCGGTCCATCGAGCACCGGACGAAGGTGCCCGAGATCCGGAAGGGCGACACCGTGGTGGTGCTGGCCGGCAAGGACGCCGGCAAGCGCGGCACGGTGGAGCGCGTCATCCGGCTCGACCCGTCGCCCACGCCGCTCCGCTCCGGCTACCGCCGGACGTCGCTCAAGGGCGGCGTGTCCGTGGTCGTGGCGGGGCTCAACATCGCCCGCAAGCACACCAAGCCGCGCCAGCGGACCCAGGGTGGACCGGGCTCCATGCCGACCGTCGACCCGGGCGGCGTCCTCGATCGCGCGATGCCGCTCCCGGTGAGCCGCGTGATGGTCGTCTGCGGCCACTGCGACCGGCCGACCCGGATCGGGCACCGCACGCTCGACAACGGCGCCCGCGTCCGCGTCTGCGGCCACTGCGGCGAGCCGCTGGAGGTGAAGGCGTGAGCGGGCAGCTGCGCGAGCGGTACCACGCGGAGGTCGTGCCGGGGCTGCAGAAGCAGTTCGGCTACGGCAACCCGATGCAGGTGCCGCGGCTCGAGAAGATCGTCCTCAACATCGGCCTGGGCGAGGCCCTCCAGAACGCGAAGGCCGTGGACGCGGCGGTCGGCGACATCCAGCTCATCACGGGCCAGAAGCCGATCGTCACCCGCGCCAAGCGGTCGATCGCCCAGTTCCGCGTCCGGACCGGCAACCCGATCGGCGTCAAGGTCACCCTTCGCGGCGAGCGGATGTGGGACTTCCTCGAGCGCCTCACGCGGGTCGCGCTGCCGCGCATCCGCGACTTCCGGGGCGTGCCGGGCAAGTCCTTCGACGGCCGGGGCAATTACTCGCTCGGCCTCCGGGAGCAGCTCGCCTTCCCGGAGATCGACTACGACAAGGTGGACCGTCTCCGCGGGCTGGAGATCAGCATCGTGACGACGGCGAAGACCGACGAGGAATCGAAGCGCTTGCTCGAGCTCCTCGGCATGCCCTTCGCCTCGTAGGCGCGGGGGAGGTACCGATGGCCAAGAAGTCAATGATCGCGAAGGCCAAGCGCGAGCCCAAGCACCCGGTGCAGGGGTATCACCGCTGCTCCGTGTGCGGCCGGCCGCGGGCGTACATGCGCCGCTTCGCGCTGTGCCGCATCTGCTTCCGCGAGCGCGCGCTCGTCGGCGAGCTGCCCGGCGTCACGAAGTCGAGCTGGTAACAAGATGAACATCTCCGACCCGATCGCGGACATGCTCACGCGGGTCCGCAACGCCTCCCGGGCGCGCCACACGGAGGTCGTCGTCCCCGCCTCGCGCACCAAGCGCGAGATCGCGCGCATCCTCAAGGAGGAAGGCTTCATCGCCGACGTCCGGGAGGAGCGCGAGGGGCCGGCGCAGCTCCTGCGCCTCGAGCTCAAGTACGTCGACGGCAAGGTGCCGGTCGTCTCGGGCCTCAAGCGGATCAGCAAGCCGGGCCTGCGCGTGTATGCGCGCAAGACCGACATCCCGCGCGTTCTGGGCGGCCTGGGCGTCGTGATCGTCAGCACGTCCAAGGGGATCATGACCGGCAGCCAGGCCCGCCAGGCCCAGCTGGGCGGCGAGATCCTCGCCTACGTCTGGTAGCGCGATGTCCCGGATCGGCCGTCTCCCCATCCCCGTTCCCGCCGGCGTGGACGTCACGTTCGACGGGCGCATCGTGACCGTGAAGGGCCCCAAGGGGACCCTGACCCGCGAGCTCCCGCCGCGGATCGAGGTCGAGCGCGAAGGCGACAGCCTCGTGGTCACCCGGCCCACGGAGCAGAAGCTCGACAAGTCCCTCCACGGCCTCACGCGCACGCTCGTGAACAACATGGTCGTCGGGGTCACCACCGGGTACCGCAAGGGCCTCGAGATCGTCGGCGTCGGCTACCGCGCGCAGAAGGTTGGCGAGAAGCTCCAGCTCGCGCTCGGATACAGCCACCCCATCGAGATCGAGCCGCCGGCCGGCATCAGCTTCGAGGTCGAGAACCCCCTCCGCGTCGCGGTGGTGGGCATCGACAAGGAGCTCGTGGGCCAGGTCGCGGCGAAGGTCCGCGCCACCCGCAAGCCCGAGCCCTACAAGGGCAAGGGCGTCCGGTACGCCGGCGAGCAGGTCCGTCGCAAGGCGGGCAAGGCCGGCAAGATCGGCGGGAAGAAGTAGCCATGACCAAGCTCGCCACCCGCTCCGCGGCGCGCACCAAGCGCCACGAGCGCCTCCGCCTCCGCCTGTCGGGCACGCCCGCGCGTCCCCGCCTGGCGATCTTCCGCAGCCTGAACCACATCTACGCCCAGGTCATCGACGACACCTCGGGCAGCACCCTCGCCGCCGCCAGCTCGCTGGAGAGCGGTCTCAAGGGGGCTGCCGGCTCCAAGATGGACGACGCCAAGCGCGTCGGCCAGCTCGTCGCCGAGCGCGCCAAGGCCGCCGGCATCGCGCAGGTGGTGTTCGACCGTGCGGGCTTCAAGTACCACGGGCGAGTCCGCTCGCTCGCCGAGGCGGCCCGCGAGGCCGGCCTCGACTTCTAGAGGACACGCCTGTGGCCCGGATCGACCCGAACAAGCTCGCGCTCGAGGAGCGCGTCGTCCAGATCAACCGCGTCGCCAAGGTCCACAAGGGCGGCCGCCGGTTCTCGTTCTCGGCGGTGATCGTCGTGGGCGATGGCGCCGGCCACGTCGGCGTGGGCCTGGGCAAGGCCGGTGACGTCCCCGAGTCCATCCGCAAGGGTGTCGAGGACGCGAAGAAGAACATCGTGAAGATCCCGATGGTGGGGACGACGATCCCGCACGAGGTCCGGGAGGAGTACGCCGCCGCGCGCGTCCTGCTCAAGCCCGCCTCGCAGGGGACCGGCGTCATCGCCGGTGGCGCCGTCCGCGCGGTGGTCGAGGCCGCGGGCGTCCGCGACATCCTGGCCAAGGTGCACGGCTCCACCAACCCGGTGAACGTGACCCGCGCGACGCTCAACGCGCTGCGCGGCCTGCGCTCGGTCGAGGAGCTGTCCCGCCAGCGCGGCGTGAAGCTCCGCCTCGTGGTGCCCGGCCAGCCGGCCGCGGCGCAGGAGGTGGCCGATGGCCGGTAGGCTGCGGGTCACCCAGACCAAGAGCACGATCAGCCACATCGCCCGCAACCGGGCGACGATCCGCGCGCTGGGGCTGCACGGCATCGGCAGCTCGTCCGTCCTGCCGGACAACCCCGCCGTCCGCGGGATGGTCCGCGCGGTCCGGTTCCTCGTGACCGTCGAGGAGCTCCCCGAGGGCGCGGACACGACCACCCCGGAGAAGGACTGATGAAGATCCACGACCTGCGCCCCGCCGAGGGGTCGGTCACCAAGCGGACCCGCGTCGGGCGCGGCATCGCGGCCGGCAAGGGCAAGACCGCCGGCCGCGGCACCAAGGGCCAGCGCTCGCGCGCCGGCGCCTCGATCCCGGCCTGGTTCGAGGGCGGCCAGACGCCGCTCCACATCCGGATCCCCAAGCTGCGCGGCTTCCGCAACGTCAACGACATCGAGTACGAGGTCGTCAACGTCGGCGCCATCAGCGCGGCGGTCGAGGCCGGCAAGCTCGAGGTCCAGAAGGGCGCGCCGGTCACCGTCAACGCCGACACCCTCAAGGGCGCCGGGCTGGTTCGCCGGGACCGGCTGCCGCTCAAGATCCTCGGCAACGGGGACGTGAGCGCCAGGCTGTTCGTGCTCGCCGACGCGTTCACCAGGAGCGCCCGCGAGAAGATCGAGGCCGCCGGCGGCACGGCCCAGGTCATCGAGATCCCCACCACGCCGCTGGGGGCGCTGGGCGTCGATGCCGAGGCCGAGCCGGAGCCGGAGACGGCCAAGCCCGCCAGGCGCGCGCCCCGGGCCAAGGCCCAGCCGGCCGACGAGGCGGCGGCATCCCAGGCGGCCGAGGCCCCCGGGCCCGAGGCCGCCACCGAGGGCGAGGCGCCGGACGCCGACGCGGCCGACACCGCCTACAACGGCTAGCGACCCGTGTTCGAAGCCCTGTTCAACGCGTTCCGGGCGCCGGACCTCCGGCGCCGGATCCTGTACGTCGCGCTGATCATCCTGGTGTTCCGGGCGCTCGCCCACGTCCCCGTCCCGGGCGTGGACCCGGACCAGCTCAAGAGCTTCCTCGAGTCGAACGCGATCTTCGGGCTTCTCGACCTGTTCTCGGGCGGCGGCCTGGCCAACTTCTCGATCGTCGCCCTGGGCGTGAACCCGTACATCAACGCCTCGATCATCATGCAGCTGATGACGGGCGTCGTCCCCTCGCTCCAGGCGCTCCAGCGCGAGGGCGAGTACGGCCGCACCAAGATCAACCAGTACACCCGCTACCTGTCGGTGCCGATGGCGCTGCTCCAGGCGTACGGGTTCCTGGCGCTCCTGTACAGCAACCGGGTCCTGACCACTCCCTTCGACCTCGGCAGCTGGGAGACGCTGACCCAGATCGTGACCCTCACCGCCGGGTCCGTCGTCCTGATGTGGCTGGGCGAGCTGATCACCGAGAAGGGGATCGGCAACGGCGTCAGCTTCATCATCTTCGCCGGCATCGTGAGCCGGGCGCCGTCCGCGGTCACGGGGTTCCTCAGCAACCCGGATCTCGCCACCGTCGTGCTGTTCGGCATCCTGGCCGTGGCCGCGGTCGCGGTGATCATCTACATCCAGGAGGGCCAGCGCCGCATCCCGGTCCAGTACGCGTCGCGCGTCCGGGGCCGGCGGATGTACCAGGGTGGCCAGACGTTCCTGCCGCTGCGCGTCAACCAGGCCGGCGTGATCCCGATCATCTTCGCCGTCAGCATCCTGCTGTTCCCCAGCCAGATCGCGAGCTACTTCGTGAACTCCGGCGGGATCGTCGGGGACATCGCGCAGGGCGTCGTCACCTGGCTCAGCCAGGGGTCGTGGCTGTACGTCGCGCTGTACTTCCTGCTGACCGTCGGGTTCACGTACTTCTACACCGCGTTCACGTTCAAGCCGGACGAGACCGCGGAGCAGCTGCGCAAGAACGGCGGCTTCATCCCCGGGATCCGGCCCGGCCGCCCGACGCAGGACTACCTGGCGCGGGTGGTGACCCGGATCACGGTCGCCGGCGCCCTGTTCCTGGGCATCGTGGCCGCGGCGCCGCCGTTCGTCGGCCTGTTGCAGCCGCAGTACGCGAACCTCGCCCTCGGCGGCACGGGCATCCTGATCGTCGTGTCGGTCGTGGTCGAGACGATGAAGCAGCTCGAAGCGCAGCTGCTCATCCGCCAGTACGAAGGCTTCATCAGGTGACGGTCGCCCGTCTGGCGGCCGATGCGCGCGTTGCGTCCTGTGCGCGCTCGCTCACGCACCGCCAAGTGCGCTCGCTCACGTGCTCGGCCGCGCCTTCGCCTCGGCGCGCCACACGGGCGACGGACCGTTGGTGCCGATAGGGGACGCATCATGAACGTCGTCGTGCTGCTCGGGGCGCCGGGCGCGGGGAAGGGCACCCAGGCGCCGCTGCTGGCAACGCGGCTGGGCATCCCGGTGGTCGCCACCGGCGACCTGTTCCGGGCCGCGGTCCGCGACGGGACGCCGCTGGGCCTCGAGGCGCGCCGCTACATGGACGCGGGGCAGCTCGTGCCCGACGACATCACGGTCCGCCTCCTGCTGGAGCGGCTGGGACGGCCCGACGCCGCCGAGGGCGTGATCCTCGACGGCTTCCCGCGCACCGGTGTCCAGGCGAAGGCGCTCGATGCCGCGCTCGACGAGCGTGACTCGGGCGTGTGCGCCGCGGTGCTGGTCGAGGTCCCCGAGGAGGAGCTCGTCCGGCGGATGTCGGGCCGCTGGATCTGCCGCGCCGCCGGACACCCGTACCACGAGGTGTCGAGCCCGCCCCACGTGGCGGGGATCTGCGACCTCGACGGCTCCGAGCTGTACCAGCGCTCCGACGACCGGCCCGAGACGATCCGCGTCCGCCTCGCCCAGCAGCTGGGCTCCCTGGACGAGGTCCTTGAGCACTACCGCGGATCGGGCGTGCTGCGCGCCGTGGACGGGCTGCAGCCGATCGACGAGGTGGCGGCCGCAATCACGGACGCGGTCGCCGAGGCCGGCCTCGCGCCCCGCTCCCGGACCACGGGCGGGGCCGCCCGCTGATGCCCACGATCACCCGCAAGTCCCGGGCCGAGATCGCCAGGATGCGGTCCGCCGGGCGGATCGTGGCCGAGGTCCTGGCGCTCGTCGAGGAGGAGCTCCGGCCGGGGATCTCCACGGCCGAGCTGGACCGGCTCGCGGAGCGCCACATCCGCGCCTCGAACGGCGTGCCCTCGTTCCTCAACTACCTCGGCGGGCGGCGCTACGACCCGCGCGACCCGCACGCGTATCCGGCCTCGACGTGCATCTCGCTTGACAGCGAGATCGTCCACGGCATCCCCGGCGACCGCGAGATCCGACCCGGCCAGATCGTGTCCGTGGACGTCGGGGTGATCTACGACGGGTGGCACGGCGACGGCGCCCGGTCGTTCATCTGCGGCGGCGAGGCGGCGGGCACGCCGGAGGCGGTGGCCCTCGTCGGGGCGACCCGGCTGGCGCTGATGGCCGGCATCGCGGCCGCGCTGCCCGGCAACCGGATCGGCCACATCTCGGCCGCCGTCGAGGACGTGGCGTCGGCGGGCGGCTTCGGCATCGTCCGGCAGTACGTGGGCCACGGGATCGGCACGGCGATGCACGAGGACCCGCAGGTCCCGAACTTCCGCTCGCGCTCCAACGGCATCGAACTGGCGCCGGGGATCTGCCTCGCCATCGAGCCGATGCTCACGCTGGGCTCGGAGGCCACCGACACGCTGGCCGACAACTGGACCGTCGTGACCCACGACGGCTCGCTCGCGGCCCACTTCGAGCACACCATCGCCGTGACGGCGAATGGGCCCGAGATCCTGACGACGGTGTAGGCGATGAGCACGGGCAACCGGATCGACGGCGAACCCACCGAGGACCGAGGCGACGCGCCCGCGAGCCGTCGGTCCGACGTTTTGACGCCCCACTGGCCATCGGCCGGAGGATTTGATATCCTCACCGTTCGTGTGTCGGCCCGGGTGGGCCGGCACTCGTGCTGAGAAGGACCCAGGGAGCAAGGTTGGCGAAGAAGGACGCGATCGAAGTCGAAGGGACCGTCATCGAGCCGTTGCCGAACACGATGTTCGCGGTGGAGCTCGAGAACGGTCACCGCGTCCTCGCGCACATCAGCGGCAAGCTGCGGATGAACTTCATCCGGATCCTGCCCGGTGACCGGGTCCGTGTCGAGCTGTCTCCCTACGACCTCACTCGGGGTCGGATCACGTATCGCCTGAAGTAATCGAGGAACCCGGTGAAGGTCAGAGCGTCCGTCAAGACGCGGTGTGACAACTGCAAGGTCATCCGGCGCCACGGCACCGTGATGGTCATCTGCACGAATCCCAAGCACAAGCAGCGGCAGGGCTGACGCGATGGCACGTATCGCCGGTGTCGACATCCCGCGCGAGAAGCGCGTCGAGGTCGCCCTCACCTACATCTACGGGGTCGGGCTGTCATCGGCCCAGAAGATCCTCAAGCAGACCAGCATCAACCCGGACACGCGCGTTCGGGACCTCACCGAGGACCAGGTCAACCGGCTTCGGGAGGTCATCGACCGGACGTACAAGGTCGAGGGCGACCTCCGGCGCGAGGTGGCGCTGAACATCAAGCGCCTCATCGAGATCGGGTCGTACCGCGGCCTCAGGCACCGCCGCAACCTCCCCGTCCGGGGGCAGCGCACCAAGACGAACGCCCGCCAGCGCCGGGGCCCGAAGCGGACCGTCGGCGCCCGCAAGAAGACCAAGTGACGAGGAACTGCTAACGCATGGCCGATCGGAAGCGCGCCGTCAAGCAGCGGCGCCGGGAGCGCAAGAACGTCCCCCAGGGGCACGTCCATATCCAGGCGACCTTCAACAACACGATCGTGACGATCACGGACCAGACCGGCAACGTCATCTCGTGGGGTTCGGCGGGGATCGCCGGGTTCAAGGGCTCCCGGAAGAGCACGCCGTATGCCGCCGCGCTGGCCGCGGACGGCGCCGCACGCCGCGCGATGGAGCACGGCATGCGCCAGGTCGAGGTCTACGTGAAGGGACCCGGCGCCGGCCGTGAGCAGGCGATCCGGTCGCTCCAGGCCGCCGGCCTCGAGGTGAGCGCGATCACCGACGTCACGCCCATCCCGCACAACGGATGCCGCCCGCCCAAGCGGCGCCGCGTCTGAGCATCGAGAGACCATGGCCCGCTACACCGACGCTGTCTGCCGGCTGTGCCGCCGGGAAGGGCTCAAGCTCTTCCTCAAGGGCAGCCGCTGCTACACCAAGAAGTGCTCCTTCGAGCGGCGCCCCACGCCGCCCGGGCAGCACGGCGTCCGCCGCCGCAAGGTCGGGGACTACGGACTCCAGCTGCGCGAGAAGCAGAAGGTCCGCCGCGTCTACGGCGTCCTCGAGAAGCAGTTCCGCAACTACTTCGTCGAGGCGTCGCGCCACTCCGGCGTGACCGGCGAGTACCTGCTCCGCTCCCTCGAGCTGCGCCTGGATAACGTCGTCTACCGGCTCGGCATGGCGCCCTCCCGCGCCGCCGCCCGCCAGATCGTGGCCCACGGCCACCTCGCGGTGAACGGCGTGCCGACGAACATCCCCTCCTACCGGCTCAAGATCGGCGACAAGGTCGAGGTGCGCGAGTCGCACCGCGGCCGTGAGCTGTTCAAGACGGTCAAGGAGACCCTCCGCTCGCACCAGGCCCCGGACTGGCTGAGCCTCGACGCGGCGAACCTCGCCGGGTCCGTGCTCGCCATGCCGCGCCGCGACCAGATGCCGCTCGACTTCAACGAGCAGCTCGTGGTCGAGTACTACTCGAGGTAGCCGCCCTCCATGATCGAACTCGAGACCCCCCAGATCGAGCCCGTCGCCGAAGCCGGCACCTACGCGAAGTACGAGGCCGGACCGCTCCAGGCGGGCTACGGCGTCACGCTCGGCAACGCGCTCCGGCGCGTCCTGCTGTCGTCCCTCGAGGGGGCGGCCGTCACGTCGATCCAGGTCCGTGACGTGTACCAGGAGTTCTCCACGATCCCCGGCGTCAAGGAAGACGTCACCCAGATCGTGCTCAACGTCAAGAAGCTGCGCCTCAAGAGCTTCGCCACGCATCCCGTCCAGCTCCGGCTCATCAAGAGCGGCGCCGGCCCGGTGATCGCGGCGGACATCGCCGAGTCCGCGGACGTGGAGATCGTGAACCCCGAGCTCGTCCTGATGACGATCGACTCGGACGACGTCACGATCGAGATGGACCTCACCGTGGAGCGTGGCGTCGGCTACCTCGCCGCCGAGCGCAGCGAGGCGCTGCCGATCGGCGTGATCGCGGTGGACGCGATCTTCACGCCGGTGCGCAAGGTCAACTACTGGGTCGAGAGCATGCGGGTCGGTCAGATGACCAACTACGACAAGCTCACGCTCGAGATCGAGACCGACGGCACGATCACCCCCGAGGAGGCGCTGTCGCGCTCCGCGGACATCCTCGTGCGCCAGTTCCAGCCGTTCGTGACCATCGGCGTCCAGGCCGTCGCGCCGGACCGGGCCGCGACCGGCGTGCCGCAGCTCCCGCCCAACATGCTGGACATGCCGATCGAGGAGCTGGACCTGCCGATGCGGGCCTACAACTCGCTGAAGCGCAACAACATCGTGAAGGTCGGCCAGCTGCTCCAGCTCAAGGACGACGACCTCCTCCGGATGCGCAACTTCGGCAAGAAGTCGCTGGACGAGATGAAGGAGCGCCTCCGGATGCGCGGCTTCATCCTCCCGGAGACCGAGTCGGACGGCGCGCTGGACGCGGACGAGGACGAGCCCTTCGGCGACGAGGAGGAGGGCTGAGCCATGGCCCATCGGATCGACGGGCGCAAGCTCTCGCGCAAGCGCGGCCCCCGGCTCGCCCTGTACCGGAACCTCACCGTCTCGGTGCTCCGCTACGAGCGGGTGCAGACGACCGAGGCGAAGGCCAAGGAGATCCGCGGCCAGGTGGAGCGGATCATCACGATCGCCAAGCGCGGGGACCTCGCCGCACGCCGGACCGTCGTGTCCGAGCTGCCCAACGAGCCCCTCGTGATCGCCAAGCTGTTCGACGTGATCGCCCCCAAGTACGCCGATCGCCAGTCGGGCTTCACCCGGCTGGTGCACATCGGCCAGCGCAAGGGCGACGCGGCGGAGATCGTTCAGATCGAGCTGGTCTGAGCGACAGCCTTCAGCCAACACGATGAGAGTCCGAGAGGACTCGCCGGTGCGCTACAGGGCACTGGTCGAATACGACGGAACGGACTTCCTGGGGTTCCAGTACCAACCGGACACCAGGACGGTCCAGGGGGAGCTCGAGACGGCCCTCGCCACCCTCGCAGGAGGGGAGCGGGTGGTGGTCGACGGGGCGGGACGCACCGATGCCGGGGTCCACGCCACGGGCCAGGTGATCGCCTTCACCTACCGTGGCCGGCTCACGGGACCGGAGCTCTGCCGGGCGGTCAACGCCCAGCTCCCGCGGGACGTCGCGATCCGCGACGTGCGGCGGGTCCCGGACGGGTTCCACCCCCGCTATGCGGCGCGGTACCGGGAGTACCGCTACACCGTCTGGAACGGGCCGCGCAGCCCGCTCCGCGAGCGCCACGCGCTCGGGGTGCGGGCCCAGCTTGACATCGCCGCCATGGCGAGCGCCGGGTCGGTCTTCGAGGGCCGACACGACTTCTCGGCCTTCGGCGGCGGGGACCGGTCCCCGGTCCGGACCGTGCATGCGGTCCGGGTCCGGACGGCGGGCCGCCTGGTGACGATCGACGTCCGGGCGACCGCCTTCCTCCGGGGCCAGGTGCGGCGAATGGTCGCCGGCCTCCTGGAGGTCGGCCTGGGCAAGATGAACGAGGAGGGCCTCCGGGCGGCGCTGGCCGCACGGGAGCCGGCACTCAACGGGGCCCTGGCCCCCGCGAAGGGCCTGTGCCTCCGGCGCGTCGTCCTCGGGCGGCGGCGACCGAGCGACGACGGAGAAGACGAGGAATGAGCGCGAAGACCTATACGCCTCGAGAGAGCGAGATCGAGCGACGCTGGTACGTCGTCGACGCGACGGACGAGACGCTCGGCCGCCTCGCGACGCGGATCGCGCGCGTCCTCGAGGGGAAGCACAAGCCCACCTATGCCGCCCACCTAGACACGGGCGACCACGTCATCGTGCTCAACGCGTCGCGGATCACCGTGACGCGGGACAAGCTCGAGTCGAAGGTCTATGCCCGCCACAGCGGCTATCCCGGCGGCTTCAAGGAGGAGACCCTCGGCCACCTCCTCGCCCGTCGGCCGGAGGAGGTCATCCGCCGGACCGTGAAGGGGATGCTGCCGCACAACCGCCTGGGAACCCAGATGCTCCGGAAGCTGAAGGTCTACGCGGGGAGCGAGCATCCCCACCAGGCCCAGAAGCCCGAGCCGCTCGCCTGATCGAGGAGCCCTGATGTCGACGCCTGCGTTCTATTGGGGCACCGGCCGCCGGAAGACGGCGGTTGCCCGCGTTCGCCTCCTCCCCGGGGAGGGGTCGATGGTCGTCAACGGCCGCACGCCGGAGGAGCACTTCGGCGGCGCGTTCGCCGAGTCCGAGCTGTTCCTCCCGTTCCGCGTGACCGGGACCGAGGGCCGCTTCAACGCGATGATCAAGGTCGAGGGTGGCGGGGTCACCGGCCAGGCCGGAGCGATCCGCCACGGCATCGCCCGCGCCCTGCTCCAGGCCGATCCCGAGGCGAACCGCCTGCCGCTGCGCCAGGCCGGCCTCCTGACCCGCGACCCGCGGATGAAGGAGCGCAAGAAGTACGGGCTGAAGCGCGCCCGCAAGGCCCCCCAGTACACCAAGCGGTAGCGGCGCACCTGGCGGCCGCCCGCGGCGTTGCCTGCTGCGGACGCTCGCTCACGCACCTTCAAGTGCGCTCGCTCTCGTCCTCGCTGGCGCCTTGCGCTCGGCGCGCCATCTGCGCCGCTACAGTACCGGCATGACCGACCCCGAATTGGCCGGCTCT
Source organism: Chloroflexota bacterium (assembly GCA_040755495.1). Taxonomy (GTDB): domain Bacteria; phylum Chloroflexota; class Limnocylindria; order Limnocylindrales; family CSP1-4; genus CAIXZV01. The sequence goes on from JBFMAT010000005.1 coordinate 34,399, forward strand.
CTCCGGGGCCGCGACCTCGTGTCGGCTGCTGATCTCACGGCGGGCGAGATCGGGCTGCTGTTCGCGCGGGCGAGTGAGCTGAAGGCCGAGTACCTCGCGGAGCGGCGGCATGCCAGCCCGCCGCTGGAGCGGCGGACGCTGGCGATGCTGTTCCAGAAGCCCAGCCTGCGGACGCGGGTGACGTTCGAGGCCGGGATGACCCAGCTCGGCGGCCACGCGATCTACCTGACCGAGGGTGTCGTGCTCGGCGGGCGGGAGACGGTCGGCGACGTCGCCCGCAACCTGGAGCGGTTCGTGGACGCGATCATGGCCCGGACGGGACCGCACGAGGTGGTGCTGGAGCTCGCGGCCCGGGCCACGATCCCGGTGATCAACGGCCTGACGATCCGCGAGCATCCGTGCCAGGCGCTGGCGGACCTGTTCACGCTCCACGAGCGGTTCGGGGATCTCCGAGGGCTGACCCTCGCGTTCGTCGGCGACGGCAACAACGTCTACCACTCGCTGGCCCTGATGGGCGCGACGCTGGCCATGGAGGTGCGCCTCGCGCATCCCGCGGGCTACGGGCCCAACGAGCGGGTCGTCGCCCGGGCGCAGGAGCTCGCGGATGCCGCCGGTGGTCGCCTCGCGTTCACCGACGACCCTCGGGCGGCGGTCGACGGCGCCGCCGCCGTGTACACGGACGCCTGGACGTCGATGGGGCAGGAGGCCGAGGCCGAGGAGCGTCGCGACGCCTTCGCGCGGTACCAGGTCAACCGGGACCTGCTGGCGGTGGCGCCGGACGCGGTCGTGATGCACTGTCTCCCGGCGCATCGCGGCGAGGAGATCACGTCCGACGTGATGGACGGTCCGAGGAGCATCATCTTCGAGCAGTCGGAGAACCGGCTGCACGCCCAGAAGGCGCTGCTGGTCGAGCTGCTGGCCGGCTGAGCGAGACCCACCAACCGCGGAGGCGACCGGGCGAATGAGCGGCGAGGCCCTGTACGAGCGCTACAAGGAGGCGCTGAAGCGCGGCCACGTCGCCTCGCTACGCGGGCGGCTGGAGGATGCGCTCACCGCGTACGCGGAGGCGGCCTCGATCGCCCCGGAGCGCTCGACGCCCCACGCGAGCGCCGGGACCGCGCTGCTGCGCCGCAAGCGGCCCGCCGACGCGCTGCGTCACTACGGCGTGGCGCTCCAACTGTCGCCGCGGGACGAGGCTGCGCTGCTCGGCCGCGCGCAGGCCCTCGCGGCGCTCGGGCGCCCGGGCGAGGCCGCCGACGCGTACGACGCCCTGTCCGAGGCCCGGCTGTCCGGCGGCAAGCTCGCAGACGCCGTGGACGCCGCCCGGCGCGCCCTGGAGCTGGCCGAGGGCCGCGAGCGACGGCGGACGCTCGCCCGGCTGATCGGGGAGCTGCGGGCGTCCGAGCCCGGCGAGCCTGGCAGGGCGGCGCTGGAGCAGGCCCTCGGGGTGCTCGACGGGATGGCGATGCCGTCGATGGCGCCGGCGAGACCGTCGCGATCGAAGGGCACGCCGCCGGCCGCCGGCGAGGCCGGGCCCGCCGCGGACGAGGGGGTCGAGGCCGGGCCCGCGGCGGACGAGACCGAGGCGGCACCCGAGGTGCCCGAGGCGGAGGAGACGGCGCCCGCCGTGCCCGCCATCCGGGCGGCGCTCGACCGGGACCTCCTGGAGGACGTGGACGCGGATACCCTGGCGCGTGCCGCCGACGCCGAGATCGACGCCGGGGACATGGCCGCGGCCCTCGGGCACCTCCTCGATCTCGCGGCCACGCATCGCCGCCAGGGCAGCGCCGAGGCGGCCATCGACGCCTGCTACGTCGGGCTCTCGCTTCGCCCGGATGACGTGGACCTGCACCTCGCGCTGGTCGAGCTCTATGACGACCGCGGCTGGACGGTGCTCGCGGCCGAGAAGCTGGACCTCCTCGAACGGATCGCGACGCTCGACGAGGACGCCGATGCGACCGCCCGCGTGGCCGCCGCGAGGACCCGGCCCGGCTGAGCCGGCCGCCCGTCCCGGACCCCGGCACGCCCGATCGCCGCCGGCCGGGCGGCCCGGGGCCCGGTGTTACACTCGCCCGAGGATGCCCCCGTTGATCGAGTCGCTCGTCCAGCAGGCCACGCTGACGACGCTGCTCGACATCGCGATCACGGCACTGTTCATCTACTGGCTGTTCAGCCTGATCCGGGGGACGCGGGCCGTCACGCTCGTGATCGGCGTCTCGATCCTGCTCGGCGTGTACGCCCTGGCGCAGGCCCTCGGGCTGCGGCTGTTCACCCAGCTGCTCCAGGCGGGCGCCGTCGTCGGCCTGTTCGCCCTCGTCGTCGTGTTCCAGCCGGAGCTGCGGCGTGCCCTCGAGCGGATCGGGCGCGTGGGCACGTTCGGCTGGCTGCTCGCGCCCGCCGAGCGCCGCCGGATCGAGCACGTGGCGGCGGAGGTCGCCGGGGCCGCCGGCCTGCTGTCACGGGAGGGTCACGGGGCGCTGATCGTCCTGGAGCGGGAGACGGGGCTCGAGGAGATCGCCGAGACGGGCGTGATGCTCCACGCCGACCTGTCGCGCGAGCTGCTGTCCACGATCTTCATGCCCCGGACGGAGCTCCACGACGGGGCCGTGATCGTGCGCGGCGACGCGATCGTCGCCGCGGCCGCCCTGCTGCCGCTGACCGAGATGTCGCTCAGCGAGCGGTTCGGCACCCGCCACCGGGCGGCCCTGGGGATCACGGAGGACACCGACGCGGTGGCGATCGTCGTGTCCGAGGAGAGCGGCCAGATGAGCGTGGTGGAACGCGCCCGGATCGTCCGCGTCCCGACCGAGGCCCAGTTGGAGCGCGCGCTTCGGGCGCTGCTCGAGACGCCCGCGGCGCCCCCGGGCCTGGGCCGCGCACGCGGGCCGTGGCGGGGCGGCGGGGCGGGCGGTCGGCTGCGGCTGACCCGCGGGCGCCCGCTGCGCGCCGAGCAGGCCGCCCCGGAGCCCGCGGTGCCGGAGACGCAGCTCGGGGCCGACGAGGAGGGCACGGCCGCCGCCGTGGTGACGCCGCGATGAACATCGGCCGCCCGGCGCGACGCGCGCTCGCGTTCGTCGTCCACAACTGGCCGCTCAAGCTGGCCGCCATCGCGGTCGCCACGCTGCTGTACGCGGGCTTCGTGGTGTCGCAGGACAGCAACGTGTACCCGGGCCCGATCCCCGTCGGGCGCGCGAACCAGCCCTCGGACACCGTGGTGACCAACGACCTGCGCGACGTGGAGCAGATCCGCTACATCGCGCCCGCCGACCTCGGGCGCCTCACCGCCAAGGACTTCCGGGCGACCGTCGACCTGGCCAACGTGACCCCCGACGGCTCGCCCGTCAGCGTCCGGGTGACCGTCGTGGCGATCGACCCGCGGGTCACGATCCTCGACTTCCGGCCGCAGTCGATCCAGGTGGTCCTCGACCAGTCGATCCCCAAGGTCGTCGACGTCGTCGTGGACCGCGGCTCGCCGCCGGCCGGCCTCGACATCGGCGAGGAGACGGTCGAGCCGGCGAGCGTCACCGTCACGGGCCCGTCGGTGGCCGTCAACCAGGTGGTCGCGGCCCGGGCCAGCGCCCCGATCGACGGCAGCGGCCTCGACGTGGACCGCGAGGTCGAGGTGGACGCGATCGACGCCGCCGGGGAGATCGTGACCGGGGTGGACATCGAGCCGCGGACCGTCCACGTCACGATCCCGATCTTCACCAACAAGCAGTCGCGGACGCTGCCCGTGAACCCGGTCCTGACCGGCACCCCGGCGGCCGGGTTCCGGATCGCGAGGATCGAGTTCGAGCCGCTGGTGGTCTCGGTCGAGGGCGACGGCGACCAGCTCGCCGAGCTCGTGCGGGCCGACACGGAGCCGGTCGGCGTGTTCGGCGCCACGAGCGACGTCGAGGCGACCGTCCTGCTCGCGCTGCCGCCCGGCGTCCTGCCGCTGGGCTCTACGAGCGTGAAGGTCACGGTCGTGATCGAGCCGGTGACGGAGACCCGGACGTACTCCGCCGGCCTGCGCCTCGACGGCATGGTGCCCGGCTTGCGCTACTCGGCCGAGCTCCAACCGATCCTGCTCACGCTGTTCGGCTCGGTGGTGGACCTCGACATCCTGGGCTCGGCGCCGATCGTGATCGGCCTCAACGTGTCGGGGCTCGGGCCGGGCACCCACGAGGTGCCGGTGGTCCCGTCGGTGCCCTCGGGCGTGACCGTGGCCGCGATCTCGGTCGAGACGGTGACCGTCACCGTGACCGAGCCGCCGTCGCCATCGCCGGCGCCCGCGTCGCCGTCACCGTCACCATCGCCCTCGGACGGGGCGTCTCCGTCCGCGGCACCCTGACGATCCCGGGCCGGGCCAGGCCAGTCGATCCCCTGATGCACCAAGGAGCAGCATGACCCGCCTGTTCGGCACGGATGGAATCCGAGGCGCGGCGAACGTCGACCTTCGGCCGTCGCTCGCCTTCGCCCTCGGCCGGGCGACGGCCCATCACCTGGTGGGCCCCGGCGGGGCGCTCGTGGTCGGCCAGGACACGCGGCGCTCCGGCGACATGTTCGTGTCCGCGATCACCGCCGGCGCCACGAGCATGGGCGTCGACGTCCACCGGGTCGGCGTCGTGCCCACCCCGGCGCTCGCGTTCCTGGCCGGCACCGGCGACTTCGCGGCCGGGATCATGGTGTCGGCCTCGCACAACCCGGCCGAGGACAACGGCCTCAAGGTGCTCGACCCGCGCGGCCTCAAGCTGGACGACGACGTCGAGGACGAGCTGGAGGCCGTGATCCTCCGCGCCGACGAGCTGCCGGGCGTGCCGCCGGCGGGCATCGGGCGCGAGGTCGATGCGCGCGGGCTGCTGGACCGCTACCTGGCCCACCGGTCCGGGCTCGCCCGGGCCGTGCGCGGGAGCGGGCTCCACGTCGTGCTCGACGCCGCCAACGGCGCGGCGCACCAAGTGGGGCCGGAGCTGCTGCGGGCCACCGGCGCCCGCGTCACGGTGATCCACGACGCGCCCGACGGCGACAACATCAACCTGGAGTGCGGCGCAACCCACCCGGCCTCGCTCGCCGAGGCGGTCACGGCGCTGGGCGCCGACGTGGGCTTCGCGCTCGACGGCGACGCGGACCGGTGCGTCGCGGTGGACACCGACGGGCAGCTCGTGGACGGCGACCAGGTCCTGGGCATCCTCGCCCTCGAGCGGCTGGCCCGGGGCGCGCTCGACAACGGCAGCCTCGTCGTGTCCGTGCTGTCCAACGGCGGGCTCCAGCACGCGGTCGAGGCCGCCGGCGGACGGATCGTCCGGACCCCTGTCGGGGACAAGCACATCCTGGCGGCGATGCTGGTGTCCGGCGCGGGCCTGGGCGGCGAGAAGAGCGGGCACGTGATCGTCCGCGAGCACACGACCTCGGGCGACGGGATCGTGACCGCCCTCGAGCTGCTGCGCGTCATGACCGCGGCCGGCTCCGGCCTCGGGGCGCTCGCCGTCGCCGTCCCGCTGCTGCCGCAGCAACAGCGGGCGATCCGGGTCCGGCACCGCGACCAGTGGGACAACGACGACGTCCTGCGGCAGGCGATCGTGGACGCGGAGGCGAGGCTGGCCCCGGACGGAAGGATCCTCGTCCGGCCGTCGGGCACCGAGCCCGTGCTCCGGGTGATGGTCGAGGGTCACGACGCCGCCGAGGTGGTCGAGATCGCCGACGCGATCGCGACGCTCGCAGGGGAGCGTCTACACTAGCCCGGCCGCGGCGGCCCGCGGCGGATCCGGAGGGAGAACCACCAGCGGCATGTGCGGAATCGTCGGCTACACCGGTCCCCGTGAGGCGGGCCCCATCCTCATCGAGGGCCTCAAGCGCCTCGAGTACCGCGGCTACGACTCCGCGGGAATCGCGCTGGTGGACGAGGCCGGCGACCTGTTCATCGAGAAGCGCGCGGGCAAGCTCGCCAACCTCCAGACCGCGCTCGCGGACCGGACGCCGCACGCCGCCATCGGCCTCGCCCACACCCGCTGGGCCACCCACGGCCGGCCCAACGACCTCAACGCCCACCCGCACCAGGACTGCACCGGCGACATCACGGTGATCCACAACGGGATCATCGAGAACTTCCGCGAGCTGCGCGACGGCCTCGAGGCCCGCGGCCACACGCTGACCTCCGAGACGGACACCGAGGCGATCGCGCACCTCGTGGAGGAGGCCTACCGGGGCGACCTCGCCGATGCCGTCCGGGCCGCCCTGCGGCAGCTGGTGGGCGCCTACGCGCTGGTCGTGATGCACAAGGGCGAGATCAGCCGGCTGGTCGGCGCCCGGGAGAACGTCCCGCTGATCGTCGGCCGCAACGGCGAGGAGAGCTTCATCGCCAGCGACGTGGCCGCGATCCTCGCCCATACGGACCGGGTCGTGTTCCTCGAGGAGGGGGACGTCGCCGACGTCCGGCCCACGGGCGTCGAGGTCACGGACGTGCATGGCGTCCGGCGGGAGCGCGCGGAGACGCGCATCGACTGGTCGCCCGAGGCCGCGGAGAAGGGCGGCTACGACCACTTCATGCTCAAGGAGATCCACGAGCAGCCGGACGCCCTCCGCCAGTCGCTGGCCGGCCGGGTGACCGCGGTCGGCCAGATCCTCGCGCCCGAGGTGGACGGCATGGCCGAGGCCTTCCGCCGGGTGACCCGGGTGGAGCTCGTCGCGTGCGGCACCGCGTCCTATGCGGCGCTCGTGGGGGCCGCGGCGATCCAGGACTGGACCGGGCTGCCGGCGCGCGTGACCGTGGGCTCCGAGTTCCGGTACTCGCCGCCGCCGCTGGGCGCCGACACGCTCGTGATCGCCGTCACCCAGTCGGGCGAGACGGCGGACACGATCGCGCCCACGCGCTGGGCGCGCGAGCAGGGGAGCCCGATCGTCGCGGTGACCAACACCGTGGGGTCCGCCATCACCCGCGAGGCGGATGCCGTGATGTTCCTGCAGGCGGGCCCCGAGATCGCGGTCGCCGCCTCCAAGACGTTCGTCACCCAGGTCACGACCCTGGTCGTGCTGGCCGCGGCGATCGCGAAGGCGCGCGGCTCGCTCGGCGCGGAGCAGGAGCTGGAGCTGGGCCAGGCGCTGCGAGCCCTGCCGGGCGCCGCCGCCCGGACCCTCGAGGCCGCCGCCGGCGTGGCGGCCATGGCGCGGCGCTACGTGAACTCGCGCGGCTTCATGTTCATCGGCCGCGGCTACACGCTCCCGGGCGCGCTGGAGGGGGCCCTCAAGCTCAAGGAGGTCAGCTACATCCACGCCGAGGGGTACGCGGCCGGCGAGCTCAAGCACGGTCCGATCTCGCTGCTCGACATCGAGTGTCCGCTGGTCGCGATCGCCACCCGCTCGCGGGTCTACGACAAGCTGATCAGCAACGTGATGGAGGGCCGGGCGCGCGACGCCAAGGTCATCGCGGTCGCGACCGAGGGCGATCAGCAGATCGAGCGCTTCGCCGACGACGTGATGTGGGTCCCCGACACCCACGAGGCGCTGTCGCCGGTGCTGGCCGTGATCCCGCTCCAGCTGTTCGCCTACCACACGGCCGTGGCCCGGGGCACGGACGTCGACCAGCCGCGCAACCTCGCCAAGTCGGTGACGGTGGAGTAGCCATGCAACCCTCCGAGGTCCGAGGCGACGCTCCTGCGAGCCATCGGCCCGAGGATGACGCGCCCAGGAGCCATCGGCCCGAGGCTGACCCCGTCATCCCGCCTGGCACGGTGCCGCCGGGCACCACGGAGCTGGGCATCGACATCATCAAGGTGGACCGGATCCGGGCCACGATGGCGCGCTTCGGCGAGCGGTTCAGCAAGCGGGTCCTGACCGCCGGCGAGCGACGCTACGTCCGCGACCGGCCGGAGACGTTCGCCGGCCGATGGGCGGCCAAGGAGGCCGTGTCCAAGGTCCTGGGCCTCGGGGTCCGCGGCATCGGCTGGACGGAAATCGAGATCGAGCGCCTGCCCACCGGCCAGCCGTCGGTGCGCCTCCACGGCCGCGCCGCCCAGCGCGCCGAGCAGCTGGGGATGGCGCGGATCGCGGTCTCGATCAGCCACGAATCGGAGTACGCGGTGGCGGTGGCGTTCGGCGTCCGGACCGCCGGCGGGCGCTACGTCTTCCCGCTCGACATCGACGCCCGCCTGGACGACCGGGAGCGCCAGCTGATGGCGCGGTTCGAGCGCATGCGGGAGCTCCACGAGGCGACCCGGGCGATGGCCGCCGAGGTCGAGACCCGCGGCGGGGCGGACGGCGATGGCTGACCGGCGCCCCGTCGGGTTCGGGCGGCGCGAGGGAGCGAGCGCGGGGGCCGGAACGGCCACGGCCGTGCCGGCGGGCTCGGTGCTCCTCGACGACGAGGCGATGGCCCGGCTCCTGCCGGACCGCGACGCGCGGGGGCACAAGGGGACGTTCGGCAAGCTGCTGGTGGTGGCCGGCTCGCTCGACTACGCGGGCGCCGCGTTGCTCGTGTGCCGTGCCGCCGGTCGCGCGGGGGCGGGCCTGGTGACGCTCGCGGTGCCCGAGAGCCTCCAGCCGCTGTTCGCCGCCAAGGTCGTGGAGGCGACGACGATGGCGCTGCCCGAGGACGACGTCGAGGAGGTGGACCCGGAGCCCGCCCTCGCCAAGATCCTCGACCACGAGCACGACGCGCTGGTGATCGGCCCCGGCCTCCGGCCCGCCCTGGCGACGGCGGACCTGCTGCGGCTCCTGCTCACGATCCCCGAGGAGCCGGCGGCCCCGGCGGTGCTGGACGCCGAGGCGCTCCGGACGCTCGCGTCGGCCGACGCGTGGTGGGACTCCGTGACCCGGCCATGCGTGCTGACGCCCCACGCCGGCGAGTTCGCACGCCTGCGGGCCGGTGCCGGCCATGACGCCACCGCGGACGGCGACCTGCGGGACGACGATGGGGCCCGGGTTCGGGCGGCCGCCGCCGCGGCCGCGGAGTGGCGACAGGTCGTGGTCCTCAAGGGCGCCCGGACGGTGATCGCGTCGCCGGACGGCACGACGGCCGTGGCGCCGTTCGAGAACCCGGCCATGGCGTCCGGCGGGACCGGCGACGTCCTGTCCGGGACGATCGGCGCGCTGCTCGCCCAGGGCCTCGCGCCCTACGACGCGGCGCGGCTCGGGGTCTACCTCCACGGCCTGGCGGGCGATGCGGTGCGCGATCGGATCGGCGACGCGGGCCTGCTCGCGGGCGACCTCCCGGACGCGATCCCGCTCGCGCGCAAGCGCCTCGCCGGGATCGCGGAGCGCCTGCGGGGTGGCCGCCGGCTCGGGTTCGGGTCGCGCGGCGGCGAGGCGCATGGCGGCGAGGCACGCGGCCGCGAGGCCGGCGAGCCCGGGCCCGATCCCGCCACGGGATGAGCGCCGCCGCCGATCCCGGATGAGCCCGGCCCGGCGCCCGCCGATCGAGCTCCGTCTCGCCCGCGCCGGGCTGCCGCCCCTGCCCCGGACCGCCTGGCTGGAGCTGGACCTCGACGCCCTGCGGTCCAACCTCGGGATCCTGCGCGCCATCGTGGGGCCGGGGGTCCGCGTGGAGCCCGTGGTCAAGGCCGACGCCTACGGGCACGGCGCCGGGCCGATCGCGCTGGCGCTCGAGGATGCCGGCGCCGACGGCCTGTCCGTCGCCACGCTCGACGAGGGCCTGGAGCTGCGCGCGGCCGGCGTGACGCTGCCGATCCTCGTGCTGTACCCGATCCCGCCCGACGGGGTCGGGGACGCGGCGCGGGCGGGGATCGCCACCACCACCGGGCCCGGCCTGCTCAACGCGAGGCTGCTCGTGGCGGCGGCGGCCTGGAGCGCGTCCGCCGACGCCCGCGACCGGCCGCTCGAGGTCCACATCGAGGTCGAGACCGGGCTGGGCCGGGGCGGGGTGCTGCCCGAGATGGTGCCCACGGCCGTGGGGGTCGCGCTGACGGCGCCCGGCGTCCGGCTGTCGGGCGTGTGGACGCACCTCGCCGCGGCCGACGACCGCGCCAGCGCCGTCGGGCAGGACGAGGCCTTCGGCCAGGCGCTGGCGCCGCTGGTCGATGCGCTGCACTGGGGCCCCGACGCCGTGCGCCGCCACTTCGCGGGCAGCGGCGGCGTGCTGGCCCCGGGGCTCCGGCGCTGGGACTCGGTGCGCACCGGGCTGTCGATCTACGGCCTGGTCCCCGACGCCCTGGCGTCACGGCCCGAGGTGGTCGGGCCCGCCGCGGGGCTGCGGCCCGTGATGGCGCTCCTGGCCCGGCCGGTCCGCGTGCTGGAGCTGCCCGGCGGCCACGGCGTGAGCTACGGCCCGTCGTTCGTGACCGCGCGGCGCTCGCGGATCGCGACGCTCCCCGTGGGCTACGGCGACGGCTGGCGGCGGGACTTCTCCGACGCCTCCGAGGCACTTGTGAGGGGGGTGCGGGTGCCGTTCGTGGGGCGGGTCGCGATGGACGCGGTGATGGCGGACGTGACGGACGTACCGGTGCCGGCGGTCACCGAGGACGACGAGTTCGTACTCCTGGGCGAGCAGGGCGGCGAGCGGATCACGGCCCTCGAGCTCGCCGCGACGGCCGGGACGATCAGCTACGAGGTGGTCACGGCCATGGCCCGCCGGCTGCCGCGGGTGTACCATGCCGCGGGTTCACCCGTGGGGATTCGGACGCTCGCGGGCGGGAGGTCCGATTGGCGCGAATCGAGCTCTGGAACGGCGACATCTGCGACCTCGAGGTCGATGCCATCGTGAGTCCGGCCGGGACATCGCTGTGGATGTCCACGGGGATCGCTGGCGAGATCAAACGAGTCGGCGGGGACGACATCGAGTTCGCGGCGATCCGGCAGGCCCCGGTCACGCTGGGCGACGCGGTCGTGACGCCGGCCGGCCGGCTGGCCGCCAAGGTCGTGGTCCACGCGGTCTCGCTGGAGCGCGACCGGCGGACGAACGCCGCGGCGCTCGACCGTGCGGCGCGCAACGCGATGGCGCGCGTGCGGGAGCTCGGTCTCACGAGCGTCGCGTTCCCGGCCCTCGGCACCGGCGTCGGCGGGTTCCCGCTGGCCGAGGCGGCGCGGATCGCGGTGGACGCGGTGCGTGACGAGCTCGGGGTGCCGTCCTCGATCGAGCACGTGATCTTCGCGCTCCGAGGCGCGGCGGCGTACGAGGCCTTCGCCCGCGCGCTGTCCGCCGGCGAGCCCGCGCCGTCGCGGCCCGTGCTCGCGCTGCCCGCCTGGCGCCCGGTCGGGCCGGGCGTGGAGGCGATCACGGCCCCGGTGCATCGTGGCGGGGGCGAGGGACCGACGGGCGAGCCCGCCGGATGAGCTTCCCCATGGAACCGCTCGACGAGCGGCGCGAGGCGCTCGTCGAGGCGGTCGCGCGCGAGATCCGGCTGCGTGGCCTGACGGGTCCTGCCGTCCACTTCCTCGAGGCGAGCCGGCCGTACCGGCCGCTCGGCGCCCCGGCCATGCTGTTCTTCGATCCCGTGCTCCGCGACCTGTTCGGCGGGGAGCTGCCGTCGGCCAGCGAGCTGCTGCGCGACGACCTGGGGATCGAGGCGCTGATCGACCGCCTCGAGGAGCTCGACGACTCGGACGGCTGGGACGCCTAGGCCCGGGCCCGCCGGGCGCGGTCGCGCACCCCGGGGCCGGGCGATCCACGCGCCGCTGGTAGCATCGGCCCGGTGAGCAGCGAACCCCGGGCCTTCGCCACGGTCGATCAGGGCACGGCCACCGTCGCCGTCTCGCTGCTGGGTCGCTTGGACGGGCGCTGGCGACTGCTGGGATCCACCGCCGCGCCGGCCAGCGTCCCGGCCGACGCGCTGCTCCACCGGCTCCGGGCGCGCCTCGACGCCGCCGATCCCGGCCTCGCGGCAGGCGTGGGCCTCGCCGCAGCCGAGGCCGTCGCGGACCTGCCGCGGGTCGAGTCCCGCACGACCCCGCCCCCGGTCCTCGTGGTGGTGGCGGCCACCGAGCGCGTCGTGCGGCCGCTGGCGGCCGCGGCCGCGACGGCCGGCTGGCGCGTCCGCGCCATGGCCCTCGAGGGCGCCGAGATCCTGTCCATCGCGTCGGCGCTCGCGGACCCGTCGGTGACCGCGGTGCTGGCCGGTGCCTCGGACCCGCCGGGCGCGGACGAGCGGCCGCTGGTCGGCGAGCTCGCCGCCCTGGCCGCGGCGGCGACCCAGCGACGGCCGGACCTGGTCCTCGTGCTCGCCGGCGGCATGTCGGACGCCGTGAACCGGACCGGCCTGCCGGTCGCGCACGACCGGCCCGGGGCCACGCTGCTCGCGCCGGCGGTGGCGACGGCGGACGGCGCTCGCCTCCGCGAGCTCCTCGACGGTGTTCGCGGCGGGGCGTCGGACGGCCGGCGAGCCCTGGCCACGTCGACGGCCACGCTGGCCGAGGTGCTCCGCCGGCGGATCGAGGTCGTCGAGGTCGGCCAGTCGGCGGGTGCGCGGGTCGCGGCCGCGTGGGCGCCCGGGGCCCCGGCGGTGTCCGTGACCTGGGCGACCGTCGCCGGCGCCGCGCTCATCCCGCCGGGCGCCGACGACACCGTCGTGGACGAGATCGCGGGCTGGCTCGCGGCACCCCTCGACCGGCTGCGCCTGCGGGACCGGCTGCGCGAGCTCGCGGTGGCACCGTGGGGCGACGCCACCGGCGAGGGCGCCCAGGTCAGGCTCGCCGCCGCCCGGGCCGCGGTGGCCCGGCTCGCCGGGGCGACGCCGGCCTTCGACGCCCTGCCGGCCCCCGACCTCGTGGTGGCCGCGGGCGGGGCCTGGTCGGTCGCCCCGGGGCCGGCAGTCGCGCTCGCGCTGGCCGACGTGCTGCGCCGGCCGGGCGTTCGCGCGCTCGGGCTGGACCACGCGAGCCTGCTGGGGCCGCTGGGCACGATCGAGGACGAGGCCGAGCGGCGGCGCGTCGTCGCGGACCTGCGCGACGAGCTGCTGCTGCCGCTGGGCAGCGTGCTGATGCCCGGCGCGCTCCGGGCCGGGCACTCGGCCGGCCGACTCGGCATCGTGGCCGCGGACGGTCCCGTGGAGCTCGACCTCGTCCCCGGCGGGCTGGAGCTCGTGGACCTGCCGCCGGGCAGCCGGGCCATCGTGGACGTGCGCTTCCGCGACACGGTTGACCTCGGGCTGCGCGGGCGGCAGTTCGCGCTCGAGGTCGCCGGCGGCCTCGGCGGGCTGCTCGTCGACCTGCGGGGCATCCCGATGCGCCTGCCCGACCGCCTCGAGCGGCGGCGCGAGCTGCTGGCCGCGTGGCAGGGGGCGCTTTGGACGGGGGTCGACGCGTGACGGCGCACGACTGGCGGGCCGAGATCCCGTCGCGCCCGTTCGTCGAGGCCGGGCTCGAGACCCACCTGCCGCTGCCGCCCGGCGACCGCGCGCTGGTCGAGACGGGCACGGAGCTGGCACCCGGCGACCCGCTGCTCGAGCACCTCCGCGACGCACGGATCGACGAGGCCGACGTGCGGTCGTCGGTGGGGGCGCCGCCGCCGGTCGCCGGCACGCGCTGGTCGCCCACGCTCGCGACGGGCCGCTTCCGCCGCGGCCGGCCGGAGCTCGAGGGCGAGTTGCTGGCGCCGGTCGCCGGCCAGCGGGACCGCTGGCGGATCGTGGTCGGGGACCACCGGTCGGTCGGCACGTCGCCGGTCGGCGGACTGGTCGTGGACGTTCGGCCGGGCGCCGAGGTCCGCATCCGCGTCGCCGGGCTGGCGGTGCGCGGCGCGATGGCCGCCGGCGCCTCCGCGCGCGGGCGGCTGGAGCTCGCGACCGACCCGTTCGGCGACCTGCGGCCGGGCGGAATCGACGTCGGCCGGGCCGGCAGCATCCTGGTCGTCGGCTCGCGCATCGACGCGGAGGCCCTCACGCGCGCCCGGGCGATGGGGGTGCGCGGGATCGTCGTCGCCTCGCTGCCGGGCAAGGAGCTGCGCGACTTCCTGGCCTCCGAGCGGCGCCAGCGGGCGGCCCTCCACCCCGCACCGCCGTTCGGGCTGCTGGTCCTCGACGGCACGCTGCGGCGCCCGATCGCGTCGCCGATCGCCGAGCTGTTCGAGCGCCTGGCCGGGCGGGAGGTCGCGCTGCTCGTGGACCCGCCGGCGCTCGTGTTCGACGCCCCGGACGTGGAGCTGCCGGCGATCGACCCCGACTGGGTGCGGTTGCGCAGCGGTCCCACCGCGGGCGCCGAGGGTCGCGTGACCGGCCTCGCGGGCCGTCGCCGGTTCGCGGCCGGCGTGATGCTCGAGGCCGCGTGGGTCGAGATCGACGGCGAGCCGCCCGTGGACACGCCGCTCGGCGACCTCGAGCGCCTCGTCTGACGGCACCCCGCGCGCGCCCGGTGCGGCGGCGTCGGGTCCCGGCTTCGGCTACCCTCGGCTCCGATGTCCACCCCCGTCCTCGCCGAGCGCGTCGTCCGCACGCACGACCCAGCCGCCACGCGCGCGCTCGCCGCGCGGCTGGCGGCCGTCGCGCGGCCCGGTGACCTGGTGTGCCTCGTGGGCGACCTGGGCGCGGGCAAGACCGTGTTCGCCAAGGGGTTCGCCGAGGGCCTCGGCATCCGGGACACGGTCAACTCGCCCTCGTTCGTGCTGATGGCCGAGTACGCGGGGCGGCTGCCGATGTTCCACCTCGACCTGTACCGCCTCGGCGACGCCGCGGACGCCCTCGCCGGCGGGCTGCTCGACGACCGCCAGGCCGAGGGCGTGGCGGTGGTGGAGTGGGCGGAGCGCCTGGGCGAGGCGCTGCCGGCCGGACGCCTGGACGTGGTCATCGACGGCACCGGCGACGACGAGCGGCGGATCACGCTCCGGGCCGGAGAGCCCGGCTACGCGCGGTACCTGGGAGCCGCCGCATGACGGCCGGCGGCCCGCTGCTGGTCGTGGACACGGCGACGACCCACGCGCTGGTGGCGCTCGGCACGCCGGCCGGCGACCTCATCGAGGGCCGGGCCTGGCCCGCGGGCTACCGGCACGGCGAGGAGCTGCTGATCCGGCTCGAGGCGCTGCTCGCGGCCCATGGCGTCGCCCCGGCGGACCTCGGTGGGCTGGTCGTGGGCACCGGTCCGGGCGCGTTCACGGGCCTGCGCGTCGGCATCGCGACCGTGAAGGGGCTCGCCCACGCGCTCGCGCTGCCGGTCGCCGGCGTCGCCACCGGCGCGGCGCTGATCGCGGCCGCGGTGGCTGCGTCGGACGCGGCGGACGCGCCGGATGCGTCGGGCACGGGCGTCGCGCCCGGCACGGGCGCCGATCCCGCCACGGTCGTGCTGCTGCAGCCCGCCGGCCCGTCCGATCGGGTGGTGACGCGCACCGGCGAGCCATCGCGGATCGTGCCCGGCGGCACGGAGCCGGCCTTGCGGCGGGGCGACCTCGTGGTCGCGGTAGACCTCGACGGACGCGCGCCCGCCGACGCCGTCGCGCGCGGCGACGCGGCGCGCGAGCGGCTGGCCGCCGCGCTGCTCGCGGCCGGGGCCCGCCGGCTGGCCGCCGGCGACGCCGATGACCTCGCCCGCCTCGTGCCGGAGTACGTGACGCTGCCCCGCGGCGTGCGCGCCGCACCCGCCGACGGCGGCGTGGAGCTGAGCGGCGGGGGCAGGCGCCGATGACCCCGAGACCGGTGCTGCGGATCCGGGCCATGACCGTCGCGGACCTGCCGGCCGTGCAGCTCATCGAGCGGGCGAGCTTCAGCACGCCCTGGCCGCCGCAGGCGTACCGCCAGGAGCTCGAGACCAACCGCCTCGCGCAATACCTCGTCGCCACGATGGGCGACGTGATCGTCGCCTACGGCGGCGTGTGGCTGATGGTGGACGAGGCCCACATCACGACCTTCGCCGTCCACCCGCGGTTCCGCCGCCGCCGGATCGGCGAGCGGCTGCTGCTCGCGCTGATGGACCTCTCGGTGGACCGCCACGCGCGCGAGGCGACGCTGGAGGTGCGGCTGTCGAACCTGGCGGCGCGCCGGCTGTACGAGAAGTACGGGTTCCGGCCCGTGGGCATCCGGCCGCGCTACTACAGCGACAACGGCGAGGACGCGCTGATCATGACCACGGAGCCCCTGGCGTCGCCGCCGATGCGCGAGCGGATCGGGCGACTCCGGGCGGCCGTCGACGCGAGCCCCGCGCCGTCGACGATGCCGGACCCGGAACCTGTGGCCTCGCAGGCGGGCGAGGGGTTGGCGTGAGCGGCCCGCTCGTCCTGGCGGTCGAGTCGAGCTGCGACGAGACCGGCATCGCGCTGGTCGAGGGCGGCCGGCGCATCCACGCCAACGTCGTCGCCAGCCAGGTCGCGCTCCATGCGCCCACGGGGGGCATCGTCCCCGAGGTCGCCGCGCGCGCCCACCTGCGCTGGGTCGTGCCGGTGCTGGACGAGGCGCTGGCCACGGCCGGCGTCACCGCCCGCGACGTCGACGCGGCGGCCGTGACGTACGGTCCCGGGCTGGCCGGCTCGCTGCTCGTCGGCATCAACTTCGCCAAGTCGCTGGCCTGGGCCCACGGCAAGCCCCTGGTGCCGGTCAACCACCTCGAGGGCCACGTGTACGCGGGCTGGCTCCTGGACCCGGGCGAGGCGGAGCGCGCGACGCCGCCGTTCCCGCTGATCGCCCTCGTCGTGTCCGGCGGCCACACCTTCCTCGCCGAGATGCGCGACCACCTCTCGTACCGCCTGCTGGGCCAGACGATCGACGACGCCGCGGGCGAGGCGTTCGACAAGGTGGGCCGGCTGCTGGGCCTCGGCTACCCCGGCGGCCCCGCCATCTCGCTCGCGGCGGAGGCCGCGACGGCCCGCGACCGCGTGTTCCCCCGGGCGTGGCTGGGCGACTCGTACGACGTCAGCTTCTCGGGGCTCAAGACGGCCGCCCGCCGGATCATCGGGCAGGCGCGCGCGGACGCCGGCCTGCCCGCCGACGAGCGCGAGGGGGCGCTGCCGGAGGCCGTGGTCGCGGAGCTCGCGTGGGGCTTCCAGGACGCCGTGGTGGACGTCCTCGCGACCAAGACGATCCGCGCGGCCGAGGCGACCGGCGCCCGGGGCGTCCTGCTGGGTGGCGGCGTGGCCGCCAACCGGGCGCTGCGGGACCGGATCGCCGGCGAGGCGGCGGCGCGGCGGCTGGAGCTGGTCCTGCCGCGCCCGGGGCTGTGCACGGACAACGGCGCGATGGTCGGCGCCGCGGGCGCCCGGCGGCTGGCGGCCGGCGTCCGTGCCGGCCTGGACCTCGACGCGCGGCCCTCGCTGCCGCTGGCACGATGACGGCCGACCGCCGGGCAGGCGACCTGCGCCTCGACCCGCAGCACGTCCGGCGCACGCTGCACAACGCGGGCCTCCGGGTGCGCCACAACCTGAGCCAGAACTTCCTGGCCGACGTGGACGTGCTCGAGGGCATCCTGCGCGAGGCGGACCCGGCGCCCGGGCGGGGGGTGCTCGAGATCGGCCCGGGGCTCGGGTTCCTGACCGGCGGCCTGCTCGCGACGGGCGCGCGGGTCACGGCCGTGGAGCTGGACCGGGGCCTGGCGGCCCTGCTGCGCGAGACGTTCGCCGCGGAGCTCGACGCCGGGCTGCTGCGGGTCGTCGAGGGCGACGCGCTGGACCAGGACCTCGTCCACCTCGTGCCGCCGCCGTACGACGTCGTCGCGAACCTGCCGTACCACATCACCAGCCCGATCCTCCACCGCCTCCTGGGCACCGCCCCCCGGGCCGGCCGGCTGGTGCTCATGGTCCAGCGCGAGGTCGCCGAGCGGGTCGCCGCCGCCCCCGGGGCGCTGTCGTACCTGTCCGTGTTCGTCCAGTACCACGCGAGGGCGCGGGTGGCGTTCCGGGTGCCGCGCGAGGCCTTCGAGCCCGCGCCCAAGGTCGAGTCCGCGGTCCTGGTCCTCGAGCCCTACCCGCTGGACGACCGCCTCGACGCCGCCGCCGAGGACCACCTGTGGCGGATCGTCCAGGCCGGCTTCCGCGAGCGGCGCAAGATGCTCCACAACGTCCTCGCCCGCCAGCTGCCGGTCCCCGCCGAGCGGGTGGACGAGGCGCTCGCCGCCGTCGGCATCGCCCGCGACCGGCGCCCCCAGACCGTGGCCGTGGGCGAGTGGATCGCCCTCGCCGAGGCGCTGGGCCCTATCTCGGCCGGCCGATGACGAGCAACTCGGCGGACCCGCTGCGGCGCCTCTCCCCGGTGATCCGGCTCGCGCCGGCGAAGGTGAACCTCACGCTGGCGGTGCTCGGCACGCGGCGCGACGGCTTCCACGACCTGCACAGCGTGATGGTCCCGCTCGACCTCGCGGACCGGCTGTCGGTCTCGGTGCTGTCGCCGGGGAGCGCCGACAGCCTCCACGTGGACGGCTTCGACCCGGGTCCGGCCACGGACAACCTCGTGCTGCGGGCCATCGCGGCGACCCGCCGGGTGGCGCGGCCAGCCTGGGGACGCCCGGAGCCGCCGCCCCCGCTGGCCGCCCGCCTGGACAAGCGGATCCCGGTCGCGGCCGGCCTCGCGGGCGGCTCGTCGGACGCGGCCGCGGCGGCGGACGCGGCGCTCGAGGCGTGGGGCACGGACCTCGACCCGGACGCCCGCCACCGGCTGGCGGCGGAGCTGGGCTCGGACGTGCCGTTCTTCCTGGCCGGCGGACCGGCGCTGGTCGAGGGACGAGGGGAGCGGATCACGCCGCTCGCCTGGCTCCGTGACGCGGACCCGGCACACGACCGGCCGGGCCTCCTGCTCGTGACGCCGGCCGTGGGCATCGCCACGCCCGCCGCGTTCGCCGCCTACGACGCCGGCGCCCGGGTCTCGGGCGGCGCCGCCCGCCTCGCCTCGGCGCACCTCGCGGAGGAGCTCAGGCGCGGCCTCCGGCTGGCCGACCTGCTGGCCCGCGCCTCCGTGCTGGCCGCCGCCAACGACCTCGCGCCAGCCGCCGCGGTCGTGGAGCCGGCGCTCGTCCCGTTCCGGCGGGCGCTGCTCCGGCTGCTCGGCCGGCCCGTCGGCCTGTCGGGCTCCGGCCCGACCCACTGGGCGCTCTATCCTTCACTCGCCGAGGCATCGGCGGCGGCGGAGACGCTCCGCTCGGCCATCGGCGCCGGCGACCTGCCCAGCCCGGGGCCGCGTGAGCCGTTCGTCGCGGCGGCCCGGATCCTCGCCCGCACCCACGACCCGCGGAGGCAGTCATGAACCGCCAGGCCATCTCCACCAGCGGCGCCCCGGGCGCCATCGGCCCCTACAGCCAGGCGATCGCCAGCGGCGACCTCGTGTTCTGCAGCGGGCAGCTGGGCCTCGATCCCGCGTCCGGCGAGCTGGTCGAGGGCGTGGAGGGCCAGGCGGACCGCGCGATGCGCAACCTGGGCGCCGTCCTCGATGCCGCGGGCCTGACGCTCGCGGACGTCGTGAAGACCACGATCTTCCTCGCCGACATGGCCGACTTCGCGGCCGTCAACGCCGTGTACGGCCGCTACGTCCCGGACCCGCCGCCCGCCCGGTCCACCGTCGGGGTCGCCGCCCTGCCCAAGGGCGGCCGGGTCGAGATCGAGGCGATCGCGCGCCGCCATGCCCGATGAGCTGGATGGCGCTGGGCCGCGATCGGGGATGCGAACGGCGCCGCGGCCGGGGGCGCGGTTGACACCCTCTGCGACCCACCCCAGAATCGGCGCGCCTCGATGACAACCCACTCGACCCCCACGGGCAACCGCGCCGCCGCACCACCTGCGGCGGGTGGGGCGCGACCCGCCCGGCGCCCCACCCCGTGACCCCAGCACATCCCGAGTCGCCGGTGCGGCGGACGGTCGCCGTCGTGCTCGCGGCCGGGCTCGGCACGCGCATGCGCTCCCGGCTGCCCAAGGTCCTCCATCCGCTGTGCGGACGGCGGATGATCGACTACGTCCTCGAGTCCGCGGTCGGCGCCACCGGCGGCCGCCCGCTGGTCGTCTACTCCCCGATCACCGAGGCCGTGCGCGACGCGGTCGCGGCGATGGCGGACACCGCGCTCCAGGACGAGCCGCGCGGGACCGGCGACGCGCTCCGGGCAGCCCTGGCCGTGCTCCCCGCGGGCGTGGAGGAGCTCCTCGTCCTGTCCGGCGACGTGCCGCTGGTCCGCGCCGAGCTGCTGACCGCCCTGCTCGAGGCCCGCACGCTGGACCACGCCGCCCTGTCGCTGGTCGCCGTCGACGCCGTCGATCCCACCGGGCTCGGGCGCGTCGTGCGCAACGAGGGCGGCACCGTCGAGCGGATCGTCGAGGACAAGGACGCGACCGACGAGGAGCGTCAGCTCACGGAGATCAACGCGGGCCTGTACGCGGTCGACGCCGCCTGGCTCCGGCGCCGGATCGGCGACCTGCGGCCCTCGTCGACGACCGGCGAGGTGTACCTCACGGACCTCGTCGCGCTCGCCCGCGAGGACGGGCGGATCGTGGCCGCGCTGGACGTGGAGGACGACGGGCGCCTCACCGGCATCAACGACCGGGCCCAGCTCGCGCGTGCCGAGTGGGACCTCCGGGTCGAGGCGAACGACCGCTGGATGCGGGCCGGGGTCACGATGGCCGACCCGTCGACGGTCTACCTGGACCACGGCGTGGAGCTGGCGGAGGACGTGGTCCTCGAGCCGAACGTGATCCTGCGCGGGCGGACCCGCGTGGGGGAGCGGACGCGGATCGCCGCCGGGTCGCAGATCACGGACTCGGAGATCGGCGCGGACTGCGTGATCTGGGCCAGCGTCATCGAGCGGTCCGTGGTCGAGGACCACGTCACGATCGGGCCGTTCAGCCACCTTCGCCCGGGGGCGCACGTGGGGCCGCGGTCCGAGATCGGCAACTACGCCGAGATCAAGAACAGCCGCCTCGGCGAGCACGTCCGCCAGCACCACATGAGCTATCTCGGCGACGCGGACGTGGGCCGGGACACGAACGTCGGTGCCGGCACGATCACCGCCAACTACGACGGGGCGCGCAAGTACCCCACGACGATCGGCGAGCGGGTGTTCCTGGGCGTGGACACGATGCTCCGCGCGCCGGTCACGCTGGGCGACGACGCGAAGACGGGCGCCGGCGCGGTGGTCACCCGGGACGTGCCGCCCGGCATGCTGGCCGTGGGCGTGCCTGCGCGGGTGCGCCCGCCGCGCCCGCTCGAGCCGGCGGACCCGGCCCCGGCGGCCGATGCAGACGCGGCTGAGACGGCTGACCCGGCCGGGAACGAGGCTGCCGCTCCGGCCGATGCCGCAGACCGGGGCGAGGGGCCCCCCGACACCTCCGTACCGGCGGACGGCGCCTGATGGGCGACACGCTCCTCGAGCTCGCCTTCATCACGTTCCTCGTGCTGCTCAACGGCGTGTTCGTGGCCGCCGAGATCGCCCTGGTCTCGATCCGGCCGAGCCGGGTGGAGCAGCTGGTGGAGGAGGGGAGGCGGGGCGCATCGCGCGTGAAGCGCCTGATCGGCGATCCCGGGCGCTTCCTGGCCGTGATCCAGCTCGCAATCACGTTCATCGGCTTCCTCGCCTCGGCCTTCGCCGGGATCAGCCTGGCCACGGCGCTCGCGACCTTCCTGACGGACATCGGCGTCGGCGAGGGCTACGCCGTCCCCGTGTCGCTGCTCATCGTCACGATCCTGCTCTCGCTGTTCACGATCGTGTTCGGGGAGCTGGTGCCCAAGACCCTCGCCCTCGCCCACCCGGAGGCGTTCGCGCTCGGGCTCGCCCGGCCGGTGGACGTCATCGGCCGCCTGTTCCGCCCGGTCGTGGCCGGGCTCACGCTCGCGACGCGGACGATCTCGAAGGCGTTCGGGGCGGAGGTGACCACCCAGGCCCAGATCACCGCAGAGGAGCTGCGGCTGATCGTGGAGCGCGGCGGCGAGCAGGGGATCCTCGAGGCCGAGGAGGAGCAGATGATCAACGCGGTCATCGAGCTCGGCGAACGGCGCCTCCACGAGGTCATGGTGCCCCGGATCGCGATCGTCGCCCTGCCGGCGACGGCCACCTTCGAGGAGGTGATCGACCGGATCATCGAGGAGGGCCACTCGCGGGTGCCGGTCTACGAGACCTCGGTGGACGAGGTCATCGGCATCCTGTACGCGAAGGACCTGCTGCCGTTCCTCAAGGCGGCCGCGGTCGAGCCGCCGGACCTGCGCACGCTGCTGCGGGCGCCCGTGTTCGTGCCCGAGTCGATGACCATCGACGACCTGCTCCACGAGTTCCAGCGCCGCAAGGTCCACATCGCGATCGTGCTCGACGAGTACGGCGGCACCGCGGGCCTGGTGACGATCGAGGACCTGCTGGAAGAGATCGTGGGCGAGATCCAGGACGAGTACGACGTCGAGGAGCCGCTGGTCGAGCCGCTGGGCGAGGACCGGGCGCGGGTCGACGGGCGGGCCTCCGTGGACGACCTGCTCGACGTGTTCGACCTGCGCCTCACGCTCGAGGACGAGGACGAGTACGACACGGTCGGCGGGCTCGTCTACCACCGGATCGGCGGCGTTCCGGTGCCGGGCGACGAGGTGCGGGTGGACGGGCTGCGGCTGACCGTGGAGACGACCGACGGCCGGCGGGTGGGCAAGGTGCTGGTGGTCCGCGAGCGGCCGGTCGAGGACGAGTCGGCGGCCGAGGGCGAGGAGTAGCCGGTCCCGAGGCGCGCCCGGGGCGGGCGGCCGGCCGCCCTAGGCGCTGATCACCGAGAGGATGATCCCGGTCAGCTGTTCGCGGGCGGCCGGGTCCACGACACCCAGCGCGCCCAGCTCGGCGAGCGCCTCGTCGCGGTAGCGGCGGGCCTCGTCGCGGGTGAAGTCCCGGCCCCCGGACCGCTCGAGGATCGCCACGATCTCGGCGACCTCGGCGGGCGACGGGTCGGTGGTCGCGTACAGCGTGGCCAGGCGCTCGCGGTCCGCCGGCTCGGCATGCTCGAACGCGTACAGCACGGGCAGCGTCTTCTTGTGGCGCGCGACGTCCGTGGGCTCCTTGCCGGTCTGCTGCTCCTGGCCCCAGATGCCCAGCACGTCGTCGTTGAGCTGGAACGCGAGCCCCAGGGCCCAGCCGAAGCGGCGGTACCCGGCGATGACGGCCTCGTCATCGGTGGCCAGCAGGGCGCCCGCCTCGATCGAGGCCGAGATCAGGGCCGCGGTCTTGCGGCCGATCATGTCGAAGTACAGCTCCACGGTCATCGGCTCGTCGGCGGCCGAGGTGGCGATGTCGAGGTACTGGCCCTCGCACAGCAGCACGCACGTCTCGTCGTACAGCCGCATCAGGCGCAGCACCTTGGCGTCGCTGAAGCCGAGGTCCGTCAGCCGGTGGAGCGCGACCCGCGACAGGCTGAAGATGAGGTCGCCGGTGTTGATCGCCTGCGGCACGCCGTGGATCGTCCACAGCGTCGCCCGGTGGCGGCGCTCGGTGTCACCGTCCTCGATGTCGTCGTGGACGAGGCTGAAGTTGTGGCCCAGCTCCACGGCCGCGGCCCCCGGCAGGGCCGCCCGGTGGTCACCGGCGATCGACGCGTAGGCCAGCAGGCCCAGCAGCGGCCGCATGCGCTTGCCGCGTGGCCCGTCGGCGCCGTCGAAGCCCAGGTGGTACCGGATCATCGCGTACACGCCGGCCGTGGACGGCTCGCGATCCTGCACGACGCGGAGGATCTCCGCCTCCGTGTCGGCGAGCAGGACGGACAGGTCGAGGTCGCTGCTGACGGTCATCGCGTGCCAGTGTAACGGCTCGCGCGGTAAACGTGTCCAGTGAAAGTAGCCTGTTGGGCGCGGCGTCCCGGCGGGCGCGTCAGGTCGGCGGTCCGGCCGCCGCCCGGTGCGCCGCCCCGATCGCGTCGGCGATCCGCTCCACGCCGTACGCGAAGGCCGCGTCGACGTCACCGCCGAGCCGGAACGCACCGGCGAGCTCCATGCCCACGAACCCGCTGGCCCAAGCGACGACCGTCCTCGCCGCCTCGAGGACGTGCTGGGGCCCGGACAGCGCCGCGACGGTCCGGAACAGCGACTCGAACGTGCGGGTGCCGGGATCGGGATCGAGTCGCCAGGCGTCCGGGAGCCGGGCGAACAGGAGGGCGTAGGCGCCGGGGTGGGCGAGGGCGTACGCCCGGAACCCGTGGGCGATCGCGCGCAGGTCGCCGCGCGGGTCGCCGGTCGTGGCGGCCAAGTCCATCGCGGCGCCCAGCTCCCGCTCGATGTCGCCGGCGATCAGCCGGACGAGCTCGGCGCGATCGCGGACGTGCTTGTACAGCGAGGGCGCCCGCACGCCGACCGCGCCCGCCACGCGCTGCATCGTGAGCGAGTCGAGGCCATCCTCGTCGAGGATCGTGCGGCCGGCACGGACGATCCGGTCGAGCGAGGTGCGGGAAGGGGTCGGCATGCCTGGGCTCCGGGCGTCTGGTTCGATAGCTATTGACAGTAGCCATGATGGCTATGTACAGTAGCTCTCACGGCATCGTACCGCAAGCCCGCCGCGACGCAACGAGGATCGCGCCGCTGTCCTGACGCCGCGGGACCCCTGCCCCGACACCCGCACCCCACAAGGAGACGCTGAATGCAGCTCGCCCCGTCACTCCACCGGCTCGGATCCGGGCTCGTCAACAGCTACCTGGTGGAGGAGGCCGGGTCCGTCACCGTCATCGACGCCGGCCTGCCCGGCGACTGGACGGCGCTGCGCGACGAGCTGGCGGCGATGGGCCGGTCCCTCGACGACGTCCGGGCGGTCCTCCTGACCCACGGCGACACCGATCACGTCGGGTTCGCCGCGCGGTTCTCGCGCGAGCGGGGGATGCCCGTGCATGTCCACGACCTCGACGCGACGCGGGCCCGGGGCGAGATCCGCAAGCCGATGTCGGGGTGGGGTCCGGTCAGGATCCGGCCCCTCGCCGGCTTCCTCGTCGACACGGCGCGCCGCGGCGGCCTGCGCATCCCGCCGGTGACGGAGCTCGCGTCGCTGGAGGTGGGGCCGACGCTGGACCTGCCGGGATCCCCTCGGGTCATTCACCTGCCCGGGCACACGCCCGGCAGCGTCGCGATCCACGTCCCCACGGTGGGCGCCCTGTTCGTGGGCGACGCGCTGACCACGCGCAGCGTGCTGACCGGGGCGACGGGTCCCCGGCTCGCGCCGTTCACGCTGGCGCCGGCCGAGGCGCTGGCCTGCCTCGGGCGCCTCGAGGGGATCGAGGCCGGCTGGCTGCTGCCGGGTCACGGGCCGGCCTGGACCGGCGGCGTGCCGGACGCGCTGCGCCGAATCCGCGAGCAGGCCGTCGCGGACGGGGTGCCCAGCGGGGCGCGGTAGGCGGGTCGCTCAGCAGGCGGGTCCGCTCCCCCGTGGCCGCGAGCCCGGAGGATCGTCCGCGTGGGCGCCGTGCGCGGGACGCACGCAATCCGTGCCTGCGAGTCGCCATCGTGCGTCCTGCGCACGCTGACGACCTCGATTCGGGTGGTGCAGCCGCGTTCCTGGTCGCCGACGTGCGTGCGGCGCACGCTGACGACCGGCTCGCACCGAATCCGTGCGTGGGACGCACGCGGGTGCCGGCGATCCGCGGCCGCATCCCGGCCCGCGACGCCCGGCCGGCGGCGCACCACGCCGGGGTCCGCGCCGAGTGGTACCGTCGCCTCGTGCCCGCCCCTCGCCGCTACGTCACCGATGCGATCGTGTTGTCCCGCTTCGACCTTGGCGAGGCCGACCGGGTGCTCACGCTGATCACCCCGCAGCACGGCAAGCTCAAGGCCATCGCCAAGGGGATCCGGCGCCCCACGTCCCGCCTCGGCGGCTCGCTGGAACCGTTCGCGGAGCTGCGCGTCGCCCTGGCGCGTGGCCGCACGTTCGACGTGGTCACCGAGGTGCGCGTGGGCCACGCGTGGCTGGCGCTCCGCGACCGGCTGGAGAGCGCCGCCACCGCGTGGTACCTCGCGGAGCTGGCGGACCGGAGCCTCGAGGAGCGCAACGAGGCGGAGGCGCAGTACGCCCTGCTCCATCGCGCCTACGAGCTGCTCGACGCCGGCATGGCACCCGGCCGGGTCGCGCGCTGGTACGAGATGCACCTCGCCGACGAGCTGGGCCAGCGGCCCGAGGTGGACCGCTGCGTGGAGTGCGACCGGATGCTCGAGGCGACCGAGTCCTTCCGCTGGGTCCCGCCGCTGGGCGGGGTGCTGTGCGGCCGCTGCCCGGGACCGCCGGCCGAGCGCGCCGGCCTGGGCCTCGAGGCGCTCAAGCTGCTCAAGGCGTACCAGCGGCTGGACATCGAGGCGATCGCGGCCCTCCGGCTGGCGGACGACGTCGAGCGGGAGGTCGAGGCCGCGATGCGCGAGTTCATGCGCGTCGCCCTGGAGCGCGATCCGCGCTCGCTCGCGTTCCTGGACGAGGTTCGACACCGGCCCGGCGTCCGGCCGGCAACGGTCCAGTAAAGGAGGTCCTGGTGGTCTTCGACACGGGAAGCGCGTCCGACGAGCACGCCCTCGAGCGGCTGCGAACCGACCGGATCGGCTGGCTGACCACCGTGACGCCCGCGGGCCAGCCCCAGACCTTTCCCATCTGGTTCCTGTGGGCTGACGGCGAGCTGCTCGTGTACAGCGACCGCCGGGCGAAGCGGAACGACAACATCCGCGCCAACCCGCGGGTGTCGCTCCACCTCAACGACAACGGCAGCGGCGGCGACATCGTCATCGTCGAGGGGGAGGCGCGGATCGACGATGCGACGCCGGCCGTCCCCGGCAACACCGCCTATCTCGTGAAGTACGGCGACTGGATCGCCGACTACCTGGGCTCGCCCGAGGAGATGGCCGCGGTCTACAACGTCCCGGTGCGGATCCGCCCCACGCGCGGCCGCGCGTTCGGGGCCTGACGCCGTGAGCACGCGCGGCCGCCTGGCCCTCGCCGCGGGCGGGCTCGCCGTGGGCGCGCTCGCGGCGGCCCGGCCGGTCCTCGACGCCGTCATGGCCAGCGGCGAGCGGCAGCGCAACCGGACGCCGCCCGAGGCCACGACCCCCGTCTCCGAGCGGGCGCGCGCCCTCCACGCGACCCTCCGCGTGGCGGACCTGCACGCGGACTCGCTGCTGTGGGGCCGTGACCTGCTCGAATGGGGCGACCGGGGTCACGCCGACATCCCCCGGCTGATCGAGGGACGGGTCGCGCTCCAGGTGCTGTCGTGCTCGGTGAAGGTGCCGCGGCACCTCAACATCGAGCACAACGCGGACACGTCCGACGACGTGCTCAAGATCGCCCTCGCCCAGCGCTGGCCGCCGCGGACGTGGCGCAGCATCATGGCCCGTGCCCTGCACCTCGCGGCGCGGGCCCGGGGCTTCGAGGCACGCTCCGGCGGCGCGTTCCGCCTGGTCACCAGTCGCGATGCGCTGGCCGCGTACCTGGCCGTCCGCGAGCGCGACCCCGCCATCACCGCGGGCCTGCTCGCGATCGAGGGCGCGACGGCGCTCGACGACGACCCGGCCAACGTGGACGTGGTCGCCGACGCCGGCTTCCGGATGATCTCGCCCGCCCACTTCACCGACACCGTGTTCGGCGGGTCGGCGCACGGCGCGGTCCAGGGCGGGCTGACCGACCTCGGGCGCGAGATGGTCCGGCGGATGGAGGCACGGGGCGTGCTCCTCGACATCGCCCACGCCTCGGCCGCGACGATCGACGATGCGCTCGCGGTCGCCACCCGCCCGGTCGTCGCCTCCCACACCGGCCTGCGCGGCGTGCTGGACAACGCGCGCAACCTGAGCGACGCGCACCTCGACGGGATCGCCGCGACCGGCGGCCTGGTGGGGGTCGGGTTCTGGCCGACCGCCTGCGGCGGCACGGACGCCCACGCCATCGCCCGCTCGATCGCGTATGCCGTGGACCGCGTCGGCGTGGACCACGTGGCGCTGGGCTCGGACTGGGACGGCGCGGTGCCCGTCCCGTTCGACGCCGCCGGGGTCGGCCGCCTCACGGATGCGCTGCTGGACGCCGGCCTGGACGAGGCCGCGATCCGCGCGGTGATGGGCGAGAACGTGCTCCGCGTGCTCGCGGCGACGCTGCCCGACGCCTGAGCGGGTCGTCAGACGAGCGGCGCGATCAGCGCGGCCGCCCTCGCCGCCCCGTCGGCCGCGACCGGGCGATACGCCACCGGGCGATCGATCTCGGCCACGATCGCGTCGGCGATCACCTCGGGCGTCGAGTCCTCGAACTCCATGCACCGCCCGGCGCCGTAGCGCTCGAGGCGATGGCGGACGTGCCGCCGCTGCTCGAAGTGGTTCCGGAGCGGGAAGTACAGGAACGGGCGTCGTGCCGCCGCGAGCTCCATCGTCGTGGTCAGGCCGCCCTGCACCACCGCGAGGTCGCACGCGACGAGGTGTCGGTACAGCTCGGGCACGAACGCGCGAACCTCGACGCCGGCGGGCGCCCCCAGGCTGGCGGGGTCGATCCGCGGCCCGGCCACGGTGATCATGCGCAGGCCGTTGACCCGGCGCGCGGCCGCCGGGTACGCGGCGACGACCCGGCGCAGCAGCGCCTCGCCGACGCCCGAGCCGCCGACGGTCACGATCACGACCCGCTCGTCGGGCCGGTAGCCGAGCTCGTGGCGCAGCTCGTCGCGGCGCTCGAGGAGCGGCGCCGGGTCGAAGCCCGTGATGTAGCCGCTGAACGCGAAGTGCGCCTCGGTCCAGTCGCGGATCCGCGGCATCCCGGGCCCGAACGCGTCGGGCACGATGTCGTCCGCCTCGCCCACGAAGATCGCCCGGTCGCGAAGCCGCGGGAAGCGCTCGACGTGCTCGATCATCTCGGCGTTGTAGTCGGCGGTGAGGAACGCCTCGCGCTCGCCGCCGTCGGGCATCGGCAGCCAGCCCACGAAGTCCGTGAGCCACGCGAACGCCGTGCGCTTGAGCTCCGGGTTCTCGTGCAGGAAGTGGTCGACGTCCCACGCCTCGTCGCCGATCACCAGGTCGTACTCGCCGTCCTCGACCGCGTCGTGGAACACCATGAAGTTGGCGACCAGGATCTCGTCCATGCGCCGGATCGCCGCGAACGCGTTGAGGTCGTGGCCCGATGCCTCGCCGGTGATGTGCGCCGACTCCGACGCGAGCTCGGCGCTCAGCGGGTGGATCCGCTCCTCGCGAGCCTCGAGGACGGTGGTGACCGGGTGCTGGGCCAGCCAGTCGATCTCGAGGTCGGGTCGCAGCGCCCGCAGCTCGTCGGCGATGGCCAGGTCGCGCTGCGCGTGGCCGAGCCCGATGGGCGACGAGAGGAACAGCGCCCGCCGGCGGCGCGCGAGCGCCCGCGTCCAGGAGCTCACGGCCGTGACCCCAGGCCAAGCACGAAGTCGCGGATCGCGAGGTTGACCGCGACGGGGTCGCGCGCCAGCGGGATGTGGCCCGAGCCCTCGAGCGCGACGAGCCGCCCGCGCGTGAGCGTCGCGAGCCGCTCCCCGACGGCGAGGGGGATCACGTGGTCGTCCGAGCCGTGCACCACCAGCACCGGACAGCGGACCGCCCTCGCCAGCTCCTCCGTCGCGCCGCCCTCGGCCAGCCCCTTCGCGTCCTCGATCTGCAGCAGCGTCCCCGGGTCCGTCTCGAGGCCCCAGCCGATGCAGTCCTCGATCGGCTTCGTCGAATGCGGCTCGGTGAAGCACTCCGCGAAGAAGAACTCGAGGAAGTCGGGGTAGTCACGGCGCCAGTGGTGGCGGTTGTACTTCGCCCAGCCCTCGTACGCCGGCAGCTCCGCGTTGAACGCCGCGAGCGCGGCCTCGCGATCGGCCGACCGGGCGGCGAGCCGGACCGAGGGGCCGATGAACACGGCGCCCGCCACGCGCTCCGGATGGTGTGCGGCGAGCACCAGCGCCCAGCGCGAGCCCATCGACAGGGAGACCAGCACCGCCGACGACGTCGCCGTCGCGTCGAGGACCGCGAGGGCGTCGTCCGCGAAGGCCTCGGTCGTGTATGCCTCGAGGGCACCCGGCCGGTCGGATCGACCGTTGCCGCGCCCGTCGAACGTCACGACCCGGAAGTGCCGGGCGAGGTAGGGGACCTGCGCCTTCCAGAAGCGCGAGTGGATGATCGACCAGGTCGGCAGCAGCAGGATCGTCGGGCTGCCGTCGCCGTGGCGCTCCCAGGCGATGCGGACGCCGTCGCGCTCCACGAACCCGGTGGCGTCGGGATGCCGGGCGCGGGACGGGTCCGGGGTCGTGGTCTCGATGATGGATGCGGGGGACGCGCACATCCGACGTCACTCCTCGAGCGAGCGGATCACCTCGCCGATCTTGCGCAGCGCCGAACGGGTCGGCAGCTCGGACTCCTCGAACCCGAGCAGGATCGCCGCCTCGGCGCCCATGAACGGCGTGCCCATCAGGGCCGCCACCTCGGCCGGGGTGAACGGGCCGAGGCCGCCGCGCCGCCGCGCCTCGCGCTCGGCAACGCTCGTCAGCAGGCGGAACCAGCCGCCCAGGAACGTGCGGACGGCGGCGGCGACCTCCGGGTCCGACCAGCCGGCGGCGATCATCTCCTGGAGCACCCGGACGTACCCCGACTCGAGGTCCTCGTCGAGGAACTCGCACGCTCGCTCCCATTGCTGCCACAGGGGCTCCGGGCCGGCGAACATCGAGCGCTGGCGCTCCAGCAGCCGGGCATTCTCGGCTTCGAGCAGGGCCAGGATGAGCTGCCCGCGACTGCCGAAGTGGTAGTGGATCTGGCTGAGCGGCACCTCGGCGGCCTCGGCGACGGCGCGGGTCGTGAGGTTCGCGTAGCCGTCGGCGAGGAGCCGGGCGCGGGCCGCCGCCAGGATCGACGCGCGGGTGTCCGCCGCCGCCTGGTGGCGTCGCTCGGCGCGCGTCTGGGGCGCGGCTTCGGTCCCGTCCACGTCCGACCGAGCATACGACGCCCGCGTCATCCGGCGACCGCGTACACGGCCGCGAGGACGAGCACGACGCCCAGCGGCCGCGTGAGCCGCCGGCCCCAGGGCAGGTTCTTCTCGACGGCCGTGACGGCACCCAGCGCCAGCATCGCCGTCACGCTGCCCAGGCCCACGCCGAACATCACCAGCATCAGCGACCAGCAGCAGCCGACGCAGAAGGCGCCGTGGGCGATCCCCAGGGCGAACGCCTCGCGACGCGGGCTCGTGCCCTGCCAGCGGTGCATGACGAAGCCCAGCGGGCTGCGGCACGCGTCGAGGCACCGGTCCCGCAGCGGGCTGAACTGCCACAGGCCCGCGGCGAGCAGCGTCGCGCCGATGATCAGCTGCGGGTGCGCCGCGAGGAACGGGACCGCATCGACGGCGGCGTGGACGCCCCGGTCCGCGAGCCAGGCCGCGATCCCGAACGCCCCCCAGGCCACGAGATACCCGGCCAGCACCAGGCCCACCAGCAGCCCCGGCCGCGGGCGACGCCCGACGAGGGCCCCGAACGTGACCACGAGGGGCACGCTCGAGGGCAGCATCATCGCCACGATCATGACCACCCAGCCGATGGCGAACAGCGCCGCCTCGAGCGGCAGCGACCCAAGCCCGCCCTCGTGGTGGAGGTACCGCCCGAAGGGTGAGCCCGCCCACAGCCACAGCGTGAGCCAGGCGAGGCCCGACAACACGACGAGCGATCCGGCGAGGATCGCCCGATCGCGCCGCGGGTCGCGGAGATGGGACGCCGCGAACATCGATCGCCGTCCGCTCAGGCCGCGAAGCGGAAGTGGCCCTGGAGGGCGTTGTTGCCCCGGCGGTCCACGTCCGGCAGCCCGTGCGGGCTGCCGTCGCGCGTGAAGTGGGTCGACTTCGACGCGTAGACGGGGGAGCCCGGGATCGTGGAGAACACGGTCTCGGAGAGCACCGTGGTCTTGCCGGTCGCGCCGGTGTAGGGGATCAGGTCCGCGTCGGCGATCTTGCCGATCGACAGCCGGCCCTGGCCGCCGTCGACCGTGAACGTGATCGGGACGCGCTCGACGGACACGACCTCGCCGATCAGCCCGGCCAGGTCCGCGATCGCCCCGCCGAGCTGCCCGGTGAACACCTTGAGCAGCTGGCCCTGCTGCTCGTCGGTCGAGCCGTCGTCGACGAACACGGCCGCCTTCCAGGAGGCGGGGGTCAGCACGTTGCCGGGGATGTGGACCGACAGGGCGACCGTCCGCCCGGTGACGTCGACGCCCTCGATCGCGCCGCTGTCGATGCGCCAGGCCAGCGCGGAGTCGCAGGTCCCGCCGTCCGGGTCCTCGCCGATCCAGCAGGGGCAGAGCACGTTGCAGGAGCAGACCTCGAGCAGCCTGCCCTCGATGTCATAGGCCATGGGACGCACCTCCGGGACGCGGGACCGATTGCCGCTATCAGTCGGTCGATCGACCGACATCGGTCGGATGACCGACACCATACAACGCGGTGTCAATACCCGGGACCCATCGCCCGTTGACATCGCCGAGCCCCCGCAACGATGGTTGGGCGAACACACCAGGGGGATCCGATGAATCGGCCACGATCCATGCGCGTCAGGCGGCTTGGGGGGAGACTCGGCGGGGCCTGCCTCGTTGCGGTGGCCATGGCTGGCTGCAGCTCGGGCCTCGTCCCAGGCATCGACGGCTGCGGCGGCAACGGACCAGGCGGCCCAAGCCCTGCCTGCACGTATCCGCCGACGGCGCCGCCAGGCGTAGCCGACGAGGAGACGGCGGTTGCCCGCGCCCGGGCGGCAGCGGGCGATGGCGATGCGACCACCACGGTGGTGTGGGCCACTGTCGAGCGCGCCGGCCCCGACGTCCCGCGGGGGCACGAGTGGGTGTGGGTCGTCCGCCTCGAGGGCACGGGACTGGGGCAGTCGACGTGCCCCTCGGGCTACCTCGATGGCTCGCCCGACCTTGCTGCGCCTCCCTGCCTCGACGGCGACCGCGGTCTCAACGTCGTCATGGACGCGTTCTCGACCGAGGTCCTCGGGACCGCGCATTGACCCCGTCCCGGCGGTCGTGGATTCGGAGCCGCGTGCTGGCGCGAGCCAAGAGTGCGGCGGACGGCTCTGCTAGCATCGAACGGCCATCCATCCCGCGCGGCCCTTCCACGGTCGCGTATCAGCGGAGCGCTCACGTGACCCCCGAACCCCTCGACCCCGAGGCCGTCGTGCCCGCCGTCGCCAACCTCGACACCATCGTGTCGCTGTCCAAGCGGCGCGGGTTCATCTTCCCGTCGTCCGAGATCTACGGCGGCATCAACGCCGTGTGGGACTACGGGCCCCTGGGCGTGGAGCTCAAGAACAACGTCAAGCGCGCCTGGTGGCGGGCGATGGTCCAGGACCGCAACGACATCGTGGGACTCGACGCCGGGATCCTGATGCACCCCCAGGTGTGGGTGACCAGCGGCCATGTCGGCTCGTTCAGCGACCCGCTCGTGGAGTGTGGCACCTGCCGGCGCCGCTACCGGCTGGACGAGCTGCCGGGCGCCGAGGACCTGTCCGCGACCGACCTGCGCGACAAGACGATCGTCACCCGCCTGGGCCTCGTGTGCCCCAACGACGGCGGCCCGCTGTCCGCGCCGCGCCGGTTCAACCTCATGTTCACCTCGCACATGGGCCCGGTCGAGGATGACGCGTCGATCGTGTACTTCCGCCCCGAGACGGCGCAGGGCAGCTACGTCAACTTCAAGAACGTCCTCAACAGCTCGCGCAAGAAGATCCCGTTCGGGATCGCCCAGATCGGGAAGTCGTTCCGCAACGAGATCAGCCCCGGCAACTTCGTGTTCCGGATGCGCGAGTTCGAGCAGATGGAGATGCAGTACTTCGTCCGCCCGGATGAGGGCGCGGCGCAGGCCTTCGAGGAGTGGCTGCCCCGCCGGCGCGCGTGGTACGAGGCCTATGGGGTCACCCCGTCCCGCCTCCGCTTCCGCGAGCACGCGCCGGACGAGCTCGCCCATTACGCCAAGAAGGCGATCGACGTCGAGTACCGGTTCCCGTTCGGCTGGAAGGAGCTCGAGGGCATCCACAACCGCGGCGACTTCGACCTCGGCAACCACGCCCGGGCGTCGGGCGAGAACCTGGAGTACTTCGACCAGGCCAGCGGCGAGCACTTCATCCCCTGGATCGTGGAGACGGCGGCGGGCGCGGACCGGGCAGCGTTCACGTTCCTGATCGACGCCTACCGCGAGGAGGAGGTCCGGGGCGAGACGCGCGTGGTCCTGGGGCTGCACCCGGAGCTGGCGCCGTACAAGGTCGCGGTCCTGCCGCTGCTCAAGAAGCGCCCCGAGATCGTGGACATGTGCCACCACCTGCTGGCGGACCTCAAGCGCGACCTGATGGCGGTGTACGACGACACGGCCGCGATCGGCAAGCTCTACCGGCGCCAGGACGAGATCGGCACGCCGTGGTGCGTCACGGTGGACGTCGATTCGCTCGACGACGGCGCGGTGACCATCCGCGACCGCGACACGATGACCCAGGAGCGAGTGCCGCTCGAGAACGTCAAGCGCCTGATCCTCGATCGGATGGCCGCCGTCCGGCCGTAGAATCCGCGGCGCGACCGGCACGAGGTCGCCGCAGGGAGGGTGGGCGTGACGGGAGGGGTGCGACAGGACCCGAGGCTGGGGGACGTCCTGCTGCTGGCGCTGAGCGTGGCCGGTCTCGCGGCCTGCCTGACGCTGATGTTCCACGCCATGCGGGCGGTCATGGACGTCGGCGGCTACTGCGCGGAGGGCGGCCCGTACGTCATCGAGCAGCACTGCCCGGAGGGCTCCGCCCCGGCGCTGTTCCTGGGGATCTTCGGGTTGTTCGGCTTCGGGGGTCTGGGGATGTACGCGGGCGCGAAGGCCGGCGGCTACGGGTGGGTCCCGCTGCTCGCCTGGACCGGGCTGTTCGCCTCGCTGGGCTGGAACTTCCTCGACTACGGCCTGCTCAGCCCGCCGGAGGGCGAGGGGATCATCTGGGGCTGGCTGATCCCGGGCGTGATGTTCCAGGTGATGGCCTGGGCGCCGCTCGCGGTCGGGTTGGCCGGGGCGCGGGCGATGTCCGGCGCGGCGGGTGGGTCCCGCGGGCGCCCGGCGGCGATCGTGCCCAACGCGCTGCGCGGGCCGGGACAGCCGGCGCGAGACTCGGCCAACGTCGTCCGCCTCGCCGCCGCCACCGAGCCCACCGTCCACACCACCGTGCGCACGATCGAGATGCCGCCGGACGAGGCCCGGGAGGCGCTGCGCGACATCGCGTCGCTGATGGGTGCGGCGGTCGCCCACGTGGCCGCGGAGACGCCGATGGACCCCGACCTGCGGGCCGGGGATGGGGCGGCCGAGGCGGGCGGCGGGGCGGCGGCTGGCGGCGGGGCCGCGGCGGGGCCCGGCGGCGAGGCGGACTTCTCCGAGGGCACCCAGGCCCTGCTGGATCGCCTGGAGCGCCTGGCCGACATGCGCGATCGTGGCCTCCTGGGCGCCGACGAGTTCGAGACCGCGAAGGAGGCGATCATGCGCGAGCTGGAGTCCCGGTCGTGACGGTGCCCCGCCGCCTCGTCCCGGTCGTGCTGGTCGTCGCAGCGGCGCTCGGCGTCCTCGCCGGGCTGCGCATCTGGGAGGCGCTCGGCGGGGGCTAGCGTCCCGAAGCGTCCGCGCCGGCCGCGGCATGGACGGTCCGGCGGTGGTTCGCCCGTGAGCCTCCGGATGAACCGTTCGCGAACCGGTTCACCTTCGGAGCCAGATCACAGGCAGGGAGCCTGCTGCTCCATGTTCTGGCGTCGGTGGCGAACCAACCGATGGTTCCTCCATCGGGAAGCGCGCTTGCAGCCAGCGGGGCGGCCCGATGGCAGGGCCGCCGCCCCGGCGCACCGGCGCACCGCACGGCGGTCCGGTGACGGCCCGCACCGGCCCTGACGTCCGGGTCATGGCGGCCACACGGCACCACGCCGAGCATGACCGGAAGGGACGCGGTCGTCGCCACCCCACGGTGATCCGACGGCCGCGCCCATCCACCCGAGCGTGGACGGACCGGGGGCAACGATGCGGACGAAGGGCAAGGGGGGACGAGCGACGCGCGCGGCGCGGGCCGGGGCCGCGCTGCTGGCCGCCCTGTGCCTGCTGGTGCCCCCCGCGACGGCCGTGGCGTACACGGAGTCCGACGGTGACGGCCTGCCCAACAAGTTCGAGCGCCAGAAGACGCTGACCAGCCCGTACCGCCGCGACACGGACCGCGACGGCCTCCCCGACGCGCAGGAGGACCCGGACCGCGACGGCCTGTGGAACCGCTACGAGTACCTCGCCGGCACGCACCCGCGGCGCAAGGACTCCGACGGCGATGCGCTCCGCGACGACCGCGAGAACCCGGACCTTGACGGCCTCAACAACCTCCAGGAGCAGGTCGCGCGGACGCACCCCCGGCGGGCCGATACCGACGGCGACCGGCTCGCCGACCAGTACGAGGACCCCGACGGCGACGGCCTGTGGAACATCACCGAGTTCCGTGCCGTCACCCAGCCCCGCGACGCCGACAGCGACGATGACGGGCTCCGAGACGGGCTCGAGGACCGCGACGGTGACGGCCTGCCCAACGCCGCGGAGCAACGCGTGGGCACCCACGCGAACCGCACCGACACGGACCGGGACGGCCTGCCGGACGGAGAGGAGGACCCCGACCGCGACGGCCTCACCAACCTCGAGGAGCTGGCCCGTGGCACGGACCCGATGGACGCCGACTCGGACGACGACGGGACGCCGGACGGCGAGGAGCCCGGCGGGACGGGCGCACCCGTGATCCCCGGCGCGCCGGCCTGCACGGTGTTCCCGGCGACCAACGTCTGGAACGTCCGCATCGACGATCGGCCGGTGGCGGCCGACAGCGCCACGCTGATCGCCTCGATCGGCGTGAGCCGCACCTTCCACATGGACTTCGGCTCGTACGCCGGGTACGGGATCCCGTTCCAGGTCATCGGCCCGGAAACGCCGCTGCGGACCGTGGCCTTCGACTACGCGGACGAGTCGGACCCGGGGCCGTACCCGATCCCGGCCGCCCCGCTGATCGAAGGCGGCTCCGACCGGCACCTGATCACCGTGGACCCGGTCGGCTGCCGGCTGTACGAGCTGTACGCGGTGCGCCAGACGTCGAGCGGCGGCTGGGCGGCGGGCTCCGGGGCGATCTTCGACCTGGCCAGCAATGCGCTGCGTCCCGAGGGCTGGACGAGCGCGGACGCCGCGGGCCTGCCGATCCTGCCCGGCCTCGTCCGCTACGACGAGGTCGCGGCCGGCGAGATCGCCCACGCGCTCCGGTTCACCGCTCCCCAGACCCGCAGGGCGTACGTCTATCCTGCCCGGCACTACGCCTCGTCGTCCACGAGCGCCTCGCTGCCGCCGATGGGCCTGCGGGTGCGCCTCAAGGCGAGCGCGAACCTGGCTGGGCTGTCACCCGACGCGCGCGTGATCGCGGTCGCGCTCCAGCGCTACGGGATGATCCTCGCCGACAACGGCTCGCCATGGTACGTGTCCGGGATGAGCGACCCGCGCTTCGACGACGACGTGCTCCACGAGCTGGACCGGTTCACCGGCGCCGACCTCGAGGTCGTGGACACGACCGGGCTGGTCAACGGCCCGTAGGCCGTCGACCGCCCGTTCCGTCCCTCGGGACCCGGTCCCGATGCCGTTCAGCCGGTGGTCGCGGCCGCCTTCGGCTCCCGGACCGCCTTCGCGCTCACTGCGGGCTCCTCCGGAGGCGGCGGCCAGACGCCGTTGAGCCACGAGTCGATCGAGCGCGCGGCACGCTTGCCGTCGCCCATGGCGAGGATCACCGTGGCCGCGCCGCGGACGATGTCGCCGCCCGCGAACACGCCCGGCATGCTGGTCATCCCGTACTCGTCGGTGACCATGTAGCCCCACTCGTTGACCTCGAGCTCGGGCGCGCTGCCGGTGAGCAGCGGGTTGGCCTTGGTGCCGATGGCCACGACGACGAGGTCGCAGTCGATGACGAACTCGGAGCCCGCGATGGGCTTCGGGCGTCGGCGGCCGCTCGCGTCGGGCTCGCCCAGCTCCATGCGCTGGACCCGCAGGCCGGTGACCCAGCGGTTCTCGTCGGCCAGCACCTCGACCGGGGCCGCCAGCAGCTCGAACCGGACGCCCTCCTGTTCGGCGTGGTGGACCTCCTCGGCACGGGCCGGCAGCTCGTCGCGCGAGCGGCGGTAGACGATTGTCGCCTCCGACGCCCCGAGGCGGCGCGCCGTCCGGACCGAGTCCATCGCGACGTTGCCGCCGCCCACCACGACCACTCGCTGGCCGTGGAGGATGGGCGTCGCGGACTCGGGGTTCCAGGCACCCATGAGGTTGACGCGGGTGAGGTACTCGTTGGCCGAGTAGACGCCCTTGAAGTTCTCCCCCGGGACGTTCATGAACACCGGCAGTCCCGCGCCGACGGCCAGGAACAGGGCATCGAACTCCTCGCGCAGCTCGGGGACCGTGTAGGTCCGGCCGATGATCGCGTCGAGCTCGATCTTGACGCCCTCGGACACCAGGCGGTCGACCTCGGACTGGACGATGTCCTTGGGCAGCCGGAACTCCGGGATGCCGTAGATCAGGACGCCGCCGGGCGCGTGGAACGCCTCGAACACCGTGACGTCGTGGCCCTTCCGGGCGAGCTCGCCGGCGGCCGTCAGCCCGGCCGGCCCGGAACCCACGATGCCGATCCTGCGGCCGGTCAGGGGCTGCCGGAGGTGCGGCACGGCGCCCGGGTTGTCCATCGCCCAGTCCGCGACGTAGCGCTCGAGGTAGCCGATCGCGACGGGGTTGCCCTTGCGGGCGCGGACGCACACGCCCTCGCACTGCGTCTCCTGGGGGCAGACGCGCCCGGTGACGCAGGGCAGCGCGTTGTCGCCCAGCAGGCTCTCGGCCGCACCCGCCATGTCGCCGTCGCGCAGGTGGGCGATGAAGTTCGGGATGTTGACCCGGACCGGGCAGCCGTCCACGCAGAACGGCTTGGGGCACTGCAGGCAGCGCTCGGCCTCCAGCATCGCGAGCTGGAAGGTGAGCCCGAGGTTGACCTCGCGGAAGTTGTGGGCGCGGATGTCGCCGTCCTGCTCGGGCATGGCGACCCGGTCGATCGCCATCCGCTCCTTGTTGGTCAGCGGCACCTTCGGCTGGGCGGGCTCGACGGGCTCGTCGGCCGGCGCCGGGGACGCGGGCTCGGTCATGCCTTCACCTCGGTCGTCGCGCAGGCGCCCAGCTTGTCCAGGGCCTGCGCTTCGAAGCTTCGATAGGTCGTCAGGCGGTCCGCCAGCTCCGCGAAGTTGACCTGGTGGCCGTCGAACTCCGGGCCGTCCACGCAGGCGTACTTCGTCTCGCCACCGATCGTGACTCGGCAGCCGCCGCACATCCCCGTGCCGTCGACCATGATCGCGTTGAGCGACACGGTCGTGGGCACGGCGTAGGGGAGCGTGAGGTTCGACACCGCCTTCATCATCGGCACCGGACCCACCGCGTACACGGCGTCTACCCCGCCGGCGTCGAGCAGGTCCTTGAGCGCCTCGGTCACGAAGCCCGGGCGGCCGTAGGACCCGTCGTCCGTGCAGGCGACCACGTCGCCGCAGGTCCGCAGCTCGTCCTCGAGGATCACCCACTCCCTCGACCGGCCGCCGATCACGCTGGTGACCTTCACGCCGCGGCGCGCCAGCTCTCGGGCGATCGGCAGGATCACTGCCGTGCCCACGCCACCGCCGACGCACACCGCGTGGCCGTGCTCGATGAGCTCCGTGGCCTGGCCCAGCGGCCCCGCGACGTCCTGGATCGCCTCGCCAGCCTGGAGCGCGCACAGCTCGGTGGTGCTGGCGCCGATCGCCTGGATCATCAGCGTGATGGTGCCGGCGGCGGGGTCCGTGTCCGCGATGGTCAGCGGGATCCGCTCCGCGCCCGGTCCCTTGCGCACGATGACGAACTGGCCCGGCTTGCGGACCTTGGCGATGCGGGCCGCCTCGACCACGAGGCGGACGACGTTGGGGGAGAGCTGCTCACGCTCGACGACCGGATGCATGCGACCTCTTGGCTGGTGCCGGTGGTGCTCCGATCGTCGCCCAGGCGGGGTGGCGGCGTTACGTGCCACCGGCCCCGAGCCGCGGTCCGAAGGTCACCTGCGGGGCGGGCCGACCGGGGTGCACGGGATGACAGGGCCGTGACGGTGGGTCGGCACGTGGCCATCGTAGACCCGGGACGGACGTTCGCGCGGTGGTCCGCCGCGGGTCGAGCGGCCAATGGCCGCCTCGGCGTCCTTGCCCGGATCCCCGCGCTACGCGTCGTTCGTCGCTCGTCCCCTGTCGCAGTCGCGCCACCCGTGCGTACGGCGCAGGGAGTCCGTGCCGCCGAGTCGTCGCCGTGCGTGGCACGCACGGCCGGAGCCGATTCCGGGTGCCAAGTGCCATTCGCGGCGCCGTCATCGTGCGTGGGACGCACGGCCGGCGCGCGACCAGCCGGGGCCGGCGCGCGTGCTCGCTCAGCCGGCCGGGGGCGACCGCCGGGGCCTTGCCCTTCGGCCAGTAGCCACGAAGGTGTCTCATGCTATCTCCTTGTGTGCCAACTGAACGGGAACCGCAGGCTTGGTGCCCGCCGAGCCGCTGCGCGACAATCGAAAGACCGCACGAAGACCGCAGTCGCGGGCCCCGAGCGGTCGAGCAGGAGAACCGCTGTGGCAGACCGATCCGATGTCGTTCGGCTGCCTGCTGTCGGCCCGCTTGTTGACGACGTTGGCTACTTCGAGTCCCTGGTACAAGATCTGCGCTTCGTTGAAACAGACCGAGGTGATACCCCATTCGTTCACGCGGCGACAGGTTGTTCGTCCGGGTGCGGCTGCAGTAGTGCGTCTCGTATCCTCACGACAGCACATCCATCAGCCAGACCTTGCCGGGTCGCGGCAGACACTGTGCAGGATGTGCTGCGCAGGGAGGAGAGGGCACGGTAGTG
Source organism: Chloroflexota bacterium (assembly GCA_040755495.1). Taxonomy (GTDB): domain Bacteria; phylum Chloroflexota; class Limnocylindria; order Limnocylindrales; family CSP1-4; genus CAIXZV01. The sequence goes on from JBFMAT010000005.1 coordinate 75,094, forward strand.
CAACCGGGGGACATCGCTTCAGGGGGTGGGCGGCCGCGCTCGTTGACGCCCGCTGAGGCGTATGAGCACATCAAGGAGTCCGTAGCCCAATACCTCGAGACCCAGTACCGGATCTCGAACCGGTTGGTGACGGAGGAGCGGGCTCGGTTGCTGCGTGAGCCAGGGACAATTGCTCAGGTCCCGTTCATCGAGGCGACGCCTGCATTTCCGACCGCGCACAAGCTGGCTGAGCTTGAGCGCCTCTATCCCGAGAGTGTTCCGGCTGGAATAGCCGAGCTAGTTCAGCACGGGGTGCCAGTCGACCGCTTCGCCCTGTACCAGCATCAGGAGGCAGCACTCTTGGCCGCAAGCGGGTCACGGCCCAACCTGCTTGTAGCCACGGGAACGGGCTCGGGCAAGACGGAGGCCTTCCTGCTGCCGATCCTGGCCGACATCCTCCGCGAGGCATCCGATTGGCCCGCGCCAATAGCCGTTGAGCGCAGAGGGCAGTACGACCCGCGCCAGGGCTGGCTGAGCTCACGGCGGCATGAGGCGAGGCCAGCCGCGGTTCGCGCGATTGTGCTGTACCCGATGAACGCCCTGGTAAACGACCAGTTGTCGCGGCTGCGCCGCATCCTCGCTCGAGGTGAGTCTCCGGACTGGCAGCGTCGCAACCTCAACGGCAACGTCGTTCGTTTCGGCATGTACACGGGGCTGAGCCGACCTACAGGCCCATGGACGGTGAAGTGGCGCCGCGACAAGTACTTTCAGTACGAAACCAAGGTCGATGCCGAGTGGCAGGCGCTCAGCGAGAGATTGAGGGCGACAGGCGGGTGGCCGCGGCCGGACGGCCCCGAGATGATCTGCCGCTGGGACATGCAACTCGCGCCGCCGGACATTCTGGTGACCAACTACTCGATGCTCGAGTACATGATGATTCGACCGATCGAGTCTGGCGTGTTCACCACCACAGCTGATTGGCTGGCGAGCGACCGCGCACATCACCGCCTGACATTGGTGGTCGATGAGGCTCACACCTACACGGGCGCCAAGGGAACCGAGGTCGCTCACCTCATCCGGCGTCTTCGTGAGCGTCTCGGGATTACCTCGAGCCCGCATCAGCTCCGGACAATTGCCACCACGGCATCAGTGCCAGACCACCCAGACGCCGACGAGTCGCTGCTGCGCTTCGTTGGCGATCTCTCAGGAGCACGTTCCGACTCCTTCAGCCTCATCAAGCTTCCTCCAGCCGACCCGCTGCCGGATCCGGGGCCGGCGACTGGCACTGAAATCGATGCGTGGGCTCGATTCCACGAATCCTTCGACCTCGTGGAGCCAATGCCCGCAGTCGAAAGGCTCGTGCGCGACCTTGACCTCGGGGAGGCTGACCGGACGCTCGATCCTCAGGTAGCCCTGTACAACGCCCTCGAGCGGGATCAGCGGATCAAGTGGTTCCGATCCCGAACCGCTCGTCGCGCGACTTTGCTCAGCGACCTCAGCCTCGAGGCCTTTGGCGATACCCTCAGCGAGGCGCAGCGGGATGCAGCGGCGGCGGGTGTGCTGGCAGCTGGGAGCTACGCAAGGGCTTCCGATCTCGCCGATACGCCGCCCCTCCTCTCGGTGAGAGTTCACGCGTTCTTTCGTGGTATCGCTGGCATCTGGGCGTGCCTCAACCCCAACTGTCGTTTTGCCGAGCCCGCGGGTACGCGTCCCGTCGGAAGAATCTTCACGGAGCGCCGCGTGTGGTGCGACTGCGGCGCGAGAGTCCTAGAGGCATTCTCCTGCCGCAAATGTGGCCTGCTCTTCCTTGGTGGCATACCAGACTCTCAACAGGGCAGCCTGTGGCCTTGGACTGACGACTTCACAGGAGACGGCCAGGACCTTGGCGCTTACGCCATCTTCGGCGTCGAAAGACCCCACCCGTCGGAGATGCCCTCATTCCGCTCGATCCTAACGACGCTTCCATCGCACCCCGGCGAGATGGACGTGCGGGAGGTATGGGAGGTCGCGCCTGCAACCGACTCGAACGGGCGGCAACTCAGCCCCTTCCCGTCACAGTGCCCCCGTTGCCGCAACTATCGCCAGTTTGGGGTGCAAGGGCCCAACGTGCGTGAGGTGGTCGAGCCCCTTCGAACAAAGGGACCACGAACCTTCTCGATCATCGTGGAGGATGGGTTCAGGGTGCAGCCTCGATCGGCAGACGAGGGCTCGCCAAACCATGGGAGGAAGGCGCTGCTCTTCAGCGACTCGCGACCTGAGGCCGCGACGCTCGCTGCAGACCTGCGGCGCGACCATCGGAACGATCTCTTCCGCCAGCTGCTCTACCGAGCGTTGTACGTCTGTGCTCTGTGCGACGGCACCGGCTCGCTAGAACAGGTGGAGGGGTACGTCATTGGACAAGCCACCTCGCCTGTTATCGGGCCCTGCAACGCATGCGACGGTTCAGGGATCCTTCCGTCGCCAGCGGCGCTGCAGTACGCCGAGCTCCGGGCGCGAGTCACGAGACTCCAGCTGGAGCGGGGGATCAATCCGAGCGGGGACGACATCCGGGACTTCTTCGCGCAGGCCGAGGCCGGCAATCCGGCGATTCAGCAGGCAACGCAGGTCTGGTTCGACGTGAACCTGAGACGGGAGATCTCGGAGGAGGAGTTCTCGCTTGGTCCCTTAGGGCTCGCTGAGTGGACGATCCAGCTGCCGGAGACGACCGGTGCTCTTGCACCGCTAACCGAGCCCGAAACCAAGCAGTTCATTCGCATCATCGCCCGGATCCTGGCGACCGAGGACATCCTGCTGCCGCCCGAGCCGGTCGAGCCGTGGGGCTGGCCAAGGGACATCGTTCGGGAGTGGGAGCGACAGGTCATCTACCCCGGCAACGCCAAGCAGGGTGCTGCAATCCCATACAACTTGGAGCCCCGCAGAAAACTCGGGAGGTACGTCCGGGCTGTCGTCGCTGCACTCGTCGCCGAAGGGCGACTGCCGAACCAAGCCGCCGGCGACCAGTGGCTCCGCGATCAACACTGGCCGTTGTGGGCCGCGCTGCGCGGGTTCGGCGTGCTCCAGCCGGCCGGAGCCAAGATCAATGGCCAGACTCCGCACGGCATCCGGATCGACTCCTTCGCTCTGTCACCGATCGGACCACTCGTCTGGCGCTGTGGCGAATGCGGGTATGTGAGTCCCGAGGCATTGCTCGATGTGTGCCCGCGCTGTGGTCAGCAAACAGCGCGGCTGCAGCCCGGCGACGACATCCGCAACTTCTATCGGCGCAGCGTTCTAGCAGCCCGGCCCGGTCCGCCATTCGATGACCCCCACCCGCTCCGCTCGATCGAGCACAGCGCTCAGATCCCCGGGGCCGAAGCTCGTGACCTAGAGCGGTGGTTCCAGGACTTCTTCCGGGATGGCGAGAATGCGCTCGACCACCGTATCGACGTGCTCTCCGTGACCACGACTATGGAGATGGGCATAGACATCGGCAGTCTGCTCACTGTTGGGCTTCGGAACGTTCCGCCAACCGTGGCCAACTACCAGCAGCGGGCTGGCCGCGCCGGGCGCCGCGGAAGTTCGATTGCCACCGTGCTGTCGTTCGCCCAGCAACGAAGCCACGACCAGTACTACTTCAGCCGCCCGCCCGAGATAGTCAGCCGGCCGCCCCGTGTTCCTGTCCTTTACCTCGCGAATTCGGTGATCGCGAGACGGCACGTGCGAGCGCTCGCACTTGAGCAGTTCTTCCGATCGTTCCTGCCAGGCGGTGGGACGGCATCCCTCTTCTCGGCGTGGGGCAAGGTCGGCGACTTCATCACGCGGCAGGGTGTGCCATCGCTGATCAGGTTCCTGGACGCTAACTTCGACTGGATGCTCGAACGTGGGGTATCCGTAGTCGACGCGACCTTTGGGGGGGTCGTGGCGGACTGGCTCAAGGAACTGCCCGGCGAGGTCGGAATCGCGATCGGCGCGACACCGTCCAGCGATGAGCTTCTGGATGCGCTATTGCAGTCGGGCCTCCTCCCGAAGTACGCATTCCCAGTGGACGTTGTCAGCTTGTCGATGCCGAGCTTCGGCGCATCGGACGATGACGACTTTCCCAGCTCGGACACGATGCAGCGCGACCTCAAGATCGCCCTGTCGGAATACGCACCCGGGGCCGAGGTCATCAAGGGGACGTTTCCCGAGACGTTCGTGTACAAGAGCGCCGCATTGCACGATCCGTACGGTGTTGTTGGGGACTTCCGGCCCACCGGCTCACTGCTCGAGTGTCAGGATTGCCAAGCGATCTCGCTCGCAGGCGCGGATGCCCAAGGCGGTGTATGCGGCGAATGCGGTGGACTAAGCGTGCTGCCACTGCCATACCTCATCCCCAAGGGCTTCAGTGTCGATGCAGCGCTGCCAGGCGCAGGCCGCCAGCGGTACGACGGCGGCGGACGAGAGCGCAGTGGCGAGGTGCTTCCTGCGCGCCTGCTTCTCGGGGGAAGCTCATTCGCCCTTGGCGACCCTACTTCCTTCGCTCCCGCTCTCTACACATACGTCCGCAGCGGCCAGTTGTTCATGTGCAACAAGGGGCCGGATAGAGACTTCCCGGGCTTCCTTGTTTGTCCTCACTGCGGCCGCTGGCTTGACGCCGATAACCTCGGGACGCACACGTTCCCCGCTGACGTCCCCCCGCACTGGGGCCAGAGGCGCGGCCCGCGCGCCGGTTCGATGTGCCCGAACACCACCGACTTCGCGAATCAGCCGATCCTCGGGCACACCTTCCACTCGGAGGTAATCCTCCTTGGGGTGGATCTCCCGACGGATCTGGATGCCCCTTTCGCGGCACCTTCGGGACGGGCCGTCTGGTATTCCTTCGGAACCCTGGTCGCCAACGCGGCCGCTCGGGTACTCCAGGTTGATCCCGGCGAGCTCCAAGTCGGAGTGCGCCCGGTGAGGCGTCCGGGTGGTCGTCTGCACGGCGAGGTCTTCATCTACGACGACGTCCCGGGAGGCGCTGGCTACGCACGCGGGGTCGGGCACAACCTCGATGAAGTTCTCCGTGTTGCGCGCGATCTCGCCCATGCATGTCCCAACCAGGACTGCCCTGGAGCGTGCTATCACTGCCTTCTCGAGTACGGGAACCAGAGACAGCACCCCCTCCTCGACAGACGCCTCGGCGGAGCGGTCCTGGACTTTCTCATCGAGGGCGTCAGGCCGGTGGTGCCCGAGGAGGTGGAAGACCGGGCAGCTGCGTCGTTGGCAGCGTACGCTCGGACTAGCTGGCGGGTGTCCGGGCCGGTCGCAGCGGGGACCACGCGTTTCGCCCTTGTGCTCGAGGACTCGGCGGGTGGTCGTATCGGACTCTGGGTGATTGATCCTCTCTCGGCTCGGCCCTCAGCGGCCGAGCGGCAACAGCTACTTGCCGCCTCGGGGATGCGTCCCGCTGTCCAGACGACGTTTGACCTTGACCGACGCCCGTTCTGGGTGATGAACAACCTGATCACATGAGCGCGGCCACAGACTGGACGGTCAAGCGCGCAGAGTGGGCCCCTCGGTCGCGGCCATCCCCGCCACTTGGGGTGACATCAGCGGCCGTCGCTCGGTCATGCGGGCTGCGCCTGCTCTTCGAGCGATCGGACGCATATGCGCGGCGCCTGTCCTTTGCGGCCCGCATAGGGACGGCATTCCACCGGACGATGGAACGTCTCTCCGAGGAAGGTGTGCCCGCGAATGCGGCCGAGGCTGCCTTGATCGCACAGGTGGTATTTGACGACGAGCTCGCGGCACAAGCTCTGGCTGCCGACACGGCGTTTCGAGAAGGATCACTGCCCCGGGATGAGCGGAGGGTGCAACTGGCGAAGGAGGCGGCCGTCGCTGAGGCGGTTCGCATGGCACGCAATCCGCAGACCTCGACGCCAACCGAAACGGCAGCGGGCGGCGTACCAGGGGCTGGGGATGGTACCTGGGTCGAGGTACCGGTCGCCTCAGCTGACGGGTGGCTCAGAGGGCGCATCGACCGGATAGAGCGACATGCCGGCAGGCTTCGACTCGTGGACTACAAGTCCACTCTTCGTGCGGACTTGCCCGAACGGTACGAGCGCCAAGTCAAGGTGTACGCAGCTATGTGGGAGCAGACCTTTGGCTTCTGGCCGAACGAGGCCGCGATCGTCTACCCCCTCCTCGGCACCGAAGCCACGCTTGAGCTCAATCCGGAGGAGTGCACCGAACTCGCAAATGACGACTCCGCGGTGCTTCGTGAGGTCTGCACGCGTGGAGCACCTCGAGATCACGCGCGGCCCGGCGATGTGTGCAAGGCATGCGAGTTCCGGCCATGGTGCGAGCCGTTCTGGGCGGCTCAGGTAAGCGACGCAAATACGGAGGCAGACGTGCTGGAGCGCGCCTACCTCGGCTTCGAAGGGACTGTCGTTGAGGTGCTAGACGGCCCAGGCTTCGTGCGTGGCAGCGTCACGTGGCGTGGACGGCCTGTCAGCTTCATCGCCGATCCCGAACGGTTTCCGCAACTTCGGTCTGCTCGTCCGGGAATGAACCTCCGATTCCTGGAGTGGCGGCTCAGGGGTCAACGGCACGCTCCACAGGCGTTTGCGTCAGACACCGGGGAACTGTTCCTTGTCGACTGATGAGGTGCCGCCGACCGCCGCCACGGGCCGCACCCGTGAGCTCGTCGACTCGATCCGCACCGCGATGGACGAGCACCTCGCGGGCCTGGGGCTGTCCGGGGCGACCGGATTGCAGTCGACGAAGGAGGCTGTGCGGCAGAGCCACGCGGCCCAACGCCAAGAGACCCTCGCACGGGAGAAGCCGGCGCTCCAAGCCCGCTGGCGCGAACTCATGTCCTGGTTCGCCAGCGGCAGCGATGTCAACCCATCCACCGTGGCGCCTGCTCTGGTCCAGGTATCGAGTGGCGACGAGACCTCGCTGGTCTTCCGCCTGGCGACGTTGCTCTGGTCCGTCCCGGTCTCGCGCGGGTATGGGCGCAGGATGCGGTACCTCGTGGTCGATGAAAGCAATGGGCACCTGATCGGTGTGCTCGCGCTCGGCGACCCGGTGTTCAACCTCCGGGTCCGAGACACTCACATTGGCTGGACTGTCGATGAACGGCGGGACCGACTGGTCAACATCCTCGACGCGTTCGTCGTGGGAGCAGTGCCTCCATACACTCAGCTCATGGGCGGGAAGCTTGTGGCGAGTCTGCTCGCGTCGCGAGAGGTCTCGTCGGACTTTGATCGACGATACGGCGAGAGCGTGGGGATCATCAGCGGGAAGGCCAAGACAGCGAGGCTGGCGCTCGTCACGGTGACGAGTGCGCTCGGTCGATCGTCGATCTACAACCGATTGCGGCTTCCGGGTCGCGTGGAGCTGCAATCCGTCGGCCTTACCGAGGGCTGGGGCCACTTTCACGTCCCGGAAGCGGTGTTTGCGGACATGCGACGCCTGCTGGAGCTCGAGGGACACCCGTACGCGTCAGGACACCAATACGGAACGGGCCCGAACTGGCGGCTTAGGGTGATCCGGGCATCGCTCATCAGAGTCGGGTTGGACCCAGCGTTGCTCCGGCACGGAATAGCTCGCGAAGTGTTCGTCATGCCACTTGCGCAGAATTGGCGGCGCTACCTCAAGGCGATTGACGACCGGGCGGTCATCGACCGGCCATCCGCGCGCGACATTGGGCTGGCGGCAAGGACTCGGTGGATTGAGCCTCGCGCGGCTCGAACCCCCGAAGCGCTGCGCTGGTCCCGCGACGACCTTGCCGGTGACTTTGAGTCCATGTTCGCAAGTCCCGAGCAGGGCTCGGGCGAGCAGGTCGCGGCCACCATCGACGCAACGGCTGAGCTCTCGCAGAACCCCTCGCCGAACTCGCCAACTGTACAAGGGCCATCACCGCTGCATGCGGAACTCATACCCGAAGAACCCATGGGGCCGGGGGCGACCGGATCCAGCCTGCCGGAGGTGGCCTGGATCCCTCGCATCGGGACGAGCACAGGATGAGAGACCGGCGGCATGCCTGACGTACGTGTTGCCCTGGACACCAATGTCTGGGCGTTTCTCACTGATCGAGACGAGGCGCAGAGCTTCGCGCGCTGGTGTCGGTCGCGCGGCATCACTGTTGTTGTCCCGCCTGCAACCCTGCTCGAGATCTCTCGCACGAAGGATCCCATCCGCCGGGCGCGAATCCTCGCGGCCGCCACAACTCCGCCTCGGATCCACCCGCGTACCGAGGCCGCCGAGGAGTCCGCTGAGTTCATCGAGGAGATCCGGCGACTGCGGCCGTCGTGGATCCGGGAGAAGCCCATCCACGTCGCTGACTTCGAGAGCCTGGATAGGCTCTGGACGCGAAGAGTCCCACGCTTCGCGAAGTACAAGCCGGATGTCCTCGGCGAGATGACTCGCACGATGGAGTCAGGGCGCCTCGAGTATGAGCAGCAAGCGGTGGTGGACTCCCAACGCTCGCGCCAAGACGCACTCCGCGCGCAAGGACGCGAGGTGAACCTCGGCAACCTACACGACACGTGGGTTTCGCCTGCCGACGGATCCGACCCGGCCTATTGGACGCCCTTGCCTCTGAGCGGCCGCATCGAGGAGTGGCGATTCCAGAATGCCGTAGTCTTCTGGTCTACCCTCCAGCAGCCGGCGACATACGGCAGGACGCTCGGCCGTGACACGACCCGAGCGGACTGGATTGAGCCATTCGTCGACCTCGGAGCGCTACGTCGAGACCACGCCGACTTCAACCGGCTCTGGTTCGAGGAAATCGCTCCCGAACGCGTGCTGCGCAACTGGCTCCGATGGGCGCTGCAGCTCGCCCAAGTTAGGTTCCGCCTGGGTCGCGGGAACGCGACCGATGAGCAGCAGGCCGCATACCTACCCGACTGCGACGTATACGCGACCGCCGACCACCGGTTCCACCTCGCACTCGAAGCGGTATGTCGGCAGGCGCCGAGGTCGGTTGCCAAGGTGGTCTATGTCGATCGGAATGCAAGCTCGGCTGTTGCGGCCATCGAAGTCGCGATCAGTGCGGTTTGACTGTCGCCAACCCCGAAGACATGAGGGGCTGGCGCATGGCGATGCCATACTGGGGTCACGCCAACCCACGATGATCGGCGGGTGACACCGACGGTGCTCGGCACTGCTTGCGGCTCACCGGACCTATCCAGAGTGCCCGAGAGTCCCGGCTCGATGACGGCACGGCAACCCGCGCACGTCCCAGGTGCCGAAGGTGCCCCTTCCGGGATCGATAGGTGAGGGATCCCGATGACCAGCGAGACCGCCGACCTCGTCGACGCACCCCCTCGGCTGCTCCAGCTCCGCCGCACAAACGCCCGCACTAAGCGGTGATTGTGTTCGGTTTCCCCTTCGGCCAGTACAGCTCCTTCTTGACGTGGAACTCGGGGAAGCCGCGGTCCATCAGCGCCCGCTCCACGTTGAGGATCATGTCCGGGTTGCCGCAGATGTAGACGACGGTCCGGTCGGGCCGCAGCCCGTGCTCGCGACAGACGTCCATGATCACCTGCTCGGCGCGCCCCACGCGCCCCGCCCAGCCGGCGTTGCGCGGGTCCGCGGGCCGCGAGATCGTGGGCACGTAGCGCAACCGGTAGGCGGGGTCCTGCTGCCACGCCTCCAGCTCCCGGCGGTAGCCCAGCTCGTCGGCGAACGAGCAGCCGTTGAGCAGCACCGTCTTGCGCGGCTTCCCCTGGGCCATCGTCTCGCGGATCATCGAGATGAACGGCGCGATGCCGGTCCCGGTCGACACGTACAGGTGGGTCCGGTCGTCGTCGGGCTCGAGCATGAACTTGCCCTTGGGTCCGATCATCCGCATCCGGTGCCCCACCGGCAGCCGCCACAGCGCGGTCGTGAACCGGATCACCGGCACGTGGCGCACGAACAGCTCGTAGCCCTCGGTGTTCGCGACGGACGGCGCGGACGCCACGGAGTACGGCCGTTGGAGCATCTTGCCGTCGGTGACGACGCCGGTGGTCATGTACTGCCCGGGCTCGAACGGCGTGGCCGCGCCGTCGAACTTGACCCAGAAGCAGGCGAGGTCGTGGGTCAGGTCCTCGCGCCGGACGAGGGTCGCGTTGTACGACTCGGCATCGGCCTCGATGACCCGTGGGTCGTCGTGGTGATTGGTCACGGCATGGCTCCCGGAAGCTACGCGACGTGGTGCACTCAGCGGCGGCGGACTCCCGTGAGTGTACTGCCGGCCGCGTGCCGGACCGGAGTCCGTGGTGCCAGCCGGACATCGGGACTCACAGTCTCGAGGTACCGGACACCCCGGCCCGGCGCTCGACCGCCAGTCCTGTGGGCGACCATCGAGCGCCCCGACAGGCGGCACGCCCGGTCGGGGACTGGACGCTGGGTCCCGTACTGAGCAGGGTGCGGCCAGCGTTGGTGACTGGCAGTCCGGCGCGGGCCCCTGCGCGTATCTCGGGGGTCGCGACGATGGCGACGGGCGGTCCGGCCCGGTTGCGCACGGCCGGCCGGCCCCCGCGGACGGGCACTTCGGGGCCCGCGCGGCAACCCATCCGCAACCCGGGTCCGCGCGGGTGGCGGCGTACAATCGCCACGTTTCCCAAGAGGTGCCTCGCGGGCCGCGTCCCCACGGCCGCCCGCCGTTGTCGAGTCAAGGAGCCCCTGCACGATGGCCAGCCCTGCCCAGACCACCGAGCGTCCGCACATCGCCGCCAAGCGCTACATCTACGCCTGGGGAGGCGGCACCGCCGAAGGTCACGGCAGGATGAAGGACCTGCTCGGCGGCAAGGGCGCGGGCCTTGCCGAGATGACGCTGGCCGGCCTGCCGACGCCGCCCGGGTTCACGATCACCACCGAGGCCTGCAACGACTACTTCGCCAACGGCAAGCAGCTCCCGGACGGGCTGTGGGACGACGTGCTGGGGGCGATGCAGGAGGTCGAGGCGCGGTCGGGCAAGGGCTTCGGCGATCCGAAGAACCCGCTGCTCGTCTCGGTCCGCTCGGGCGCCAAGTTCTCGATGCCCGGCATGATGGACACGGTCCTCAACCTGGGCCTCAACGAGGCAACGCTCCAGGGCCTGGTCGACCTGACGGGCAACGAGCGCTTCGGCTGGGACGCCTACCGCCGGTTCATCGCCATGTTCGGGCGGATCGTGATGGACGTGGACGGCGCCCGCTTCGAGCATCCGCTCGAGGCCCGCAAGGCCGCCCACGGGCCGGACGCCAAGGACACGGACCTCACGACCGAGGACCTCAAGGCCCTCGTCGCGGAGTACCAGCGCGTCGTGCGCGAGGACACCGGCCGCGACTTCCCGACCGACCCCTACGAGCAGCTGGACCTGGCCATCAAGGCCGTGTTCGCCAGCTGGTTCGGCAAGCGCGCGGTGGACTACCGCAACAGCCAGAAGATCGCCCACGACCTGGGCACCGCCGTCAACGTCGTGACCATGGTGTTCGGCAACATGGGCGACGACTCCGGCACGGGCGTCGCGTTCACCCGCGACCCTAACACCGGCGAGAAGGTGCTGTACGGCGAGTACCTCGTCAACGCCCAGGGCGAGGACGTCGTCGCGGGCGTCCGAACCGCCCCCAAGATCGCGCACATGGCCGAGGACATGCCGGCGGTCTACGACGAGTTCCAGCGCATCGGCACCCAGCTCGAGCAGCACTACCGCAACGTCCAGGACCTCGAGTTCACGATCGAGCGCGGCCGCCTGTACATGCTCCAGACCCGCGACGCGAAGCGGACCGCGGCCGCGGCCGTGAAGATCGCCGTGGACATGGTGGCCGAGGGCCTGATCACGAAGGAGGAGGCGGTCTCGCGGATCGAGCCGGCCCAGGTGGACCAGCTCCTCCGCGCGCAGTTCGACCCGAAGGCTCGCCAGGGCGCGGACCGCCTGGCCAAGGGCCTCAACGCCTCGCCCGGCGCCGCCGTCGGCCGGGCCGTGTTCAGCGCGGACGCCGCGGTCGAGTGGGTCGCGCGGGGCGAGAAGGTCATCCTGGTGCGCATCGAGACGTCCCCCGACGACTTCCACGGCATGGCCGTGGCCGAGGGCATCCTCACCGCCCGTGGCGGCGCCACGTCGCACGCCGCGGTGGTCGCCCGCCAGATCGGCAAGCCGTGCGTCGCCGGCTGCGCGGAGCTGATCGTGGACTACGGCCGCGCCGCCGCGCACAGCAACCTGTCCAACGTCAACTTCGCCGAGGGCGACTGGATCAGCGTGGACGGCTCCACGGGCGAGGTGTTCCTCGGCGCGCTGCCCACCGTCGCCGCGCGGTTCGAGGACCAGCCGGAGCTCCAGCAGATCCTCAACTGGGCGGACGAGATCCGGCGCATGGGGATCTGGACCAACGCCGACAAGCCCGAGGAGGCCGCCCAGGCCCGCGGCTACGGCGCCCAGGGCATCGGCCTGTGCCGCACCGAGCACATGTTCCGCGAGGGCGAGCGGCTGGAGATCGTCCGGGGCGCGATCCTCGTCGCCGCCGTGGCCACCCGCGCCAAGGCCAAGGCGGCGGCCGGCGACCAGCTCACGGCCGACGAGGCCGAGGTCGTCGCCACCTTCGATGCCGCGATGGCCAAGCTGGAGCGGCTCCAGCAGGGCGACTTCGAGGGCATCTTCCGGGCCATGGACGGCCTGCCGGTGGTGGTGCGGCTGATCGACCCGCCGCTCCACGAGTTCCTGCCCAACCTCGAGGAGCAGCTGGTCAAGGTGACCCGCGCGGAGATGACCGGCGGGGCGTCCGAGGAGGACCAGGTCCTGCTCGCGACCATCAAGTCGATGCACGAGCAGAACCCGATGCTCGGCCTCCGCGGCTGCCGGCTGGGGATCATGATCCCGGACTTCGTGAAGATCCAGACCCGGGCCATCCTCAACGCCCAGATCGCGGTCAAGAAGGCCGGCGGCAACCCCATCGCCAAGATCATGATCCCGCTGGTCGGTCACGTGAACGAGCTGCGGGCCACGCGCCGGCTGCTCGAGGCCGAGGCGGACAAGATCGCCGAGGCGGCGGGCGTGGCCCTGGACTACAAGTTCGGCACGATGATCGAGATCCCGCGCGGCGCCCTGACGGCCGACGAGATCGCGCGCGAGGCCGCGTTCTTCAGCTTCGGCACCAACGACCTCACCCAGATGACGTTCGGCTACAGCCGCGACGACGCCGAGGGCGGCTTCCTGCTCAAGTACGTCGAGGACGGCATCCTCCCGGTCAACCCGTTCCAGACCCTGGACGACGCCGTCGCCGGGCTGATGAAGATCGCCGTGGACAAGGGCCGCGCCGCGCGCCCGGACCTCGAGCTCGGGATCTGCGGCGAGCACGGCGGGGACCCCGATTCGATCTTCAAGTGCGAGGCGATCGGCCTGGACTACGTGTCCTGCTCGCCGTTCCGCGTCCCGGTCGCCCGGCTGGCCGCCGCGCAGGCCACCCTCACCGGGGCCGCCGAACGCGACAAGTAGCCGCGGGCTGGCCGCGGGCGCACCCAGCCGGCACCCGGCCCGCCCGGCCGCCTACCAGCTGAAGGTGGCGGTGTAGTCGATCGGGCCGCCGGTGAACGTGAACGTGCCCACGAAGCGGAACTCGTAGATGCCCGGCGGGGTCATCGGGAACACCGGCAGGGCCCACTCGAACACCGGGTCGACCGGCGTCAGCGACTGGGCCGGCTGCGCGGCGTCGCGGACGGACCAGGAGAAGCCCGCGACCTGCTCGGCGAACACGAGGTTGACGCCCAGCAGCTTCGCCTCCCGGGAGGACACGAGGGCGGCGAACCCGTAGTAGCCGGGAGCCGGGTTGACCGGGTCGCCGAAGAACTCCGCGTTGTCGGCCCAGGTGAGCACGGGGCGCAGGGCGTGGAACTCGAACGTGACGTCCGCGAACGGCGCGACGTTGTCGTTGGGCGGGCGGACGCTCGCCTCCCAGGTCACGCTGCCGGTGGCGTCGTTGGGCACGGTCAGCGGGCCGGGCGAGGTGAGGACCTCGCAGGTCGGGTCGCGGTCGGCCGGCCCGAGGCACAGCCGGAGGCCGTTGCCGTCGTCGCCGCTCACCCGGTTGAGCAGGAACGTGACGTCGCCCGGGCCGTCGGTGGTGAACGTGAACCGGGGGTTCATCCGGTTCCTGGAGATGCCCTCGCGGCGGTTGCCCGTGTCCTCCAGCTCGAAGTCGAGGAACTGGATCCGGGCGAGCGGCGCGGTCGGGACGGGGGGCGGGGTGACGCCCGGGCTGGCCTCTGCGCTGGCCGACGGCGGGGCGCTGGAGGGCTCCGCCGAGGCCGGGGCGCTGGGCTCCGGGGTCGGGCTGGCCACGGCCCGCGACGGGGGCGGGGTGGCGGTCGCCTCCGGGGCGAACGGCCCGAGCTTGCCGAGGAACGCGCCGGCCCCGAGGACGAGGGCGACGACGCCGACGCCGGCGACGGGCGGGATCCAGCTCGGCAGCAGCGCACGCTGGTTGAGCGTGGCGCGCAGCTGGATCGGCGCCTGGCGCCCGGGCTCCACGCTCACCGTGAAGGGCCGGGAACGGTTCGGCCCGAACGGGAACGGGTCGTCCACGGCGACCGACACGCGGAACGCCGCCCGCGCCTCGGGGGCCACGATCGCGCTGGGCGGCTGCACGCCGAGCGTCAGCCGGCGATCCGGGTCCGTGGCGCTGACGGCCACGTCCACCGGCGCATTGCCGCGGTTGTCCACGAGGACCTCGTGGCGGCCGGCGCGGCTGCCGCGCGACGTCTGGGGCACGATCTCGGCGGCGACGTCCGGGAACGGCGTGACGGTGACCCGCCCCTCCTCGACCGCGGAGCCGGCCGGGTTGGCGGCCGGCCGCACGCGCACGCCGAACGGGTGGACCCCCGCCCGCGGCTGGCTGGCCCGGGGTGGGGCGAAGGTGAGCACGACCGCGCCCTCGGCGCCGGGGAACAGCGACAGCGACGCCGGGTCCACGGTCACCCAGCCCGCGGTGGGGCCGACGACATCGACGTCGAAACGGTCGACGATCGAGCCCGTGTTGCGGACGCGAAGGGTGGTCACGGCCCGGCTGCCGGGATCGACGGTGAGCTCGGCGGGTGACAGGGTGGAGATCGCGCTCATCCGGCGCAGTCTACGCAACCGGCCGCCCTCCGCGTCGACGAACGCGCGACCGGCGGGGTGATTGCGACGGGTCGCTAGACTGTGCGACCCGGACAGGCCGGCGGGATGGAGGGCGCGCGTGATTGTCTGCAAGGTGTGCGGGACCGAGAACGAGCAGGGGGCGGGGTTCTGCGGCTCGTGCGGGGCGTTCCTCGAGTGGAGCGGCGAGCCCGTCACGCCGGACGACGCGCCCACCGAGCGGTACCAGCCGGTCCCCGCGCCGCCGCCGTCGCCGTCGCCGGATGCCGCCCCTACCGAGCGGTACGAGCCGGTCGCGGACGCGGGCCTGCCGGCCGGTCCCGGTCAGCTCGTGTGCCCGTCCTGCGGCCTGGCCAACGAGTCGACGCGGGTCTACTGCCGGCGGTGCGCTGCGGAGCTCGCCCCAGCGACGGCCGCCGCCACGACCGTGGTGTCCGCGGAGCCGCCGCGCGTCCGCTCGGGACCGCCCGTGGCGATCCTCGGGGGCGTCGCCGCGGTCGCGCTCCTCGGGGCGGTCGGCCTGTTCGTCCTGCTGCCCCGTGGCACGCCCACGCCGAGCCCGGACGTGACGGAGTCGGCGCCGGTGGCGGTCACGACGTCGCCCGAGGCGCCGGCGAGCGATCCCGTGGGGCCAGCGTCGGGCGAGCCGCCGACCGCGCCACCGAGCGCGCCGCCCACCGAGCCACCGTCCGTGCCGCCCACGCTGGACTCGCTGACGGGGCTCCTGGTGTTCGCGGCGGTCGAGGACGGGAACGCGGACCTGTGGATCTGGGACCCGGCCGACGACAGCCTGCGGCGGCTGGTGAAGGGACCCGGCAGCCAGACCGAGCCCGCCTGGGCCCCGGACGGCTCGGCCGTGGTGTACCGCGCGCCCGATGGGCTGCGGATGGTGCGCGCCGACGGCGAGCGGTTCGAGCCCCCGGACTTCACCCACCACGACCGCGACCGCAACCCGACCTGGTCACCGGACGGCAGCCGGATCGTGTTCGCCACCGACCGCAACCCGTTCGGCAGCCTCAACATCGTCGCGCGCCCGGCCGGCGACAACGAGGCGGACCTCGACGTGCTGGTCACCAACAGCGGCGACGACTGGGACCCGGCCTTCTCGCCCGACGGCTCGACGATCGTGTTCGCCTCCACGCGCCGGGGCGACGCCACGCTGTACCTGATGAACGCGGACGGCAGCACCGAGCGCGCCGTGGAGCTGGGTCCCGGCTACTACGACGACCCGACGTTCTCGCCCGACGGCGAGTGGCTCGGGTTCACCCGGCGGGATGACGCGAAGGCACAGAAGGACCTGTGGGTCGCCCGCGTCGACGGCTCGGAGATGCGCCGGCTGACGTCGACGCCGGCGAACGAGAACGACCTCGCCTGGTCGCCGGACGGCCGCGTGATCGTGGTCGCCCGGGCCGACGACGACGGGCGGCTGGTGGCGATCGATGTCGCGACGGGCGACGAGATCGGCGACATCGGCGTCGACGGTGCCCGCAACGGCCACCCCGACTGGTGGTGGCCGGACCGCTGACGAGTGCGGGCGGGAGGGACACGGCCCGGCCCAGGTACTTTCGTTCTCGGGGGCGCGACGGGGTAGACCCGCCGGGGTCGCGGTGCCACCATAGGCGCGACCTGCGCCCATGGGGGACGAGGACAGACGGCGGAGGGTTGCATTGCCCGAAGGGCGCAACGGAGATCGGACGGGCCGAGGTCCCGGACACGAGGGCGTGCCGGCGGTGGTGCCCGCCAAGATCCGCGTCCCGGTTGCCGAGGCGCTCCCGCGCGAGCGCCTCGAGAGCCGCCTCGATGCGGCGTGGCGTCATCGCCTGACGCTGGTCATCGCGCCCGCCGGCTCGGGCAAGACCACGCTGGTGGCCCGGTTCGCGGCCGCGTCGGGGGTGCCGGTGGCGTGGTACCGGGCGGAGACCTGGGACGCCGACGAGGGCTCGCTCGTCCGCCACCTCGAGGCCGCGCTCCTCGGCGCGCTGCCGGGCCTGGCGGGCGGCTGGACGACGGTGGAGGACGCCGCCCGGGCCCTCGAGGCCGGCCCGGTCCCGGCTGCGCTGCTGGTCATCGACGACGGGCACGCCCTCGAGGGGACGGCCGCCGAGGCGGCCCTCGGCCGGTTCGTGGACTACGCGCCGCCGTGGCTCGCCGTCGTCGTCGCCGGCCGGGTCCCACCGTCGTTCAACCTGCCCCGGCTCCGGGTGTCGGGCGAGCTCCTCGAGCTGGGCACGGACGACCTCCGCTTCCGGGCCTGGGAGGTGGAGCAGCTGTTCCGCGACGTCTACCACGACCCGGTGCCGCCCGCGGACCTCGCCACGCTCGCCCGACGGATCGAGGGCTGGGCCGCCGGGCTCCAGCTGTTTCACCTCGCGACGCGGGGCCGCTCGGTGGAGGAGCGCCGGCGCGTCCTGGGCGTGACCGGCGGCAGCGGGCGGCTGCTCCGCGAGTACCTGGCCCAGAACGTGATGTTCGGGCTGCCGGAGGAGCTGCGCCGGTTCCTCGTGGACACGTGCGTCCTGGGCCGGCTGTCCGGGCGGCTGTGCGACCGGCTGCGGGGCGCGTCCGGCAGCGGCGCCCTCCTCGACGAGCTGGCGCGGCGCGGCGTGTTCACCGTCCCGGTGGAGGACTCCGACGACGCCTACCGCTATCACGAGGTCCTGCGCGGCCACCTGGACCGGATGCTGGTCGAGGAGATCGGCGAGATCGGTGCCCGCGAGCGGCACGCTCGGGCCGGCGCGCTGCTGGAGGCGGAGGGGGCCTTGCCCGAGGCCCTCCGCGCGTACTGCCGGGCGGAGGACTGGGAGGCCGTGCGGCGCCTGCTGGGCGGCCAGGGCGAGCGGCTCGCCGCCGGCGGCGGCTCGTGGGTCGATGCCGTGCCGCCGGCGATCGAGCGCCACGATCCCTGGGTCGCGCTGGCCGCCGCGCGCCGGGCGCGCAACGACGGGCGGTGGCCGACGGCGGTCGACGCGTATGTCCGCGCGGAGACGGTGTTCGGTCCCGGCCGCGCCGCCGACGCCCCGCGCCACGAGCGCCTGGCCCTCACGGCCTGGATGGACCCGGCCGCGATCCCGCCGCCGGACGCCTCGGGGGTGCTGCGCTCGGGTCTCGTGCGCGAGCCGGCGGCGGCCGTGCGGGACCTCGCGCGGGTCGTGGACCCGGCGGCGCCGGTCGCCCGCGGGCTGCTCGCGCTGGCGGCGGGCGAGGTCGTGGCGGCACGACGCCTGCTGACCGCCGCCGCGGACTCCCCGGACGCCGCCGATGCAGGTCGGCTGCCGGTCGCGGCGGCGCGCCTGGGCGCGGCGGTGGCCGCGGTGCTGGCGGGCGAGGCGTGGGACGGACGGGCCTTCGATCGAGCCGCGGAAGAGGCGGAGCGAGCCGGCGTGCCGTGGCTCGCGCGGCTGGGCCGGGAGCTCGGACGGCGCCTGGACCCGTCGGCCGGGGCGTCGGACGGCGAGGCGGATGGTGCCGGCGATGCGGTCGGCGCCGAAGCCTGGAGCGGCGCGCTGCTCGCGCTGGCGACCGCCTGGAGCGCCGCGGACCCCGATGCCGGGCTGGCGGCCGCGGAGTCGGCGGCACGCGGCTTCCGCAGGCTCGGGGCGGGCGTGCCCGAGGCGTGGAGCCGCGCCCTGGCCGCCGCCGCGATCGTCCGGACCGGGGCGCCCGACGCGCGCGAGGCCGCGCTGGCCGCCGAGAGCCTCGGCCGCGCGACCGGCACGCCGGCCGCACGGATGCTGGCCTACGCGGCGCTCGGGCGGGGCGCGGGGGGCCGGGGCGCGGAGTACGCCCAGCTCGCGGACGCCGTCCGCGCCGACATCGGCCTCGCGCTGCCACCCGCGCTCGTTGCCGGCCGGCCGGATGGCCCGTTCGAACCCGCCGGTGCCGCCACGCCCGCCGCATCCGAGGGGGAGGCAGGCCGCGCCGATGCCACCGCGCCGGTCAACGCCAGCGTGCGCATCCGGACGCTGGGCGGCTGCGGCCTCGACGTGGACGGCCGGCGTGTCTCGCTCGACCGCGCCAAGCCGCGCGTCCGGTCGCTGCTGCGGCTGCTCGCGATCCACGCGGGCGCCCCGGTCCATCGCGAGGTCATCCAGGAGGCCCTGTGGCCGGAGGCCGACGCCGATGCCGGCGCCCGCAGCCTGCACGTCGCCGTGTCCGCGCTGCGGCGGCTGCTCGACGAGGTGGCCCAGCCGGTCGGTGGCCGGCTCGTCGTGCGGGACGGGGACGCCTACCGGCTCGGCATCCCGCCCGACGCCGTGGACCTCGGCAGGTTCGACCGCGCCATCGTGGAGGGCCGCGCCGCCCGCTCGCGGGGAGAGGTGTCAGCGGCGGCGTTCTCGCTGGCGCTGGAGCTGTACGCGGGTGAGCTGCTGCCCGAGGAGGGGCCCGCCGACTGGGTCATCGAGCGTCGCGAGCACTACCGGTCGAAGGCGATCGAGGCCGCGATCGGCCTCGCCGAGGAGGCGATGCTGGCCGCCGATTACGCGACCACCGTGCGCGCCTGCCGCTTCGGCCTCGAGCTGGACCGCTACCAGGACACCCTGTGGCGGATGCTCATCGACGCCCGCGACCGGGCCGGGGATGCCGGCGCGGCCTCGCGCGACCGCCGGGAGTACGCGTCCGTGCTGGAGGGCCTGGGCGTCGAGGCGCCGGTCGCGATCAGCCCGTTCTGACCGGAGGGGCCGCCTCAGGGGTTGACGGTGACCCGGATCGTGGCGGTCAGGTTGCGCTCGACGCCGCCGCAGGTCCCCTCGGCGAAGCTGGCGACCGCGGTGATGTCCCAGGTGCCCGGCGGCAGGTGGACCTCCGGGTCGGCGAAGAACTGCTCGTAGAAGGCGGCGTTGGGGTCCTCTGCGCCCCAGCCGCCGGACTTCCGGATCCCGCTCGTGATCGGCGCCTCGGCACCGACCGTGTAGCGTACGCAGTCGGCGGTCATGGCGAACCCCATCCGCCGGGTGCCGCCGACCTCCGTGAAGCTGAAGCCGAGCGGACCGCCACCCGACGCGACGATGCCGGCATCGAGCCCGTCGGTCGTGCCGAGGGTCGCCGTCGCGGTGATGGCGTCGGCCGTCGTGAACGTCGTCCGCGGGAGCTCGAAGGTCAGGACGAAGCGGCCCTCGATGTCGGTGGCGCTCGCCACGGCCGCCGACGCCGAGGGAGTCGGCGCCGGGGTGCTCGACGGCGCAGGGCCACCGCACGCCGCGATGACGAGGGCGATGAGCATGAGTGTCAGCCGTCGCATGGCCAATCCCCACCCTGTCTCGAGGTCCGTTCGGTCGCCGGTCCGACGCCTCCCGGGAGCGGCCCATAGTGTCGCCCACGGCGGGCGATCCTGCACGACCGCGTCATCCGGGCCGATTGGGCCTTGCCCGGCGGCGTGGTGCGGCTACGGTTGCGACGATGAGGCGCGGAGCCTCGACGAGCCTCCAGGAGATTCGGGCGATGACCGGCGCGGGCACCAGGGAACCCTGCCTCGGATGCGGTGAGGAGACGGCCGCCGGGAGCGCGTTCTACTCGGATCGCCGAGTCGTCGAGGGATCCGATGGCTCGCGGGTCTTGGTCTGCTCGTCCTGCGTCCAGCGGGCGGCCGCACGACGCCGTGGCCGCCGCCTGACCGACCGGGAGCTCCGTGACATGGTCGACAACGGGTCGATGGCGGCGATCACGTGGGGGAACGCCGGTCTCGGCCCCGGCATCTGAGCCCCGGCCCCGGCGAACCCCGGGAGCCGGTCAGCCCTTCCGGAAGAACTCGATCTCGGAAATCGAGACGGGGGCGCCCGCGGGACCGTAGCTCTCCAGGACCCGGATCGTGACCTTGTCGACCCCGGAAGCCCGCAGCTCGAACGTCTGGGGCGTGTGGACGTCCTCGAGCGTGACCGTCGTCGAGCCGCCGTCCGGGAACACGAACTCCAGCTTCGACGGCCGCCGAAGGTCCACGTAGTCCTTGTCCGCGCTGCCGGAGTGCACGATCACGGACAGCAGCTCCACCTTCGCCGCGAAGGTCGCGATCGCCGACGGCGTCTCGCCCTCGCCCCGCCAGTCCGTGTTGGTGTACCGGTCGAACAGCTTCAGGACGGGATGATCCGCCACCTCGCTGGTGGCCGTGAGCTCGTCGCGGACCGGCCGCTCGATCACCGGCTTCGGGCTGACGACATCCTGGATCCGGTCGATGATCCCGGGGATGCCGCCGCTGAGCGCGCTGTTGACCATGCCGCTGAATGACGGGATGCCGACGTAGCCGAAGATGCCGACAGCGACGACGGCGCCCATCAGCAGGCCGAGGAGGGCGCGGCCGCTCCGCAGCCGCGCCAGGAGACCCTGGCCGCCGCCCGGCCTGGCGCCCTGCTTCATGGAGCCGACGCGTTCGCCGGCCGCGTACTGCTTCGGCTGCCTGGGCGAACGGCGGAAGATCCGTCGCCACCACGGCAGGCGCTGCTCCGCGACGACCCGCGCCTCGGCGAGGGTGTTGCCGCAGCGGCGGCAGAACTTGCGGGCGGGATCGTTGGGCTCGCCGCAGTTGCCGCAGATGCGGTCGCCCGGCTGGGCGACGCGCCGCTCGACGGTGGCGACGGGCTTGGGGCGCGGGGCCGCCTCCGCGGTCGGCAGGCGGGCGGCCGGCTGATCCGCGGCAGGGGTCGGGGGCACCGCGGCATCCGGCCGCCGGGCCGGCGGCTCTTGGGGCATCGCCATCGGCGGGCGCGCAGCGGGCTGGGCGGGCGGCATCGCACCCGGGCGGACGGCGCCCGGCTGGACCGGCGGCGGTGCGACGGGCATGACCGGCATGGGCGTGACCGGGGTGGGCGCGACCGGGGTGGGCGTGACCGGGGTGGGCTGGACCGGCTCGGCCGGGGGCGCGATGGGCGTCGTCGCCGTCAGGCCGAAGGTCCTCGACGCGGCTCGTGACGGCCCGCCGCGGCGCGCCTTGGGGGCCTCGGCCTCGGGCTCCGGCTCCGGCTCCGGCCCGGGTTCCCGCTCGGGTTCCGGCTCTGGCTCAGGCTCAGGCTCAGGCTCAGGCTCGGGCTCCGGTTCGGGAGCGGGCACGGGTTCAGGCTCTGGAATCGGCTCAGGCTCTGGAATGGGTTCCGGCTCCAGGATGGGCTCGGGCTCGGGCTCAGGCTCGGGCTCGGGCACCGGCTCGGGCTCGGGCTCGGGCACCGGCTCAGCCTCCAGGATGGGCGCGGGTTCCGGCTCGGGTGTGGGTTCTGACGCTGGCTCCGGCTCGACCAGCGCGGGTTCCGGCTCCGGCTCTGGCTCGGGAACAGGTTCCGGCTCCTGGATGGCCTCAGGCTCCGGCTCCGGCTCGGGTTCCGGCTCGGGCTCCGGCTCCGGCTCGAGCTGGGGCTCGGGCTCAGGCTTGGGCTCAGGCTCGGGTTCGGGCACTGGCTCCGGCTCGGGCTCAGGCTCGGGTTCGGGTTCGGGCACTGGCTCGGGCTCAGGCTCGGGTTCGGGTTCCGGCTCGGGCTCGGGAGCGGGCATGGGCTCAGGAGCGGGCTCCGGTTCGGGAGCGGGCATGGGCTCGGGAGCGGGCATGGGCTCGGGCTCGGGCTGGGGCTCAGGCTCGGGTTCGGGCGCAGGCTCCGGTTCGGGCTCGGGAAGCGAGGGCTCGGGTTCCGGCTCGGGTTCCGGCTCGGGTTCCGGCTCCGGTTCGGGCTCGGGTTCCGGCTCGGGCTCGATGACCACGATCCGGTCGGAGACCGTCCAGCCGCCGCCTGCGGACGCCCGCGTGGGCGACGCGGCCTCGGGCGCCTCGGGCGGTGACTCCCCGCTGCCGGGCGCCGGCTCGGTGGATCCATCGTCCTTCTTGCCGACCCACTCGAGGAACTGGCCGCAGTTCCCGCAGAAGGCGTCCGACTCCTCGTTCCTGTGTCCGCAGTTCCCGCAGACGATCACGCACGCACTCCCAGGGTCATGGGTGGGTCGCGCAGAGGATAGACGCCTTGTGAGTCGCGCGGGAGGTCCGGTTCACGAGCGGGCCTCACAGGCCCGCGTTTCGGGTCGAAGCGCGGGCCGGGGGCTCTGCGGCGCCCCCTCGCGTCGATGGCGGGCCTGACAGGCCCGTTGGAGCCTCGAGGAGGTCGCGGCCACGGGCTTGGGGCCGGAATGCGGGCCTCACAGGCCCGCCGGAAGCTTCGGGAGGCTCGGAGGAAGGTCGACAGGCCCGGTGGAACCTCCACGAGGGCCCGGAGGTCGGCCCCGGAGCAGGCAACAGCTCCCGGCGTCATCCCTTGGCGGCCCCGCCACCCTTGACGATCTCGATGCGATGCATCACGTGGGCGGGCTTGGCCGTCGCGACGAGGGCGTCGAGCCGCTGGGCGTCGACCCCCTTGGGATCGGGGACCGTGACCCGCACGACCACCAGCGGCTCCGGCGAACCGGGCAGCTCGCCGCCCGGGTCCACGGACCAGCCGGTCGCGCCGTTCTCCACGATCTCGACGCGACCCCCAGTCTGGATCTCGACCTGGCCGGCGAGGCCGAGGGCCGTCCCGCGCATCCGGTACAGGTCGACCGCCCGCGCCACGATTGCGCGGCGCCGGTCCACGTCCCACGACTCGTCGAGCGCGATCCCCACCCAGCCGCCGAGCCAGGCGAGGAAGTCGTCCGGCGTGAGGTGCGGGTCGAGGTACGCGTCGAAGTTGTCGAGCGTGCTGTAGACCGGCGCCATGACGTCGTCCAGGCCCGCCAGCAGGCGCTGGGCGAAGTCGTCGTCCTGGTACAGGGCGGGGAGCGCCGGCCCCAGCGGGTGCGGCGTCCCCAGCCCGGCGACGAGGCCGCGCATCACGCGCCCTCGACGAGCACCTGGTGCTCGTAGCTGAACACGAGGGCGTGGGCCTCGAGCTCCAGGCGCGGCGTCTGCTGGCCGCGCTGGCCGGTCACCGGGTCGGCGCCGAACAGACGCGCGTCCTCGACCAGCTCGGTCCCGCGGATCCCCTGGAGCACCGAGTAGACCTCGCCCACGTTCACCGGGCGCCCGAACGGCCAGCCGGTCCCGTCGGGGCCGCCGGTGATCGGGTTGAAGTACTCGTACAGGGCGGCCAGCGCCTCCTCCTGGAGCCGGGTGGGGTTGACCCGGTTGCGGGCCTTGAGCTTGGCGACCACGGTGATCCCGCGGTACACGGGCGGCTCGATGATCGCCCGGGTCCCGATGACCCGGCTCTCCTCGAGCCGGTCGGTGATCTTCTGCAGGGTGTCCTCGTTGGGGACCAGCTGGTCGAACCGCAGGCGGCCCTGCTCGGATACCGCGGAGGGCACGATGAGCACCCGCACCGAGCCGGCGTCGGCGCCGTCGCCCGCGGCCACGGCCCGCACCCGGGCGACCTCCGGGGCCGCCTCGCGGGCGAGCTGCTCGTAGTCCTCGGTCGTGACCGCGCGCCCCCTGGCGCGGAGCCGGATCGGGCCGCGGACCTTGGCGTTCTCGATGTCCTCGCCGTCGACGCCGCCACGGGCCGGCCGCCGGTTCTCGACGCGGGCCACGAACGGGATCGACGACTTCATGACGCTGATCGCCCGCGTCGCCACGTTGCCCCGCCGTCCGCCGCCGACGCGGTACTCGCGCAGCCGCAGGTGGGCGCCCTTGGGCGGCACCGCCCCGTAGCGCCGGAAGGCGCCGTCGGCCAGCCGGACGGCCGGGCCCAGGCGCACCTCGCCGGACGAGAGGTCGAGCACGAAGTGCGTGTCATCGGGTCCGCTGGCGGCGAAGTCGCCCACGTGGGTCCACTCGTCCCAGCCCTCGGCGCCGGTGACCTCGAGGATCGCCACGCCGTCACCCGGCACGATGGGGCCGCGCTTGACCGGGAACCGCTGGCCGGGCACGCCGTCCGAGATCCCGACCTCCTCGCCGTACACCAGCTCCGCGTTCACCGCCTCGACGGTGCCGCCGATCGTGATCGCGGTCAGGCCCTTGATGTTCGGCGAGGCGCTGTAGGCGGGCTGGCCCTCGAGGGGCTGGGTGACCCGGGCCCGGATCCAGCCGCCGCGCTGCTTGGCGATCAGCGACACGACATGGGCCCGCGGGACGTGGATCACGACGTCCCCGTCGCGGTTGAGCCCGCCGGTCGTGTCGGAGTCCAGCTCGCACGGCTCCCAGTCGTCGCCCGTCCAGGCCTCCCAGGCCAGCGGCGGGTTGGTGGGATCCACGCCCACGCCCTCGATGTCGGCCTTGAACCGGAGCCGCACGGCGTTGGACGGCACGGCCTCCGACAGCCCGATGTACAGCGCGTCGCCCGGCTTGGGCACGGGCTGGAAGCAGGCGAACTCGGTGCCCTTCTCGAGCGCGCCCCAGTGGTCGCGCAGGGTCTTGCCGTCGATCATCGAGCCCAGCCGTTCGAGCGAGCTGGGCACGATCGGCAGGTCCTCGATGGTCGTGAACGCGATCGCCTCCGAGGTGTCGGTGCGGACCGTGGCCGCCTGCGTGCCGGCCGCGATCGTGACCGTGTCCGGCTGGGGCGCCGACAGCCAGAACGTGAGCGAGGTCCGGGCCGCGGTGGGCGGGAACAGGCTCACGCCGATGAGCTCGAGGAACTTGACGTAGTTCCGGTCCGGGACGCGGTTGAGGCGGTAGACGACCTGGTCGGTCATCCACGCGAACAGCTCGATCAGCGTGACGCCGGGATCGGAGACGTTGTGGTCGGTCCACTCCGGGCAGCGCTGCTGGACGAGCCGCTTGGCCTCGTCCACGAGGTCCTGGAACCGGCGGTCGTCGAGGTTCGGGACCGGCAGGGCCATGGTCAGTCTCCTCCGGGGATCACGTAGAACGGGAACACGAGGTTGCGGCGGTCGTTGGTCCGCCGGATCGCGTAGCGGATGTCGATGTACATGACGCTGGCGTCGCGGGCGTCGAACGAGACCAAAACGTCCTCCACGTCGATCCGCGGCTCCCAGCGGCGAAGCGCCGACTTCACCTCGGCGGCGATGGAAGAGGCGGTGGAGCCGTCCGCGGACGAGAACACGTACTCGTGGATCCGGCAGCCGAACTCGGGGCGCATCGGCCGCTCCCCGGGCGCCGTGCCCAGGATCAGCCGGATGGCCTCCTCGATCTCCCGCTCCCGGGTCACCAGGGCGATGCCCCCGGTGGCGTCCGTGCGCAGCGGGAAGGCCCAGCCTCGCCCGATGAACTCCTCGCTCACGTCCGCTCCTTCACGCCACGGTCAGGTCGATCACGGTGTGTGCCATCGCTGCGCCCCTAGTTGATCCCGACCGTCGCGCCCTTGATGGTCAGCTGGCCGGTCGCCTCGAGCTTCATCGAGCCGCCCGCCTTGATCTCGACGTCCTGCTGGGCGTCGATGATCACCTTGCCCGTGGTCTCGACCTTGACCTCCTTGTTCTGCTCGTCGAGCACCACGCTCACGGCGCCGCCCTTGGTCAGCAGGTGGATCTTCGACTCGCCGCTGGACTCGAAGAAGCTGATCTTGTGGCCCGTCCGGGACGTGAACCCGCAGTACGTGACGGACCCGGCGTCGAGGTCGGAGCCGTAGTCGAACGGGATCGTGTCCTTGCCGTTCCACAGGCCGCCGAGCACGAGCGGCCGGCCGATGTCGCCGTGCTCGAACGCGACCAGCACCTCGTCGCCGACCTGGGGCATCCACACGATCCCGTAGTCCTTGCCCGCCCCCGGTGCCACGAGGCGGGCCCAGAAGGATTCGGCGTCGTCGGACAGCCACGGGTAGGACAGCTTCACGCGGCCCATCGAGTCGGGGTCGTTGTTGTCGGTGACGATGGCCACCACGACGCCCGGGATCCGCTCGCGCGCCGGGCTCGCCCCCTGTGCCAGCAGGCCCTGGATCGAGCGGTCCTGGCGCCCGGTGAACTCGAGGAACGTCCGGTACGCGCCGTTGCCGAACTCGTGGCGCGACCCCGTGATCACCCACTTGCCGTCGAAGGCGGCGTCCACGCCGCTCACGCTGACCGCGACGCCGGCCTTGAGGGCGGCCGAGCCCACCGCCACCGCGGTCGCCTCGAACGCGGCGCTGCCCACCTGCTCCGCGCGCGCCGCGGCCAGCTCGTCGGCGGCCTCCTGGGTGCTCACCGGGTGGTCCACGACGACCATCGTCTGGCCGCCCACCTTGTCCGCGAGGGTCGCCGGCGTGAGGGACAGCTCGGCGTTGGAGGCGACGGCGTCGGCCTGGCCGATGACCGCCTCCTTGCCCACCGGGTCCCAGCCGCGGACCTTGACCTCGGACACCTGGGCGACCGCGCTGATCCGGGCGCGGAACTCGAGCAGGTTGAGGTTCCACACGAGCTGGACGGGGTCCTCGCTGGTGAAGTCGCCGGCACCCGGCGCGCCGGACGACGGGACGGGCCGCTTGAACAGCAGCGTCTCGTCCTCGACCCGGCAGTCGAACCCGATCCGGCGCGCCAGCCCGAGCAGGAAGTCGAGGTCCGACTGGTTCGCCTGGAGGACGTGCTCCACGGTCCCGCTGGACTCGTCCACGTCCGGCGTGAGCCCGGCCGCGCTCGCGATCTGGGACGCGATGTCCGAGTACTTGACCTGCTGGTAGGTGGCGGTCTTGCGCCCGGCCGCCAGGCGGTGGCTCTTGTCGTAGCCGCGCACGACGGCCCGCGTCCCCAGCGAGTCGTAGTCCGCCTCGACGGACGTGACCTCGCCCACGATCAGCGTCTCGGGGCTGTCCGACCGGAGCGAGGCGGTGGAGATCGACACCTTCTTGCCGATCTCGATGCCCGCCCGCGACAGGACGTCGCGGGTCGGGTCGCGGAACACGAGCGTGAACATGTCCGGCATGGCCAGGCGATCCACGACCAGCGCGCTCTCCAGCTGGCCCTCGATGTCGGCGGCCAGCTCGGATCCGTCGATCTCGACGATCCGGGAGGTGGAGGCGGTCGGGGCCGGCATCGCGGGGCCTCAGGCGTTCCGCGCCGCGTCGGCGACGGTGGGGATCAGGAGCACGGTGCCCGCCGCGAGCCGGAGGGGGTCGTCGATGCCGTTGAGCTCCGCGATCGCGCGCCAGTAGGCGGGCTTGCCGAGCTCCTTGTAGGCGACGGACTGGAGCGTGTCGCCGTCGATCATCGTGTGGACGCGCCGGCTGTTGATCGAGTGCGAGGTCGGGTTCTGGCCGCCGATCTGCTCCTGCTGGCCCTCGATGATCACGTCGACCTTGGCCTGGACCGGGGTGCCGTCCTTGCGGAAGATCGTGTAGTTGACGACGACGCTCTTGAGGTAGCCGGAGAACTCGTCCAGCTGCGGGTTGCCGCCCCACTTGAACGAGACCAGCGGCGGGCAGGGCTTCTTCCTGTCGCGCGAGCTCTGGGTGGGTCGCGTCCAGCCGAGCAGGGTCGTGATCTTGGGCGTGACGTCGCCCTCCATCGACGCGAAGTCGTCGAAGAACAGCTGGGTCGTGAGCGTCATCGCGTTGGTGCCGCTGAACTCGGGCGTGCCGCCGTCGGTGGCCGGCGTGTTGTTGCGCGTGACGTTCAGCGTCTGGGTGAGCCGGTACTCCGTGGGATTGAACATGCACTCGATCTCGGTCTCGCCCGAGGGCATGTTGTCGCCCGTGCACACCAGCTTCGCCTTGTCGGGCTTGATCAGCCCGAGGGCCTCGCCGACGGCCGTGGCGGCCGATCCGACCGCGTCCATCACCATCGCCGCGCCCTCAGAACGACACGTCCACGGACGCCGACACGGACAGGGCGCCCGCCAGCATGCCGCCCAGCGAGCCGAGCCCGATGATCTCCTGGTACATCACCTCGAGGGTCTCGGTCGCCACGTTGTTGCTCATCACGTCGAGCGACGGCCCGCTCCACTTCACGGGCACGACGCCGGCCAGGTTCCAGGTCGTGATGTCCTCGCCGCCCGCGGTCATCGCCGTGATCGCCATCGTCTGGGGGAGGACGGCGATCAGGTTGCTCTGGAGCCACAGCATCAGCAGCTGCGAGGTCGAGTCCACGGGCCGCGACAGCCGCATGTTCGTGTACTTGCACGGCCCCAGGATCTTGTGCGTGTAGCCGTTGACGCCGCCCTCGCGGTACTCGGTCACCTGGTACTCGAAGCCGAGGCCCTCGATCTTGGTCCAGATCCCGAGCGGGATGAACCCGTCGATCGTGACCCGGTACGCGATGCTGACTGCGGGGTCGCCCATGGGTGGTCCTCGCTAGAAGGCGTCGAAGGTGAGGCCCTTGGCCTCGCGATCGTGGATGACCTCCGTCCGGAGGTGGCCGCGGATCCGGCCGAACAGGGCCTTGGCGAGCTCGTCGAGCTCGGTCTCGGAGTGCGCCACGCCGCCGCGCCCGCCCGGCTCGGCGGCGGGCGCCGCGCCGTCCACGCGCTGCACGACGGGCGTGGCGACGATCGGGGCGACGGCCGCGGCCGGCCGGGACGCCTGGACGGCGGGCGCCGGCGCCGGGGGCTCGGCGACGATCCGGTTGGCCGGCGCCGGGGCGGCGGGCGGCGGCGCCGCGAC